>NZ_BAABEZ010000024.1:304575-486750 GCF_039540495.1 Rurimicrobium arvi | reverse complement strand
TACCTAAGTAGCCGTTCTTACCTGCGGTTATGAAATTCATCATAACCCGCTGCTTTATTTATTTTGCTTCCATCTGTTTCAAAGAACTTTGTTTAACAATCACTAACCTCTGTCAGTAACCTTTCCGTTAAACCGTGATCGATCCGGGGAACTCGAACCCCGCTGCCTGCCTGTCATTTATCGACTCTCTTAAGAACTAACTCCCTCACTCTCTTTCGTTTGGGGTTGCAAAGGTAAAACCTTATTTTCAAACCACCAAATTTATTTTTAAAAAACTTTTCGAAAGAACGTTTCGTTTTTTATTTGGGAGGGCAAAGATACTGTGTTTTTTCAAACCACCAAAAAAACTTTTAGTTTTTTTTCTTTGCTGTTAATCCGTTAGCTGTAAGAACTTCTGTTTCCCGCTTCGCTGTTTGCGTTTTGGGAGTGCAAAGGTAAGCGGCTTTTTGTTTCTGCCAAATTTTTTTTGAAAAAAAATCCGGTTGGAATACCGGATATAGATGAAAGCCAATACCAGAGCGGTTCTCAGTCTTCAAAATAATATGGATTCAGGTACACGCGCTTCATATGGTTCTTACGCAGATACTGATCCAGCTCCTGATTTACCCTGATATCCGGCGCATAGATATGGCTCGCCATCAATACTATAATCACCCTGTTCGGATTATACCCTGTTATAGAAAGCGCGCGCTCATTATCTGTTGTCTTCTGCATCTCTTCTATAAACACTTCAAACTTTGCTTCGTCTTCAGGTGCGATCACTATATTAATGATCTCCAGTTCAGACACACTGGATTTAAAAGGCTGTCCTATCAGGTGTTTATAGAACTTGATTATCTTTTCCGCTTTCGAGTAAGTGAAGATCATTCAATATACGATTCAGTGATACCGCTGGCGGTACCGGTTTGTACTGTATTGGTTGGTTATTGGTTTGGTGCGTTGTTTCTCTGGCTGAATGCGATTATCCGAGCAGTGTTTTCACCGTGTCGATGAATTCATTAATCACAATCGGTTTGGAGAGGTAAAGATCCACTCCCATATTCTTACTGTCCCTTATTGCATCCTCATTAGTAATGGATGAGAATATAATAATCCGTGCGTCCTTGCCATTGGGATGCCTTCTTAATTCCTGTATAAATTCGAAGCCATTCAGATACGGCATCATTATATCAGTAATCACCAGGTCATACTTCATCATATTCAGCTTATCCACTCCCTCTTTACCGTCTCCGCCACTAACGACATTAAAGCCGTTCCGCTCCAGAACCTTGCTGATTATTTTCTGAATGATATCGTCGTCGTCAATAAGCAGTATGTTTTTCATCTCTTGGCCAGAATTATGTTAGGTTAGTATTCTCAAAAGTAATTATTTTTTTTCCGGAAATGAAAATAGTCTTTACGAAAAAAAACGGTAACAGCCACGACACTTTTTATGAGATTTGGTTTTTAATTTGTAAATTAGCAATGAACATAATGAGCATTGTCTTTATTTTGCGTTCATTTTTTAAACAACGGGATTTATGGCAGACAATAAGATTGTGGTACTGTACGTAGATGACGAGGAAAATAACCTGATTTCATTCAAGGCCACTTTCCGTATAAAGTATAAGGTCCTCACTGCCATCAGCGGCGATGAGGCCATGGATCTCCTTTCAAAAAACAAGGTCGAAATTATCGTCACCGATCAACGCATGCCCAACATGACAGGCGTAGAGTTTCTCGAGCGTGTACTGGTTAAATTTCCCGACACGATGCGGATCCTGCTTACCGGATATACCGACACAGCAGCGGTAATAGATGCGATCAATAAAGGCAAGATCTTCCATTACCTCACCAAACCGTGGGATGAGCATGAACTGGACATGACGATACAGCGGGCACACGAAACGTTCATGGAACAGGAGCGCATCAAGAAAATGAATGAGACGCTGTCTGTTTCTAACGATCAGCTGGAGTTTTTACTGCGCCAGAAGCTGCTCTCCTGATACACGTCGGTCAGAAAGGTGAACGGAATGCCGCAAAAGGCAGAAAATTGCGGTCTCTATCGGATAATACCGGATTTTCGCAGGCCCAATCGAACCCTATGGAGTCGAATGCAATGCCCTCATCTGCAGACGCTACGTATTCTCCGGATACAAGGTAGTACGTCACGGAACCTTCTTCAAGGCTTTTAAAGCCATGAGCGAAGCCTCGCGGAATGAAAAAAGCGCGGTTATTTTCCGCCGAAAGCACCTGTGAATACGTTTTCCCGTATTCAGGCGAAGCGCTTCTCAGATCTACAATTACATCCAGGATGGCTCCGTAAGGACAAAAGACCACCTTATCATGGTCGTGCGGCGGCAGGTGAAAATGCATGCCTCTGATCACATCTTTAGCTGATACGGAAAAATAACTCTCTTTAAGCCGGAAATTGATTCCCTGATCCTGAAACGCCGTGTCATTAAAGGTTTTCACAAAGCGGCCCCGGTTGTCGGAAAAGCAGGGCATGTCTAGCAATTTATGCTGCATGGGATCGTCGGATTTTTTCGCAAAATAGTTGTTTGATTTTATACACCGACAATTTTTTACAATAAACACACTGCGGCTATAGGATTTCAGAAAATATTAGTTACTTTAGTCATCATTTTTTTTGACCAATATCCAAATTATGAGAGGAGTTAATAAAGTCGTATTAATCGGAAACGTCGGAAAAGCACCAGAGATACAGATACTCGAAGGCAATCTTGCAGTGGTTAAATTTCCACTTGCCACAACCGAAAACTACAAGGATAAAAACGGCAACTCGGTTTCCCACACGGAATGGCATACAGTTGTATTGTGGAGAGGACTGGCCGAGCTCGCTCAGAAATACCTGCATAAGGGAAGCATGATCTACGTTGAGGGGCGCATCCGCTACCGCAACTGGGAAGACAAAGACAAAATCAAACGTGGTTCCACTGAAATAGTAGGCGACAACTTCGTAATGCTGGATAAGCGTAAGGACAATGAAGGCAGAAGTGAGCAATCGGAAAGCGTTGAAGAGAATTTCCAGCGTATGGAAGACGATATGGCTTTCTAGTATGATATACAGGTAACTTATAGAAAGATCCTCCGGGCGGAGGATCTTTTTTGTGTACATCTGTTCTAAAATTACTGCGACAGATTCCGTGTGAAAAACACGAACCCGTTCTTTTCGTATAATTCACGCAGATCAGGATCTTTGCGATATGGATCTGCATTCTGGATCTTACATACAAAGTAGACCGGTCTGTCTGTATGCCCATGCATGAGCCATTCCCGGTCGTAATAGCCTGGATTTTGTACCGGCATTTTCTTTGCATAGAACAGATAGGCATAGCTATGGAAACCGACAACGTCTATGTATACATCTTTGCCCGCTTTATCTTCATAAAACTCAATGGCCGCACGTTGTGAATACGCTTCGATCTTGGGTACAAAATGCAGCATGGTATATTGTATCGATGCAACCTGAAGGATCATCAGGAACGTAAGCGAACGGGAAAACCGCGTCTTCCACGTCCACCCTATCAGCCATATGGCAAGCAGGTAAATTATACCCGGGATACACTCCCAATAATTCCAGGGCACATCGGCCTGTAAATTTCCTACTGCAAAGGGGTCTTTTATCAGCGGTATCAGACGGTCCTTATAAATTCCCACCAATGGCAGCGCAGTAAGGACAATACCCCACAGGGTGCCGAGAAAAATGAACAGAGCTTTCACTCCAGCTTTTACACTCGGCGGGTTCTGCATGATGCGGAATATCTGCCGTGCAGCCAGGTAAGTAAGGGGGTAATAACAAAGGGAAGAATAGTGTACGATCTTCGTTTTTACTATTGAAAAAAGGATCAGCACCACCCAGAACAGAATCCACATCCATTGTCCCCAGGCCAATGCGGGTTCTGAACTCACCACCGGACGCTTCCGCAGTGAGTATTGAAACAGAAACACGGAAGCCGGGAAACATCCTATGAGCAGTACAATCGGGTGATAATACCAGGGTTCTTCATGATCGGCTATGTTCTGAGAAAACAAGCCGGCCTGGTAACTCAGAAACTCTTTAATAAAAGTGGGACCGTTCTGCAGCCATTCCACACCAAACCAGACGGATGTGACCAGCAACGCCACTGTTGCTATCCCCAGCAGATGTTTCCAGGAATAGCCGTTCAGCCCCCTGTTCAGCACTATATATACGCCAAAGCTCAAAGCTGATACAAGAATAGCTACAGGCCCTTTAGTCAATACCGCAAGCCCGAGAAACAACCCTGCGAGCAACATGTGTTTCCATTTAGCTGCTTGTATCCTGAGACAGAAAACCTGGTAAAAGGCCAGGAAAATAAACAGGTTGAATACCGGGTCGATGATACCGGTTTTAAAATAAAAATGAGGCAGCCAGGTGGCAGCATACAATGTCACCCATAATACCCCAAAGCTATCGTTGACAAGTTTGCGCCCTGCAGAGAACAGGAACCCGAAAGTGACCATACCGGCAAGCGCGTTAGGGAATCGTGCGGCAAATTCATTAATGCCGAACAGTTTCATGCTCAGCACCTGCAGCCAGATAAAAAGCGGCGGCTTTTCGAAAAAAGGCTGGTAATCGATCTGCATACGCAGGTAGTTTTTGGTGACAATCATTTCGCGTGCACATTCTGCGAAATTGATCTCGTCCCAATCGAACAGATGCACAGCGCCCAGAAACGGCACAAACAGGATCAATGCAGCCAGGAATACCTGAATAAGGCGTAAGTTAGATGATTGCATATGCGGCTATTTTTCGGCTGTTGCGTTGCCGTGAAACCGGTAACGGCACCAGGTCAGTAATTCAAAAATAAGGATAGCAAATAAAGTACCGATCAAAGAGCCTGCGTAAACATCTGCGAAAAAATGTGCAGTAAGGTATACGCGGGCGTAAGCGGTGGCCAATGCCAGCACAAACGCAGCCAGTCCCCATGCGCGGTAACGTGGCGGAAGCCACAGCGACACGATAAGAAAGAACGAAAATGCCCCTGTGGTATGTCCCGACGGGAAACTGTTCGAATGCAGCAGATCCCAGGTTTCCAGACGATGCAGGTAAGGCACCTGCGCAAATAAAGACATCGGGCGCGGTGCCGCAACCAAATGCTTCACCCACTGTGTGATCAGCGAAGGAATGATCGTACCGGCCAGTACAGCTATCGCAAACCATATATTTCTGAACGGGCGGAAGCTGATAATGAGCAGCAACGCGATTACGAGAATACCCCAGAATTCGCCCATACGCGAGCACCATTCAAATAACACATCTGCCTGCGGTGAATTGTGTGTATTGATCCAGAAAAACAGCTGGGATGCTTTATAATGATACAGTAATACCCCACCCAGCAGGCTCCAGATGCAAAATGGAACCAGGTAAAACAAATTGAAAGATCCTATGAACGGTTTCCGTGTCAAGAAGCTTTATTTTTTTTAGCCCGGAATACAGAGCGTACCATTCCCACAACACGCATATACCATTCTTTACTGAACATTTTGGAGTCGTTCATCGCCGCTCTTATAAAAATCACCGCAAACGGCAGCAATGCAACAGTAGACAGCCACATACCCATATAAGGAGGTAGCTTTTTACTTTCAGAAAGTGTTTCTCCCGTCTGGGACGTGATAAAGTAAGCCACGAAGAATATTACCGCTACAATCAATGGCAATCCGATGCCTCCCTTACGGATGATAGCACCCAACGGAGCTCCTATCAGGAACAGCAGCATGCACGCAAAAGAGATGGAGAATTTCCGGTGGATCTCAATTTTGTACGCAACGATCGAATCGTTGAATACGTCAAACATCTTGCTGGTAATTTCGGAATACAGTTTTACACTTCGGGCCTGTGCCTGAGCCAGTTCAATCGCCCTTTTCCTTACCGAATCCGGTATCTGCGCCAACAGACCTGAATCAGGTAGGCTTTTTGCCACCGCTGCTACCGCCACTTTGTTCATCAGCGTCTTTTTCTGATCGCCCTGAAATGAATAATATGTCTTCATTTCCGAAGAATAGCGGTTTACTTCCCGCAGTTTATTGCGGCCAATGGTATCGATCTGGTGGGTCAGCTGACTGATATTCATCATGGTCTGACCGTTCTTCATCGAGTTTTCATCCGATTTACGAACCGTGAAGCCAGACATGTCAAACACCTTATCATATTGTTTAAAGCTCATGCGCGTCTGCGAATAGCTGTTCGCACCACGGCCATTCTGAGCTTCTTCATAACGCCAGCCGTCTTTCAACCGGAAGATCAGTGCCCGCTTCTCCGGAACAGGCAGCAGTTCTGCGCTTTTGGCAATCACCATTTTATCATTACCGGCTCCGGCCGATACATCGTATATGATCACATCACGGATCGTATCTCCGTTTTTGCTTTTACTGCCGATGCGGATTGCGAAACCGGAGATGTCTTTATTGAATTGCCCCTCCCGCAAACTCAGCGTAACTTTTGAGTTACGCAGGTCGTACAGCAGGGTCAGTGCTTTCAGGTTGGCAATCGGAATGATATTGTTGGAAAAGAAAAAGGCGAAACCGCTGATCGCAACCATCAGCAGGAAAAGAGGTTTCATGATACGCAATAAGGATACTCCCGCCGACTTGATCGCAATCAACTCATAGTTTTCGCCCAGTGCTCCGAATGTCATGATCGAAGCCAGCAGCACTGCCAGGGGAATTGCAAGCGGTACCAGCGTAGCCGACATATAAAACAACAGCTGAAGGATGAGGCCTATGCCAAAACCTTTACCGATCAGTTCGTCCATATACACCCAGAAGAACTGCATCACCAGTACAAACAGCATCACAAAGAAGGACACCACAAAAGGTCCGAGGAAGCTGCGTATCAGTAATATGTCTATTTTCTTAGGTAACATCCTTATATTTTACAAACCTAACTAATTAGAGATTAGCACCCGCAGTTTCCGATCCGAAATGCACATAAACATTCAATAAAAAACCGCTCTCAAACCCGGATCGGGATGAGAGCGGCAATATCTGAGGAAGATTAGCGGATATATCCGAGAATCTTGAGCATGCTCTGATAGCTTTGCTCTTTAGCATACAGCCAGTCTTCCAGTTCACCCGTCTTCGCATTGTACTCCACCACCACGTGTTTGGGTGAAGGGATCATACAATGCTTGATACCACCATAACCGGCCAGTTGATCCTGGTAGGCTCCGGTATGGAAGAACCCTATATACAAAGGCTCATTGTCCTTCTCTGTGGTGTCTTTAGTATTCTTTACCTTCTTTTCAGGAAGCTCTCTCACCGGTGCAGCATTTCCTTTCTCGTTTACCGGCAGGAACACTGCGTTGATATGCTCTTCAGAGGTATAAAAGTCGTGACTGTCGCAGGTGAGCCCACCCAGGTGCACTTCCTGGTATTCCTTATCCCATTTGTTGATGGGCAGGAGCAGGAATTTTTCCCCGATACCCCATGTATCCGGTAAGGTGGTGATGAAAGAACTGTCGATCATATACCAGATCTCACGGTCGTTCTGCATCTTCTCATCGAGCACACTGTAAATAACGGCACCGCTCTCCCCTACTGTAAACGAACCGAATTCTGTATAGATATCCGGCATTGCAACTTTATTGGCTTTACATACTTTCTTAATCGTGGAAACGATTTCGTTTGCCATATAGGCATAATCGTAATCGAATCCCAGAGAATGTTTGATCGGGAAGCCGCCACCGATGTTGATCGCGTTCAGCTCCGGACAAATTTTCTTCAGCTGGCAGTACAGGTGCAATACTTTGCTCAGTTCACTCCAGTAGTAGATATCATCCTTAATACCCTTGTTCATAAAGAAGTGCAGCATGCTCAGATTGAACTTGCTGTTGCCCTTGATCTTATCAATATAGAATTCGAGCACCTCTTTATTGCGGATACCGAGCCGGGATGTATAGAAATCGAAAGTAGGCTCTTCCTCCGTGGCAATACGGATACCGATATTCACCGGGTCTTTGGAGCGGATCCATTTTTTATAATCCTCGAACTCCGCCATATTATCCAGCACCGGCGTTACATTTTTGAAGCCGTCATTGATGAGCTTCGCAATATTACGCGTGTAGGCTTTGGTTTTAAAGCCGTTACAAATGATCTTCGTTTCTTTCGTGATCTTACGACGGCGGTACAACTGCTTGATGATCTCGATATCGTAGGTAAACGAGGTCTCAATATGCACGTTGTGTTTCAGTGTTTCCTCAACGATAAAAGAGAAATGAGAGCTTTTGGTGCAATAGCAGTAATAGTAGTTGCCCTCGTATCGATGCTTTTTGATTGCGTCGTTAAACAACTTTTTTGCCTTATTGATCTGCATTCCGATTTTGGGCAGGAACGTCAGCTTAAAAGGAGTTCCGTACTTGTCGATCAGCTTTTTTATGTCCAGCCCGTTGAAGTGCAGGTAATTGTCTTTCACTTCGAGCCCCTCTTGCGGAAAATCAAATGTTTGATTTACGAGGTCATGGTATGTTGGTTTGTTCATTCTTGGATGAAAACGACAAAAAAGTTGTAAATAAAGATTACTGCTTTAAAAAAATCAGACAAATGTACTGCAATTTCGATATTTCAAGCGGTTTCTGAGATATTTTCCCCCGAGCAATCAATCCTTTAACCGGCGGGGGCATTATGTTCAAGTGCATGTTTTGCGCTATCTTGCGGCACTTATGTATCGTACGCACACATGCGGAGCGCTCCGCCAGGAAAATATAGGTCAGCAAATCACGCTTTGTGGCTGGATCCAGGCCATTCGTAAATTCGGCAGTATCACGTTTGTAGACCTGCGCGACCGGTATGGCGTGACACAGCTGTATTTCGACGAACAGTTTAACAATCAGCTGGATGACACTCCTCTGGGACGTGAATTTGTTGTTCAGGCTTCCGGTAAAGTAATCGAACGCAGCAACAAGAACAATAAAATACCCACAGGCGATATTGAGATTGCCGTATCTGAATTTAAAGTGCTGAACAGCGCTGCCACACCGCCGTTTACGATCGAAGAAAATACAGACGGAGGAGATGAGCTTCGCATGAAATACCGGTTCCTGGACCTGCGCCGTCCGACGCTGCGCCGCAACCTGGAGCTGCGTTACACAGTGAACCGTTCGGTACGTAATTATCTTGACAGTAAAGGATTCTGGGACATTGAAACGCCTTTCCTGATCAAATCTACCCCTGAAGGTGCGCGTGATTTCGTGGTTCCCAGCCGTATGAACGAAGGTCAGTTTTATGCGTTACCGCAAAGTCCGCAGACATTCAAACAGTTGCTGATGGTGAGCGGTTACGACCGTTATTACCAGATCGTGAAATGTTTCCGTGATGAAGACCTGCGGGCCGACCGCCAACCGGAATTCACACAGATAGACTGTGAAATGGCATTTGTGGAACAGGAAGATATCCTCGAAACATTCGAAGGCCTGTTCAAACACGTGTTCCGCGATCTGAAAGGAACGGAAATCAACGAAACATTCCCGCGCATTACTTTCGACGATGCCATGTGGCATTACGGGAACGACAAACCGGACATCCGTTTCGGAATGAAATTGCAGAATCTGAAAACACCGTTCCGCACAGCATCCGTAACGGCGGCTGAAGACAGCATTTATTGTGAGGCATTGAAAGGTGTGGATTTTAAAGTAACCAACGATGCGGAAACGATTCTTGCCATCTGCGTACCGAATGCTTCGGAGTATACGCGCAAACAAACGGACGAACTGACGGAATGGGTAAAGCGTCCTCAGATCGGCATGACCGGACTGCTGTTCATCAAATGCAATACAGACGGCAGTTTCAAAAGCAGCGTGGACAAATTTTTCGATGAAGAACGGCTGAAGGCTATTGCAACACATTGCGGAGCCGCAGCGGGAGACCTGATACTAATACTAGCCGGGGCGGAATTGCGTACGCGCAAGGCAATGGCAGAATTGCGTCTCGAAGTCGCTAACCGCCTCGGACTGCGCAATCCTGACGATTATAAACCGCTTTGGGTAATCGATTTCCCGCTGTTTGAATATGATGAAGACGGCAACCGCTGGGTAGCTCGTCACCATCCGTTTACCTCGCCTAAACCGGACCAGATCTCCACTATGATCGAAAACGACCCGAAAATAGGCGAAGGACAACCATTCTATACCCATCCCTACAACGATATCAAAGCAAATGCATACGATCTGGTGCTGAACGGAACAGAAATCGGCGGTGGTTCTATACGGATTTTCCAACGCAACCTGCAGGAAAAGATGTTTGCAGCGCTGGGCATGAGCACAGAAGAAGCACACGAAAAGTTCGGTTTCCTGTTAGGGGCATTTGAATACGGAGCTCCTCCGCACGGCGGTATTGCTCTGGGTTTCGACCGGCTTTGCGCCTTGCTGGGTGGACAGGAGAGCATCCGCGATTTTATCGCTTTCCCGAAAAACAATGCAGGACGTGATGTAATGCTGGATGCGCCTTCTGCCATCGACGAAACACAAATGACTGAGTTAAAGATCAGGAAGGCATAGGATTTTTTCAGAAAAGCTTTTAACGTTTAATTTAATTTATATCTTTACGGCAATAAGACACCGACATGAAAAAACTGATATACGCACTTTGTCTGCTCGCAACCACTGCAATGGTATCCTGTTCCAAGGGAGACTATAGTTCAGGCGACGGTCAGACGGGAAGAAATCCCTTTTCAAAAGTTCCATACCAGAATCCCGTAGGTACTTTTACCGCAAAACTCAACGGAGCCGGGTTCAGCGCAGCTTATTCCAATGCGTATCACTCCGGCAACGGCGGAGAAGTTTTGATCGTTGGATTTAAAACGACTTCTTATTCCGGAGACAAAAAAGACGGTATCATTATTTCTATTCCGTACATCGACAACGCGATATTCGATTTGTCTGATGCATCGCGCAAAACCACCGTTAAGTATTCATCCAATATCGACGGATCAAGTCCTTTGATATTCAATGACGGTAATGTTGTCATTTACTCATCTTCGGATGGACGTATAAAAGGCGGATTTACCGTCTACAACTCTGCTATGAACATTACAGAAGGTACGTTCGACGTTCCTTTCCTGTATTAAGAAACAGCTTTTTTTTCAGGAGCCGTACCGAAAGGTGCGGCTTTTGTTTTATCGTTCCATCCGCAATTATTGCTGTAATTTCGCGGCGATTAAATCTTTATAATGGAACAACGTACGGAAATTGCAAGTATGGGAGAATTCGGTCTGATCGATCATCTGACCCGCAACAATGAAACCCGCCAGGCCTCTACCCTGCTCAGTATCGGCGACGATGCGGCAGTGATTGACCATTTCGGACGGCAGACTGTAATTTCTACGGATATCCTGGTGGAAGGTGTGCATTTCGATCTGATGTATACTCCCCTGAAGCATCTTGGCTATAAAGCCGTTGCAGTAAACGTTTCGGATATCTGCGCAATGATGGCTACACCCACGCACATCACGCTCAGTATAGCGTTGTCCAACCGCATGTCGGTGGAAGCCGTGGAGGAATTTTACGAAGGCGTGTATGCAGCCTGCGAACAATACAATATAGATCTTATAGGGGGCGATACTACCAGCTCCCAGAAAGGGTTATTCATCAGTGTTACGGCAATCGGTGAGATACGGAACGACCAGTTCGTGACACGCAGCGGTGCAAAAGTAAACGACCTGATCTGCTGTACCGGCGACCTTGGCGCGGCCTATGCCGGACTCCAGCTCCTGGAACGTGAGAAACGTATATTTCTTGAAAACCCGGGTGTACAACCCGACCTTCAGCAAAAATCGCACATCATCGGCAAGATCCTGAAACCGGAAGCGAGGCTCGACGTGGTGGAGTGGCTTCAGGAACAGCAAATCGTCCCTACATCTATGATGGACATCAGCGACGGGCTGAGTTCCGACATCCTCCATATATGCCGCGCAAGCGAAACTGGCTGTATTATCTACGATGAGAAACTGCCGATAGATCCGGAAACAAAAGAAATGGCACAGGAGTTTGGGCTTTCCGGTACCTCCTGCGCATTGAACGGAGGCGAAGACTATGAACTGTTGTTTACCATATCCCAATCGGACTACGACAAGATCGTGCTGAGCGAAAAGATCAGTGTGATCGGCTACATAACAGCAGCGGAAGAAGGTATGCACCTGCTTACCAGACAAGGCAACAAACACAAGCTGGTAGCACAGGGCTGGCAGGCATTTTAAAAATAAATTTTAAGAAACATTTGTAAAATCACCCGTGTTTTATAATTTTAGAGCACAATTATGATCCTGAATATGCGATTTTCGATGAAGCAAACACTGGCGGGGATTACTGCCGGTGTCCTTACAGCCCTGTTATCCCTCAGCTCCTGCGCTCCTAAAAGCAGCTGCGACACGCTTGTTTGTCAGAACGGCGGAACCTGCGCTGCGGACTTCTGTAGCTGTCCTACAGGGTATGATGGTCCTCAATGCCAGAACCTGATCACAGAACGCTATATCGGAACCTATGCCGGCTTTACGCGTCCGCGTGACGGACAGGCGACGCATCTCGACACTGTAGACCTGTATAAAAACGATAAGGGTATTCTTTCCCTTTCCGCTGTGCGCAGACGCGCTGCCGATACAATCTACACCGGGATGCTGGATTACAAAAACGATCAGCTGCTGGTGGATGACATCTATAGCAATGACAATAAAAAATCGGTGATCACAATTACCATGGTTGCACCGGGAGTAACCACTGAAGCCCGTACACTGAAAATGACGGTAGTGGATTACCAAAACTCAAGCAAGGTCAACACACTTGAATTTAACGGAACCTGGATCTCCCGTTAATTATAAACGATTGTTCTTATTTTTGCAGTGAAAGGGCGCCCCTCGGACGCCCTTTTTGTTTACCTGAAATTTTGCAGCATGAGCGAACGCATTGAAAAAATAAAGGCGATGCTTCAGAACCAACCCGATGATCTGTTTCTGAACCACGCCCTCGCACTGGAATATATAAAAGCCGGCGATGAGCCCGCGGCGCGCATGCGCTTCGAGCACAACCTCGCGACCGATAAAAATTATGTGGGTACCTACTACCATCTCGGCAAATTGCTGGAGCGCACCGGCCATCCCGATGAAGCACTGCAGATGTACCAGCAGGGAATGGATATAGCCAGAGCATTGGGCGATAACCACGCGCGCAGTGAACTTCAGGGCGCATATGAGGAGCTTGCAGACTGGTAACAAACATGAACACACACATACTATCCAAACAATTTGCGACGCACTGGAAACAGCAGTTCCCGCTTATTCCAGGTGAACAAATACTTTTGGCAGTGAGCGGAGGGCGCGACTCAATGGCCCTCGCACACCTGTTGCTCGAATCGGGAATACGATTTGCCGTAGCACATTGCAACTTTCAGCTACGTGGCAAGGATTCAGATGCAGATGCCGCACTGGTGCAGTCTTTCGCAGAGCAAAAACAGATCAGTCATCACTACATTGCTTTCAATACACTCCAAAGTGCTGCTAATGGTGAAGGTATACAGGAGACCGCGCGAAAACTGCGTTACGAGTGGTTTCAGGAATTGCAGCAGGAATTCGGATACCGCTATATCGCCACGGCTCATCATGCAGATGATAATGCGGAGACACTCCTGATGCATCTGGCACGTGGGACGGGGTTGAGCGGACTGCACGGTATACCGATCATCAACGGGCCGGTGATACGTCCTCTGCTTTTTGCCACACGCAGGGAGATCGACGACTACATTCAGGCAAACAATATTACGTTCCGCGAGGATATATCAAATCAGTCGGATAAGTACAGCCGCAACGCGATCCGTCACCACATTCTTCCCGGGTTGGAAAAAATCTATCCGCAGGCGGTAAACGCCATCAACCAGAGTATAACGCGCTTTACAGGTGCAGAAAAATATTATCGTAAATCCGTGGACCGGGAACTGAAAAAATTGCTCGATCGTCGTGGCCGGGACTGGTATATCCCTTTAAGATTACTGGTAAAAAGTCTGGACCTGCCGACGATCCTCTATGAACTTTTTACACCATTCGGCTTCAGTCCGGGGCAAATGCAGGAAATTCAAAAGCTCCTGCATGCGTCTTCAGGGCACTTTATCGATTCAGCCACGCACAGATTGATACGCGACCGCGATTTTTTCATTGTTACAGAACAATTGTCTGAAGCGGCGGACTTCATACTGATCAATGCAACCGGTGAAAAAACAGACACACCCGAAGGCACGCTCTATCTTTCAGAGTCAGATGCAACAGCCGTTTCGGCAGACAACGCCTACATAATCTTCGTGGATGGGGATAAGCTCACGTTTCCTTTGATCCTGCGGAGACGCAAAACGGGTGATTATTTTTATCCTGCAGGGTTTGGTATGAAGAAAAAGAAAGTATCAAGGTTCCTGATCGATAAAAAAATACCGGCTCCGGAAAAAGACCGCCTATGGATTCTTACCAGCGGAAAATCCGTGGTTTGGGTACTTGGTCACCGTAGCGACGAGCGCTATAAAGTGGCGAAAAGCACAAAAAAAATCCTTAGAATCGAATTTAGATTGAGCTAAAACAAGCCAAAAAATTACTTTTGCACATAGAAAACAGATGCTGTTATGAAGATTATTTGTATTGGACGCAACTATGCAGAGCACGCACAGGAATTGAACAACCAGGTGCCCGATGAACCTATTATTTTCATGAAACCCAAAACAGCTCTTCTTACCGACGGCAAGCCTCTTTTTTATCCTGATTATACCAATGATCTGCACTATGAAGGAGAGCTGGTATTACGGATCTGCAAAAACGGAAAATTCATACAGGAAAAGTTTGCACGCCGCTATTACAATGCCGTAACGGTGGGGATTGATTTCACAGCAAGGGATGTGCAAAAGAAGCTGAAAGACAAAGGCCTGCCCTGGGAGATCGCAAAAGGGTTTGACGGATCTGCAGCAGTAGGTCATTTTGTAATGCTGGAAGACAACCAGTCGATACGCGACTGTATGTTCGAATTACGAATCAATGGCGAAACGCGTCAGCAGGGCGACCCCAAAATGATGATCTTCTCCCCTGAAAAAATCATCAGTTATGTATCCCGGTTTTTTACACTCAATATCGGGGATGTTATTTTCACCGGCACTCCGGCTGGTGTTGGCGGACTCAGCGTCGCGGACGAACTGACCGGATACCTGAATGGAAAGGAAGTACTCCAATGTACCATAAAATAATTTACATGAAACGAATGTTTGGCATTATATGCCTGATCACCTGCAATGTGTTTGCCGTAAGCGCGCAGGAACAACCTCATCTTGGCTGCAAAGACGCGGTGATCGCAGCGCAGTCTGCCGAACTCAAAAGTTCGCTGGTACAACAGGGTTTCGAATTGCAGAACGATGCAATGATCGGGATCAGCGCCAGCGACGGATTTCCGGTGGTAACGCGCATGCAGGGCGGAGAATTTTACCAGATCGTTTTTATAGGCAATACGCGTGCACGCAAAATGCGGCTTTCCCTGTATGATCCGCAAATGAAATTACAGGTTGCAAAGGAGCAGCGACCGCTGCAGCAGACATCCAATGTGATCAACTTCTCTTTTACGCCTCCCTCGGATGGCAACTACCGTATTGAGCTGGAGCAGCATATGAAGTCGTCGATGTTCCGGCATGCCGGCGAATCATGCGGCAGCATCTCTATTTTCCGCCTGAAAAAAGAAAAGAAAACGGGCAAATAAATGGCGGCGGTAAAGATAGAGGAAAGCTGGAAGGAACAGCTGGCAAAGGAGTTTGAAGATCCTTATTTTGCGCAGCTGAGCGCGTTTCTGAAGCAGGAAAAGCAGGCCGGAAAGACCATCTATCCTGCCGGTCCCGACATTTTCCGCGCATTTAACACCACTCCCTTCGACAAGGTGAGCGTGGTATTGCTGGGCCAGGATCCGTATCACAATCCGGGTCAGGCGCACGGACTAAGCTTTTCCGTTCCGCAGGGAGTTCCGCCTCCTCCTTCACTTGTCAACATTTTTAAAGAGCTTCACCAGGATACCGGCATGCCGGTTCCCCGCAGTGGAGACCTGACCCCGTGGGCAGAACAGGGCGTATTATTGCTGAATGCAGCATTGACTGTAGAGGCGCATAAAGCCAATTCGCATGCGAATATAGGATGGCACCGGTTTACGGATGCGGTGATCCACGCTGTAGCCGAAAAAAGAAAAAACATCGTGTTCCTTCTTTGGGGCCGTTTTGCACAAAGTAAGGCAGCATTTATCGATCCGCAGCAGCACCTGATACTTAAAGCAGCCCATCCCTCTCCCCTTTCTGCACATAACGGATTTTTCGGCTGCAGGCATTTCAGCAAAACGAACGAATACCTCGCGCATCATAACAAAAAGCCAATAGACTGGAATTTGTCCTGAGCCATTAAACTCTTTTTCCGTTACCGGGTCATAAGTGCAAATAAAGATTCAATAACACTTAAAAATCTGGAACAATGAAAGCTTTAATCGTAATGGCTGCGGCACTGATGATGACAATAGGCGCAAATGCGCAGAATATACACCGCACAAATGTGAGACAAACCGCACGCATCCATCAGGGCGTTCGTAACGGCAGCATCACTCCAAGGGAACACGCCGCCATCGCAAGACAAAGAAAAGATGTGCGGATCGCAACACGGGTAGCTAAAGCAGATGGAGTGATTACTCCTGCCGAACACCGCATTATCCGCAGAGAACAGCGTCAGGCCAACGCAACGATCTACCGCGCCAAACACAACGGTTACTACCGTTAATAAACAGAATTTTCAGCACAGGAAGGGGATGCCGTTAAGTCATCCCCTTCCTGCTTTTTTGCCATAGCCGTGATTAGCTTGTACATTTGAGGCGATGAATCCGATAAAAAATATCGCCGGCAAAATATACCTCGTGTACCTGTTGCTGGTATTTATCATAACCATGCTTCCGGCCTATATTGCCACCCTGCTGATCCTCGGTCTGCCGGAACCCCGGCGCAGCAAAGCGTTGCACGGCATCTTCGTCGTCTGGATGAATGTCTTTATGCCGCTTGTGTTTTGTCCGGTACGCAGGAAAGGAACCGGATATTTTGCGCCAGGCAAAAACTATGTGGTGGTCTGCAACCACAATTCCTTCATAGACATCCCGGTAAGCAGCCCCTGGATACCCGGCGCTAACAAGACACTCGCGAAAGTGGAAATCGCTAAAGTTCCCCTGTTCGGGCTTATTTACAAGACGGGCAGCATACTCGTGGACCGCGAAAGTGAAAAAAGCCGCAAGGAAAGTTTCACCGCTATGCGCGAAACATTGCGGATGGGTTTGCACCTTTGCCTCTATCCTGAAGGTACACGCAACAAAACAAACGAACCGTTGCAGGAATTCCAGGACGGGGCATTCGTGGTTGCCATAAGGGAGCAGAAACCGGTGATGCCGGCGCTTATTTTCAATACCGGAAAGATCTTACCGCATCAGTACGGCTTCTGGGGCCGCCCCTGCCCGGTGGAACTGCATTTTCTTCCACCGGTGGAAACAGCAGGTATGAGTCTGAAAGAACTGCCTGCGCTGAAAGCACAGATATGGCAAACCATGCATGATTATTACGTCACAAACAAGCGCGCATGAACTACTACCTGATAGGTTCCGGAAAAATGGCCTCTTTCCTTGCCCGCTGCTTACATGCGGCCCATGCCCCTGTAAAAGGAATCTTTGCACGCAATAAAGAAAAGTCGGCAATTATTGCAGCGCAAACCGGGGTACCGTTGATGGATCGTTTGACAGATATCCCTGACGAACCGGGAACGATGTGCCTGATCTGTGTACCGGATGCCGCCATTGAAACAGTTGCCGGCGAGACAGGCCTGAAGAAACATATGATTATGGTGCATACTTCGGGCAATACTGACATTGCAGTACTTGGCATGCATGCGGCGCATTATGGGTGTCTCTGGCCGATCGCGTCGATCAGTGCACATATAAAGCCACTTACCGAACCTGTACCCGTTTGTATAGACGCATCCGACTCAGACACACTGGAAGCATTACGCGCAACGGCTGAAAAATGCTTTTCACCGGTAGTGGTCGCCGATACAGGACAGCGACAAATACTGCACCTGAGCGCTGTGCTCACACAGAATTTTGCGAATCATCTTTTTGCAGTTGCCGAAGATTTGTGCACCGCTAACGGATTGAGCGCAAACCTGTTGAAACCTATGCTGCACGAGTGGCTGCGTACGCTCGATCAGACACCGGCAAGGGAAATTCAGACCGGACCGGCGCTGCGCGGAGATACCAATACGCTGCAAAAGCACCGTGATTTACTCACTGAAATGCCGGAATTGCTTAGAATATACGATTCTCTGACGGATTCTATCAGAAAGATGTATGGCTGAAAACAGCCGATGGATTACCTTTGCACTCTCAATTTTTCTTACAACAATCAATGTATACACTAAAAGTAAATTTTGAACAACAGGGACTGAAACCTATTGTGATCGAAAATGTACAGGGCGGTCAGAGTGTTTTGGAAGTACTGTTGGATCGCGATATTGAATTGCACCACAATTGCGGACAGGTTTGCGCCTGCAGCACCTGCCATCTCTATGTGGAACAGGGGGATGACTTTTTCCCGGAAATAATTGACCGGGAAGAAGACTTTATCGACCGTGCACGCAACCCGCGCATCAATTCCCGTCTGGGCTGCCAATGCGTGCTCAACAAAAATGAGAGCGGCACAGTAGAAGTGACCCTTCCCGACCAAACGTTGATCTACGGCGACTAAAAACATTTTCCAACCATTCAATACAAAGCAAACATGTACGAACCACCGATTAAATGGAATGATTACGAAGACATCGCTCTGAAACTATATGAAAAGTTCGGCGACAACTTCGGTGAAAGCCAGATATACCGCATACGCTTTACCGACCTGATGGAATGGGTAATGCAATTGCCTCATTTTGAAGGTAAAAAAGAAGAGTGCAACGAAGGCCACCTCGAAATGATCCAGAGCAGCTGGGTATATGAATGGCGCGACAATCAGAAATAAATGAATATCCTTTCCCGCTTTAAAGATATTACCACCTTTGTGTTCGATATCGACGGTGTGCTTACCGATGGCACGCTACTGATTACGGAACAGGGTGAGATGCTGCGCAGAATGAATATCCGCGACGGCTATGCATTGCAGCTGGCCGTAAAAAAAGGATACCAGGTCTGGATCATCAGCGGAGGGAAGCAGGAGGCGCCGATCCTTCGCCTGAAACGTCTGGGCATTACAGAAGCGCACTACGATGTAGGCGATAAAAAGCAGTTGCTGCAATCACTCTGGTTACAGTATGGCAATACGCCCGCTCAGACACTGTATATGGGAGATGATATACCGGATCATGCCGCTATGAAGCTCTGCGGTTTACCGACCTGTCCTGCAGACGCGGCTCCCGAAATAATAGCGGTTTCGCAATATGTATCGCATCACACCGGCGGCACGGGATGTGTCCGGGATGTGATCGAAAAAGTACTGAAACTGAATGGCCATTGGGATATTCCGGAATAAAAAAAGACCTGAATCGGATTCAGGTCTTTTTTTATATAGAAAATACGCTGGTGTTACACTTTTGCCAGGGAACCTTTCAGGAAATCGATCACCGCCACTTCCGTCGCATCTACTTCCCTGAGCTTCGCAAGTTCTGTAGACACGTAATCTGTAAGATGAATCAGATAGAAGATGCGTTCAAAATAGCTGTTGCCTTTTGAATGGATCTCAATGATATTGGGAGTATACTGCTTAAAAACTTTTTTGTTGATCTCCATACGCGTCTGCACACGATCATAATCCGTTTCGTTACGCAATAAGACCACCACTTTGTTCGGATCTTTATCGCGCCACCCTACCAGCTCGTTATGGTTCATTTCCGGAATAGCGTGATGCCAGGTAAGGACCTTGCTGTTTTCATTCAGCTGCTGGCGGAAACGTATGGCCATACCTTCGTAATCGGATGCAGCGTAGATGATCGGCAGTTTACCCAATAGCTTTGCGGCAATGGTTTTGGCCTTGCGGCGGATGTCTTTCTCTTCTTTATCCAGCAACTCTATAGCTGCCGGAACGTCTTTTGCGAGCACTCCTTTACATAACCCGAAATGCTCAAATGTGCGCAGCACCTGTAGCATAGAATATCCGATGCAGGAGCGCGGCGGCATCCCGGCGGGCAGTTCAATACAATCGATCCCTTTCTTAGCCGCCAATTCCGCTATTTTACCGCCGGAAGTAATGCACACCACAGTTGCCTTGGCTTTAATTGCAGTTTCCAGCGCTGCGATCGTTTCCTCAGTGTTACCAGAATAGGAAGAGACAATCACGAGGGATTCTTTTCCGACAAATGCGGGCAGGAAATAATCTTTATTGACAACAAAAGGAATTTTTATCTTGTCGAAAACATAGTTCTGTACAATTGAACCCGCAATACCGCTACCGCCCAGACCGGTAAGTATAACATTTTGAAATTTAGTGCTTTTCGGAACGCGGAATTTATATTTGCCTGCTATCTGCAAGGCCTCACGCATCTGCGTGGTAAATCTGATAATTAACTCTTCCATACTGACTAACGAATGTCCAAACATAACGAAATAGGAACAAACGGCGAACTGCAGGCTATGAATTTTTTGAAAAAAAAAGAGTATATTATCCTTGCGAGTAACTGGCGTTATGGAAAAAAAGAAGTGGACATTATAGCAAAAGACGGAAAAGACCTGGTATTCGTAGAAGTGAAAACAAGGCGCAGTAAGCGTTTTGGCTTCCCGGAAGAATCTGTATCACCCGCAAAACAACGTCATCTGAAAGAAGCAGCGGTTGCGTATTGTGCACAAACCGGTTATGTTAAATCCATCCGGTTCGACGTGATCAGCATCGAATGGAATGGCGCAGAAGCGCCTGAAATCAGGCATTTCCATGATGCATTCTATTAAAGAAGTGCTTATTTCCTGTCCAGTACGTATACCTGCAACTTCTTCCCGGGATCTTCATGTGCATCCGCAATACTGAGCACCTGCACATAATCGTACCGTTTATTTGCAAAACGCACCATCATCTGTCCGGGATTGCTTTTATTCGCTGCTCCCACTTTACCGATGTGGCCGAACGGGCCGGGAAACGGATCGGAATAGGTGTCCGACTCTATATTAGAAGTAGGAAATCCCTGGGAGGTCAGGTCTTTTACCGATACCGTAACTACCTTCCGGCGTTTGTCATGATCGGCCTGTACTGATGCCAGCAACTTTTTCTGTTCGTTATAGATTGTGTATTCGGTACGGAATAAGGATTTCCCCTGTTTGCTGTATTTACGTGCATACCATATCTGCGTACGTCTTTCGGGACTCAGCATAAAAAGCGTGCCTTTCGTAAGCACCACCTTATGTTTTGCTTTCTTACGGACCTGGCCGGAAGCAACAGAAGGATCTGCCCATACCTGCAGAGACAGCAGGCTGAAGCAGATGAAAAACAGGCGAAGTAAAGAGCGTTTCATAAATACAGATTTTAGCTTTTTGAATGTACGACGCAACGTATTTCCCAAAACTTAACAATATCACAAAAGAAAAACTAACAAACGTTAGTTAGTATTCTCAGGATTTATTATTTTTGCTATTGGAATGCCGTCAACAAAAACCAAACCCGATCGTCGCTCGCTGATATTAGGCGAAGCTGCCCGTCTCTTCCGGGAGAAGGGCTTCGGAGGCTCTTCTATGCGCGAACTTGCGGAACGTGTGGGTATGGAGGCGGCGAGCATGTACAACCACATACGATCTAAAGACGAGATACTGGACGCGATCTGTTTTGAGGCCGGTGAAAAATACAACCGGCAACTGGAGGAAGCGCGCGTGCAGTTTGCAGGCGATTATCCGCGTATGATGGAGGCGATCATTGCGTTTCATGTAGCGATCATTTTTGAATACCGCGATGCGGTTTCCGTGCTGAACAACGACTGGAAGTACCTTAAACCAGAACGCCTTACCGAGTTCAAGAAAATGCGTAAGGAGTATGAGAAGAACCTTGCCGGCATCATTACCGAGGGTATCGCGGCAGGTGCGTTCAAGGAAGTAAATATATCCGTGGCACTGTTTACCCTCTTATCCTCCCTTCGCTGGGTGGAATTGTGGTATAAACCCGGCCGCGGCGTAAGTAAAGATTCATTGGCAAAAGATATCAGCGCCATCCTGATGAATGGCATCAAAGCATAATACACATGGCAATCACATTTCATCCGCTTAAAGTAAAAAACGTTCGTAAAGAGACCGCAGACTGCGTGTCGGTATCACTGGAAGTTCCGGCGGAACTGCAGCAGGAATTCAGTTTCCGGCATGGCCAGTACCTTACTTTCCGTAAAGAATTCAACGGAGAAGAGGTACGCCGCTCCTACTCTATCTGCAGCAGTCCGCTCGACAGGGAACTGCGCGTGGCAATCAAAAAAGTAGAAGACGGTCTGTTTTCGCAATTTGCCAACCATCAGCTGAAGGTTGGTGACACGCTGGACGCTATGGCTCCGCAGGGTTTGTTTACCTGTGAGCTGAACCGCGAACGCAAAAAATATTACCTGGCTTTTGCAGCGGGCAGCGGTATTACACCAATCCTCTCTATCATTAAAACGGTATTGCAGAGCGAACCTCAGAGCGAATTCTGTCTCGTATACGGCAACCAGAACCGCGGCTCCATCATTTTCAAATCTGAACTCGAAGCACTTAAAAATAAATATATGGAGCGTTTCAGCCTGTACAACGTGCTGAGCCGCGAAGTGGCTGATGCGGAATTGCTGCGCGGGCGCATTGATCCGGCTAAGATCAATATCTTCCTCGATAAGGTCGTAGACGCACAAAAAATTGATGACGTGTTTCTGTGCGGTCCAGAAGAAATGATCCTGAGCGGTAAAGAAGCGCTGAAAGCCGCCGGTATACCCGAAGAGCGTATTCACTTTGAATTGTTCTATTCCGCTACCGCTGCTGAAAAACAAAAGGCCCGCCGCGATATGGCCTATGGCGATGATACGATGAGCGAAGTAACCATCCACCTGGATGGCAGCGCATCCACGGTACGCCTGGGCTACCATGGGGAAAGCATCCTGGATGCTGCATTGCGTAACGGCGCCGATCTGCCTTTTGCCTGTAAAGGGGGCGTATGTGCCACCTGCCGCTGTAAAGTGGAATCCGGTGAAGTGGAGATGGACGTGAACTATGCACTGGAGAAGGATGAGCTTGCACAGGGCTTTGTGTTGGCCTGCCAGGCACATCCACGCAGCGAACAGGTAATCGTTAACTTTGATGTACGTTAATCATAATATTTCTAAACAATCTTAAATCCAAGCATATGAGTCCGCAAATCAATTTTGAGGAACAATTTCAGGCCAAAGTGGATGCCGAAATCAAAATCGAGCCCAAAGACTGGATGCCCGATGCTTATCGTAAAACACTGATCCGTCAGATTTCCCAGCATGCGCACTCGGAGATCGTAGGTATGTTGCCGGAAGGCAACTGGCTTACGCGTGCCCCGTCGCTGAAGCGCAAAGCAACGCTGCTTGCGAAGATCCAGGACGAAGCCGGACACGGCCTCTACCTGTACAGCGCCTGCGAAACGCTGGGTATCACCCGCCTGCAAACCATTGAGGACCTGCTTTCCGGCAAGGCCAAATACTCCTCCATCTTCAACTACCCGAGCCTCAGCTGGGCAGATATGGGAGCGATCGGATGGCTGGTAGACGGTGCAGCGATCATGAACCAGGTGGCTCTTTGCCGTACCTCTTATGGTCCGTATGCGCGTGCTATGGTGCGCATCTGTAAAGAAGAAAGCTTCCACCAACGCCAGGGATACGAGATCATGATGGTGCTGAGCAAAGGATCTGCCGCACAGAAAGAGATGGCGCAGGATGCGCTGAACCGCTGGTGGTGGCCTGCCCTGATGATGTTCGGACCGACGGATTCTGAATCCTCGAACACGGAACAATCCATGAAATGGAAGATCAAGCGTCATACCAACGACGAACTGCGTCAGAAGTTTATCGATGCAAGCATTCCACAGGTGAATTACCTCGGACTCACAGTACCGGACAAAGACCTGAAATGGAACGAAGAGCGCGGTCATTACGACTTCGGCGAGATCGACTGGGAAGAGTTCTGGAACGTGGTGAAAGGCAACGGCATCTGTAACAAAGCACGACTTAAAGCACGCCGCGAAGCACATGAGCAGGGTGCCTGGGTACGTGAAGCAGCCGCTGCGTATGCCGAAAAAAGAGCATCGCGCGTAAACGAAAAAGTAGCATAATCAATCACTCATTTTAAAAATATCAGACAATGCAACATAACGATTGGCCGCTTTGGGAAATATTCATCCGCAGCCGGCAGGGACTGGATCATAAGCACGTAGGCAGCCTCCACGCAGCAGATGCACGCATGGCGATCGAAAACGCGCGTGACGTATATACCCGCCGTATGGAAGGCGTGAGCATCTGGGCTGTTGAGTCCAAACACATACATGCATCCAACCCGGATGAAGCGCAGGAGCTTTTCGAACCTGCAGAAGATAAAATCTATCGTCACCCTACCTTCTACGATATTCCGGAAGAGATAGGCCATATGTAAACCAGCAGCAACCGACATGAACATAACATTGCCCAGTAAAAACCGGACCGCTATGTGTGACTATGTGTTGCAGATGGCGGATTCCAATCTCATACTCGCCCAGCGTCTCTGCGAATGGTGCGGACATGGACCGATTCTCGAACAGGACATTGCGCTGTCCAATATCGGGCTGGATCTGCTCGGAGCCACGCGCAGCCTGTACCAATATGCGGCGCAGCTGCAGAACGAGAACAAAACCGAAGACGACCTGGCTTTCCTGCGCGGAGAACGGGATTTCCGCAACTTCCTGATCTGTGAATTGCCGAAAGGTGATTTCGGATTTACAGTAGTACGTCAGTTCCTGTTTGAGGCGTATCAGCTGCTGTTGCTCGAAGCATTGCAGCAATCTTCCGACACACATCTTGCAGCTATTGCCGAGAAGTCGCACAAAGAAGCGTTGTATCATTACAAATGGAGCGCAGAATGGGTGATCCGTCTCGGTGACGGTACGGAAGAAAGCAAGCGCCGCGTACAGGAGTCGATAGACGATATCTGGACCTACACCGGCGAATTCTTTATCGCCACAGAGTGGGAACAGGAACTGATTGCAGCAGGCGCTATACCCGATTTCCGCACTTTCGCGAATGCGTGGAAAGAAAAAGTAGCCGAAGTATTCAATGAAGCTACACTCACAATGCCGCCCGCAGACGTGTTTATGCAGAAAGGCGGTAAGAACGGAGTGCATACCGAGCATCTGGGCTTTTTACTGGCCGAAATGCAATACATGCAACGACAATTTCCCGGTGAAGAATGGTAATCACAAACGAACATATATGGGCATTGCTGGAACAGGTACCCGATCCTGAGGTACCTGTTCTCAGCGTTGTCGATCTTGGCGTGGTGCGGGATGTGGCTGTTACAGGCCCCGACGCAGTGACCATCACCATTACCCCCACTTATTCCGGATGCCCGGCGATGGATATGATCTCGATGAATATCCGCATGGCATTGCTGGAAGCCGGCATAAAAGACATCCGTATCGAAAGTCGCCTGAGTCCGGCCTGGACCACCGACTGGATGAGCGATGAGGGTAAAAGAAAACTCAAAGAATACGGTATCGCCCCGCCGGTAAATCCGAGCGGTCCGGACGGACTATTCCAGTCGCGCGAGCAGGTACCTTGTCCGCATTGTAATTCCACACACACCGAACTCATCAGTCAGTTCGGCTCCACGTCCTGCAAAGCCCTGTATCGCTGCCTCGACTGTAAGGAGCCTTTCGATTACTTTAAGTGCCACCGCTAGATGCCCGCGTGTACGCATTTGTGGCTACGCATACAACCGGATAATATTTCCTGTAAAGTGCATAAGCAGACAACAGAGCTATACTAGGATGCCGCCTTATAATATTTACGTTTGTATTCAAGCGGAGACATCCCGGTGATCTTGCGAAACACCTCACGAAACGCCTTTACATCCGTATAGCCTACCTCATACATCACTTCGCTGATTGTCTTACGGTTCGTTTCAAACGCTTTCTTCGCTGCTTCCATCTTCACACGCTGCGCATATTCCAAAGGTGTATTACCGGTTGCCCTGATAAAACGGCGGTCGAAATTTCGCCGGCCTACATTGAATGAAGCGGAAAGCTGCTCTATCGATATTCTTTCGTCCAGGTTCTGCTCTATATATTCCTGCGCCAGTATGATCACTTCATCGTCATGGTGTTTCTGTCCCGAGAAAATGGAAAACTCAGATTGTGCAGCCCTGTCGATCTCTATCTGGAATACTTTGGCGCAATACACAGCCGTTTGCCGGTCATAATATTTTTCCACGAGGTAGATCATCAGGTTCAGGAAGGAGTAAGCTCCTCCATTGGTGTAGATGCCGGCTTCGTCCGTTATCAGCTGATCCGGCTGCAATTTCACCTTTGGGAACATGGTTCTGAACTGTTCGGTGACCGACCAGTGCGTGGAACAGCTTTTACCATCCAGCACACCCGCGGCGGCCAGCATAAAAGCCCCGGTGCATATAGTCGCTATTTCCGCACCATTCCTGTATTGGACCAGCAGCCAGTCGAGGAGCAGATCATTCCCCTGCAATGCAAGCCGGTAATTATGATTCAGAGAAGGCACGATGACCAGGTCTGCCTTCCCGACAGCGGAAATATGCATATGCGGTTTTACCGTAAACAAGCCGTCATTGAAGTCTACAGCTTCCGAAATGCCCGCCAGACATATGTGAAACAGCTCTGATCCACCTTTTTCTTTCCGGTAAGCATTCGCCTTGCTGAATATCTCATACGCGCCGGTAATGCTGCTCAGGTTGTTGTTACCCTCCGGCACCACGATACAGAGTTCCTTCATACCCTTTTATTTTATACAAAGGTAGTCCACACAATTGTCCGAATCAACCCGTCACAATGTCTATTTTACACAGCGCGCAAGTAACATAAGGACGGTAGCTTTGTTATTGCAAGTCTTCCACCCGCCATTTGCACGCGGAGCGTTTACAACCGGGGAATTCATTAAAAAAAATCAGCGCATACTATTATGGCAAAAATGACCATCATCTACCAGACGCCTAAAGACAAGGCCTTCTTTGAGCAGCATTATTTTGAGGTGCATGTACCGCTGGCCAGGCAATTACCGGGACTGCTGCGCTATGAGATCAGCGACGGCAACCTGCTTTCCACCACAGGCCACGCCGATGTATATCGTGTAGCGAACCTGTATTTCGAATCGATGGAAGCAATGATGAGTGCTTTCGCATCAGACACAGGTAAAGCCTGTGCGGCAGACCGCAAAATACTTGCAGCCGACAACGAAGTGCAAATCTATATTTACGACACGAAAGACCTGTAACAACGAAGCAAAATAAACAGTCAATCAATAAAACAGACAATATGCATACAACAGAAATCGCGGTAAAAATGATACTGGACCGCTGGAACGGCTCTATCGCCAACTGGAATAAACACCTGAATGCACTGAGCGATGAACGCCTTATGGACGAGATTGCGCCGGGCAAAAACAGAGGCGTATACCTGCTCGGACACATGGTGGCGGTGCACGATGACATACTGCGCCTGCTGGATCTGGGCGAAAAACAACACCCGGAACTGTACGAGCCGTTTCTAAAAAATGCCGACAAGGTAACAGCACAAATACCGCCTGTTGCACTGCTGCGGGAATACTGGACAAAGCAATGTGCATTCCTGGACGAGCAATTCGGGAAGATGCAGCTCAATGACTGGTTTGACAAGCATACCGCTGTTTCCGCAGAGGAGTTCGCAAACGAGCCGCACCGCAACAAACTGAACATCATCATCACCCGCACTTCTCATCTGCAATACCATACCGGGCAACTGGTGATGCTTCAATAATCCGTACAGGTAAACAGTAACGAAATGAGCATGACGCATTTTACCACGACGATCACCGTCGACCAAAGCCCGCAGGAAGTATTTGATGCGATCAATAATGTGCGCGGCTGGTGGCAGGGCACCATAGAAGGTGACACGATAAAACAGGGAGACGAATTCGATTACCGGATGAAGGACCTGCATTACTCCCGGCAGCGCGTGCTGGAGTCGGTGCCCGGTGAACGGTTGGTATGGCTCGTAACCGACAGCAAGCTCCCCTCCTTCGATAACGACAATGAATGGACCGGCACTAAGATCATTTTCGAAATAACCGAGGAAGCCGGGCAGACACAACTGCGCTTTACGCATGAAGGACTGACGCCCTCATTTGCCTGCTACGGTGCCTGTTCCGGAGCCTGGGGCGCGCTGGTACGGGAAAGCCTGTACAGCCTGATCAGCACGGGCAAAGGCAGGAACGTATTCGGCTAAAAAGTATGCTGTGTACGGGAAAGGCTGACAGATACACTTGTTGTCTGTCGGCCTTTTTATTGGCGCCAGGGTTTGCTTATCCGAAAGAAAAGACAGAAATAATATCGATTCCCGGCATAGTTGGCGGTGGGTATTTCGTTATTTTTGGCACCACTAACAGTATATGCAAACAGCAATTATCGGCAGCGGCGCCATGGGCAGCGGCATTGCCCAGGTACTGGCCCAGGCAGGCCACAAAGTATTTTTATACGACACACAAAGCGCAGCATTGGAACGCGCAAACAGCAGCCTCAAAGCGAGTTTCGGCAAACTGGCCGAAAAAGGAAAGATCAGCAACGAACAGGCGGAAGCTTATATGGCCAATCTGCAGTTTGTGGATTCACTGGAAGCTCTTGCCGGCAGCGAACTGGTCATTGAAGCGATCGTGGAAGACCTCAATGTGAAACAAACCGTATTCCGCAACCTCGAAGCAGTGGTTTCCGGTGATTGCATTCTGGCGACAAATACCTCATCTCTTTCACTTGCCTCCATTGCAGCAGCCTGCAAGCACCCGGAGCGTGTGATCGGCATCCATTTCTTCAACCCGGCTCCATTGATGGCGCTGGTGGAGATCATACCTGCCGTTCAGACCGACGCAGCACTGCCTGCGAAAGTGCGCAGCATGGTAAGCAGCTGGGGCAAATTACCCGTGATCACGAAAGACACACCCGGCTTTATCGTCAACCGCGTAGCCCGTCCGTTTTACAGTGAGGCGATCCGCCTGCTGGAAGAAGGTGTTGCGGACTGTGCAACAATTGATGCCGCCATGACGGCAGCGGGCTTCAGGATGGGTCCTTTTGCGCTGATGGATTTTATCGGACACGATGTGAACTACCGTGTGACGGAATCTGTATGGCAATCGCTGTTCTTCGATCCGCGCTTCAAGCCATCCCTGAGCCAGAAACGCCTGTTTGAGGCCGGCTATTACGGACGTAAATCCGGAAGGGGCTTTTACAGTTATGCAGCCGGACAGGAGTTGCCCGCCGCACAGGACGACGCCGCGTTGCAGAAACGTATATCCGACCGCATCCTGGTGATGCTGATCAACGAGGCCGCCGACTCATTATTCCTGAATATTGCCAGTCACGAAGACCTCGAAACAGCCATGACCAAAGGCGTGAACTATCCGAAAGGCTTACTGGCCTGGGGTGCAGAGATCGGCTGGAAAAAGGTGCTGCAACAGCTCGAAGATTTATACGATTATTACCAGGAAGACCGCTACCGCGTCAGTCCGCAGATACGTCGCTGGGCTGAAGCCGGGTAATGGAATGCTTTTAAAAATAAACAGTCCCTCCGTGATCAAAAACGGAGGGACTTCTTTTTTGAGGATACATTCCCTGTTACGCCTTCGGCTCTGAAGGCTTGCTCTGCGTGGAGTCGTTCACGTTCACGCCCCACTCCGCCAGCTTTTTAGGGTTGTCGCCGTAAAGGGGCTCACCGGTGATACTTTTATCGTTATCTTACATAAATGAAAAAAGACAATAACATCCGCACGCTGGTAATCCTGCACATCTGCGTGCTTGCATTTCTGTTGTTGCATCTTGTACTAAGCGGTATAACCGGGTACCGCATAAGCCAACCTGTACTGTTTCCTTTTAAGATAGCGCTGTATCTGTCCGGATTGATCCTGTTCTTCAAAACCTTCCGCAAATCACGCTTACAGTCGTTGTATTATTCCTTTTACCTGGCATCGGCTATCGTGGCGGCTGTTTTCACTACAATCGGAGGCATCTTTATGGCATTGCTTGCGTCGTTGCTGTTGTTCCCCATCTATCCGAAAACCACTTTGTTTAAAAATGACCAGATCATTATCTACAGCCGTTTCCAGGGATTTATGGCAGCCTGCTGCTCCTATGAGGTGGCACAACCTGTTTACTGTATCTTTGAAAAACATCGTGGCTACATTTACGTAAATGACCCGGTCGATCCCCAATCAGACACGTTCGGCTGGCAGGGCGACACAATCGTTTACCGGCATAGCATCAGCACGTACCGTTATTCAGAAAAGATAACCAGGGACACAACTGAAATCTTACCACTCGGAAAATAAAATGAAGCAACCCAATAACGCTGTATCAGATACCGGTCCCTTTTACCACGGCACCAAAGCGGATCTCAAACCCGGCGATCTGCTCAGCGCAGGCTTCCCGTCCAACTATAAGCCGGAGGTGATCATGAATCATATCTACTTCACTGCGCTGCCAAACGGAGCCGGACTTGCGGCTGCACTTGCTCCCGGTGAAGGTCGTGAAAGAGTTTATATTGTCGAGCCTACCGGTCCTTTTGAGAACGATCCCAACGTAACGGACAAGAAATTTCCCGGCAACCCTACCCGCTCCTACCGCAGTAGTGCACCCCTGAAGGTCGTGGGTGAACTCAGCGACTGGGTGCGGCTCACACCGGAAGCCCTGCAGGAATGGAGAGATCGCATTGCGGCTATGCGGGCAGATCCTAAAACGGAAATCATCAATTAACAAGATGGACAGGGTGGCACGATGAGCAGGAGAACAAGATTAACAGGAGTACACGATGGACAGGATTACACGATGAGCAGGAGAACAAGATTAACTGGAGTACACGATGGACAAGATTACACGATGAGCAGGAGTACACGATGAGCAGGAGTACAAGATTAACAGGAGTACACGATGGACAAGATTACAAGATGAGCAGTATATTAACACAGGTACGACCTACAGTAAAGCCGTAGATAATGAAAGAAGGCAAGGGCTAAGGTTAACCTGACCGAAAAAATAATGAACTGAAGAATAACAGCTAAAAGACGAACAAGATGACAACGAAGAAGAACATTAATGACATCACACATGCGATAATCGGCTGTGCAATGCAGGTACATTCAACCCTGGGTAATGGTTTCCAGGAAGTGATCTACCAGAGAGCTCTGGCGCTGGAAATGAGTATTGCCGGGCTTTCGTTTCAACAGGAAATGATCATGCCTATTTTCTATCGAGATATAAAAATCGGCACACGCAGGGTTGATTTCTTTGTAGAAAACTGTGTGATGCTGGAATTAAAAGCGCGTGAAAAACTGGAAGATGCTCATAAAGCGCAGGCCATAAATTACCTGGAGGTATACAATATTGCGGACGGTTTGCTGATTAACTTCGGCCGCCTCAGTCTTGAATTCAAACGAGTCTACAACAAGAAACTCGTTGCTCCCACAGGTCACCCTTTACATCCGGAAGATATATAGCGCTCAAAAACCTGAACAATTGCAGGACAAGCAAACGCAGTTTACACAGGCATATAAAATCCTGTAAACCTCTTAATCCTGATCTACTTATTAAATAAGTTCATCGTCCGCTCGAGGCCCATCGACACAAAGGATTCGATGGCGTCGCAGCTTTTCAGGACTTTGTCTTTTACAACCGCCATCTCAGTGGGCGTCCAGCGGCCGAGCACAAACTCTACCTGGCGTCCTTTAGCGAAGTTGTTACCGATACCGAAACGCAGGCGCGGATACGCATTGGTGCCTAACAGCAGCTGGATGTTCTTCAGTCCGTTATGACCCGCATCGCTGCCGGAACCGCGGATACGCATCGTGTCGATCGGCAGGGCAAGGTCGTCCATGAGCACCAGGGTATTTTCAACCGGGATTTTCTCCTTATCCATCCAGTATTTCATTGCCTTACCACTCAGGTTCATATAAGTGGTGGGCTTGATCACCACGATTGTTTTGCCCTTCCATTTACACTCAGCCACGAAAGCGAGACGGTCAAGGCGGAATTGCCCTCCATGCTGCATCACAAATACATCTGCAATATCAAAACCTATATTATGACGTGTGCCGTCGTATTCCGCGCCGATATTACCGAGTCCGACTATCAGGTATTTCATAAGGCAGCAAAAATAGCCTTTTGCGTGCAATAGGCAATGCCGATGGCAATACCGTATATTTTCCGGGTCCGGGATCAAAATCTTGGTTTACCTTTATCCGGTTTATCAAAACAACACTATGTCAGTACACTCTGAGATCAAACGGGTTACCACGCACACGCTGCAATGGATGAAGCAGAATGGCGAGAAAATCAGCATGCTTACCGCCTATGATTTTTCTATGGCCAGCATCCTCGATGCGTCCGGAATTGACGTGCTGCTGGTAGGCGACTCGGCCTCCAATGTAATGGCGGGCAACAGTACCACCCTGCCCATCACCCTGGACCATATGATCTACCATGCGCAAAGCGTAATGAAAGGTATACAGCGCTGTCTCGTGATCGTGGACCTTCCTTTCGGAAGCTACCAGGGTAACAGCAAAAAAGCACTGGAATCGGCCATCCGCGTGATGAAGGAAACAGGTGCACATGCGATCAAGCTCGAAGGAGGTAAAGATGAATGCGAATCCATCGCGCGCATCGTGAGCGCGGGTGTACCGGTAATGGGACATCTCGGACTCACGCCGCAATCCATCAATAAATTCGGCACTTATGCCGTCCGCGCAAAGGAAGATGAGGAAGCTGAAGCGCTGATAGAAAATGCACATGCCCTGCAGGCCGCAGGTTGCTTTTCGATCGTATTGGAGAAGATTCCCGCCAATCTCGGCAAGCGCGTGGCAGAAGAACTGAAAATACCGATCATCGGTATCGGCGCCGGTATGCATGTGGATGGCCAGGTGCTGGTAATGCATGATATGCTGGGCATCAACAAGAATTTCTCCCCGAAATTCCTGCGTCGGTACCACAACCTGTTTGACGAGATCTCCAATGCCACCAAGGCATACATCTCTGATGTAAAAAGCAATAGCTTCCCGAACGAATCGGAACAATATTAATCCTGAACAACACTGAATACCGATAACAACAGTATGAAAGTATTTATCATCGGCGCCTCCGGACTCGTGGGCACCAATTGTATGCGTCATTTCAAATCCGAAGGATGGGACGTGCTCGGTTCCTATTTTTCTTATGCAACGGATGACACCGTTTTCTACAATACGCTGGAACCGGAACATTCCGAGAATTTCGACATCATCTCCTGGAAACCGGATGTGATCGTGCATTGCGGTGCGATGACCCATGTGGATCAATGCGAGACGGAGCCGGAAGAGAGTTATCAAAAAACGGTACAGAGTACGATCAATGTTATCGCACTGGCCAGACAATGCGCCGCACGTATGGTGTATATTTCCACCGATTACGTGTTCGACGGGAAAGAAGGTCCTTACCGCGAAGATGCACCGGTGAACCCGCTGAGCGTATATGCACGGCATAAGCTGGAAGCGGAGCAAAAAGTATTGAGTGACATACCGGATTCACTGGTATTGCGTGTGACAAATATCTACGGGGATGAGGAGCGCGGTAAAAACTTTATCGCACGCATCATCGCCCAATGCCAGGCGGGCCAGAAGCTCACCCTGAAACTCCCTTACGATCAGTTTGCCTCCCCTACCAATGCATCTGATATTGCCCGTGCCATGTTCGTATTGCTGCGCGACCACAAAAAAGGCGTCTACCATATCGGCAGTACCGACTATATGAACCGGGTGGCTTTGGCGCTGAGAGTCCTCCGCTATTTCCCGGATGCACAATACGACCTGATCCCGCTGAGCACCGAAGAGCTGAAACAACCGGCTGCACGTCCGCTGTACGGTGGATTTGTAACGGCGAAATTCAGCAGTGAATACCCTGATTTCTTTTTTAGTAATGTGGATGATTACCTGCAAAGGCATACATCCTAATCTTGCCGAACGATAATAAAATATGCTGCAATTATATCCGGCCAACGCAAGCGAATCGCTGGAATTTGAGAAGATCAAAACTCTTTTAGCTGAAAAATGCCGCAGCGATGCTGCGAAAGAACGTGTGCGCGCACTGAAGTTCAACTCCAAGATCGACTTCATCGAGCGTGCATTGTTGCAGGCATCCGAGTTCCGCTCTATTCTGCAGACCGGAGATTATTTCCCGAACGACTTTACCCGGAACGTGGAAAAGGAGTTGCAATTGCTTGCAATTGAAGGAGCCACGCTTTCGGGCCAGCAATTGCTGTTCATGAAAGAGCTTGCGCTGAATATCCGCAATATCCTCACCTGGTTTGGAAATCACAAAGGTTTGTTTCCGCAGATAGAAGCCCTGTGCGAGAAAATCACTTACGAAAAGGAAATCGCATCTGTAGTGGAAGCGGTGATCGACGAACAGGGAAATGTCCGCGACAATGCCTCACGCGACCTGATGCATATCCGTACAGAGCTTGCTGCGAAAAGGCAGCAGCTCCGTAAGATGTTTGAAAGCATCCTGCGCAAGCTCGGAAAACAAGGCTATTTGGCTGATATATCCGAAGGATTTCTGAACGGTCGCAGGACGGTAGCCATCCATGCTGAACACAAACGCATCGTAAAAGGTATTCTGCACGGAGAGAGCGACACCTCACGTACGGTATTTATAGAGCCCGAAGAAACCATTGAACTCAACAATGAGGTATTCTCGCTGGAGCGCTCCGAATCGCGGGAGATCCGCCGTATCCTGAACGATACCACCCAAATGCTTTCAGTATACCAGCCGCAGCTGTTTTCGTATTATCAGCTCTGCGGACTGTATGAGTTTATCCGTGCCAAGGGACTGCTGGCCATCGACATGAACGCTTTTATGCCGCGCCTCAGCAATCATCCGACGGTAAACCTAGTAAAAGCCTATCATCCCTTATTGCTGCTGAACAACCTGAAGCAGCAGAAGCCGGTAATACCCACCTACGTAAAGCTTGATCCGGAACAGCGCATCCTGATCATTTCCGGTCCGAATGCAGGCGGTAAAACGGTAACAATGAAGACAGTGGGACTGTTGCAGATGATGCTGCAGGCAGGACTGCTGGTTCCCGCGGACCCCTCTTCCGAGATGGGCATTTTCCGCCAGATCATGATCCACATCGGCGACACGCAGTCGATAGAACACGAATTGAGTACTTACAGCGCGCACCTGCGGGACATGAAATACTTCATGGATTTTGCAAACGGCAAGACGCTGTTTTTTATAGACGAACTCGGAAGTGGTTCCGACCCGAACCTGGGAGGAGCATTTGCCGAGGCTATTGTAGAAGAACTGGCAGCGAAGCATGCTCTGGGTATTATCACCACGCACTACCTGAACCTGAAAGTAATGGCAGGGAAAGTGAAAGGCATTGTGAACGGCGCAATGATGTTCGACGAAGAGAAACTGGAGCCGCTGTACCAGCTGAACATCGGCAAACCGGGCAGCTCCTACACATTTGCCATTGCTCAACGCAGCGGACTCAGTAAAAAACTCATCGACCGCGCACGCCAGCTCACGGAGCGCAACCACTTTAAGCTGGACAAGATGCTGCTGCAAACCGAACAGCAGGCGCAGAAGCTGGGCAATAAAGAAAAGGAATTACAGAAGCTCATTAAGGAAAATGAAGACCTGAAGAAAGAATTCCAGTACCTGAACGACCGTGAACGCCGTCAGCAGGAGCAGGAAGTGCTGAAGCTGCAGAATAAGATCAAGAAGGAGGAGCTGGACTACCTGCGGGAAATGGAACGCAACTTCAAACAGATCATCATCGACTGGAAGAAATCTGAGAACAAGGGAGAGGTAATCAAAAATGCGGAGAACGTGCTGTTTAAGAAGCGGCAGATACAGATGAACCAGAGCGCAGCGAAGAAGGCAGATAAGAGCTTTGAGCTGGTTGGCGGAGACGCGAAGATCGGCGACCTGGTGCGGCATAAAGTGAATCACCAGGTAGGCACGCTTACGGAGATCCGCGAAAAATCGGCGGTCGTGCAGATCGGCAAAATGCCGTTCAATGTGCAGCTGGAAGATTGGGTGGTAGTGCGCAAGCGCACAGAACCGAATGCAAAGAAGAAAAAATAAACTGACTGGCTTCCACGCACCTCAGACTTAAACACTGAGATTGCTTCGGCGCAACTCCCTAATGCACAATGCGCCTCGCAATGACGCGGAAGAATTAGCTATTCGCACTGGCCGTTGTAAAGCCGGATGCGAAAGATCCAAACATAATGCGTCATTGCGAAGCCGGATGAACGAACCGCTGGTACAGCGGGAGAGAAGCGGCTGAAGCAATCCCTTAACCTGACGACATATACTAATTGACAGAACTTAAAAGACGAGCATGAAAAAAGCAGGCTACGTGTACCTTCTTTGCAATAAAAACAGGAGTGTACTATATCTGGGCGTAACATCCAATCTGCCCAAACGCATAGATCAGCACAAAACCAAATATTATCCCAACAGCTTCACGGCAAAATATAATTGCGATCAACTGGTCTATTACCGGATTTTTGAAACAATTACAGAGGCGATTCAAGAAGAAAAAAGGCTTAAAGGTGGCAGCAGGAAACAGAAAATTGATCTGATTAATGAAGCAAATCCGGAATGGGTGGATCTATGGAATGAAATCCAATAAATCAAAACAACCATAAGCTTCATTGATAAAAAATGGGAGATTGCTTCGGCGCGACCCACCCCTAATACCCGATGCGCCTCGCAATGACGCGGAAGAATTAGCTATTTGCACTGGTGGTTAAGAAATTAAACTCAGAGTTGAGAGCTGAGATTGCTTCGGCGCGACCCACCCCTAATACCCGGCGCCTCGCAATGACGCGGAAGAATTAGCTATTCGCACTAGAAATTGAACTCAGAGTTGAAACTGAGATTGCTTCGGAGCAACTCCCTAATGCACAATGCGCCTCACAATGACGCGGAAGAATTAGCTATTTGCACTGGTGGTTAAGAAATCAAACTCAGAGTTGAAAACGGAGATTGCTTCAGCGCGCCCCACCCAATGCCCGATGCGCTTCGCAATGACGCGGAAGAATTAGCTATTCGCACTAGAAATTGAACTCAGAGTTGAAACGGAGATTGCTTCGGCGCAGCCCCTTAATGCACAATGCGCCCCGCAATGACGCGGAAGAATTAGCTATTCGCACTAGAAATTGAACTCAGAGTTGAAACTGAGATTGCTTCGGAGCAACTCCCTAATGCACAATGCGCCTCTCAATGACGCGGAAGAATTAGCTATTTGCACTGGTGGTTAAGAAATCAAACTCAGAGTTGAGAGTTGAGAGCTGAGATTGCTTCAGCGCGCCCCACCCAATGCCCGATGCGCTTCGCAATTACGTGCAGAGAGAGTTATTCGCACTGATGTTTAAGAAATTAAACTCAGAGTTAAACTGAGATTGCTTCGGCGCGTCACCTATAAAGCCGATGCGCTTTGCAATGACACAATAAGCTCAGCCATCCGCACTGGCCACTGTAAAGCCCCCCCTGCGAAAGATCCAAACATAACGCGTCATTGCGAAGCCGGATGAACGAACCGCTGGTACAGCGGGAGAGAAGCGGCTGAAGCAATCCATCGACCTGATCGAAGGGATATGATCACAGACGCACGCGTTGCGCAATAGCAAGTGCACACTTACTCCCCAAACAACAGATCGCATAAACGTCTCGTGAATCCGCTATCGTAAATACGCCTGTTAAACTCGCGCACCCATCGGATCTTACGGATACCATTGCTCAGGAAGATTTCGTCCGCATACAGCAGATCCATATCCGTTGCAGGTTGTTCGGAAAGCGGGATACCGTGTTCCTGCAGTCGGTCTATGATCAGTTTGCGGATCGTCCCGGCCAGGCAGCCTTCACTCAGCGGTGGCGTAAACACACACCCGTCTTTGATCCAGAACAGGTTGGCAATCGCGCTCTCCACCAGGTTGCCTGCAGCGTTCCGCAACAACACATCATCAGCAACACCAGCCTCTACAGCCGCCCGCGCAGGCAGGAAGTGGCGGTTGTGACTGATCTTAAAATTAGCTGTAGCATCGTTATCCCGTACGAAATCGTCCAGTACTGCCAGCCGGATGCCAGCGGACAACCATTGTGTCATAGATACAGCGAGCGGAAACACTTCTATGATCCATTGCGGCTCAAACGGAGCCGTCTCCGAATCCGTGTATATCTGTACCCTGATGCGGCACAGGTCTGCCAGACCGCAGGCTGCGATGGTCGCAAGCATCTGGTCATAAAGGTAATTTTCAGAAAACGCCGCCGGTACGGAGAACCCTAACACCTTCAGACCTTCCCGCATTCGCTGCCAATGCAGGGATGCATATTCTATACTTCCGTTACGACAGAGATACGTCTCATATAATCCGTAACGCAGGCGAAACGCATCCACCGAAGCAGAGGGTGCGGCAGCAGCCGGTGTTATCCTTCCGTTCCAATTTGAAAACATTTTATCCTGCATTAGACGCCGCGGCTTATTTTTGCACAAAATAGAGATTTTTATGCGTTTGGAACAACCGGTTTCCGTTGCCTGGGTAGCAGATTTTATTGGAGCAAAGCTGATCGGAAATGAAGAGCAGCTGTGCACCGGCATCAATGAGATCCATAAGGTGACACCGGGAGACATTTCGTTCGTAGACTTTGAAAAGTATTACAACAAATGCCTGTATTCCCCCGCAACCGTTATCATCATCAATAAGGAAGTCGACTGCCCTCCCGGCAAAACGCTGCTTGTAACGGATGATCCGTTCTCGGCTTATGTGAAACTCGTAAAACATTTCCGTCCGTTTGAGCCGGCAAACAAGATGATCAGCGACTCTGCCACCATCGGCGAAGGCACGCATCTGCAGCCGGGTGTGTTTGTGGGCAATCATGTGAAGATCGGCCGTAACTGCCTGATCCATCCGAACGTAACGATCTATGATTATACCGAAATCGGGGATAACGCGATCATCCATTCAGGAACGGTATTGGGCGCGGATGCATTCTACTTCAAACGCCGTAAAGAACGGGATATACAGTACGACAAACTTGAAAGCTGCGGCCGCGTGCTGATCGGGAACTCCGTGGAAATAGGCGCCGGATGTACTATTGACAAGGGCGTAAGCGGAGACACAATCATCGGCGACGGTACCAAGCTTGATAATCATATCCACATAGGCCATGGTGCTGTAATAGGCCGCAATTGCCTGTTTGCCGCGCAGGTAGGCATCGGTGGCAAAGCTATCATAGAAGACGAAGTGATCCTTTGGGGCCAGGTGGGCGTAAGCAAGGACCTTGTTATCGGTAAAGGGGCTGTGGTAAATGCCCAGAGTGGCGTTGCATCCAGTATAGAGGGCGGTCAGGCCTATTTCGGCAGTCCGGTGGCTCCCGCCAAAGAAAAAATGAAGGAACTGTTCTGGGTGAAGCAGATACCCGAAATTTGGAACCGCATCAATAAGGCATCCGAATAGGTCTAGCGCTCATTCGGATTTTTCTTACCGGCTTCGAGCATTTCTATCATTTTCGATATCCTCGCAATGCGCGTCTCTTCACGTTTGGCACTGCTTACCCAAAGCACATATTCTTTGCGATGGCTGTACGCGAGTGCGTGATATTGTTTCAGCAAAGCAGGATGCCTGTTTAGCTCCTGCTCAAGATCATCGGGTAAACGCACTATTTTTTTATCTGTATCGACGTAGGGAGAAGCTGCGGTATCTGCCTTTCGTCGTTGAGTGGTAAGCGCGCCTGCTTTTTCTGTTTTTCGCAGCGAGAATGCGCTCCATTGCTCATCCAGCGCAATGAGGTTCAACCATTGTGCCGGCAATCCCTCCAGTATTTCCCAGCCCTGATCCCTGCTGAGGTCGGTCTGTATGCCCGAACTTTTCTTCGGGAAAGCAATCCAGAGTATTCCTTCGGAAGCAAGAGCAGCAAATACTTTGCCGATCTGCTGTTCCAGCGTACGACGATCCGTTACGAAAAAGATGATCCAGGGCTTAGCTTTCCCCGAAAGCGCTGTATGCAGTGTTCCGTACGTTGCGAGTTCACGTGCAAGCGGTTCCGGCGCATTCAGACTGATGAGCTCGTTACCTTCTTTTATTTTCAGCTTTTTCGCAAGTGACATAGATTGGTTTTATTTCGTATCCGAACCAAACCCGGCAATCAGGGAAGCAAGGAGTGCGACCGGTACTTTCTCTATAGGATGCGGTGTCTGTGGTAATACATACAGACTGCTGCCGGGGATACTATTGCGTATGGCCAGTGTTTCGTCCAGCGACACCATCGTATCCGAATCGCCTACCCCCATCAAAACCCTGTTCCCCAGAGCCGCTACCGAAGAGGCAGCTAAAAGCGGTTCGTCACCTAATTGCACCATCATTTCCCGGGTACGCGCGAGCAGTTCTCTCCAGGTTTCGCCATGTCGCTGTTGTAAAGCAGCTGCGAAGTGCGGCACTTTTTCCTCCAGCTTTTCCGGCACAATCATTCCGGACTCTTTGACTGCCGCTTCGGGCGTCCAGGCAAATTTGGTTGCCAGCGTAATCACATTACCGAGCAATGCCGGTTTTTCCCGTGCCAGCCACAATGCCACATAGCCACCCATACTGTAGCCAAAGATATCCGGCTGATCCAGATTGTGTTGCAGGATATACTGAAATACCTCTGCAGCAAATTGCTGTATCCCGAATTGCGTCGCGAATGGCTCTTTACCATGACCGGAAAAATTCAGGCTATGAACCTTATATCCTTTTTGCTCCAGCTCCAGCGACAAAGGCGCAAGCTGGTCTGCTGCGCCGATGGCGCCATGCAGTAAAATAATCTGTTTCATATACGGTCGGTATAAAAAACCCCGGACTAAAACAGTCCGAGGAATTTTTTTCTTTTAGGTTTTACGATCTCCACCTTATACATGCGGATATCTTTATTGGGCCGGTCGGCGCTGTTGCGTGGCTCTGCCGATATTTTCTCCACCACATCCATTCCTTCGATCACTTCCCCGAAGACAGTATAACCTCCGTCCAGGTGTGGTGTTCCGCCGATGGCCTTATATGCCTGACGGTGCGATGCGGGCATTTTTTTACCGGTACGCGCTTCAAAATTATTCAGCTCATCATCGGTATATTTTTTACCGGTAACGATGTAGAACTGGCATCCGGATGAAGCCTTTGCCGGGTTATTGTCGCGGGCCATGCCTACTGCTCCGTATTTATGGAAAGCAGAATCGTTGATCTCTGCATCCACGAGGTATCCGGCTTCACCGTTACCGAGCATATCACCCGGCTTTGCATGTTTTGAGTTGGGATCTCCACCCTGGATCACGAATTGAGGGATTACGCGATGGAATAAAGTACTGTCGAGAAAATGCTCCTTCGCGAGTTTGATCATGTTATCCCGATGCTTCGGTGTCTCGTCGTAAAGTTCCATCACAATACGTCCGTAATCTGTGGTGATGGCGACTTTAGTACGTTGTGCCCAGGCCGAAACAAGCATCATGGCTGCTGAGAGCGTTAAAACTAATTTCTTCGTCATATCGCTTATGTTTTGAATCAGGTATATAAGGCCGGCAATTTAATACTAATCCGACAAATTATATAACAGTACGGGGCAGAAAAAACTTAGCGGTCCACCCAGGCTCCGTTGTCCTTCAGCAACTGTATCAGCTCATCTACAGCAATCTCGCTCGGTACATTTTTTTTCACCACTTCTTTGTTGCGATACAATGTGATCTTCCCTACCCCGCTGCCCACGTATCCGAAATCGGCATCCGCCATTTCACCGGGTCCGTTTACAATACACCCCATGATTGCGATCTTCACGCCTTTCAGATGGTGCGTCGCTTCGCGGATTTTAGCCGTGGTTTCCTGTAAGTCGAACAGGGTACGGCCGCAGCTCGGACAGGAGATATATTCCGTCTTACTGATACGCGTACGTGTTGCCTGCAGTATGGAGAATGCAGTATTGTTGGTAAACTGACTGATGTCTTTTACAGGCAGATACGTCCGGCCCTGCGTACGGATATTATCCATCGTTGCATCAGCTGTATAGCCCAGGCAGATACCATCGCCGAATCCGTCCAGCAGCAGCGCTCCGGTATCCGTAGCAAGTTTTACCAGATGCTCATCCGGCGTATGCCCGTTACTGTCGGCGATAAGGATCACAGGACATGGAATATTCAGGCGCATGAGTTCCATAACCATGCGACGCATACTCTGCATCGCATTTTCATTGGTACTGCTCAGGCATAAAACCACGGTAGTATCTTCAGCCACTCTTTTCAGTTGCGCTTCATCGAATCCGGCTTCACTGTAGCAATCGAGCATTACAAAATTCAGTTCTGTACTGCGGGCGACCGAATCGTATTCTTTCAGATCAAAGATCGGAACCACTTTTTGTTTATCAGCCGCATCAGTGTACGCATCTGCATAAACAATCACACGCAGTGTGCCGGGTAAAGCAAATGCGGGCATACTGCGTCCGGTAAAAATATAATCGGCAGCCTGATCGGCAATATTCCACTTATCGCTGGCTTCGTCATAATGATAGCCTACGCTTTCGAGTGTATGTGGTGTGATGGTGCCTGTTTTGCTCAGATCGGCGATCACTACAGGTACCTGCGTCCCTCCGATATTCCGGACCGGCACAGATTTCCTGCGTCGGTAATTAAACGGATCATACGGCAGACTGCTGATTTCCGGAACATATGTAGAAACCACGGCCGGCTTTTCATACTTGCGCACAATGTCCTGACAAACGGGAATTTCAAACTCCGGATCTTCGGTAAGCGAAACGCGGATCGTATCTCCGATACCATCTTCCAGCAAAGTACCAATACCCACTGCGCTTTTTATACGACCATCCTCGCCGTCCCCGGCTTCGGTAACACCCAGATGCAACGGATAGCATTCGCCGAATTCCTCGTCCATCTTCTGAACGAGCAAACGGTAAGCCTGCACCATTACCTGGGGGTTGCTGCTTTTCATACTCAGGACGATCTGGTGATAATTTTCGTCCCGTGCGATCCGCAGGAATTCCAGCGCACTCTCCACCATTCCTACCGGGGAATCGCCGTAACGGCTCATGATCCGGTCACTAAGCGAACCATGGTTCGTGCCGATGCGCATAGCGGTACCATGCTGCTTACACAAATGCACCAGCGGTAAGAAACGATCGCGGATGCGTTCTATTTCCGCCTGGTATTCCGCATCGGTATAATTAATAAAGTCAAATTTCTTTTTATCAACGTAGTTGCCCGGATTCACGCGCACTTTCTCCACGATACCGGCTGCTATTTCCGCAGCATTGGGCGTGAAATGAATATCGGCAACCAAGGGTGTATTGAAACCGGCCGCACGTACCGCCTTTTTGATCTCGAGCAGATTTTCCGCTTCTTTTTTGCTGGGAGCGGTGATCCGCACCAGTTCTGCGCCGGCCTCGATGCAGCGGATGGTCTGCGCAACAGTTGCCGCGGTATCCATTGTATCGGTGGTGGTCATGGTCTGAATGCGCACCGGATGTCCGTTACCGAGCAGGAGTTCGCCGATGCGTACTTCGCGGGTCAGTAATCGGGAGTATCGGGTCAGCGAGGGGCTGTAGTATTGAAGCATATATCTGGGAATACGGAACTCAAAGTTACAGATTACAGCGGCTGCTCCATTCAGGCAGCAGGCGCTGTTTCCGTAAATTTTTTATAAAGATCAGGCTTGTGCGAACAGGGCTTTCGCAAGCAGGTCGGCAATATGGATGGTTTGCAGCGGATATTGCTGCTTATCGATATAGGCCTGCAGATGCATCATACAGCTGACATCTGTGGAAACGATATAGCGTGCACCCGTTTCGAGCGCACTTTCTGCCTTTGTCTGCGCCATCCCTACCGAAATCGGTTCAAATTTCACGGCGAAAGTACCTCCGAAGCCGCAACAGGTTTGCGCCTCCTGCATCTCCACCAGCTCCAGCCCTCTGACCATCGACAGCAGGCGGCGGGGGCCTTCCTTGATACCACATTCGCGTAGTGCGCCGCAGGCATCATGGTAGGTTACACGTGCAGCAAGAGCAGCATCCAGGCTTTCCACCTTCAACACATCCGTGAGAAATTCGGTGAATTCATACAGGTAGCCCTTTACTTTTTTACATTGTTTCTGTTCGGCGCTGTCCGCAAACATCTCGTCGAATGAACTGCGCACATAGCCGGTACAGGAACCGCTTGGTGCGACAATGTAAAAGTCCTGATCGAAATCGTGCAGGAATTTGCGTGCAACGTTCTTTGCTTCGTCTGTATAGCCCGCATTGTAAGCAGGCTGGCCGCAGCAGGTTTGTCTGGCATTGTAATGTACCACACAACCAAGGTGTTCTAAGATGCGCACCATATTCATACCCGTTTCGGGGTACAACTGGTCGACAAAACAGGGAATAAACAACTGAACCTGGATCATCCTGACAATTTAGAGAGAACGGTTAAAGTGTATCATTTTCAACGCCGCGATAGCTGCTTCTTCGCCTTTATGACCATGTATGCCACCCAGACGCTCCCATGCCTGCTGTTCGGTATCCAGCGTCAGCACGCCGAAGATAACGGGGATATTCAGGCTGGTATTGAGCAGGGTGATTCCTTCCGTAACAGCTTTACATACATATTCAAAATGAGGCGTACCACCGCGGATCACCGCGCCAAAAGCAATAATCGCTTCGGGACACTCTTCGCGGCCTGCTTTCGTTTCGTATACCTGACGGCAGGCAAACGGAATTTCAAATGCTCCCGGTACACAATACTCTCCTACACAAATGGCGTGCGCCTGTTTGAGTATGCGATGACAGCCTGCGAGCTGTTCCCGGATGATCGCATCATTCCATTCCGTATATACAATAGCGACTTTCGCTTCTTTCATTTGAGCCACCTGCTCAAGGGACAGCAATGTGCTGCTTTCAGACGATAATGCCATTTCAGTTGCGGTTTACAAAAAATCCCCTCCGTATTTCTCGAAAGGGATCTTAAGGTTATTATTTTTTTTACAGGTAATCTGACTAATCCAGCACTCCGAGCTGCGCGAGCGCTTTTTCCACATCGCGGCCTGAAGGGCTGCGCGGATACTCATCGCGGATACGTTTATACGCTTTGATCGCTTCATCCGTCTGATTGCTTTTTTCGTACGCAATCGCAAGACGCTGCAGGTACATAGGTGTGAATACATCGTCGTCCGCATCAGCAGTAGCTGTCTTGTATTGATCGATAGCTTTCTTCGTATCGTTAGACTCCATGTAGATATCGCCGAGCAGTCCTGCTTTCGGATGTTCGAAGATTGTTCCGTGTGCATCAAAATCCTGCAGGTGTTTCAGTGCAGATTTGCTGTCGCCCATTTTCATGTAGCAGGAAGCGGCATAATAATGTGCCAGGTTTGCATTTGCAGAACCGTCGAATTGCTTGATGATACGGAGGAAACCGGGGTTTGCCGCATCACCGTTCAGCGCGAGGTTCAGAGAATCCATTGCATAATATTGTTCCGCACGCATCATTTTCAACGCGGCTTTCTCTTCTTTAGGACCGGCTACAAGATATTTATAAGCGAAGAAACCGCCTACGGCCAGAACGATAACAGCCAGGGCCGTATTGATGGATTTCTTTTTCTCTTCGTACAGAACGGAGAACTTTTCCATAGCCGACAGGCCTTCAGTTGATTGCATTGTTGACATTCGGTGTTGTTTGTTAAGTTTTAGAAGTGATGTGTGGTTTATTAGTCGGTAATATACGGGTACGTATCATCCACGTAAATATCCTTGTACAGTTCGGAGGCATCCGGCCAGGGGCTTTCCTCTGCGAATTTCACACAGTCGTCCACTTCCTGCTGTACTTTATTATTGATTGCATCGATTTCTGTTTCCGAAGCCCATCCGTTTTTGTGGATCACTTTCAGCACTTCAACGATCGGATCTTTCTCCTTATACGTTTCCAGCTCTTCTTTGGTACGGTATTTAGCCGGATCACTCATTGAGTGACCGCGGAAACGGTAAGTTTTGATCTCGAGGAAGGTAGGTCCGCCACCTTCACGCGCACGGCGAACGGCACGCTCGATGCCTTTGTGTACCTCTTCGCAGCTCATACCGTCCACGCTGTCGCCAGGCATATCGAAACCATCCGCAAGACGGTAGATATCCGGAACTTTAGAAGTACGCTCTACGGAAGTACCCATTGCATAACCATTGTTCTCACAAATGAAAACAACCGGTAATTGCCACAATACAGCCATATTAAAGCTCTCGTGCAGCAAGCCCTGGCGTGCAGCACCGTCACCGAAATAACAAAGTGTTACACTGTCGCTTCCTTTATATTGCTCGGCAAACGCGATACCTGCACCGAGACCGATTTGTCCGCCTACGATACCATGACCACCGAAGAATCGCTTTTCTTTTGAGAAGAAGTGCATGGAACCGCCCTTGCCTTTCGTGCAACCGGTGGCTTTACCGTATAATTCGGCCATACATTCGTTGGCGCTCATACCTTTAGCCAGCGCAATAGCGTGATCCCGGTAAGCGGTGATGATATTATCGCGATCGGTAATGGCAGACATCGTACCTGCCGCAACCGCTTCCTGACCTATATAGAGATGGCAAAATCCACGAATCTTCTGCATACCGTATAGCTGACCCGCTTTTTCTTCAAAGCGGCGCATCAACAGCATGCTCTCATACCAGTACAGGTATGTCTCCTTATTGAATTGAGTCTGCACAGTTTTACTAAATTTGTGCGAATTTATTGTTTTTTCAATTCCGCTCAAATTTCATTTTGGTATTACTCAGAAATATTTCCCTTTACCAGTTCCGGAACTACCGTCAGGCAACGTTTTCTTTCGAAAAACCCGTGACTTGTATATGTGGAAAAAATGGATCCGGCAAGACCAACCTGCTGGATGCGGTGTATACGCTGTGCTATACCAAAAGCTATTTTTCGGCATCTGTTGCGCCCACCGTCATGAACGGCACGGAGGGATACCGTATTCAGGCTTCCTTCAGCGAAAACGCTGAAAAACAGCATATTGTTTCCTGTAAATACCTGAATGGCAAAAAAGAGATCAGCTGCGGCGGACTCATTTACGAAAAACTGTCGGATCATATCGGCAGGCATGCCGCGGTAATGATTGCCCCGGACGATATTGAGCTGATCAACGACGGAAGCGAACTGCGCCGCAAGTTCGTAGACGGAATGCTGTCGCAATGCAACCGGGATTACCTGAACGCGCTGATCGACTACCAGCGGGCATTACAACAGCGGAATGCGTGGCTGAAGCAATATGCACGCGGAGCAGCGCAAGGAAACGACATGCTTGCCTACTTCGACGATGTGCTGGATAAAAGCGGCAGCTACCTCTTTGCGTGCCGCCGGGAATGGGTGAATGGATTTGCTCCGTTCTTGCAGGAATATTATGCCTTACTCTCAGGCGGATCGGAACAGGTAGGCCTCGTGTATGAAAGCGACCTGCACCGTGAACCGCTGAAGCAATTGCTGGAACGGAGCCTCAGTGAAGATTTCCGCTACCAGCGCACCATGCGGGGCGTACACCGCGACGACCTCCAGTTGCTGATGAACGGACAACCGATAAAAAGCTACGGTTCGCAGGGACAGAAAAAGAGCTTCTTGTTTGCACTGAAACTCGCTCAGTACGGGTTTCTGAAAAAGCAGATGCACCAGAATCCGATACTGCTGCTGGATGACGTATTTGAGAAGCTCGACCAGCAACGTATGGAATCCCTGCTGCGCATCATCCGCAGTGCTGATTTCGGACAGGTGATCCTGACAGATACGCACGAGGAACGCATCCGCAAGGCATTTTCCGGGAACGAGACAGAACTTGGGATCATTCGCCTGTAATGCATTCTGCCTCCGGCCCTCCGCAATTACCGTTCCTGTAAGACTTTGATTTGCTTCCCGATGCGCCGGATTCCACATTTTTCTTTAGTTTGCATATCTGCATGGTAACCCTCTCCATTATTCTGGCTGTGCTAGTGGCTGCAGCTGTTTTTTTTGTCCTGTTCCGGGCCGACCGCAACAGGAATATCCGTATGCCCTGGTTGCCGGCAGGCCTTAAAGCCCTGATCGCGTTCCTTTGCATGCTGCTGATCCTTGCGCCTAAGGTAAACCGCCATATCGTGGAAGAGCAAAAACCGCTTATTCTGTTCATACAGGACAATTCCGCATCCGTTCAGCAGGAACTCGGAAAGAATAAGGAAGCATATGCAACACAGCAAAAAACTTTTCTGGATAAGCTTTCCAAGAACTTCCGTGTGATCACCTGGGATCTGGACGGACCGGAAGCGGCAGACAGCCTCCGGGATTACACGGCACAAAGCACCAACCTCTCCAAACCCCTTGAAGAAGCGGTGTCGCAGTTCTACAACCAGAATCTGAGCGCCGTGATCCTTGCATCCGACGGCAATTATAATGCAGGCTCCAACCCTTCTTACACAAGCTTCCCGGTGAACAGCTTTGTTTACACGATTGCGATCGGAGACAGCAGCAAAAAGCCGGACCTACGCATCGGCAGGATCTACGCAAATAAAACGGTATCGCTGAACAGCGAATGGGAACTACGTGCAGACATTCTTGCCGAAAACCTTCCGAACCGGGATATAAAGGTGAGTCTTAAAGATGAGACCGGCCGCGAACTTGCGCGTACGCTGGTCCGTTCAAACGCACCGCAATTCGACAAACAGATTGCTTTTCTGCTTAAAGCGGACAAAGAAGGCCTGCACCAATATACCGTACACGCAGAACCGTTTAACGAGGAGGCCAACACCGCCAACAACCGGAATGTGGCATTTGTACAGGTGCTGAGTGAAAAGAAAAAGATATTGCTGGCTTATGCCGCTCCGCATCCTGATATTAAAGCGATCAGCAGTGCCCTGGCGGGGCATAAGCAGTACGAACTGGAATTGCGCGAAAGCAGCGAACTTCCCGCTTCCCTCGACGGCTATGCTGCGGTAATACTGCACCAACTGCCCTCCAACACAAAAAGCATTGCACCGGCGCTGCTGAACGGCAAAAATGTATGGTTCATCACCGGAAGCCTGAACAATTATTTCGAAACGGGCAAACTGCAACATATCGTTCGCTTTGTGGCGGGTATGGGCAATATAACGCCTGAAGTGAAGCTTAATCAGTCGTTTAACCTGTTTACGCTTCCGGCAGACCTGCCAGCCGTTACCGACGAGCTCCCGCCGCTGAGTATCAGCGCACGCGATTTAAGTATTTCCGGCGGAGCACAGGCCTTGTTCAGTGACCCTCAGGGCCGACCGTTATGGGCGATACAGCCGGGTAATCCCGCCATTGCAGTAACCAGCGGTGAAGGCATCTGGCGCTGGCGACTGTATGAGTACAAGCATTTCGGCAAGCAGGATGCTATTGACGATTGCATATTGCAAACGCTGAACCTGCTGACGAATGCAGGCAACACTAAACGCTTCCGCGCCGAGCCTGCGAAATATAACTGGAGCAGCAGCGAGCAGGTACGGCTTTCTGCATGGCTCACCAACCCGGCCGGCGAACTCATCAATACACCGCAGGCAGATCTCCAGCTGAAAGACAGCAGCGGAAAAGCCAGGAGCTACCGGTTCGAAAAAAACAATAACCGCTACCAGCTGAATATCGGAGCATTGGCTCCCGGAGCATACTCCTACACCGCTTCCGTTACCACGGATGGCAAAGCATTCTCAGATGCAGGCCGCTTCTTTGTCGGCCAGACCAGCATTGAGCAAATGAGCTCCGGATGCAATTATCCGCTGCTCGCATCACTCGCGCAAAAGAACAGGGGCATTGCCGTGTTTGCTGATCAGTTGCCACAGCTGTACGACTCTGTAAGCAAAAACAAAATGATCCGGCCGCTGCTTTCAGAGCGATTGGAACCGGTATCGCTGATCGACTGGAAATGGATCTTTTTCCTGATACTGATACTTGCCGCAGTTGACTGGTTCCTCCGGAAATACTGGATGGCCATGTAAGCCACTTTATGGACACATTACAATCACTCATCGCCGCGGAAGGAAAAGCGGCACAATTATTTGCAGCGATCGAGCACCTGGAATTATTACAGGCGGGCAAAACAGAACGGGAGCTGAACAAAGAGGTGTACGAGCTCGCAGCAAAACTATTCGGCATCCGCAAATACTGGCATAAACGCATTGTCCGCTCAGGTAGAAATACCCTGCTGCCCTACCGCGAAAATCCGCCGGATCTCACGTTACAGGCGGATGATATTGTCTTTTTTGATTTCGGACCTGTGTTCGAAGAATGGGAAGCAGATTTCGGACGCACCTATGTACTGGGTAACAACCCTGAAAAACTGCGATTAAAAAACGATACCGAAGCAGCCTGGCACCGCGGGAAAGCATTTTTCGAGAACAACCGGGATACCCTTACCGCTGCACAACTTTACGCATTTACCTGCGACATGGCACGCTCCTATGGCTGGAAATACGGAAATGAACACTGCGGACACCTCATCGGCAACTTCCCGCACGAGGAACTGATCGGAGATGAACTCATCCACTACCTGCATCCGGAGAATGAGCGGCTACTCTGTGCTCCGGGGACCGAAGGTCAGGAACTGCACTGGATATATGAGATTCACTTCATCAGTCCGGAACAGGAAATCGGTGCCTTTTTTGAGCAGTTACTTGGCTAATGAACTGTCTCTGGTCAGAGACCCGCTGAGACGACGTAATGCCATTTCCGACTGCTTCAGATTGTAGCGCGCATTCACAAGCCGCGTGATCGCATCCTGGAAGGAGCTCTGGCTTTGCTTGGTCTCGAGGTAATTGCCCAGACCGAGCCTTTCCCTTTCCGTAGCAATAAACAAACCCTGGCGCGCAAGCAGGATATTCTCTTCTTCGAGTGTCATGATCTCCCGGTCACCTACCCAGCGCGTGTAAGCACTCAGTGCGGCAGCGCCCACAGAGAGCTTTGTCTGATCGAACTGCAAGCGCGCATTGTCTGTCTGCAATTTTGCCACTTTTACCTGGTTACGCGTGTTAAGTCCATTGAACAGATTCCAGGTAAACGTGAATCCGTAATTAAGACCTGTATTCTGATTCAACAGGGTAAAACCCGCGGCGTTCGAGTTACGTGAAAACACATAGTTCGTATTCAATGCAAGCCTCGGCATCGTTTGCGAACGCAGTTCACGGATCGTCTGGTCGTACACCAGCACATTCTTACCGGCCAACGCGATACTGGTATTGTTGCGCTCTACCATTTCGCGGATCTGTTCCATAGAAGCGATAGGTGCAAACTCAAAATTGGTATCAACCGTAAAGCTTGTATCCGGCTGCTCTTTAATGAGCACCATCAGGTTGTTCTTGTATTCATTAAGGATATAGCGCTGGGTAATCCAGTCGGACTTCAGCGCATTCATATCCAGTTTGGCCTGCAACAATTCCACGTTGGAACCACTGCCCAGCGTGAGTTTTTTATCGGCAATATGGATGCGTTCGTCAGACACCGACATAGATGCTTCAATCCCGTTGATCAACTGCTGTTGTTTTACCACCTGGTAGTAGTACAGCGTCACTTCCTCGATTGTCGTCTCGACCTGCAGGCGCAGGGAAAGCTCGCTTTGCTGCTCCAGCAGTTTCAGCCGTTCTTTCGTCGCAAACATCTTCAATCCGTCAAAAACCGTCCACGTAAGATATGCACCGGCAGCCACAGTTTCAGATTGCACTCCCTTCTGATTTACGGTAAGTCCGCTGGAGAAATCCTGCTTCGTATCGTTGCTTGCCTTATTGCCGTTGGCATTGATATCCAGTCGCGGCAACATTCCTGCAGCGCCTGCCGTATTCTGGGCAGCAGCAATACGGGTGTTGTTACGGGCAAGTTCTATATCGTAGTTGTTCTTCAGTGCAATGGAAATAATATCCAGGTAAGAGCGCACAGGTCCGCTCTGGGCAAATACATTGCCACTGAGCAGGAGCGTACATATAAAAAGGGCCTTACGCATGTGTTTGTTCATGTTTTACTTTCTTCTCGCGGGACAAATAGCTGTAAATAGCAGGGATAACGTACAGGGTAAGGATCAGCGAAAACATAATCCCTCCAACGATCACAATACCCATACCCATCCTGCTTTTTGCGCCTGCTCCGAGCGCCAGCGCAATAGGCATCGCACCCAGAGCTGTAGCAATACTCGTCATCAGGATCGGGCGCAGACGTGCTGCCGCGGCAGCCTCAATCGCCTCTTTCTTACTCATCCCTTCCTCACGGAGCTGGTTCGCAAATTCCACGATGAGGATACCGTTTTTCGTCACCAGTCCCACCAGCATGATAATACCGATCTCGCTGAAGATATTCAGGGTCTGATTGAAATACCAGAGCGAAAGTAAAGCCCCGCCCAAGGCAAGCGGTACGGTGAGCATGATGATGAACGGATCGACAAAGCTTTCGAACTGTGCAGACAACACGAGGTATATCAGCAATAATGCCAGCAGGAAAGCAAACATAATATTCGAGGAACTCTCTGCGAAATCGCGCGAAGCACCGGTAAGATCGGTGGAAAAACTTTTATCAAGCACTTTGGCGGCAATACGATTCATCTCATCGATACCGTCACCAATCGTTTTCCCCTTAGCCAATCCGGCAGATACCGTAGCGGACTGGTAACGGTTGAAGTGATACAATTGCGGAGGAGAGCTTGCTTCATTGAATTTCACCAGATTGTCCAGCTGTATGGGACTGCCGGCCGCATTACGCAGATAGATCGATTTAATGTCCAGCACTTCGTCACGGTTTTCTCTCTGGAACTGACCAATGACCTGGTATTGCTTGCCATTCATCGTAAAGTAGTTCAGGCGCTGACCACTCAGCGACAACTGCAGCGTCTGGGCAATATCGGCGACCGATATACCCAGGTTTTTAGCCTTATCGCGATCAATCGTAACGTTTACTTCCGGCTTATTGAACTTCAGATTGCAATCCACACCCTGGAAAACCGGGCTTTTATTTGCTTCGTCGAGGAACAGCGGCAATTTCTCTTTGAGCTTTTCGAAGTTCGGGGCCTGCAAAACAAACTGCACCGGCAAGCCGCCCCTGCCGCCGCCTCCGGCCGAGATCGTCTGCTCCTGTATCACGAATATCTTTCCTTCCGGAAAATCCTTTGCGCTCTTGGAAATGAAGTTGGCTATCTGTTGCTGACTCCGTTTACGCTCCGATGCCTCGGTAAGCGCAAGACGCACAAATGCTGTATTTACGGCCCCTGATCCGGCAAAGCTCGGTGCGGTGACGGTGAGGCAAACACGCTTTTCAGGAATAGAATCGGTAATGAACTGAGAAACGCGATCCACGAAATGGTCGGTGTATTCGTAGGAAGCGCCTTCGGGAGCAGTCAGCGATAAACGCATCCAGTTGCGGTCTTCCAGCGGAGACAGTTCGCTTTTCAGCGATTTACCCACCAGCACGATCAATACGAGAGAGATCCCCAGGATGGCAATCGACCATCCGCGGCGGGACAGGAAGCGTGCCAGTGAACCCGAATAAGAACTCGTCATGCGTTCGAAGAACGGTTCTGTAGCCTCATAGAAGCGGCTCTTGCCTTTGTTCTTTTTCACGAGTCGTGCATTCAGCATCGGTGTGAGCGTGAGCGATACGAATGCGGAGATCAATACAGCACCCGCAATGATCACGCCAAACTCACGGAACAGCCGACCTACAAAGCCCTCGAGGAAGATCACCGGCATAAATACCGCTGCCAGCGTAATGGAGGTGGAGATAACGGCAAAGTAAATCTCTTTGGACCCCTTGTGAGCAGCCTCAATGGGATTCATACCCTCCTCTATTTTCTTATAGATATTTTCCGTGACCACAATACCATCGTCCACCACAAGACCGGTTGCAAGTACAATCGCGAGCAAGGTCAGCACATTCACGGAATAGCCCATGATGTACATAATGAAGAACGCGCCGATAAGCGAAACCGGGATATCGATCAGCGGCCGGAACGCGATTACCCAGTCGCGGAAAAACAGGTAAATAATGATCACCACCAGCACAATCGCGATTGCCAGTGTCTCCATTACCTCGGATATGGACTTCTTGATGAACAGCGTATTATCCAGTGCGATATCCACCTTGAAATCCTTCGGTAACTCCTTTTTAATATCTTCAAGTCGCTTGTAGAATTCATTGGCGATATCAAGATAGTTGGCTCCGGGTTGCGGCACAAGACCTAATCCGATCATGGGTGTTCCGGATTGTTTCAGGATCGTCTCTTCGTTTTCTGATCCGAGTACTGCACTCCCGACATCCTTGAACCTGATCACACGGTCACCGTCGGTTTTCAGAATAAGGTTATTGAAATCGTCTTCTGTTTTCAGGCGGCCTACCGTATTTAAGGTAAGTTCTGTGGTGTTACCCGCAACTTTACCAGCAGGCAGTTCCACATTTTCTTTATCCAGCGCAGCTTTTACATCCTGCGTGGTCAGCCCGTAAGCAGATAATTTTGTCGGATCGATCCACATGCGCATCGCATATTTTTTCTGACCCCAGATCTGAACGGTACTCACTCCCGGGATCGTCTGCAGGCGTTCTGCAAGCACATTCTCGGCAAAGTCGCTCACTTCGAGCTGCGAGCGCGTGTCGGATTGTACGGTCATGGAAAGTATCGCATCAGAGTTTGCATCGGATTTCGTCACCGTAGGCAACGCATCAATATCCTGCGGCAGCTGGCGTACGGCCTGCGACACTTTATCGCGCACATCATTCGCAGCAGCTTCCAGGTTGGAGTTCAGGTTGAATTCCACCGTAATAACACTCGAACCTTGGTTGCTCGAAGACGATATCGTACGCACACCCTCAATACCATTAATTGCTTTCTCAAGCGGTTCTGTGATCTGTGATTCGATAACATCGGCATTCGCACCGGAATAGTTGGTGCGAACAGTGATCACGGGCGGGTCGATGGCAGGATATTCGCGCACCCCCAGGAATGTGTAGCCGATCGCGCCAAACAGCACGATCACTATATTCATTACAATGGCCAGTACCGGCCTGTTAATACTAACGGAAGAAATATTCATAAATGCACGGATCAGGGTTTTAACTGCACCAGTTTCACCGGAGCATCGGGCTTAAGCGACATGATACCGGTGGTGATCACCGTATCACCGGAAGATAATCCGCTGAGGATCTGAATAGCGGCATCGTTGCGCAATCCTGTTTCTACCGGAACGGAAACCGCCTTGCCGCCACGCACTACAAATACTTTCTTGCCCTTCAGTTCCGGGATCACCGCTTCCGTAGGCACCATCAGCGCATCTTCAATATTGCTCATCACCAGCTTCACTTTGGCGAATGAACCGGGCAGCATATTCCCGGTGCGGTTATTATACAGCGCGCGCACCATCACATTGCGCGTTTGCCTGTCGATTGCAGGTTCCACAGCATAAACGGTCGCTTTAAAGTCGCCTTTCTGGTTCTCTACGGTAAACAGCACCTCGTCGCCTATCTTCACCATATTCGCATACTTTTCCGGAACGGTAAAGTCCAGCTTCAACTCATCGGTCTTTTGTATCGCGGCAATCACATCGGTCGGACTCACAAAGTTCCCTTCACTGATCTGCTTCAGGCCGATTTTTCCTGAAAACGGCGCGCGGATCTCGGTTTTGGCGATCTGCGCACGTGTATAGTCGATATCGGCGCCGATTGTTTTGGCTTCGTTGGCACCAGTCTCATACTCATCCTGACTTACCCCTTTGATGTCCAGCAATCCCTTCAGGCGCGCTTCACGATCACGTGAGAGGTTTGCCTGCAATTGCAGTTTGCGTAGCTGCGCCTGCAGATCCGCATCATTGATCTTGGCCAGCAAAGCCCCTTTCTGCACCATGCTTCCTTCTTTAAAATAAACAGCGGTCAGCTTTCCGGAAACCTCGGGGCGCAGGGATACTTCTTCGTTGGCGATGATCGTTCCGGAAGAATACAACTCGTTCTGCAGGCTTTGCGGATGCACCACATAACCCGTAACGTTTGCGGGCATATTTTTTCCGGCTGCTCCCGGCTTCGGAGCATCAGTACTCTCCGGCTTCAGGAACAATACCTTCACCAGCACCAATACAACCACTATAATGATGATAAACAGGATAGACCTCTTGTTCATATTTATTTCTTGGGAGATTTTTTATAGTTGATAAACACCTTTTCTGCAGGCAGGGAATTGATATTTTCCTCTATCGTAAGCAGCTGTGCTTTAAAAATTTTCTGTTGTTCTTTCGTCAGTCCTTTCAATGCCTCACGGTTCAGTTCTTCGATAGCTGCGTAAAATTCGGGAAGGCGCACTTTCGCTTTTGGAGTAAGCTCCAGGAAATATTCCCGGCGGTCGGCAGGGTTCTGGATCTTGCGTACCATCTTCTTTTTCAGGAAATAATCGATCATACGCACCATCGATACCTTGTCGATGTCGAGCAGGTTGCAAAGCATTTGCTGTGTACAGCCTTTACCTGTTTTATCCATTGCGACAAGCACGGAGTAATACCGGTCGATATCCAGTTCCTCCAGCTTTTTGGCAAGTACACCGTAATAGGATTTGGTGATATAGGCAAAAAAACGCCCTAAAGGCATTGCCTGTAACATTTCTTCGGTCATGGCGGCGAATATAAGTCAGAAAATGGTTTACGGTGCGAACTATCTATTAGAAACCATGTGTTTTTGGGAAACTCATAACAACTCTATAAAATATATTGATAGATGAATAACAATCAGCCACTGCATTTCGCAGCAGCATACGACTTCCGGCTGCTTGCGGGTACAGCTTTGGTTTCGCAAAGCAGGCACGGGATGTTATCTTTGCGCCGATGTATTCCCTGATTCGTAAAATTTTATTTCGCCGCAACCCGGAGGACGTGCATTACTGGGCGATGGCACAATTACAGAAAGCATATCGTAATTCACTGAGCAGAAGTATGATGCGCAGGATGTTTTCGGTAAAGGACCGTTCGCTGGAGCGGGAATTGTGGGGCATTAAGTTCCCCAATCCTGTGGGACTTGCCGCCGGTTTTGATAAAGATGCGCGCTGGATCAATGAATTATCCTGCCTCGGCTTCGGCTTTGTGGAGATCGGCACGGTGACACCGCTTGCACAGCCCGGCAACGATAAACCCCGTCTGTTCCGCCTTACGGCAGATCAGGCGCTGATCAACCGCATGGGATTCAATAATGAAGGCGCTGCCGCTGCGGCCGCAAGGCTCGCCAAACCGCATGAGCGCATTATTGTGGGCGGTAATATCGGCAAAAACAAAGTAACCCCTAATGAAGAGGCGCTGAGCGACTATGAAAAAGCGTTCCGCTCTTTATATGACGTGGTGGACTATTTCGTGGTAAATGTGAGCAGCCCTAACACACCCGGCCTGCGCGCCTTACAGGATAAAGAGCCGCTGAGCCGTATCCTGAACAGACTGAAGCAGATAGATGCCGAATTGGGCAAAAAACGCCCGATCCTCCTGAAAATAGCTCCCGATCTTACGGACAGTCAGCTGGATGATATCATCAGCCTGGTGGATGAAACAAAGATCGAAGGTATTGTGGCTACAAATACCACCATATCCCGTGAAGGCTTGCAAAGCGCTCCTTCCATTGCCGGGGAAACAGGCGGATTAAGCGGAAAACCCCTGAGAGAAAGGGCTACTGAAGTGGTGCGGTACCTGCATACCAAAAGCAATGGTACGATCAAAATCATTGCAGCCGGCGGCATTTTCACCGCTGCCGATGCACAGGAAAAATTAGATGCAGGCGCATCACTGGTACAGGTATATACCGGTTTTATTTATGAAGGTCCCGCTATTGCATCTAACATCTGCAAGGGTATTCGTCTTTCTTAAGCTGTTGATCATCAGATGATGCACATAGATATTATATCGGTGGTTCCGGGGCTGCTGCAAAGCCCGTTTGAACATTCTATTATGAAACGGGCACAGACCCGGGGTCTGCTGGAGGTGCGCGTGCACAACCTGCGGGATTTCACCCCCTACAAACACGGGCAGGTGGATGACTACCAGTTTGGCGGCGGTGCCGGAATGGTGATGATGCCCGAGCCGCTTGCGCTTGCCATCGAGCATTTGCAGAAGGAGCGTACCTACGACGACATCATTTTCATGACACCGGATGCCCCGGTACTCACGCAGAAGACCGCTAACACCCTGTCTCTCAGGGAAAATCTGCTGATCATCTGCGGACATTACAAGGGAATAGACCAGCGCATACGGGATCATTTTGTCACAAGGGAGATCTCCATCGGGGACTTTGTGCTGAGCGGCGGCGAACTGGCGGCGGCAGTACTGGTGGATGCCATCGGACGATTGATACCGGGCGTACTGAATGATGAAACATCTGCGCTTTCAGATTCTTTCCAGGACGATCTGCTCTCCCACCCCGTGTACACAAGACCTGCAAATTTCCGTGGGTGGACCGTACCGGATATATTGTTGTGCGGCGACCCCAAAAAGGTGGACGCATGGCGCTATGAACAAGCCCTGGAACGAACCAGGGAACGCCGTCCGGATCTGCTGGACAAAGAAGAAAACACACAACCCAAATAATCAATAAAAAATAATTTGGTGAATGTGGGGAAAATATTACCTTTGCATTCCTAAAATTAGAAATGATGGACGCTAAAGTATTCATACACGAGCAACTGACCGGAAATAAAACATTCCCTACCTTCAAATCAGGTGACAATATAACTGTTAACTACAAGATCATTGAAGGTGCAAAAGAGCGTATCCAGTCCTTTAAAGGCGATGTGATCAAACGTCAGGGAACCGGACATACACAAACATTTACTGTTCGTAAGATTTCTGACGGAATCGGCGTAGAACGCGTATTCCCTCTGTTTTCTCCTAATATCGATTCTATCGTTCTGAACAAATCCGGACGTGTACGCAGAGCAAAACTGTACTATCAGAGAGAGCGTAGCGGTAAAAGTGCACGTATCAAAGAAAAGAAAAGAGCTGTACAAACTGCTTCAAACTAATCCAGTTAATTTATTTGTGTGTAAAAACTGCAAGCATTGCTTGCAGTTTTTTTTTGCCCTGCACAGCCGCTTTTCTGACCGCTTTTTGTATCTTTAAAAGATATTCCATATCCTATAATCCTGATCATGAAAAAACTTGTTCTTTCTGTAACCGCCTGCTGTTTCCTGTTACCGGCATCCGCACAGACGTTTTCCAGGCTTATGGGCATAAGCCTGCATACCTACGACGGCACGAACTACAATTTTACAGATTCGACCTACTATATTTATAAATCTGCCAGGCGCGGCGGAGACCTTACTACTCCTTATATTTCTTTCGATCAGTCGTTTACCCTCCGCTACGACCTTACAAAAGGTGCTTACGGCAATAAATCAAAAATGTTTCAGTCCTTTGATGCACTGAACCACCGGACCGTTGCAATCACCACCCTGTGGAACAATACGATCACCGCCTGGGAAGATCAGTCGACCAGCTATTATTACCCGGATGCCCTGGACAGCCTTACCTCACAGGTAGATCAGCAATGGAATAAAGGTGCGGCTACATGGGATAATACCAGCCGGCAGACGTATTCCTATAACGGAGCGCACTACCGCACGCTGAATCAGCTGGACACATGGACAGCCGGAGTCTGGGTAGCCCGCAACAAAGATGAATATACATATGACAGCCGGAATAACAGGATCAAGCACCTTTATTCAGAATGGGACAAAACCGCAGGCGCGTGGGTAAATGGCAGCGATGATACCAGCGTTTACAGCAGCACCAACAAAATTGTAAGCTACATTTCCCGTTACTGGAACAAAACTGACGGCAGCTGGCACAACCTGAGCCGCAGCATATACACATACAACACAAAGGACCAGCTTATAACAGAAGATCAGAACGCCTGGGACGCAGGCACTTCTTCGTGGATAGCAGCATACGAATATACTTATCAGTACGACGCTTCAGGCAACAGGATTGAATTCGCAACGAAAATCTGGGATGCTTCGGCCCTGAGCTGGCAAAATGTAAAACACCGCGTATATACATACGACGCGGCAGGCAATCAACTCAGCGATTTACAGCAATTCTGGGACAACGGAAGCGCTTCTTATATCAATTCCGACCGGATACTGCGCACTTTTGATGCATCGGGAAATGAACTGACAGACATGAGTGCGTTATGGGATAACACTATTGGCGCGTGGAACAATGACGAAAAGAATATTCAGGCCTATAACAGCTACAATCAGGTTATTTCTCAGGTAGCATTGAAATGGAGCACAGCATTGAATGACTGGGGACCTTACAATGAAAGTCAGAATTTTTATTACTACTACGAAAACTATGTACCTACCTCGGTAACGGAGCAATCAGCAGATAAGCACTACCTGTCTCTGTACCCGGTACCTGCAGATGAGCGTCTTCAGGTGCAACTGCAATGGCAGGAAGCACGCCCCGCCACGATTTCGGTGCTGGATATGCAGGGACGCGTATTGCGTCATATATCACTCGCTCCGGCCACTGAATTAAACACCAGTGTATCCTTGTCCGGACTTAATTCAGGCATCTATCTTCTGGAGGTGGATGGAGGCGCAGGAAACACTATCCGCAAGGCTTTCAGCGTAGCGCATTAAAAGCAGAATTGTTTACCGACAGTATCATCCGGTTCACCGACCTTGCATTACTAATGGCCTAATTGTATTTTTGATCCGGAAGTATGTGTGATACATTTGTATCATCAATCTTAAACATCAAAAAAGACAATTATGAGCTGGGAACAATCAAGTAGCAGAAGAACCTCATCCAGTGTATTTTTCGGAATATTCATCGCAGCTATAGGCCTTCTTATTTTTCTCGATCAGGTTAATGTGATCGAATTTCAGATCCGCTTCTGGCCGCTGTTCCTGATTGGCGCAGGTGTATTCAGCGGTATCAAGAACGGATTCGACAGACTCTATCCTTTTGTGCTGATCATGATGGGGATTGTATTCCTGATCCCTAAATTTATGGTATTCGGTGTGAGCTCCGAAAAACTCGTATGGCCCTCACTGCTGATTTTCATAGGCAGTTTTATTGCCTTAAAATCCAAATCCCGGGCCCAGCGTTTTGAACAGCTGCGCCGGGAAAGAAGCGGTATGGCCATGAGCGCTCCCACGCTTTTGACTCCTGATCAACAGGCCAGCGAAGCAACGGCAAATAACACGGCAAACCCAGGCAGTAATCCTGCCGGCAGTCAGCACCTGAACATTGAAGCGATCTTCGGCGGGCGTAAGGAAATTGTTACTTCAAAAGAGTTTTTAGGCTGCAACGCAACCGCTATATGCGGCGGTGTGGAAATCAACCTCATGCAGGCAGACAGTATGATACAACCGATGGTGGTGGATCTGCGTGTAATCTTCGGAGGTGTCGAGCTGATCGTCCCGTCTCATTGGGAAATCATCAATGAAGTGGATGTCCTGTTCGGAGGCATTGAAGATAAACGCCACCTGCGCACGAGCCCGGATCTGCAAAATGCGAAACAACTGATCCTGCGCGGAAACGTCAGCTTCGGCGGACTTGAACTGAAATCTTACTAAGTAAACGGCGGATGTTTCAAAGTATACTGAAGTACAGCCGGCTGATACCTTTGCCCATCCTGCTTTTTGTGATGGGCATTTGTACTTTGCCGTTTTCCTCGGGCATAAAGGTGTCTTACCTGGCCCTTGCCGAGGATGCCGGACTGCACCTGCTGTTTGCAGCAGCCGCGAGCACCGCCCTTGAATGGCGCATCCGCAATTATCCTACCAAAGTACTGGCGATCGCACATGCAACGTTCCTGTCTTTTATCATTGCCGCACTGGTGTTCGTCATTGTCGACCTGTTTCTCGTAACGTTGATTTTCTCCAACAAAGACTACCTGCAGCACATAGACGATACGGAGACGATGCGCTTTGTGATGACCTGGCTTTGTCTCGGCTGGGTGGGTCATATCACCGTCCTGCGCAAAAACCAGCTGGATAGCAAGAAGGACTGGGAACTGCACCAACAGGCGGTAACCAGTCTGCGCGAAGCCGAATTATTTAAACTGAGACAGCAGCTGCAGCCCCACTTCCTCTACAACAGTCTCAATTCCATCAACGCCCTCATCCAGCTGGATGCGGAAAAGGCCCAGGAAATGGTGGGCAAACTCTCAGATTTTCTGCGCCTGTCCGTAAAACGGGACACTTCGGAGCAGATCAGCATACAGGATGAACTGAGCTATATTGAAGCTTACCTCGCAATCGAGTCCGTACGTTTCGGGAACCGCTTATCGGTAGATATCATCAAGCAGGGCGAGGAACTCGAAAAAGCACATATACCTGCGTTCATACTGCAGCCGATCGTGGAAAACGCTATCAAGTTCGGACTGTACGGCAACACCGGGAAAGTGTCCATCCGCATTGAACTCGGCATACGCGACAAAATGCTGCATATCGTCCTGGAAAACCCCTACGATCCGAGCCTGCAGCCTCCCAGAGGCACCGGATACGGATTGGAAGGTATCAGCAGGAGATTGCATCTGCTGTACGCACGGACCGATCTGCTGGAGATCAAAAAAACAGACAATATATTTTCGACCATTGTAAAAATCCCTCAGTAATATGTACAAGGTAATTGTAATCGACGATGAACCGCTGGCACGTTCGCTCATAGTGAAAATGCTCTCGGCGCATCCGCAGTTTGAAGTGATGGAAGAATGCCCTGACGGTTTTGAGGCATTTAAAGCGATTCAGAAACATAATCCGGACCTGATTTTCCTGGACATACAGATGCCGCGTATCAACGGCTTCGAACTGCTGGAAATGCTGGATAAAGCTCCCGCAGTGATATTCACCACCGCGTTCGACGAGTATGCCATGAAAGCATTCGAACACCATGCTGTGGATTATCTGCTGAAACCGATTACAAAAGACCGGTTCGACAAGGCAATCGACAAAGCACTGCGTTCCTCGCTCAGCGAATCGGTGAACAATGTGAACGACATGCTGAACGAGCCTATCTATGAAGGCTACCAGCACCGCATTGTGGTGAAAGACCGCGGCAATATCCGCATCATCCCTGTAACCGAGATCCACTATATCGAAGCGAACGACGACTATATCAAAGTAGCTACAAAAGAAGGCAGCTATCTGAAAAAGCAGACACTCGCCTATCTTGAAAAAACACTGGATCCGAACCTGTTCGTGCGCGTACACCGCTCTTACCTTATGCCCATCAGCCAGCTGCAAAGCATAGAGCCGTATGAACGCAACAGCCATATTGCCTTGCTGCACTGCGGCATGAAAATTCCGGTGAGCCAGTCAGGTATGGCACGACTCAAAAGCATACTCAAATTATAGTCGCTTTTATGTGAACAATTTGCGGAAAAAAGCGACAAAATGTTTGGATAAGTGAAACAAAAATTCCTACATTTGCCCTCCCCTTAACACTAAGGGAATTGGTCGGGTGGCCGAGTGGCTAGGCAGAGCTCTGCAAAAGCTTGTACAGCGGTTCGAATCCGTTCTCGACCTCGGAAATAAGGCAACAGTCGTAAGATTGTTGCCTTTTTCTTTTGCTGTCAGCGCTAACTTTGCGCTCAGGCATTCGGAACTGTAATATGCCCGCTCTCTAACGGCTGCATTAATGTTGTACATTGCTGCAGCATATTCAATCATTTTAAAAGATCATTACCATGCAAAGAGTAACCGGAATCGGCGGAATTTTCTTCAAATGTAAAGACCCCGAAAAAATGCGTCAATGGTACCAGACACATCTGGGTATCGATATGAGTCCCTACGGAGCCAAAATCAGCTCGCAAACAGAATCCGGTAAAGAAGGTTATACGCTCTGGACGCCTTTCCCCGATACCACCTCCTACTTCGGTCCGTCTGAGCAAAGCTTTATGATCAATTACCGTGTCGCAGACCTTGAAGCACTTGTGGCCGTATTGAAAGAAGAAGGAGTGAGCATCTTGGATGAACTGGTGGCGCATGAATATGGAAAATTCATTCACATAGAGGATATCGAAGGGAATAAAATCGAGCTGTGGGAACCCGCTGAATAAAAACGCATATCCTTTTTGTTTCCGCAACAAAACGCACTATGAGAAGTATAAAAGCCTCGCTGCTCGCCCTGTTTCTGCTGCTTGCCTTATCTGCCGGGGCGCAGAGAACTGACTCCGATACGTCCTTTGACCGCTTACTTTCCATTCGCCTGGGAACGGTGCACACCCGCATACTGGACAAAGATCTGTGGGGAGCACAATTCGGGTTCAGTGTATTCGCGAGTCCACGCTGGACAACAGGCATCAATATCGGTGGTGGCAGCCGCAAAACCAGTCAGACCTTTTCCTTCACAGTATTGAAGCCTGTAGTGGATTATTATGAACTGAGCTGGCGCAACGAATATGAGTTGTACAACAAAGGCAGGATCAGAGCAGGGTTGATGCTGGACAACGGATTGGCTTACGCCCGTCTCGGCGATAATGCCTTTAAAACCAGCTACAATACGCGGTACGGGAAACGTTACCGCTCCAAAGAAATCAGTACCGACTATTTTTATTTGTTTCAGCCCGGCTGCTCCGTATCGCTGTCATTGGGCAGACCTTCAGCCAGCTCTGAAATACTGCTGAGTGGCACGGCACAGTACCGGATGGTATGGGGCAATCCTAAATACGGCGACGTGAATCAATTCCGGAACTATTCTTTCGGGCTTATGCTCAATATCATTGGCATGGATTACCCCGGGAAAAAGAAAAATCCGGCCCACTAAGATTATGCCAACTCCGGATAAATAAGACTATCCAGCGAGTCTATACCCGGGATGTTCACCGAAATAAATCCTTCTCCGTATTGCGTACCAATGCGCTTCCCGAGCAGGGAGTCACGGTAGCGGATCTGCTCTGTGAAATGCTGCGTGGCAATATAGGTGACCGGTTCATGAGAATCCTGGTTATAAAACTGGGACGTATAAGCCTGTATAGCCTGCATTTTCGTATCGAAGCTACTGCTGATGTCCACAATAAAGGTCGGCTCAAGCTGGCGGTCCTGTATCATTGAGAATACACGCTTCGGCCTCCAGGCTTCCTGCGGTGTTCCATCCTCATCAAAAGTGGTGATCCGGCGCAATCCGGCAAGGAAGCAGGCATCGCTTACCAACCGGTATCCGCGTCCGTGGTCCGGGTGACGGTCTTCGGGAGCATTGGTCAGCACTATCTCAGGACGGAATTTGCGGATATAGTGGATCACTTTCAGCTGATGCTCCTCATCATTACGGAAAAAGCCATCGCGGATACGCGCATTTTCCCGAACCGAAATTCCCATGATAGCCGCCGCGTCTGCCGCTTCTTTGTAGCGTTCGGCCACGGAGCCTCTTGTGCCCAGTTCCCCTTCCGTAAGATCGAGAATGCCCGCCTGCTGCCCCATGCGGGTATGTTTGATCAGTGTACCCGCACAACCGAGTTCGATATCGTCGGGGTGCGCCGCAATGGCAAGAATGTGTAGTTTGGGATGATGCATACGGAAGCGTAGAAACGTGTTTAAAAGAAAAACGCAAAGCTAAATATTTCTATTCCTGCTTTGCGTTAGTGGTTTGTTAGGTTTGCGGATGATTACACAGAAGCTTTCTCAGTGACGAAAGAAAGCGCCTTGCTTACCAGTTGTTTGGATCCGATGAAGATCGGCGTACGCTGATGCAGTTCTTTCGGCATGATGTCCAGGATACGGCCATTCCCGAAATCGGCAATACCACCTGCAGCTTCCACGATGAAGGCCATCGGGTTGCACTCATATTGCAGGCGCAGTTTACCGTTCACATTCTTTTTATCGCCGGGGTACATGAAAATACCACCCTTGATCAGTGTGCGGTGCAGATCGGCTACCATCGAACCGATGTAACGGTGCGAATAAGGACGACCCTCTTCCTTGTTTTCTTCCATGCAATACTCCAGGAAGTTTCTTACACCCTGCTCATATTTATTGGAATTGCCCTGGTTAAGGGAATAGATCTTTCCTTTTTCCGGGCATTGGAGATTCGGGTGCGACAGGCAGAATTCACCAATAGAACCTTCCAGTGTAAAACCGTTCACTCCGAGTTTGGTTGCATACACGAGCATTGTGCTGGAACCATAGATCACATATCCGGCTGCCATCAGACGGCTTCCTTCCTGCAGGAAATCCGCTTCGGTACAGGGACTTCCCAGCGGACTTACGCGACGGTAGATAGAGAATATCGTTCCGATAGAAGCATTCACATCGATATTGCTGGAACCGTCCAACGGATCGAACAGCACCACGTATTTAGACTGTACAGAATACGGATCGTCGAAAGCAAGGAATTCATCGTTCTCTTCGGAAGCGATACCGGCACATTCCGCGCTGTTCTGCAATACATTGATCAGCGTGTCGTTGGCAAAAATATCAAGCTTCATCTGCTCTTCTCCCTGCACATTGGTAGCACCGTGTTTGCCAAGGATGTCCACAAGACCTGCTTTGTTTACCTGCTTGTTGATGATCTTACAGGCAAGAGCTATATCCCGGAGCAGGGAAGACAATTCGCCGGTTGCGTTCGGGAACTGGCGTGTTTCCTGTATAGTGAACTCGTCAAGCGTAATCAGTTTTCTCTTTTTAGATTCCATAAAATTTGATGTGTGGCTGCAAAAGTACTCAAAGAGCGCAGCAAAAAGAAAGATCGGGAGACAAATATTAGGCGTTGGCGAGCAATTGGCGGGCTGTCTGTTCGTCCTGCGCGAGTTGTGCCTTCAGTGCATCGAGGCCGGTAAACTTCTGTTCACTGCGGATACGCGCCACAAAGCGCACTTCGAGTTCCCTGTCGTAAAGATCTCCGCTGAAGTCGAACAGATGCACCTCGATCTTTTGAATCTGGGTGCTGCTTACAGTGGGATTGATGCCGATATTCATCATGCCCCCGGCGATATACTGTTCGTCGTACCATACCTGCACGGCATATACACCGCTCAGCGGAACCATTTTTTCCGGATCTTCCGGGATAATATTGGCGGTAGGATAACCGATTGTACGACCCAGCTGCGCCCCGCGGGACACCCTTCCGCTCAATTGATAACAATCACCGAGCATGCGCTGCGCATCCGCTACCCTGCCCTCCGCAAGCGCCTTACGGATCTTCGTGGAGCTCACAGCCGCATCCTGTATCAGTTGTGCAGGGATCTCACGTACATCAAAGCCGTATCGGGGAGCCCGTTCGCGGAGCAGATTGATATCGCCTGCGCGATCATGCCCGAAGCGATGATCGTACCCGATAATGATCAGTTCCGGAAGGAAAAAGTGTTGTAAAAAAGATTCGATATACTCTGTTGCGGACAGCGCGGCAAATTCATGTGTAAAAGGCACTACCACTGCAACATCCACACCTGCGGCTGCAATCAGCGCCAATCGTTCGCGCAGGGAACTCAGCAGCTTCAGCGGTTCGTCGGGATGGATCAGCTTACGCGGATGCGGATGAAAAGTGATAAGTACGGAAGTTCCGTTCCTGTCGCGCGCTTCCGCAACTACCGAGGCAAGTATCTGCCGGTGACCTTCATGCAAGCCGTCGAAAGTACCGATGGTCAGCACCGCATGCGGGAAAAGGGGCAGTTTGTCCGTACCGTAAAATACCTGCATTATAACAAAGTGCCTTTTAAGAACAGATAGGCCATAGAAAAATAGATCAGCACACCGGTAACGTCCACCATGGTGGCCACAAAGGGGGCTGAAGACGCCGCAGGGTCCAGCTTAAACCGTTTGAGAATAATCGGCATCATCGAGCCCATCAGGCTTCCCCAGAGCACAATACCGGTTACCGAACTTGAAATAGCAAGCGCCAGCATTACCCAGTGCTCTCCGTAATCGTAAAAATGAAGATTCTGCCACACACTGATGCGGATAAAGCCGATAAGTCCGAGTATCAGCCCCAACAGCATTCCGGATATCAGCTCCCGGCGCATTACACGCCACCAGTCGCTCAGCGTCACTTCTCCGAGCGCCATCGCCTGGATAATGAGGGTGGATGCCTGCGATCCGCTGTTGCCCCCACTGGACATGATCAGCGGAATAAAAAGGGATAATACCACCACCTTTTCGATCTCACCCTGGAAAAACTGCATGGCAGTAGCCGTAAACATTTCACCAATGAACAGCAGTACCAGCCAACCCGCACGTTTACGTACCAGTTTGGAAATCGCAATATCGAGATACGGCTCGTCAAACGCTTCCGTACCCCCGATCTTCTGGATGTCTTCGGTATACTCCTCGTTGGTTACCCAGAGTACGTCATCGATCGTGACGATACCCAGCAACACATTATTATTATCGACAACCGGAAGCGCCACCCTGTTGTTCATCTTGAACACATCATTGGCTACGCTCTGATCATCGTCTACATTCAAAGTGATAAAACGCCCGTCTATGAGTTCAGACACCAGCGTATCGGGCTTGCGGAGGATAAACTCGCGTATCCGCACGTCATCGACAAATTTCCCCTGTTCATCAATTACGTAAATCACATCGATCGTTTCCGAATCCATTCCGAAATTCCGGATATAATCCAGTACGTTCTGCACCGACCAGTTTTCATACACCGCGATATAATCCGGAGTCATCAAACGACCAACCGAATCTTCTTTATATCCGAGCAGCGCGAGCGTCTTACGGCGTTCGTCGGGATCCAGGAGCTTGATCAGCTCTTTCACGGTATTGCTCGGCAACTCTTCGAGAAACGAAGTACGGTCATCCGCAGGAAGCTCATTCAGCAGTTCGGCCACCTTTTGCGGCGGCAGTTCTTTGATAACATCTTCCTGCACCTGCTGCTCGAGTATCTTGAACACACTGGCCGCGCGGTGTATCGGCATCAGATCGAATGCCGTAAATGCATAGTCTGCCTCCTCGCTCAGCAGATCGGCGATATCGCTGATCTGCAGCTCGTCTAACAGGGAGATGAGTTGTTCCCTGTCCTGTGCCTGGTAGAAATGCTCAAATTGCTCGAGCAGTTCCATTTGTTCCGGAGCTAAAGCCATGCGTGGCGGGCAAATTTGGGGCAAATGTAAATTCTAAAAGGCAGAAAAACGTTTGTCATACACAGATTTATTACAAGCTTCACGCAATTTTATACACATGTCCGGAATGCAGCAGGGAAAAGTCTTTTGTTGCGGGAATAATAAATTTGAGCAGCCTGTTGCTGCGGGTAGAATCTTTGCTGTATTTTGCGTTGTTAAATCCTCTTATCCCAAAGCTTTTTGTAATAATCGTGAGCAGAGAAAGTATATCGGTATTCGACATTTTTAAGATCGGCATCGGACCGAGCAGTTCTCATACACTGGGCCCCTGGAGAGCCGCATTGCGCTTCCTGGACAGTATTGACAGTCAGTTTGGTATCAGCAAAGTACAATCCGTAAAAGTATTGTTGTACGGCTCGCTCGCCAAGACGGGCAAAGGCCACGGAACAGATATAGCCGTTATCCTCGGACTCTGCGGCGAAGATCCTGTCACTTTCGATGTAAACCAGATCACACCGCGCATCAGCCAGATCGGTAACGAAAAACATATGAGCCTGGCCGGTAAAAAGCAGATCGCGTTTGATCCTGCTGTATCGGTGGTATTCCTGATGACGGAGAGCCTCCCGTTCCATCCGAATGCGCTTACGTTTCTCTGTACGCTGGAAGACGGTAACGAAATTGCTGAAACCTATTATTCCATCGGTGGCGGTTTTGTGGTAAAAGAAGGAGAGTCGAACAGCTCCAATCTCAACCATGACCTGCCCTTCCCCATTGAGGATGCGAAAGATCTGCTGCACTGGTGCATCAAAACCGGCAACAGCATTGCCGAAGTGGTGATGGAAAATGAAAATGCCTGGAGAAGCGAGTCGGCCACAAAAGAAGGGGTGTTGCGTATATGGGAGACGATGCGGGATTGTATCTATCGCGGTTGCCATATCGGAGGAGAATTACCGGGCGGCCTGCATGTAATGCGCCGCGCTGCGAGTCTCAATAAAAAGCTCATACAAGGAAAGCCTTACAATAATTACGACGAATGGATACAGGCCATTCGCAGCGGTGGCAGCGGATTTCAGTACACGCTTGACTGGGTGAGCTGTTTCGCGCTGGCCGTAAACGAGGAAAACGCAGCATTCAGCCGCGTAGTGACTGCACCCACCAATGGTGCTGCAGGTGTGATCCCTGCCGTACTCCAATACATGATCGTTTTCTGCGACGGATACGACACGGAAAAGATTCTTCAATTCCTGCTAACAGCCTCCGAAGTGGGCAGCATCTTCAAAAAAGGTGCGACAATTTCTGCAGCGATGGGAGGATGCCAGGCAGAGATCGGTGTATCTTCTGCGATGGCGGCTGCGGGGCTTACGGCGGTATTGGGCGGAACGGTAAAGCAGTGCCTGATGGCGTCAGAGATCGCCATGGAGCATCACCTCGGACTCACCTGCGATCCGATTGCCGGATTGGTGCAGGTGCCTTGCATTGAACGGAATACGATGGGGTCTATCAAAGCGATCACCGCTTCTCAGCTGGCCCTGCAGAGTAATCCCGACCAGGCACGTGTATCGCTGGATGCAGTTGTGAAAACGATGTGGGAGACTGCGCAGGATATGAACCATAAATACAAGGAAACAGCGGAGGGCGGACTCGCCACGAATATTCCGATAAGCTTAAGTGAGTGTTAAAAACACCTTCCGGGCGCACCATCCGTACTGTAAAGACAGAACCGGATCGTACATTAGTTCGTAAATCAGGATACAAGCTCCAAGTATTGTTTCACTGAAAATAAAACGGATATGAACCGCCTGCAAAAAACCGGCTATGTATTACTCTGCTGTATCAGCCTGCTTTCGTTCAGCGAATGCAGCGATGCACAGACAAAACCATCAAAAGCTATGAACGGAACGCACAATAACAATCCTTATTATTCCCGCACAGATACCACACACCTGAATGTATCGGACGAAGAATGGAAAAAGATCCTTCCGAAAGAGGTTTATGATATCGCCCGGGCAAAAGGCACGGAATACGCTTTCTCCGGCAAATATTATAAAACCGACACCAAAGGCACTTACTATTGCGCTGTTTGCGGCAATGCATTGTTCCGCTCAGACAGCAAGTTTGCGAGCTCCTGTGGCTGGCCCAGCTTCTTTGAAGCACTGCGCCCCAACAGTGTTCGGTATGAAGACGATTATTCTTATGGCATGACCCGCACGGAAGTACTTTGCAGCCGCTGCGATTCACATCTGGGCCATATCTTTGACGATGGTCCGGCGCCCACCCACAAACGGTATTGTATGAACAGTGCCGTTCTGGATTTCGTTCCGGACGACCCCAATGCAAAATGACCAAAAAGCAACGCTACGAATTCGTTTTAGACTGGTTTGAACACCACATGCCCGAAGCAGAAACCGAGCTGCTGTATGACAACGCGTTTCAACTCCTGGTTGCCGTAATTCTTTCCGCTCAGTGTACCGATAAGCGCGTGAATATGACCACACCTTTCATTTTTGCACGCTATCCTGATGCTCCTGCTTTAGCCAAAGCTACTTTTGACGAACTTTTCCCGATCATCAAAAGCATCAGCTACCCGAACAACAAAACGAAGCATCTGATCGGTATGGCCCAAATGCTGATGGAGCGCTTCGGCGGCGAAGTGCCGCACACGGTGGAGGAACTCGTGCAGCTACCCGGAGTGGGAAGGAAGACCGCGAATGTGATTACATCCGTAATAGATGCGCAACCGAATATGGCGGTGGATACACATGTATTCCGTGTTTCCGCGCGCATCGGACTTACCACCAATGCGAAGACGGTACTTCAGGCCGAACAGCAGCTGATCAAAAGCATTCCTAAAGAAAAGATCCATATAACGCACCACTGGCTCATATTGCATGGTCGCTACACATGCGTAGCCCGCAAACCCAAATGTGAGATTTGCGGGCTGACACAAGCTTGTAAGTATTATAAGACGATGAACGATTAAGTTCAGTAATAATTGATCCCGATCGCTTTGCGGGCTTCACTGATGGTTCGGGATGCGCTTTCACGGGCCTTTTCCGCTCCTTCTTTCAGAATCTTACGGATAGCAGCCTCGTCCTGCTGCAGACCCAGTGCTTTTTCCCGGATCGGTGCAATGAAACGGATCATATCTTCAGCCAATTGCTTCTTCATGTCTCCGTAGCGGATCGTGCAGCCATTGTACGCGTCCGTAAATGCCGCAACGGTTTCCGTTGAAGAAACAAGCTTCAGCAGCAGGAACACATTCTGAATATATTCCGGCATTTCGGAATTCGCTTCCGTAGGACCCGAGTCTGTCTTGGCTTTCATGATCTTTTTGCGGATCGTATCGTCGTCGTCCGAAAGGAAGATCGTTGCATTCAGGTTTTCGCTTTTGCTCATCTTACCGTTACCGTCCAGGCTGGGGACCTTGATCAGGTTGTCTCCGAAGTTGAACGGATGCGGTTCCGGGAACAACTCACCATACCGGTGATTGAAGCGCTGCGCGAAGTTGCGGGCCATTTCCACATGCTGTTCCTGGTCTTTGCCCACCGGCACCAGCAAAGCTTTATGGATCAGTATATCGGCGGTCATCAGCACCGGATACGTAAGCAGACCGGCATTTACATTATCGGGATTGAGCCGGACCTTATCTTTAAAAGTAGGAACTTTCTCGAGTTCGCCTTTATAGGCAAGCATATTCAGCAGCAGGTACAATTCCGGAATTTCCGGGATATCGCTCTGCGCATATAAAGCCACTTTTTCCGGATCGAGTCCGCCGGCGATATTCTCGGCCACCACACGGAAAACGTTTGCTTTAAGATCTTTTGGGTCGGGATGCGTTGTAAGAGAATGGTAATCTGCCACGAAAAAAAAGCAGTTGTAGTCGTCCTGCATTTTCACGTAATTACGCATCGCACCAAAATAATTTCCAAGATGCAGGTAACCGGTAGAACGGATCCCGCTCACAACAATTTGCTTACTCATAGGGCCTGCAAATTACGTTTTCTATGCTGGCTTTCGATAAATTTTTCAAGCCGGTCACGACCGAAACTGCTCAGGTTATGCTCTTTTGTCAGCCCTGCTTTCTGCGCAACTTTACAGCCATAGTACACATCATCGAATCCGGCGAGCGCATGGGCATCAGGGTTGATCGATAACAACACACCGCGTTCCAGCGCATAACCCACCCAACGCCAGTCGAGATCCAGCCTCCGCGGATGCGCATTGATCTCGATAGCCACATCATGGTCGGCGCAGGCATCAATGATCATTTTATGATCTACAGGGTATCCTTCCCGGCTCAGCAAAAGCCTGCCTGTAAGATGCCCCATGATATTCGTGTAAGGATTCTGAATGGCGGTAAGCAGGCGCTGCATTGCCTTTTCAGGACTCATCTTGAGGTTACTGTGTATCGATGCGATCACCAGGTCGAAAGTCTGCAATACGGCAGGCTCATAATCGAGGCTACCGTCGTTGAGTATGTCCGACTCAATACTTTTATAGATACGGAAACGCCCGTCAAGCCCGGCATTCAGTGCATCTACCTCCTGGTGCTGCGCTGCAACATCGGCCGGCTTCAGTCCGCCTGCATAGTATGCCGACTGTGAGTGATCGGTGATGACCATATATTCCCATCCCTTTCCGATCGCATGCTGAGCCATCGTCTCGATTGTTTCCTGTCCGTCGCTCCAGCGGGAGTGGCAGTGAATAAGTCCGCGGATATCCTTTTCCGTAACGCATTCAGGCAAGGCGTGCTGTACCGCAAGATCCAGCACAGAAGCAGATTCGCGCATGGGAGCAGGAATAAACTGCAATTGGTGTGCGGTGAAAACATCGGCTTCTGCCGCCAATTGCTCCGGTATCGGGAAGCGCTCTTCAAACGCATGAAGGAAGGACGGTTCCGCATTATGGCGGAATAGTTCATGGTATAGCTTTTCGGGCGTGACAAAGCGGAACAGTACGTTGATGCCATCACCAAAAGAAACCAGCAATGTATGGTATTCCGCATCCGGCACCATGCTGATTCCCGGAGCTTTAGCCCATATCTGCGGCAATGTATGCTCCGGCAGATCGGTCAGGATCTCTATCTGCGACACCACTTCCAGCTGGCGCGGAATAGCACCGCACAATTCAAAACGGCTGCGCGGAAAAGATACGCGCAGCTTCTGCACCCAGGCTTCTGCTGTCTTTTCAACGCTGGCCCACAGCTGGAATCCCTGGTTGGCCCTGAGGAAGCTGATGTTCTGCAATACAGCCTCCTGCGTTTTTTGTCCGAAACCTTTGAATGCGGCAAGCCTGTTTTCGTTACACGCATATTCCAGTTCGCCCACGCTTTCTATGCCCATCTCTTTCCAGATCGTGCGCACTTTTTTAGGACCCAGGCCTTTGATCTGCATGATATCCAATACGCCTGTCGGGGTGCGATTGATGATCTCCGTAAGCTGGGTAAGCGCACCTGTATCCAGTATTTCGCGGATCTTGGCAGCCGTAGACGCGCCAATACCCTTACTGTCGCGGATGTCGCTATCCGTCATGGTGCTCAGATCGTGCTCCAGCTGTTCTATATGGTATGCAGCGATACTGTAGGATTTCGCCTTGAAAGCGTCTTCTCCGTGAAGATCCATCAGGCGCGATAGCATCGTAAAAAATTCGGCAATGTCGGCATTCGTCATAAGGCAAAAATAATCCAATAGCCTATCTTTGAACACATGAGTCCTGCCGATTTAAAAGTTTCCCTGATACAGTCCGATCTGGCATGGGAGGCGCCGGAAACCAACCTACGCCGTCTTGAAGAAAAGATTGCCGCCCTCTCGGGCAAATCCCATATTGCAATCTTACCGGAAACCTTCACAACCGGGTTCAGTATGAATGCTCCGGAGCTGGCAGAGGAAATGGACGGACCCGGTGTTCGCTGGATGCAGGACTGTGCGCACCGTTACAGAATTATCATTACCGGAAGCATGATCATCCGGGATGGCGGACAATACCACAATCGCCTGATATGGGCACTACCCAATGGAAGCCGTTATTGCTACGACAAACGACACCTGTTCTCTTACGCCGGTGAAGATGTCGATTTCAGTCCGGGAACAAAACGGCTGATCGTGCAGGTGAACGGCTGGAAGATCTGCCCGATGATCTGTTACGACCTGCGCTTCCCTGTATGGGCGCGCAATACGGACGGATATGATGTATTGCTTTATATCGCTAACTGGCCCGAACGCCGAAACGAAGCATGGGAAACACTGCTGAAAGCACGGGCAATCGAAAACCAGAGCATTGTGATCGGGGTCAACCGTGTGGGAACAGACGGAAAAGGTCACCGCTACATCGGCAACAGCAGCATTTACGGTCCGCTGGGAGAACTGCTGGCCAAAGCAGATCATGCGGATGAATGCATAGTACAATATACCCTGCAGCATTCCGTCATTGCAGACACACGCGCGCAATTACCCTTCCTGAAAGATATGGATCGCTTCAGCCTGCTTTAAGATTTCGGCTGCCAGAAGCAGAGATAGCGTTTGGTTACCTTATGGGCAATATGCTCATTCACCAGCGAATCTTTCATCTCCGCAATATTGCGTAATGAACCATCCTTCATCGCAATCATGATGCGGGAGTCGACCGCATTGTAAGTACTGTTGGAGGTGGTTCCGCGAAAAACAAAATAGTGTAATTCCTCTTCGGTACAACCGATTTCCCTGCGTGCAACCGCCAGTTTTTGATCGTACAATTCGTCTTCTCGCTCATGGTCCAGCACCACTTTATACAGGCTGCGATTGCGATGCATATAGCACAGGCGGGCCAGCACCGGATCTTCTGCGTCCATCCAGGTCTTGATCGCTGTAACGATATCCGAGTCGTCCAGGCGGCAGAAACGATCGATTACGCCCGGATCCTGCTTCAATTGTTCCAGACTGATCGTGTTGTTCAGAAAGTAAGAAAGTGCAGGTGTGGCAGGCAACTGAACACCGCGCATGGACAATTCTTTCGCGCGACGTAGGATATTCACCAGCAGCAATTCTGCTCCCAGCACGGTTTTATGGAGATATACCTGCCAGTACATAATATGACGGGCTATAATAAATTTCTCTACGGAGTATATCCCTTTCTCCTCTACCGCAAGCTCATTGTTGCGAATCGTAAGCATTTTCAGGATACGGTCGTAGCCGATCACACCTTCCGACACCCCGGAATAAAAGCTGTCGCGACTCAGGTAATCGAGCCGGTCCACATCCAGCTGACTGGATACCAGCTGATGCAGAAAGCGCTTCGGATGCTGCGAACCGAATATCTTCATCGCACCGTCCAGCATACCATTATGTTGTTGGTTGATGCGGTCAATAATCACGGAAGACACCTGCTCATGGCCGATCCCTTCCAGCAGTGAATGCTCCAGAGCATGAGAGAAAGGTCCATGCCCGATATCGTGCAACAGGATCGCAAGCCGGGCATCGGTTGAATCCTGCGTGGTGATACCGAATCCTTTCTCCTGTAGTTCTTCCAGAGCTTTACCCATCAGGTGGCAGGCACCAAGTGAGTGCAGGAAGCGGGTATGTACGGCACCCGGATAGACAAAATGGGCTACCCCCATTTGCATGATATTGCGTAAACGCTGGAACCACGGATGATTTACAATTGTCAATACTTCCTTTTCGGGGAAACTTAAAAATCCGTGTACCGGGTCGTTGATTATTTTACTCATTTCGAAAAACACACCTGCCCGCAATGCGGGCAGGGAAAAAATTATTTATTAAGTACTACCAGTCCTCCTGTTGCGGAGCTCCGTTCGGATCGGGGATTTCCTCCTGTTCTCCTTCGGCATCGGCTCCCTGGTAATCGTTGTTGAGTCCTGCACGTTCCTGACTGGTCTCGTCGTAGGTCCCACCGCAATCGTCAAAATTCGGAGGGGCTTCAAATTTCGCATCTGCTTTTACGTTCAGCGTCTTGTCATTATAACAACGCTTCATAAAATAAGCCCAGATCGGCAATGCAGCCGCAGCACCCTGCCCCAGCCTTTCGGATCCGAAGCGCAGGTAACGGTCGTCACAACCAACCCATACACCAGCCAGTATCTGTGGCGTATAACCGATAAACCAGGCATCGGCCTGACTGTTTGTTGTACCCGTTTTACCGCCGATCTCGCTGTAGATACCATACCGGCGCATACGCATACCTGTACCGGCATTGATCACGCCCTGCATCAGGCGCACCATTTTAAACGCCGTATTCTGGTTGATCACTTCCTTCTGCTCAGCAACAAACGACTTCAGCAGGTTTCCGTTTTTATCTTCGATCTTGGTAATAAATACCGGTTGCGTATTGATCCCTCCGGTCGGGAACATCGTGTACGCACGCATCATCTCGTACAGCGAAATGTCCGGAACCCCCAGTGCGATAGACGGCACGCTCGGAATTTCGGCATTGATTCCGCATTTGCGGATGAAATCGATAAATGCGTTCTGCCCTACCTGTTTGATCAGGAACAAAGCGGCGTTGTTGACGGATTTAGCCAGCGCCGTGCGCATAGGCAAAGAGCCATACTCAGAACCGCCCGCATCATAATTCGCTTTTTCCGGGAACGATACAGGTGTTGTGGGAATATTGCTGCAGGGTGAAAATCCATTGTCGATCGCCAGGCAATACAGCAGCGGTTTGATCGTAGAACCTACCTGACGGCGGGTATTGGTGTTCACGTGGTCGAACTGGAAGAAATCGTGGTTGATGCCTCCCACCCAGGCACGCACCTCGCCGGTATAGGGATCCATAGCCATGAAACCAGCCTGCATGAACAATTTCATGTACTTCACAGAGTCGAGCGGACTCATCGTGGTATCCTTCAGGTGTTTGGCATTCTGCCAGGTAAATACTTTCATAGAAACCGGCTTCCGGAGCTCAGACATGATCTCTGCGTCCTTCATTCCTTTCTCCTTCAGCGCCTGGTAACGGTCCGAATATTTGAGCGCACGGTTCACATCGTCCATGTGATTTTTAAAGATGCTTCCGTCGCGGTAACGCGGCTGCGACACAAACAGGGATTGCAGTTCTTTCATATGCTGCGCCACGGCTTCTTCAGCATACAACTGCATCGTTACGTTGATCGTGGTGTAGATCTTCAGACCGTCCTTATAGATATTGTATTCGCTGCCATCTTCTTTCTTCAGGTCTTTACAGATCTTTTTCACCTCCTGCTCCAGCACCTGGCGGAAATAAGGAGCAATACCCTCGTGGTAATCCTGCTTATGGTAATCGAGTTTGATGGGTTTGGCTTTATTGGCCGCGGCTTCCTCAGAAGTGATCTTGTTATATTTTTCCATCTGGCTCAATACCACGTTGCGGCGTTCGAGCGAGCGTTGGGGATTGCGACGCGGGTTGTACAGCGTATTGCCTTTCAGCATACCGATCAGTACCGCAGCCTGGTCGAGGCTGAGCTTATCGGGAGGAACATTGAAAAAGGTGTAAGACGCATTTTTGATACCATACACATTATCACCAAACGGAACTGTGTTCAGATAAAGTGTAATGATCTCATTCTTGGTAAGGTTCTTTTCCAGTTTTACGGCCAGCACCCATTCTTTCAGTTTAATGAAAGGCATCGTAAAGATGTTCGGATTGCGGCGCGGGAACAGGTTTTTCGCGAGCTGTTGCGTAATGGTTGATCCGCCGCCCTTTTTACCGAGCAGGAACACTGCGCGCAGAATCGCGACGCCGTCCACACCCGAGTGATCTTCAAAACGTTCGTCTTCAGTGGCAATCAGCGCATTGAATACATTAGGGGAAATCTCCTTGTATTTACAGTTGGATCGGTCCTGCAGGAAATAACGTCCCAGCACGGTTCCGTCGGCTGCGAGCACCTCTGAGGAAAGCGCACTGGACGGATTTTCGATCTCGCTGATAGAAGGCATATCACCGATCAGACCAAACCAGAGCAATGCAATGATCAGGAAAAATCCCGCCAGGCCATACAGGAACACCCGCCATAAAATTCTAACAGACGACTTCATACACTATTCAAGGAAGATACGGAAGCAAATGTAACTAATTGCAGAGGAATGAGCATCAAATGTTTGACACGTTCCCGGTCAGGCCTCCGGTGTGAATGCATAAGATACGGGCATTCACGGGGAAAGCACCCTGCGTGAGTTCTGCCTGAAGTCCGAACATCATTTTGGCAGTGTACACACGGTCCAGTTCTATGCCGTACTGATCATTAAAAGACTGCATCCACGCGTTCAGTTCCGGCGGGCATTTACCGAAGCCGCCCATAGCCCAGGCATCGCTGAGCTGCCAGTTATCCCTGTCCGGAGCATCTAAATGGGATCTGACCGATGTTTCCAGGTACCGGCCTCCTTTGATCGGCACATAGCCCATCAACCGCTGAGATGCAGGCAAGGCATTACGCAGGCCCTCAAAGGTAGTGCCCGACCCCACGCTGACACAAATATGCGAAAAGCTGCCGGGGATAAGTGAGGCAATCTGCCCTGCCCCTTTCCGGCCCGCCTCGTTTGCGCCGCCTTCGGGAATCAGGTAAGTGTTATGCAGCAAGTTGGTGACTGCAGCCGATTTTTCCCTGAGATCATATTCTTCGCGCGAAACGAATGCCAACTGCATGCCCATATCCGCGCAGGCCTGCAATACCGGGTTCAGCCGATGGGCAAATTCCGCACCGCGAACCACCCCTGTTATCTGAAGATCATTTGTCTGTGCAGCGGCGGCGGCGGCAATCAGGTGATTGGAATACGCGCCACCGAAAGTCAGCAGGCGACGATAGCCGGCATCCAGTGCAGTCTGCAGGTTCAGGGAAAGCTTATACCATTTATTTCCGGATATAAACGGATGCATGCGGTCCAGCCGCAGCATGGAAACCGCTACGCGATGCACCGGATCAAAGGCCGGTAACGCATCGATACGGATAAGGGATTCGTCTACCGGCTTAATTATAGCCATACTCGGACAGATACGTGTCGGTATCACGCCATTTAGGGCGCACCTTCACAAACAGCTCAAGATGGACCTTACGGCCCACAAACTCTTCGATCTTTTTGCGGGCTTCGATACCCAGTTTTTTGATAAGTGTGCCGCCTTTACCGATCAGGATTACCTTTTGTGTCTCGCGCGTCACGATAATATCCGCTTTGATCACATCCAGCGTTGTTTTCTCTTCATATGAACGGATCAGCACCGCAGCGTGGTATGGAATTTCTTCTTTGAACAGGTGATAGATCTGTTCGCGGATGAGTTCGCTCACAAAGAAACGGGTGGAACGGTCGCTCATGCTGTCTTCAGGATAGAAAGGCGGCGCTTCGGGCAGATGCTCCAGGATAAAAGGAATTATTTTTTCAAGGTTCTTTTTGCCCGCAGCCGAAATCGTTTCCACCAGGTAGTTAGGGAAACGCTGCTGAAAGGCGTCCTTAATACGCTGCAATTCTGCGGTGTCCTTGATCAGGTCTGCTTTATTGAGCAGGAGCACAACCGGCACTTTCAGCTTCAGCTCGGCGTCGATATGTTCAATTTCCTCCATGGGTTGGGTTATGTCGTGCATCAGCACTGCCACATCCGCATCTTCCAGCGCGCTTTTCACCTGCATCATCATTTTCCGGTGCAAAGCATACTTCGGTTCAATGATACCCGGGGTGTCTGAGAACACGATCTGGTAGCCCGGTTCGGTAAGAATACCCAGGATACGGTGGCGTGTTGTCTGAACTTTAGGGGAGGTAATAACCAGGTATTCTCCGAGCAGCGCATTCAGCAAGGTGGATTTCCCGGCATTGGGAGCGCCGAAGATATTGACGAATCCGGCTTTGTGAGGTGTCGACATGGCGCAAAGGTAGCCTGCTCCGGAAATCTTTTTCAAAAAAAATCAAAATAGATTTTGTGGGGAAATATAATCGCCCTACATTTGCAACCTCATCGCGAGGTAGAGCAGCGGTAGCTCGTCGGGCTCATAACCCGAAGGTCTCAGGTTCGATCCCTGACCTCGCTACTTCCGAAAGCCACTTTCATACGAAAGTGGCTTTTTTATTGCTTCAGAAGTGTGATATTGCTGCAGTTATAAGGCCCAGGTTATACTATCCCCGCAAAAGTGAGACTGAAAAGTGCAGGATGGTGCATTGCGGGGTTCAACATTCGTCTTCCGAGACCGATCGCTGTCTTCCGCAATAACCCGGCTCGTTCAGTTATATTAAGGACGACCAAACACTTACCCCTATGCATAAACACATCGAAACAGAAAGACTCCTGATAAGACCATTAAAAATCACCGACAAGGGCTTTATTCTGGAACTGTTAAACAGTGAGGGCTGGCTGCAGTTCATTGGGGACAGGAAAGTAACAAACGACAAAGAAGCGGAAAGGTATATCCAGAACATTCTCGGCAACAATAAATTTTTTTACAGTGTTTTCGAGCTTAAAGCCACTCATCAGCCAGTCGGTATTATAACATTTCTGTATCGGGATCAGCGGCAGTTTCCGGACATTGGTTTTGCAATGCTGCCACAATTCGACAAAAAAGGTTACGCACTTGAAGCAACTAAAAGATATCTGGAAGAAATGGTAAAGGAACAACAAGTCAGTAGAGTAACAGCCATAACCCTGCCGGACAATTTCAAATCGATCAGACTTATTGAACGGCTCGGACTTAAATACGAAAACAAATTACAGGACGGAGCGCAGGTTTTACATGTGTATTCATTGACGCTTATTAACGACGAGTAGAAGGCTTTACATAGCCGGGGTAAAAAGATCGTAAACCGCTCAAGGTTCCACTGCAAGCACTCACAATGAACCTCATTTGTAAAAAACACTGAAATCCAATATCTTCACATTATAGATCAAGTCCTGATGAAGCATTCGCCGGTTTTACTTATTCTGTTTACGGCTAGCGTCGTATTCAAAAATAACTCGTTCGGGCAGGGCCCGCAGCAGATGTTCTGGGCTTTGAACAAATGTCCGCTGATACTGGCGCAGATCGGTACCAGCGCGTCCGGAGCGTATAGCCTGCGTAAACTAAACTGTAACTATACCGGCAAAGCAATAAAGATCAGGAGAGGCACCACCACTACCGGTACCACCACCCTGGATATCGGCTTTACCAGTACCGGCGATCTGGACACCAGCGCGATCAAGACATTTATAGGCACCACTAACGGCGCCTATATTGATACCTGGTACGATCAAAGCGGGAACGGAAAACACCTCACGCAAACGACACGCGCGAACCAGCCGCGGATCGCCAGCAATTCGGGAGTGATAGACCGCGTGAATTCACTACCGACTATTACTTTCCAGGATGTCAGTGATGAGATGTATGCACCGGCGATGGATATCCAATCCTTCAACGCTGTAAGGAGAGCATCGTCCAGCACATCCTCTACCACCATGCAATACCTCGTGAGTGTTCCGGCGGATTATGACTTTTCGATCCGCTCTTCGTCCTCGACGGCCTACACCTATGGAGACTTCAATGGGGACGATTTCTGGAATACAGGTGGTCTGTACATCAACAATATTTCCACTTACACCTACACGAGCGCTTTGCACAACTTATATTCATACACCGGTTCGGTACGAACCGCCTCTACGTTTTCCTTAAGCTCCACTTTTCTTTCAAGGGGAATGTTCGGAGGCGATCCGGTATCGGAACTGATTGTATTTCCCACTCCGCTTGCAGCCGGGGAAAGGACCACCATGTATCTTGATCAGAAAGCCTATTATTCCCTGCCTTAGAAAACGGTTCAGCGGCGCAAAACACCGCACGCTCTTTTCAATTACCGAAGAAAGAATTAAAAAAAGACCCCGGAATCAAACGATCCCGGGGCTTTTTATTTACTGCTTAGAATGAACGATTATTTCGTGCCATTTACCGGAGTATTGGCTTGCTTCCGGAAAGAGGCATTCATCTCCGGCCCTTTTCCATAAGCTTCCGGAACAAGATAAAATCCTTTCTCCGCAGCTGGTTTCTCTACCTCATTGACGATGCGGTAATAGTTGGCTGCAGCATCCTGACGTACACCGCTCACCTGCCAGCTTACTTTTACATTCGGCTTATCTGTTTTGATCTTAAACGTATTGCCGCTGATTTCTTCCGATACGATTGCCTGCGCAAACGTACCGATACAGGTCAGCTGGTATTTGAAGTCTTTGTTCAGCGCTGCGAAATAGTCAGGCAGTGTAATAGTGGCATCACCGCTCGCGGAGGTCGTCACATTGCCGTTGTACAGATTCATCATGTCGTTGCTTTCCACGGATGAATGCAGCAGGTATTTATTTTGCGGATCCAGCGGATGGTCAATTGCAAATGCCTTTATTGAAGAACTGGCACTTACCGCGTAAATTTTACCGTTGAAATAACCTGCATAGTCCGAAGATCCGCTTCCGGGGCTCACACCGTAAACGCTGTAGTTGGATGTTCCGCTTTTTGCCGAGCCATATATACCATAGTTGGTGCATCCGGTTGTACCGGTAGCCGATACTTCACCCATCACACCATAAGCCTGGGAATAGTTTGTCGCACTGTCCACCAGACCATATACGCCCAAAGCAGTGGAGCGCGTCACAGACCCTTTGTTGCGCCCGAAAACACCGCGCCAGGTACCCTCTCCGTACACCCCGGCCGAGGTGCCTCCCGAACTGGCACTGAGCGTCCCGATGATCGCCGTATTGTAATAAGGAGCCACACCGCCACTTGAACCGGTGCCGCTTACATGCAGTTTCGTGCTGCTGATCGGAGTGGTCGTCCCGATGCCTACTTCCCCGGAATTAACGATTGTAAGCTTGGGTGTGGCGTTTGTAACAAGGTTCACATTCTTTCCCAGACCGGAAGTTCCGAAATCAAGGTCTGCTGTATCGGTCCACATACCGATGTATCCGAGGTAATTTGTTTTGTTGTAAAACGATTGCCAGCCTTTCAGGTTAGACTCAATACGCATGATTTCAGAGCTACCCTTCACATGCAGATCTGCCTGCGGACTGGTCACATTGATACCCACGTTGTCAGGCATATTGCCGTTGTAGATGTTCACGCCGTTTTTCATCCAGTAGCCATTTCCGGCATACAGTGCATACGGAACACTTACCATCTGCTGACTGCCGATGCTGGTGTACCCGGAACCTGCATTGATCTCCACCTCGAGGAATTTCGCACCACTGCTCCAATCCACACCGGCGAGCGTGCCAGTCACTGCAGTTCCTGTACCGATGGCTGTATTCATAATGCCCTGTGCCGTGGTGGTCACCGTATTGGTTTCCTGAAATACGGTAGTGCCCGTAGCGGTAAGGTCGTGTATGGTAAAGCGCACCTGCACCAGCGAAGAACTGAGCGGAGCCCCGGAAGCATTGCGTACTGCCGCCTGGTAATTGATAGCCTGCGGAGCCTGTGCTTTAGCTGCGGTGATCATTGCAGCAACGGCAAATAAAGAGAGTATTACTTTTTTCATAAAATACGATTTTGAATTGTTGAAGATGGAGGGGAAACGTTATTGCTTTACGAAGCGGATACTTTGCAGCAGACGGCCTTCAGCATTACCAAGATTGAGGAAATAGATACCGGAGGGAAGGTCAGTCAGGGGAATGCTGCGTGTATACTGGTGCTGCACCATCTGCGGCTGCTCATCGGAAAAGATACGCCGACCCGTTGCACTGACCAGCGAAACAGTCAGACTGAAACTGGCATCAGCGTTCACCGACAAGGTGATCCTGTCATTTGCCGGATTGGGAAACAAACGATAGCTGGCATTGATCAGTTGCTCACGCACCGAAGAACTGTTGTCCCCGACTTGCTGAAAACCCTGACTCAGCGTGAATGTGCCGGCGACACCCGTATTCGTTACCGCCTCCCCTACCGTATAATCGACCGACATTGACGAACCGGTGAAACTACCGCCGCTGCTGCCCATCACTTGTCTGTCCATGCTCTGCGCGAAAACCAGACCGCTGCACAACAGTGCGGCGAGTGTGCATAGTTGTTTTTTCATAAACTCGGATTTTAATCTGGAATCGAAATTAGAAGGGTTTCTGTTGTGCAACAATCGCATAATCAGGTGCTCAGATACGCGCACACGGCAGGATAAATCAACCGTAAAATCTCCGGCAAGCTCCTCACTGCAGCAAAGAGCATGCATACGATCCGAAAGACCGTTACACCTGATAACCAACAGGAAGGGTTAAGAACGATTGGATGAGTGATTGCCTTTTTTCAGGTAACGGGTAACAGGCCCCTTTGTGGCTTTGCTTCTGCGGAACAGAAAAGTCCGGCAAATAATGTGATGCTGCCACTCACATCTTCCTCAGGATTTGTAAGTTTCCTGCAGCTATCAACGCACAAGCCATTTCCGGGGGAAATGGCTTGCGTCACCGTAATTATGGAATATAATTTTCAGGCTATGCGGCCACGGCTACCTCTTGATGGCAAAGTGGTCAGGCAACTGCCTGCTGCGTGATCTCGCGGATCACCTGGTCCAGTTCGTCGGCAGAATAGCGGATATAGCCGAGGATTTCCGCGCGTTCTTTTTCAGATAAAACATCGCTTTTGAGCAGATCCACCAACCCCATCAAACGCGACAAAGGTGCGCGGACCACATGAGAGTGCTGCCAGGCAATGCCTCTCAGCCTTTCATTTTGTGCTTCTATTTCCTCCTGGTAGCGGTTGCGTTCTGTTATATCGGACATCAGTGCAAGCCTTGCAGGACGCTCCTGGTATTGCAGTGCACTGCTCGTAATCTGCACCTCTATTCTCTCTCCGTTCTTTTTGATATGGGTAAACACTTCCGAACGATACATATGTTCGCTGCGGGTGGCATTACCCAATACCTTCGCAAGTTTGGGTAATTCCTCAGCAGGTCGTATATCGCGGATCGTCATCGACAAAAATTCTTCGCGTGTATACCCGTAATGAAGTACGGCGGCCTGATTCACATCCATAAATGCCAGGGTTTCGAGATCGAACACCCACATGGGCAGCGGACTCATATGGAACAATTCACTGTACCGCTTTCCGGATATGGTAAGCTGCTCGGCCTGCTCCTGCAGCCTGAGCTCCGATTCCTTCCTCAATGTGACATCCTGCACACTTCCATATACCCGCATGCACAATCCCTGGTGAAATTCCCCTTCCCCCAATATTCGCACCCAACGGCTGTGCCCTTCGCCCGTTATCACATTGATCTCAATATCGAAAGCAGGTCCGCCCCTGATCACGTCTTCTATTGCTGCATTAACATGTTCCAACGCCTGCGGGGGGCAAAACAGATCTGCCTTCTCCCAATCCATCTGATAATCTTCACCCACCTCCAGTAATTCTTTCGTAAGTGGCGACCAGTACACCAATCCCGTCTGCGGATGCAGCTCCCAACTGCCGATACGTGCAAGCTCACTGGCTTTCTGCAGCAGACCTTCCAGCTCTTTCTTTTCCGTAATGTCTTTAGCAACACAAAAGAGTACTCCCTTCTCAACAGATTTACGCACGCTCCAGGCCAGGTGAACGACTTTCCCGGACTTTGCAACATACCGGTTCTCAAAATAAATAGTCCGCAAACCTGCTTCCCGGAAAAACCGGGTCCTCTCCTTGCTTTCGTTTACATCTTCGGAATAGATCAGTTCATCAATGCTTTTGCCTGTGAGTTCAGACTCACTGTAGCCGAGCAGCTCGCACATCGCCTGATTCACGCGCTTGAATCTGCGATCATTACCAACCGTACAGATTATGTCCGGCACCGATTCAAATATCTGCTGCAATTCGCGCTTCAATTGTTTGCGTGCTATCTCAGCACCGAGGTGTTCGCCGCACTTCAGCGCAAAATCTTCAGAAAACGTTTCGCGCGCATCCGTACCGAACAGCAGTATCAGTGCACCAAGTATTTCGCCGCCGCTGCGCAGTGGTATACCCAGCCCGTAAGTAAGTCCGGACTGCTCAGCCGCGTTTTTACGTAAGAAATCCGGATGACCGGCGAGATCATTCCAGCTAAGCACAATTCCCTGCTGGGATACAAGTCCTGCCAGGCCCTTTCCAATGGTCATCTGCGGGACATTATCCGGTACAAAAGCCTCACGTATGAGGTCGTTTGCGGCAGCTGTTGCAGAAAGGTATAATTGCCCCTGCTCAGAACTGTTCATCCATATTTCTGTAAGGCCTGCTCCCGAAAATTGCTGCATGTGCCGGGCCGCCCTGACAAGCGACGGAGTGAGCTTTTCCTGCTTGTCGAAAATACGGCTGAGGTCGGCAAGCCAACCAGCCTCACGTTCGTTGCGTTTGCGCACGGATATGTCCGTAATAAATACCGACAACCCGTTTGAGACGGGGTAGACACGGCTTTCCTGCCAGAGATTCAGGGGCGCATAATAGTCTTCCTCCACCACCACAGGAACGCGCTCCTGCCGCGCTTTTTCAATAGCGAGATAGGTAGGCGAGCCAACAGCCTGCGGAAACAAATCCCAGATATATTTACCGAGCATTTCCTCCGCCTCCATACCCACCATACGGCAAATGGTAGGGTTTACATAAGTATAATAAAGCTGATCATTCAAAGCAAGGAACCCATCGCTGACGCCTTCCAGCAGACTACTGATCTGCTCGCTCTTCTGATGCAATTCAGCATCCGCCTCTTTCGCCGAAGTAACATCGAAGCGGATAGCCATATACTGATAAGGTTTTCCGTATTCATTCAGGAATGGTACAATGGTGGTGGCGACCCAATAGGTCCGCCCGTCTTTAGATTTATTGCAAAGCTCTCCACGCCATATCTGGCCGGACGCAATGGTACGCCAGAGATTCCGGATATAGGATTTCTGATGATAACCCGAATTTACGATACGGTGATCGCGCCCAAGCAGCTCTTCGCGGCTATAACCGGATATACGGCAGAAATAGTCATTCACGTGAATGATACGCCCCTGCTGGTCGGTAACGGCAACAATTGCGGCTTCATCCAACGCATATTTATAGGCAGAAAGCTCCTGGACCATTTGCGTCAGATGCTCTTCAGACGACTTTGCATCACTGATGTCGCGGAAATTGAGCACCACAGCCCTGATGCCCGGCTCATACAGCCAGTTGGTAAACACACATTCCAGATACATGAAATGACCGTCGGCATGCCGCGATCGGAACTGGCATGTGCGGGATGCACCGGGTAACTGTATCAGCTCTTCCAGTAAAGACTTTATACGCATCCTGTCTGCCGGATGGATCATGTCATTTACAGAGGCGTCTACCCGCTCATTATCCTGAAAGCCCGTTATGCGCGCGGCAGACGGGCTCCGGTAAATCATACTGAATTCAGCATTAAAAAGGCTGATACCGGAGTAGCTGTGTTCCACAAGCTGCTCGAACAAACCATTGCCGGTTGACGGCGTAATTTCCCGGACAAACTGTTCGCCCATTTTCTTTTCGTAAAACGAGCTTTGGGCCATCAGCGTGTAGCCGGCGAGCCTCCCCGATTCATGCACCGGACGGATATCTACCGATACGCTGCGATCGTTTGTCTTACTGTTACGCAGATCCCATTCCGATTCGTAGCGCCCGTCCCGCAGCGCAGCATGCAGGCCTTCTGCCAGCGGAGCAGCATCAAATAATATACCGGCGTTGTACCCTATTGCAGCACTTTCCGGTAATTGATACAAGCGCGCTGCTCCGGTATTCCAATCGGTAATGATGCCATTTTCATCTATAAAGCAAATGGCAAGGTCGGTCAGGTGTTCACAAAGGGCCGCCAGTTGGCTGCTTTGCGATAAAATTGCATTCATAGCATCAACATTCGGGTTCCTATCTACAAGATAATAAACAATTCTCTATAAAAGAAATATTATAATGATTATTTCGCAGGATTTTCAGCGAATGCTGCAACAGCAATATGCCACTTCCCGATACAGTTGCCATACACTATCCGTACAGCTTAAATGCCCGGATAATAAGCAGTAGCGCAGCGTCATTTTTTACAACTGCAGGATAAAATTGAAGCAGGGAAAAACAGCAGTTTGACCTTACCGGTGCAAGCGGCTAAAGCCGTAAGCCACAGACCAATGATAAAAGTATCAGGCGCCTATAGAGGCTAACATTGCACGTCAGCGCGGCTTTCAAAGCGTAAAGGAAGTATTGCTCCGCATTCTTATTGAAATTCAAAATCTTAATCTAATTATAACAAGGCCGCTAAATATTGCAATTGTTCTTATTTTACCTTATCTTGCGCAGCAAATGAAAGCAACAACAATAGCCATCAATTGCTGACGGCTATTGCGAGATGAAAAGCATGCTTACATAATACAGGAATCAGGAGATCCGGCCAGAACTCAGATTCCCCCGCCGGCAATGGCATTTATTGGGTTGCTTGGGAGCATTGTTCCCTTTAGCGACTCTTTTTTTAGCCCTTTTCGACGGATGTAAGAAACTATAGATGCTTCATTGCAAAAATACACCGAATTCTTTTGAATTCAAAACTTTTATTCGAATTATGCTGAAATCAATGAAAAATTTCGATCTGAAATCGTTCAGAAAAAGTCTCAGACTCACACAAAGCGTACTGGGCGACATGATAGGTGTCTCCGGCAACCTTATTTCCAGCATGGAATTGGGTAAAGCCCAGATGACACTGGACACCTACGACAAACTGAAGAAACATTTCCCGGATATCGACTTCTCTAATTTTCAGCTGGAAGCGCACGACGGGATGGTAACCGAACCGGCTCCTTTCTTCAAAACGCAGGGCTCACAAATGCTGTTCGATATGTACCAGGAAAAGGACCGACAGCTCACACAATGCAATGAGGAAAAAGCCACTTTGCTGCGCGAAATCATCCGTCTGAAAGATGAGCTCGCCAACTCGAAGCAGGCGCATTGATATTAGCTTAAATCATTAGAATTCTTTTTTGTCAGCAATACCCTCTTTGCAGGGCATTGCTTTTTTTGTCTGTATTAATTGATGAAGCTGCACTTTGCATACGCAGCAGCAAATGATGTAAAGAAGGACGCGAATTATATAAGCGCTTCACTCTCAAAACCGGGAACGGTTTTATAGATTTGTCGCGGCAACACCATTATCAAAACCATTAACTGTTCCCGCTTATGGACTTCTCTCAAAAAATTCCGGCAAATAAAGTTCGTCAGGTACTCTTCCTGATCGCCGTTACCACTTTAGGCATACTGCTTTACCTGCAGATGTCGTTTATGCTCAGCGCGTTCCTCGGCGCCATGGCGCTGTATATGATTCTGCGCCGGTCTATGATCAAACTGGTATTTGAAAAGGGATGGAAAAAATGGGTGGCAGCCACGATGCTGATGACACTTTCCTTTATCGTGATTGTGTTGCCTTTTGCATGGATCGCGTATATCCTCGCCGATAAGATCACTCCGTTTATACAGCATCCGGAGATCATCAAAAATACGTTCGTGAAAATGCAGACTTACCTGATACAGCATGTGAAGCTGGACCTGCTCTCCGATGCAAATATGGGTAAGGTAACAACCGGCATCACCAACTTTATACCTACCGTGCTCAGTTCCACCGCCAATACACTCGTGAATCTCGTAGTGATGTACTTCCTGCTGTGGTTTATGCTCATCAATGCGGGTGCCATCGAACGCTGGCTGCAAAAGAACCTTCCCTTCCAGCCGGAGAACCGTCAGAAAGTGATCCACGAAGTGAAGGAATCCGTAATGAGCAACGCAGTGGGCCTGCCGATTATGGGTATTATCCAGGGTATTATTGCGGGCATCGGATACTGGATATTCAAGGCGCCAGACCCGTTGCTCTGGGGTATTGTTACCGGTATCTGCTCTTTCATCCCGTTCGTGGGCACTATGGCGGCATGGGTGCCTATCGCAATCCTCAGTTTCGCATCAGGCGATACCGGCAATGCAATCGGTCAGGTGATCTGGGGACTTATTGTGATCGGTTGCTCCGACAACGTATTCCGTATGATCCTGCAACGCCGCATCGGTAATATCCACCCGATCATCACGGTATTTGGTGTGATCGTGGGACTCAATATGTTCGGCTTCCTGGGACTGATCTTTGGTCCGCTGCTGATCTCCCTGTTCCTGCTGCTCGTAGAAATTTACATCAACGAATTTGTGAACCCGGCGCTGCATGTGGAGCCCATCACACAGCGGAACGGTGGCGATGGCGATGAAGAAAAAGATAAGGATAAAAAAGAGTAAGCGCTTATTGTGCTTTACGGAAACGGTCATCCGTGAGCGCATGCAGAAACGACTCCAGGTCCTGTTTCTCCTGCTCGCTCAGATGCAGGGGTTCGCGCAGCAGCGAATCCCTGTTACGCCCATCCGGTAATACTTTCATGGGATCGTCGTAATAGTCGATCACTTCACGCAATGTTTTAAAACTTCCGTCGTGCATATACGGCGCAGTCATGGCCACATTGCGCAGGCCCGGCACCCGCATTTTACCCAGGTCACTGCTGTCGTGCGTAATGCCGAAGCGCCCCGAATCCGCGTACTGGCGGCCATTGAACAAGCCGATACTGCGGAACTCATCACCCGTGAAATCCGGTGAAAAATGGCATTCAAAACAACGGGCCTTCTCCCGGAACAAATCCCGTCCGCGTATCTGCTGTTCGGTAAGTCCCCCCGGCTCCTCATTCAGCCACCGGTCGTTCGGCGTGTTCGATGTTTCCAGCGTACGTTCAAAAGATGCCAGTGCCGTTGCGAGTCCGCGCGCATCGGGCATACGCCTGAATGTACTCAGGAACAGGCTGCGGTAGCGCGGATTGCGCTTCAGCCGTTTCACCGCTTCTGCAACGGGCAGGTTCATCTCCACGGGATTTGCAATGGGACCCAGCGCCTGTTCTTCCAAGGTAGCAGCGCGCCCGTCCCAGAAAAGCGATTCCCGTGCGCTTACATTCATTGCAGAGGGGGCATTACGTGTGCCCTTACGACCATGCACTCCCGTGCTCACCACGGCAGTATCCGCAAAAGCAAATTCCGGTTTATGGCAGGATGCGCAGCTCACAGAGCTGTCTTCGGAAAGGATCGGGTCAAAGAAAAGAAGTTTGCCCAGTCGTGCGGCCGGAGACATTGGCGGCTCTTTAGTCCCCGCCGAAGCGAGCCCAAGCAGCAGCGATGCCAGCACAACACCGTAGAGCAGATTTCTTTTCATAGCACAAACACCCTGATATATAAAAAGCAGTCCCGACGGAACTGCTTCTCTGTTATTTTTTCGGGTACAGCATTTTATAGTCCATGCGCACCTTGCCGGAAGTAATGTCGTCGAGCTTTTTCTTCAGCAGACGGCGTTTCAGCGGAGGCAGATGGTCGATAAACAGCTTACCCTCGATATGGTCATATTCATGGAGGATCACACGTGCCGTGATACCATCAAAAGATTCTTCATGTTCCTGGAAATTTTCGTCCATATAACGCAGACGCACTACCTCCCCGCGCTTGATGTCTTCACGCACTTTAGGTATGCTCAGGCATCCTTCATTATAAGCCCAGGGAATTCCGGATTCCTCAATTTTATGCGCATTGATAAATACGCGCTTGATGCCCTTTTCATTAGGATATTCGCGCTTGTCTTCTTCATCAAAACCCTCCACAATCTGCTCAGTATCCACCACAAACAGACGGATCGCATGGTTTACCTGAGGCGCAGCAATCCCTACTCCGTTACTGCGGTACATGGTTTCCCACATATCGGCAATAAGTTTTTGCAGGTCGGGAAAAGAAGCGTCTATATCAGGACATTGTACCCGCAGAACCGGGTGTCCGTATGCTACAATCGGAAGAATCATAATTTATTGGAACTGTTAAAGACCGCGAAGTTACGTAAATATCAGTAGCCGGAATGCCCTAAATATTCCTGTAACAGCAGCGTAGCCGCCATTTCATCGATAGCGCCCTTGCGCTCACGGTCTTTCTTTTTCATGCCCGACTCCGACAAGGCACGCGATGCGAGCGCAGAACTGTATTGCTCGTCTATCTGCTCCAGAGTCATATCGGGGAACACTTTACGGAAATTACGTATAAACTTCTCCACCGCAGGTGTGGCATCTGTGGGACTCCCGTCCAACGCGAGCGGGTAACCTACCAGTACCAGGTCCACCACCTCCTGTTTGAAATATCCTTTCAGGTACCAGATCAGGCTGTCGGTTTCTACGGTAGTGAGGCCACTCGCAATGATGCGCAGGGGGTCTGTCACCGCGATACCGCAGCGCTTTTTTCCGTAATCGATACATACTATCCTGCCCAAACCAAACTGATTAATTGATCATGATCCATTGAAACCCGAAACGTATCATCGCATCCTGGGCCGTATAGCCGCGCGTGATGATGATATTCTTATTGAAGAACTGCGGAACATGGTCCATCATCAGGAACGCACGGAAACGCTTTATCTTGAAGTTGAAGAATACGGAGCCGTCCGGCCCGTTGCTCACGCGGTAACTGTTCTGGTAATAAAACTGGTTGAAGAAAGGCGAATAGAATGCCGCGTAATAGCTGCTGTGGTAACGCACTTCCACGCCCGTGGCAATCTGCAGCTTTCCTTTAAAAATAAAGGTCTCCAGCGACAACTGGTGACGCCCCATGAAAGAAGGCACGTTTACAGGTGCCGAAGCCGGCACGATCTGGTACAGCAATTCGTTATCCAGCACCCAGTGCCCCACCCTGAATATTTTCCGTCCCCAGAACTGCGACAAAGAAAATGCAGATCCGTATTGTGAGGGGCGTTGTTCCGCATCGAAATAGAGGTAATTGTTCAGCAGGTAATTCCGCGCACCGATACTCAGGTTCCAGCGAGAGAGGTCATACATCGCAAACAGCTGCGTGGTGCTTTCCTTCGAAAAAGTTGCGCTGCGCTGCCAGTATTGATTCTGGTAGACAGTGTATGTGTACGGTGCATTGTTCAGCTGCTGCGCCGCCCCGATCGTAATACGCCCGAAACGGTCCATGTCTTTGGACACACGACCGTCCAGCAGAAGATTGCCCGTGGCCGGTCCCGTAAGGTAGGCCTTCGCCTGTGCCGAAATATCCCACTGTCCCTGTGCAATGGCCTCTTTACGCAGTACGCCGGTAAGGTAATTGCTTACATTATTATCGCCCTGCGTACCATTCAGGTATTCTGTTTTAAACTGATCGATACGGTTGCCCGCACCTGCGGAAAACACCCAGGGCCGGTCTCCTTTACCGAAGAATCCGTTCAGCAGGAAGCGGTTGTCTGCATAAAACCATTCCTGTTGCGTGTACACGGAGTCGTTTGTGCCGAAGCGTGCAGCAAAAACGGGATCGTAGCGCAGGCTGTCGGGACGAAGGTCTTTATACCGGTAGCGCTGGCTCCCTATCTCCATATGGTGGGAGATACGGAAGCGGGTATTCAACTTTATGGTATAGGAAGTGGAATCGTCGCTGTAGGTAGTATCCCGGCGACCCCAGGAGTATGCATGGTCCAGACTTACCGTTACATCGCGCAGGCGCATCTGCACCGGCGAGCGGGTCTGGCTGGTGAAATTGCTCGTGTAGAAGTTTACCGGAATCGCCTTCCGGTCGGAATATTGCGGGTTGGTCAGGAAAGAATCCGAGGCAATGCCGCCGTTCTCATCGTGCACTTCGCGGTTGTAAACGATTGCAGCGTACAATTTGTAGCGCAGTCCCGGTGCTGTATAATTGGTGGTGGCAGCAATATTATCGCTGCTGTTGCGCTGCCAGTAGTAATAGCCCGGAGATGATGGCTTGCGGTAAGCAAACGCCACATTCCAGTACGGCTTTATATTCTGAGTATGCAATATCTCGGCAAACTGTTCCTGCTTGCTGCCGATATGATAGGTAAAGTTGGTATACGGACGTGTGGTATTGTAATACCAGGCGCTGTCGCTCAGCCAGCGCATATTGTCGAACGTATGATAGCCCAGCGACAACCCCACGGGATTCGAGGGCGTGAACATCAGGTTCATGGCAGGACTACCCTGGTTGCCGAGATCGCGGTACCAGGGCTGACTGAACGGTGCGCGGTGCAGCGTATGCAGCGTGGTATCGCGGTAATTGCGCCGCTCCGAAAATACGCGCGTGCGGTACATCACTGCATCCGTCTCGTCCCAGTCGCTGTTGTTGGTCTTGTTTCTGGAGGTGTCGCGCGGAGTTCCGGATGCCGTACCCGAACTGAAAGATGAAAATTGGGCATGCAGGTCGGCAGCGTTCCCCAGAAGGAAGCAGCACAACAGGATCAGGAAGCCGGAATGTTTTCTCACGCGGCAGCAAAGGTAATTTTTTGATTCTTAATTATACAAATACTTGAACGGTCTGCCTCTTTTAACAATTTAGGCTCTTTAAAAAACAGAACGCACATTACCTTTATCGCCACATGAAATCCAGACTGTCCGCAACACTCTGTCTCCTGATACTCACCCTGGTGCACGGCCCGGCCGTAGCCCAGTCCCTGCAACTCAGAGGCGTGGTGCAGGACAGGGTCGAAAAAAAGGGGCTGTCCGGCGTACAGCTGTTCAATATGTTCGACAGCTCTGCCGCATTTACCGACAGTAACGGGGCATTTATACTGCAGGCATCTAAAGGGCAACTGATAGAGATACGCTACCCCGGTTATGTGGTGGAACGCTTCCGCATCTCCGAAGGTCATGTGCCTCCATACTTCAAATTATATCTGGATAAGATCGCATTGCTGGATCATGATAAATATGCCGGCCGCGAACTCACCGCATACCAGCGCGACAGCATCGAGCGCTACGAACTGTATAAAACCACGCTCGAATTCCCGCGCATGTCGGGTGTAGACAAGGTAGCCAGTCCGTTCTCCGCCATGAGCAAAAGCAACCGCCAGAAATGGCAATTCCAGGAAGAGTTTGCTTTGCGTGAGCAGGAACGCTACATCGATTTTACATTCAACGAGCAACTGGTAAAGCAGATATCCGGACTTGAAGGCGAAGACCTCGTGCGCTACATGCGCCGCTACCGGCCCGGCTACCAGAAACTGCGCAGCATGGATACCTACGAGCTGTATAATTACATCCGTACCACTTCCGGCTACTACCGCCGCAGCGGAAAACCGACTTTCCCCCGCAACTCCGGCGGGTAAGCTCCCGGAACCGTATCTTTGCAGCTTTAGCAACGCTTATGGATTCACTCAGCAATATCCTGATCTCGGAAATCATCACGATCAGCTTCACCCTGTTTGCCGTTATCGACATCCTGGGTTCGGTGCCGATACTCGTATCGCTGAAAAACAAAATGGGACATATCAGCGCCGTGCAGGCTACAATGGTGTCCGGCGGACTCATGCTGCTGTTCTTCTTCGTGGGCGACCGTGCACTGCAATACATGGGACTTACCGTAAGCTCCTTCGCAATAGCGGGCTCCATCGTGATCTTTATCCTCGCGCTGGAAATGATCCTGGGCATGGAATTCTTCAAGCCCGACAAAGACCTTAAAAGCGGCAGCATCGTCCCGATCGCATTCCCGATCATTGCGGGTTCCGGTACGCTCACCACCATCATTTCGCTGAAAGCGGCTTACCACCAGTACAATATCCTGATCGGCATCCTGATCAACCTGTGCATTGTGTTTTTCTGCCTGAGATCCATCGGTTTTATCGAAAAACTGCTGGGCCCTTCCGGCATCGCCGTAGTCCGTAAATTCTTTGGTGTGATCCTGCTGGCAATCGCCGTGAAGATCTTCAAAGCCAATATCTCGCTGTAGGGCCGGTATGGCTTTTTTATAGCAATTATTTCAATTACTTTTGCGTGCGCCTGAAGGTGATACATTACATTAAAATTAATAAGCAAATATGTTCGATAGTTTAAGTGAGAAGCTCGAATCGGCCTTTAAACAGCTGAAAGGTGAAGGAAGAATCAGTGAGATTAACGTAGCCACTACGATCAAGGAGATCCGCCGCGCACTCATCGATGCGGACGTAAACTATAAGATAGCCAAAGAGTTTACCGACAAGGTAAAAGATAAAGCGCTCGGAGAAAAAGTACTGACTTCCATCTCTCCCGGTCAGCTGATGGTGAAGATCGTGAAAGACGAACTGACCGATCTGATGGGCGGAACGGAAGCGGATTTCGATATCAGCCAGCGCCCTACTATCGTGCTGATCGCAGGCTTGCAGGGTTCCGGTAAGACCACTTTCTCCGGTAAACTGGCAAACTTCCTCAAAACGAAAAAAGGTAAAAAGCCTTTGCTGGTGGCAGCCGACATTTACCGTCCGGCGGCGATCAACCAGCTGCAGGTGCTCGGAGAGCAGGTGAAAGTGCCGGTATATGCCGAGGTGGAAAACAAAAATGCAGTGGAGATCGCGCGCAACGCAGTGGAGCACGCGAAGAAAGAAGGACACAATGTGATCATCATCGATACCGCAGGCCGTCTTGCTATCGACGAAGAGATGATGCAGGAAGTAGCCAACGTAAAGAATGCCGTGAACCCGCACGAAGTGCTCTTCGTCGTGGATTCGATGACGGGCCAGGATGCGGTGAATACAGCAAAATCCTTCAACGACCGACTCGACTTTACCGGAGTGGTGCTCACCAAACTGGACGGTGATACCCGCGGTGGTGCGGCCCTTACCATTAAGTACACGGTAAACAAGCCCATCAAATTCGTGAGCATGGGCGAGAAGCTGGATACCCTGGATACCTTCTACCCGGAGCGTATGGCACAGCGTATCCTCGGAATGGGAGACATCACCACGCTCGTGGAAAGAGCCCAGGCACAGTTCGACGAGGCGCAGGCCAAGAAGATCGAAAAGAAGATCCGCGCCAACAAATTCGATTTCGAAGATTTTAAAGAGCAGCTGCAGCAGATCAAAAAGATGGGTAACATCAAAGACCTGCTGGGCATGATCCCCGGCGTGGGCAAGGCCATCAAGGATATAGATATAAGCGACGATGCATTCAAGGGCATCGAAGCGATGATCAATTCCATGACACCGTTCGAGCGCAGCAATCCCGATGCGATCGACACCAACCGCCGCAAACGTATTGCCAAAGGTTCCGGAAAAGATATCGCCGAAGTGAATGCCTTTATGAAACAGTTCGACCAGATGCGCCAGATGATGGGGCAGATGAACAAGCTGAAAGGCATGGGTATGCCGGGAATGGGTATGCCGGGCGGAATGAACCTGCCGCGCATGGGCGGCGGCGGATTGCCTTTCGGAAAGAAGTAACACCATTGCACACCTAAACACCACACACACGTGAACCAATTGTTTACCAGCGAGGCGCTGATCTCCCTGATCACGCTTGCGCTCCTGGAGATCATTCTCGGGATCGATAACGTCATTTTCGTGTCCATTATCATGGGCCGCATCGAACAGCAGCAGCGCAAAAAAGCGCGCCTCTACTGGATGGTATTCGGCATTGCCACACGTATCCTGCTGCTGATGGGACTCGGATGGCTGCTGAGCCAGAAAGGCAAAGCGCTGATCACCATCTTCGGCAACGGGCTGGACCTTGCCAGTCTTGTAATGATCGGCGGAGGATTGTTCCTGCTCGTAAAAACAGTGAACGAGATCCACCATAAGCTGGAAGGAGACGAAGAAGAAAAAGAAGCCGATGCGCAGAAGAAGTCCGGTGGCTTTGCCAAAGCAATGACGCAGATCGTACTGGTGGATATGGTATTCTCATTCGACAGTGTGGTGACGGCTTCCGGTATCGCGCAGCACCTGGAGATCATGATCGTGGCGGTAGTGATCGCAATGATCATCATGTTCTTCTTCAGCGATGCGATCGCCCGCTTTATCCATAAGCACCCTACCCTGAAGATGCTGGCGCTTTCCTTCCTTGTAATGGTAGGACTCGTACTGGTGGTGGAAGGATGGGACCCGGAAAAAGCGCACGAAATGCACCTGAAGAACTACGTGTACTTTGCGATGGCATTCTCGTTCATTGTGGAGCTTGTGAATATGAAGGCCCGCAAGAACGCGAAGAAACCGGTGGAGCTCAACGAGCCCGATCCGGAAGATGTGAGTGAAGACCTGAAATAATTACTAAAAGACGCCGAACAGGGCGTCTTTTTTGTTAGCGTTATCCTTATTCGCTGCATCAGCCGGACGCGTATCGGCAGTCAGTGTGTATATTCGGGTATCATAAAAAAATAACCGTATGAAACAGGAACAGCATAAACAGCAAGACGACCAACAGCAGGAAAAAAACGAACAGTTCCCCGGCTACCCGCACTACCCCGCCTCCGAGGATATCACCAATCCAGCCAATGGAATGGAGCATATTCCGCTGGAACCCAAAGGTGGCAGCGAGCACAAGGCAAAAAACAGCGACGACACGCAGGACAATGTGAGCGGCCGCGAGCGCAAAGACCTTTCCGATGCGTTCCAGAACCGCGATTATACCCGCCCGGACGCAGAACGTCCGGGGCTGGACCAGACCGACGAAGACGGAGACCCGCTGAACGAAGCATCCGGCTCCTATGCGCGTCAGGGTGCCGACCTCGACGTACCCGGTAATGAAGCGGACGAATCAGGAGCGGAAGGCGCCGAAGACGAAGAGAACAACTACTACAGCCTCGGTGGCGACAACCACGAAAACCTGGAAGAGGACAACGCATAAGCGTTATCCGCTTCAGATAGAAAGCCCCGCGCAGCATTCGCTGTGCGGGGCTTTATTTATACACACCCGTGTGCACACCGCAATATCTGCTTATTTTTAAGCCTTATCCTTCCTGCACCTTGCGCTTCTTCAGATCAATACTATTGTCACTGTACGGCCTCCTGCTGTATCTGTACACCAACGCACAACCCAGCGCGCACTTCGCGGACAGCATCCGCACACGATACCATATCCCGGAACTGGCCTATGCTGTGGTTTCTTCCGATGAAGTAATAGAGCTGAACGTATCGGGTGTGCAGCAATATGGCACGCAGCATATGGCTACTGTCAACGACCGTTTCCGTATCGGTTCCAATACCAAGGCTGTTACCGCATTCATCGCCGCACTGCTCGTACAGCAGGGAAAGATCGGCTGGCATACCCGCTTCTTCGACCTGTGCCCGGAGCTGAAGGCGGGCAGCAATAAAGCATACCATCAGCTTACCCTGGAAGACCTGCTCAGCTTCCGTGCTCCGTTGTTCGCGTATACCTACACCTATAGCCGGCCCCGGAAGCAGGATTTTAAAGGAGATGACGCGCAGCAACGCTATGCATTTACACAATGGTTCTTCCGTCAGGCACCGGTGCCCATGAACGATGGTATTCAGTTCTCCAATCTCGGTTACGTAGCCGCGGGCCTCATGATGGAACGTGCGTCCGGTAAGGATTACAAAACCCTGGTACTGGAGCTTGGCCGGCAGTATGGCATCAGCTTCGGTTTTGGTCCGCCTGCCGCTTCGGGCGCCGGCCAGCCCTGGGGGCACAATGATCAATTGCAGGCGGAGGCACCGGCAGACAATTATAAGCTCAACTGGCTGCTTGCGGCCGGCAACATAAATGTAAGTCTGCCCGATTACCTGAAATTCATACAGGAGCAGCTGCGCGGACTCAATGGAAAGTCTGCCGCGCTCAGCCGCGAGACATTCCGGTTCCTGCATTTCGGCAGGCCGCAGTTTGCGCTGGGCTGGTTTCACGACACCGACGAAACCGGAGCACCCTATTCCCACAATACCGGCAACCCGGGCAGCTTCCTCAGCAAAGTGTACGTATTCCCGGAGCGCAACCGGGCATTCATTCTGCTTGCAAATGTTCAGTCGGAAGAAGCAGAGGCTGGGATGGAACTGCTGTTTGCCGAGCTTAAAAGAGCCGACCGTTTGACTGCAGAAAAGCCGGTACGGTGATCTCTCCTGCGGATAAGCGATCTTTCGCTGTTCCTCTCCCGTTTTAGCATAACCTTACAGCAGCTGCCGGTATGCGCCCGCTATCTTTGGAGCAACCATAAATTGTTCAACACAATGAGCCAGAAAAATGTTTACAACCAGGAAGCGATCGACAAGCTGAAAGACCTGGTCAATGAAATTGACGTTTGTATGTTCTGCTCTGCCATTGACAAAGGCAGTCTGCATACCGTACCCATGAGCCGCCAGGAGGTGGACGATGAGGGAGCCATCTGGTTCCTGCTTTCCGCCGAAAGCGACACCTGCAAAAATGTGATGCAGGACCCTGCCGTACAGTTGCTTTACGCACAGGTGAACGATTACAACTTCGTTACCGTAAAAGGTACCGCAAGTGTCAGCCGCGACCAGGAACGTATCGACAAATACTGGAACCGCTTTGTGGAAGCCTGGTTTGAAAAAGGCAAGGAAGACCCGAACATCCGCGTGATGAAAGTGACCGTAGACGAAGCCCACTATTGGGACACGAAAGACAGTAAGTTTGTAACGTTCCTGAAACTGGCCGCCAGTGCGGTAACCGGCGCCAAAACGGACAAAGGCCGCGAAGGCGATATTGTGATCCCTTAAGAACACACTCCCGCTAAGCGTTGTTCCCGAAAAAGGATGAACGATTTACTCATGAGCAGAAAGTCCTTGCCAGGTAGTACCGGCAAGGACTTTCGGTTTCCGGTCCTTCTGTAAGACCAACTCCTTATATTTATCTTCAATTTGTTTCCTATGAAGTTTATTCGGTTTGTATTGTTGATGTTCGTCTTTATACCATCGGAATGCTACAGTCAGTTCCGGAAAGACTGCAATATCCATTTCGACGAAAATAAAATACACTACAATTACAATCTGGACTTCTTCCTCAATAAGCTAAAAACCGACTCTTTCACGCTTTCGCAAGACAGGAAACAGATACCATCGTTTATAAAAGGTAAATTAGATTGCCTGCTCGGCGACATGGCCAATAAAGGTGAGGACTGGCAACAAACAGATGTGATTTTTGATGAAACCCTGCCGCTGCATTTGCTTCAGTTTTTTCTTATCAACAAGTCCAACGACGTATTCATCATTGTTTACAGAAACGGAGGAATAGGGGAATACACGGTCATATTAATGATGCACCTTACCGATAAAGGAGTAATTATCGATCATCAAAAAAATGTAGATGATGCCTGGTACAGTGATTCCTTTTTTACCGGAACAACTATTCAGGAATTAACCGAGCATTTAACCAGAAAAAACGATTGACATACATTTCATAGCGACCCGGTTTATAATCATCAGCCCAACAGCATGCCGATCATGCGCGGAATGCCCGGAGCAAACTCGATGATAAAGCCTGCTACCGGCAAAAGCATGTAAGCCCAGAAAGGATACGTGAATCGCGGAGTCTTGCCCGGAACAGCAGCAAAAAGCATCGGGAATACGCGGTCACGGTGATGATACAGTATCAGTCCTGTCAGCACGAGGTAATAAGAAATGCGGATCGTGAATGCCCATCCGGACGATCCGAGAAACGCGATGTCCCAGACCAGTATGTTCAGCCAGATGGGTATAGACATGAATGCACCGATGATACAGGTTCTGTGGTAAATGAGTAATGCTCCTGCAAGTAGCTGCGATATACCTACGAACGACTTGAAAGGCTCATGTCCTGCGAGGTAAAAAGACAGCCGGAACAGATTGAGGTCCTTTAAAGGCGTGTTCAGTTCTTTTTCGGACAGGATAAACTGGCCGTCCGTAAGCTTGGCCCAGCCGTAGCAGATGAGGATATAGCCCAGCCAGCAGCGGGCTGCAAGCATGAAGTAGGCATACCAATGTTGTTTCGGGATATTTTTCATCGGGCGGATAGCCGCACAAACTACAAAGAATATTTTACTGACGTACCTCCTCAGGGGAACTGCTTACCGTAGATCGCAAAAAGAGACCCGCTACTTGCTTCATGTGGATACAAAACGCGTGTAAAAATGTATGATACCCTGATTGTCAAAAATCTTTCAAACCCATTATTATTCAGCGCATATTTAAAAGGCTCACACCTTGCGGCAGAGGTACTTACAGCGGTGTAACACCTGTAAGAAGCAACTGAAAGTCAGGTATTTGTGGCACAATATTTGTCGCTGTTCGTGCGAACAAATATTTTTCAGATGAACAAATTAGTTATCAATCCGGTTCCGTCCGGACACGCGCCTTTGCTGGCCACACAGGTAAATGGCATCATCCAGGCAATGAAACCCTATCATGTACCGATCACATCTGCCGAGCGGATCGGCAGGCGCTCGATGGCCGAAGGGCGCGAGGGCCTGGTGCGTCTGATCTCCCGCATTGCGGCACAGCACCCCGAAAGTCTGTCGCGCGCAGACAACCCTGCAGAGATGCTGAATATGCTGGAAGTAGACGCGCAGCTGGAAACCCTGCGCCAGGCATGTATGCAATTGCTGGAAATGGTAGAGCATACACAGTTTGCCAACAGTTGCGATGTGATGGTGCTTTGCGACGCGTACAATGCAGCATTGCAGATAGACAGGAAACGCAATTCTGCCCTGGATTCTTCTATGGCAGAGGTAGACGACTGGAATTCCCGCTACCGCAATACGCAGAACGAAACTCCGGGTACGGAAAAACCATAGACCTGTTCCTGATCACAATTGCACCGGCCATTACTTCTGAATGGCCGGTATTTTTTTGCCCGGTGGCGAAATCTTATCTCCTGCCCATATGTTCTTCCAGACCGCAACCGCAGCCATGCGGTTTGCGGGTGGTGGCGCAGGACTGCAGCGTGAATACAAGCGCCAGGAGCAAAAACAGTTTACGGGGTAGCATACGCTTAAAGATAACAACATTTAAAAAGGAAAAGGAGCCCGCCTACCTTTTGGGTAGGCGGGCCTACCCCTGGAGGTACGCGCGCCTACCCTTTTAATAAGGCGAGCCTACCCTTGGAGGTACGCGAGCCTACCCTCTTAATAAGGCGGGCCTACCCCTGATAACAGGCGGGCCTATCCCTGGAGGTACGCACGCCTACCCTTTTAATTAGGCGGGCCTACCCCTGATAATAGGCAGGCCTACCCCTGAAGGTACGCGCGCCTACCCTTTTAATAAGGCAGGCCTACCCCTGATAATAGGCAGGCCTACCCCTGAAGGTACGCGCGCCTACCCTTTTAATAAGGCAGGCCTACCCTTGATAATAGGCGAGCCTACCTTGGAGGTACGCGCGCCTACCATTTTAATTAGGCGGACCTACCCCTGATAATAGGCGAGCCTACCTTGGAGGTATGCGCGCCTACCCCTTTAATTAGGCGGGCCTACTACCGAGTGGTAGGAGTGCGAACCTTATAAATGAGTTTAACCTTTTAACAGGTTATTATTATGGTCTGGTGTTCTAGATAAATAGATATCAGTAAATAGAATTAAATTAAACACCTACAAAATGGTTAGATAATTGAGTAACTTTGAAATTATTTAAAAATCTGTGAGCCAATTCGATTATATTAAAGATATTGCAAGGTTTGGTTTAGAAAATGACCAGGAACGTTTGTTGTTAGTTCTAAACGAGCTAATCGAACATTCAAAAAAGAATAGGAAAATAAACTTTGCGCTTCAACTTCAGTCAATTTTAAAGGAAAATGTTCGCACTCACAAAACAAGTACACTTTCCAAAATTGGTTCAGATAATCATTTTTCTAAATTAGACGAAAGAGAAATTAACGACTTAATTTTAGAAAAGGTCACATCCGACTATTCATTTGAAAATTTAGTTTTAGATAATAGTGTAGCAGAAGATCTCAAGCTTTTCATAAAGGAGCATAGAGCAATCGAAATTTTGAGAAAGTTTGATCTTCCTATCGCCAATAAGATTCTTTTACATGGTCCATCAGGTTGTGGTAAAACTCTCGCTTCATATGTTATTGCAGGAGAGCTTAATAAAATGATGAATGTTGTAAATCTTGGAGCAATCGTTTCTTCAAAACTTGGAGAAACAAGCAAGAATCTCGCTAAGATTTTTAGAAAAGCAGCGGCTGAAGATTGTATAATTTTTATTGATGAATTTGATTCTTTAGGGAAGGTTCGTGATTATAGTCAAGATCACGGAGAGATGAAACGTGTGGTTAATACTATACTACAACTTTTTGACTATTTGCCACAAACAACCATTGTTATTGCTGCAACTAATCAAAAAGAAATGCTTGACACTGCCTTATTAAGGAGATTCGATTTAAACGTTAAATTTGAGTTGCCTAATGAAAGTCAAATTCTTAATCTCATAGAATTGACTTTAAAAAATGGGGTATTTAAATTTTCCAATAATACGTCAATAAAAACTGTTGCAAAAAGCGCTAAGGGGCTTAGCTATTATAGCATTAAAAAAACATTGATCTCAGCAATTAAACGTAGCTTATTTGACAGCATTGACAATAAATCTATTGTTCCCACTAATATAGATATAAAATTATGGAAAGAATTCATTGAAAATGAAAAAAAGGCATTATTGTAACAATAATGCCTTTTTATTTTTAACCTTCAATAATTATTACTCCCATACCTTCAGCATCACCTTCACCTATAACTTCAATTTCATTGCAGGCGATCATTTCATCGTAAAGCTTATTATTAGCTTTGCTTTCCGGCAGTTCCGTAATTTTAATTACTACAGAAAACGGATGCGACGCTTCTTGAGTATATGCATCTAAGTCGGGAATTTCTTTTTTAACCAAGCACCTTACCCCCAGAATGACTGAGCCGTTTTCATTCACGATATCAGCAGCTTGTAGATTCCGGGAAATTGATTGAGCATTTGAAAATAGACAATTCTCCAGACCAAAATGATCTTCGCTCCAAGTGAAAGAAGGCTTAATACCATAATCCTTTTGCGTCTTTTCAGAAATTGTTTCCATATCGACATTCTTCAGGATATTTACTGAGATATGGATTGGAAGATAGTTTAAATGGTTATCCTTGACAGGCATGAAACTATAACACAGTGTAATATCAAACCTTAGTTTATTATCACCTGTTTGCAAATACTCTGGTAAGTGAATGGGAATACCAATAATTTGACCATTTTTAATTTCTTGTTCAATAACAAACGTTATACAATTATTATCAGTAGCAAGAAGATCGTCTTTTTGAGGCCTTCCAAAGCCTGACAAGCTTTTTAGCAATGCATCATTACTTGTCTTAAATTCGGGCAAATCTGCTCTTCTTAATGCTTTCGATGAGTTAATTAATATTGCTTTAACTGTTTGAGTTCTTAAAGAAGGATAACTGTGAAGAATCTCTGCCGCATAGGAAGTAACAAGTGGAGTTGCTAAGCTTGTTCCACAAGTCCTTCCATAATATTTCTTCCCATCTGCTAATGGACTCTTGAGAATTTCCATTCCGGCTTGCTCATCAAATAAATCCCCACCTTCAAAAACCATATCCGGTTTATTTATGAATTTATTCTTGTTATTTTTTTTCAGAAGAGTTGAATTGACACTTCTTGAAAAATCAAGATGAAATTTTCTGCTATAATATGCTGGAGACAAATCATTTGGAGTAATGTCAGTGTTATCGCCATCCTCCAAATTGCCTGCTAAAGCGCCAATAGATACATTATTTAACGATTCGGATGGTTCAGATATATTTGTATTTCGACAATCATGATATGGACTTTCTTTTTCTGGTTTATAAAAGAAAATGGGATATTCGTGATCCGGATGTCTGTCAACTAAAATCATATCGCTTAAATAATCTTCTTGAACATTTCCAACAGAAAGGAATATCAATACGTCTTCTTCGTAGGACAATTTATCCAGCTCATACGCAAATTGACTAAAATTGGCGTTGTAGTTTTTAGCACCCGGTATATTTAATGACATATTGAAGAGTTTAATGCCATATTTATTACGTGCGTCCCTAATGTCACTCAAAAGATTGGGAATATTAATAGGATCTGTTGAATTATGAATAGCCTTAATAACTGCAATTCTGGCTTTTGCGACATAGGAGGCTTTGACTTCCTTATGAAAATCATCTCCAAACACAATCAAACCAGCTATAGCTGTACCGTGGCCCTCTTCATCCCAAAATGGAGCAGTTGAAGTATGGTCATAAGAGAATTTTTCTACCAAATCTTTCAAGGGATCAATAATAGTTAAACCGGTATCAATAACACCAACAGTAGTTAAACCATCAGGAATTACTACATTAAAACCATATTCTCTACGTACGGTTCCATAAGTTCCAGGCCTTATCTTTATAGTTCTTGCGCTTGTAATCGCTCTTACAATATCGAAGTTTTCTGCAATTGTTTTCTTTTGATTAGATGAAAGTTTATCTACCTCTATTAAATCGGGATATTCGTCATTATAAAAAACTTTCGTTTCTGACTGCTCAAGGAATGCAAAAAGAGATTCTTTTTGAGATTTATATGCCACATTAGCAGAAGAAATTAATGTTAAAAGAATACCTTCCTCCTCAGTTGGGAACATTCTTCTTCGTGCGCCCACAAATTTGAATTTTAAAACCAGAGCAATTAGGTTGTATGGTTTTCCTTCATAAGTAGTTCCTTCTTCGCTTTCAACAACCGCCTGTACGTGTTCTACATATCGTTTAAATAAATTTTGATCCGATACCTCAAATAAAACTGTTTTATTAAAATCACTATATTCAACCGGACTTAACCCATAAAGACCAAAAAACTTTTTTTTAAGATCGGAATTAAAATTACAAAAGAAATGAATTTTAATAAGGTCTATATTTTGTGGTAGCTTGATAGTTCTATTTTCGTTTCTAATCTTTCTATTTCTATACAATTCCGCGTTATTTAATCGCAATCGATCCTTTCTCGTTTCCTTAATGACCTTTGATTGCAATACAGTTTGTTCGTCGTCATCGACCGAAACTACATCAGGCTTCTTCCCTGATACATTTCTTTGGCGATTAAATTTTGGTTTATCAGATTTTGGATTTAATAAAAGAACGTGTCTATTTTTTTTCATGAATACAAGGTGTTTTTAATTAAAATGTATCATAGCAGATACAACAAATTTTATACCAGAATTTTATATTATAGATCACAAGTTTATTATGTAAATTATTTAATCTATTTAAATTTGATTAACATATATTGCGTAAATCAGAAATTGAAAAATTAACAATAGATTTTCGATATTACTTTTTTATTAAATTCAGTATAGATATCGTTTGATTTTGCACTTAGGTGAGATTAAATTATTAAAGGATCGCTAAATGCAGACTTTCTCAAGAAAAGCGCAACTGACTTTAAGAAATGTATTTAATGCGTCCGTTGTGGCCTTAGATATTCGCTAAAAACATTTCGCCGGATATCGGGCAGATGAAAAAATCCGGCTTTAAGATAAATACAAACGGCCTTCCCCGCAGAGAAGGCCGTTCTGTCATCCAGACAATTTATTGGTTGGGGAGTGGTGCATTTAAGTACTGCTGCATACCCGGCACAAAGCACTGATGCCGATGAGATTGGCCAGGGCGCTTGCGGCCGTACTGAGGCAATGCTCCACTTCAAAGTAATCCGGGAACACGAGCTCCTGCTCCGGTTCTCCTTCATAATAGCTGCGCAGGCCGCAGCGTACCTGGTGCAATTGCTCCAGTAATTGTTCCAACCGCTTTTGAGCGGTTGCGGGCTGTGTGTCTTTTTTGTTGTTCATAAAAAAAGAGTGCACAGGTAGCCCCCTGTACGTAGCTGTGAACAACATTCCCGCAAGCGGCAACTCGGCGGCAGTTTCCTTACCGCACCAGCATATACAGGGGGCTACCCTTGTATCCGTTATTAATAATTACGCTTTACCTGATTTATTTCTCAGGCGGAAAATGTTGTTCAGAAGCAAACATATAGCCTATCACAACACGCTCCAACATTTATTGCAATATTTGCAAGTTTTCGCAAAGATGCAAAATTCGGGACTGTTTTCCACCAACAAAAACGCCTCCCGGTGGGAGGCGCTTCAGGTGCTAATCAGACAAATGCTGATGCGGCAATATGTAATAAGTGGTCACAGAAGGCAGCGGATATTTACCAAAATCTGCTTCTATGATATTTATGTACGCCGTAGTGATGATCGTCATGATACTGTGCATCGTCACCCTTTCCCGGAAAAGAAAAATGAAAAATATGCAGCCCGGAAGTAAGCGTGTACCTGTTGCCGATAACAGGGCGCATACCAATGCCGGCGGAAACAGTTCGCGCGACGAACAGGAAAACACCGCTACCCAGGGCGACATCCAGGGACAAAACCTGCCCATGGGTGCCGATAACGACGACGATCGGCGCTAAGTGTATTACAGGGTTCCGTCCTGCATCTGCTGCAGCGATTGCTCATAATCTGCCAGGCCTTCGCCCTGCATGGCACGCAGTTTGTCCAGTGCATTCTGCTCGAGGCGGATCGCCTCATCTTTACGTCCGGCAGCATACAGCAGGTGTGCATGCGTATCGGCATAAGCAGGCCATTCGTTTTCGAGAGGCTGCGCCAGCTGCACACAATATTCCGACCATTTAAGGGCCTGCCCTACCATCGCCTTATTATTGCGATGTTGCTCGTACACATTCCAGGCCAGCGTATTCAGCGTATTGGCAGCGCTTGCCGAGGCGGAGTGCAGTCTGGACGGGTCGGCCATGTTCACGTCGATCAGGCTGTCCACCTTTTCCGCCGGTACCTTCATCATCGTAAGCTGTGCGCGGAGGGAAGTACGCATTTCGGCGATCGCTTCCTGGTCTTTTTTGCTGTAATAGTCAGCCGGGCGGGAAACCAGGAAATCGGCTTCTTCAGATGCGGCTTTAAAACCCTTTACGCTGTCGCCCACTTTTTCATAATACTGTGAGCGGATCCAATACAGCGTTTGTTCATCCTCGAAAGGCATGTATTTGTGCTTTACGTCTCCGATCACTGCGAGCAGCGATTCGTCTTTGGTATTTACGGCTTCTTCCATCGTATTGTACAATGCGCGCGACATGAATCCTTCGTAGTATTTGCTGTCCTTATCTTTCTTCTCAAACACTTCTTTGTGCTGCGCGAGCAGGGGCACGGCATTGTTGTGCACTGTCTGCATCATATCTGCGAGGTAATACAGTTCCGAATCGGCAGGATGCGCCGGGAGCTGCGCCACATAAGCGTTCAGCACGGCATCGTTGTTCTTGTTCAGGCGCTTGTCTTTCTCCAGGTAAGCACGCAGGAACGCCCTGTCCTTTTTGCCGCCTTTGAATGCAGCCTGGTATTTATCGTAGGTCATCGGGTCGTTGCGCTCAGCAATGGCAACATCTGCTTCTGCCACAAATTCGCTCACTTCGGTAGAGGCACCTACCGTGCGGTAGACCACCGCCTGTGTGGCCGGATCGATAAACAGGTTGGTGGGATATCCGGTAACCGCGTATTGTTTCGCAACTCCGATTCCTTCTCCTTTCTCCGCATCTATGCGGTAGTTCACAAACAGATTGTTGAATTTATCTCCGGCTTCTTTCTGCGGAAATATTTTTGTGGCCAGGAACTTACAGGGTCCGCACCAGGTGGTGTACACATCGAGGTACACCAGTTTGTGTTCCTTCTTCGCTTTGTCGAGCACGGATTGCCAGTTTCCTTCTTCAAACCGGATACCCTGTGCAAAAGCTCCGGCAGCAAGCATCAGCGGAGCGCAGAGGAGCAGCATTTGTTTTTTCATAATAGCGTTTATTGAAATAAGCCTACAAATTAAGCAAAGTGTATTCTTTTTACTGTGTTAAATTGCTGTTTTACGGCTTGCGCAGCGGAGGAGTCTGCTTTTCCGCTACAGGTGCCGCTGCCGGCGATTTCCCGGCAAAGAAACGCAGTATGCCTGCCAGCGAAATAAAGTTGAGCGGGAATTCCATGATCACATGCGCAATGCTGAGGAAAAACAGCCAGCGTATACCGGCAGCATAATCGTAAAGGTAAACCGCAATACTGAAGATCCATATTGCGATCACCGCAGCAAACCGCGCTTTGGGCACCTCATGCCAGCGGATGATCTTTGTCTTCGCAAACCAGTTGAGGTAGTGATAGGTGTACGCAAAGGCAATAAAGCGCATGACCAGGATGCCTTCGCGCGAATAATAAACAGCGTGGTCCCAGAAAGCGTCGGCACTGGTATGGCCCTGCGGCTTTTTACCCATATCGAAACCCAGGTACAATATGGCCTGGTTGAGCTGAGCGAAGCTGATATCCGCGCCTTTATACACGCGTTTGCCATAGGCAGTGACCGGCACGGGAGAAAAATCCGGCAATATATTCCAGAGCAGGAAAGGACATGCGATTAGCAGCAGCACAGATAAGATACCCAGCCGGCTCCTGCTCTTCAGCGCTCCGTACAGCATAAACAGTGCCGTGAACACGTACACATGGATGAGCGTGGGTACAAAAAGCAGATACAGCAACCAGGACGTACTTTCGGCATTTTTCCCTTCCTCCGGTATACCGGCGTATACAATGATTAGAATAAGCATCAGTCCCGCGAGCCGCACAAACAGATGCTTCACAAACGCAAACAGCAATCCGCACAGGAATGCAACCCCGATAAAATAATAAGCAGCATGCTCAGAGAAAGCGCCGAAGATGTCTGCAAAAAGGTTGGCGAGTGTCACGAGTATTCCCAACCCTACAAGCAGCCAGCCATCGTATCGGCCCACGCTGTAATATTTCTTATCGTGCAGCCAGCTGATCTCCGTGAGATAATGCAGCGGCCCGAGGATGGCATACGAAAACAGGAAGAGTTCGAACGGCAGCAGGATTGCGATGCAGCAGGACAGTAACATGAAGCCCATGTTGATAATATCTGAGCGTTGGGAAAAATTGTTCATGTTGATGCGTTATGATCTTGTGCGGCAATATTATATATAACAAATGGTGATAACAAACAATGCTCCTCATCCTATCCGTTTTATCGCGACCAGCAGAAAAATTTTCTGGTAGATTTTTATTAATATAAATTATTTCTTTATCTTGTTACGGCAAAGCAATGCGTTTGCTTTCATAATTTAATACCCTAAAATCCAATTCTATGAACAAAAAATTTACCCGTTTTCCCATCACCGCAGCATTGTGCTTGCTGGCATCTGTGAGCGGACTTCAGGCAAGTGCACAGCTGAAGGATTGTAATGCGTTCATCCGGGGCAACTACCTGGAAGTAGGTGTAAGCTATAATGGTTCGTATGGTTCCAGTACGCCCCCGCCTGCAGGTTATCACCCGGATGTATCCAACCTGAAATACAATGGCGCTGCCTGTAAACCGGATTCGATGGCTCCGATACTCGGCTTTGTGTGCGACCCCGCAAAAGACGGCTGGACCGTTGCTTACCCCGGGCATCCGAACTATATGGGCGATTATTTCACCCCGGGCTCTCCTTATGAAGGATGGGGGATCATGACAGAAAAAAAAGTGAGTGTGTATGTCGATGTGGACAGTTTATTCGATCCGGGCCTTACCGGTTCCAATACTTTATACCGCACGGCGGGCAGCAAAGTAGGCACGGAATGGGAAGGCTTCTACGACAGCCTGCAGATCACACAGCGCACGATACTGGATACCGCGAACACGTACTTTGTAATGCGCGTGAAGATCAAAAACCTCGCCCACCGTACGCGCCGTGATATCTACTACCTGAGGGCGCTGGACCCGGATAATGATCAGCCATGGCCAGGCGGAGGATTTCCGACGGATAATAAAATTGAAAAACAAAACCCGAACCTTACCGATGTTGCGCTCGTAAGCGCTGTTGGAAGGGGCTTCCCGGACAGCATCGACTATATGGCGCTGGGTACAAAAGATCCGCGCGCAATGGCTTTTATGAGCACCTTCTGGCCGGAAAGAACGGATCTGGATGTATTGTACTCCCGTACACCAGGCGATCACTATTTCGATTCGCTTTCCTCTGTTCCTTTTGCAGACATTGCGATAGGCCTGCTGTTTAAGATCGATTCGCTGCCTGCTTACGACAGCACGGTACTCCGTATCGCATATATGTTCCGCAAAGACGACTTCGGAACAGCTACGGATGACGATGGCTTATTCCCCGATGAAGAAACGCCGACGGGCATCCGCCAGCAATCGGTAAACGGGGCTTATGCGATCCGCGTACAACCCAATCCGTTTGAGAATGAGCTGCAGGTGGACGGTCTGAGCAGCGGAGACATTGCATCTGTGTACACCATTCAGGGCAAGCGCGTGGAAGATGTGCGCATGCAGAACAGTAAGACTCTGGATACCCACGCGTTACCGGCCGGAACTTATGTATTACTGGTGACGGATAAAGACGGCACTGTAAAACACCGCCAGCTGGTGCAGCGGAGATAGCTATAAATAACGATAATTTCTTTTACGGCAAAGCCCGGCAGCATTCCTGCCGGGCTTTGTATTACATGGTATCGGTGGCCCAGGCCTCAAGAGTGGAGACCGTTGCCAGACGTGGCAGAAGCTTTGTGATGAGGAATTCGTGTGTGGCCGCATCACTGTCGGCACAGCAGTCGGCGAGTATCGTAACGGCAAAATCCTTGTCGAAGGCTTCCCGCTGTGTAGATAGCACGATGCCGCTGGTGGCGATGCCGGTAAGCACCAGGTGGCGGATATTCTGTGCGCGGAGGATCATCTCCAGGTCGTTGCCGCTGAACGCACTGATGCGCTTTTTGTCGATCAGCAGGTCGGTTTCCAGCATGCCCAGCTGCGGGTGTATCTGCATAAATGCATCCAGCCCTTCGTCGCCGATACTGCTTTTCAGCGAGGAGAACATTTTGTTTTCCGGACTCACTTCGGGCATTCCTTTCCGGAATCCGAGGCGTACGAAAATAACCGGTATTTCCCTTTCGCGGGCACTGCGGATCGCAGCCGCCACCCTGCCCGCGAGTGCAGTTCCGCCGTCGGGCAGGCGTTGTAGCAGCGGCACCTGCATGTCCATGACCAATAAGGCCGATTGTTGCTTGTCCATTCTCAGGATTATTTATCTGGTTGAAATAACGCGATCAGGTTCTTCCGGAAAGCCATGCCGATGATGATCGACAAGAGCCCTTCCACACACAGTACATTTGCATTGCCCGCCACCGGGGCCAATCGCCCTACAAGCAGGCTGCCCAGCGGCATCATCCCGAATATGGCCATTGCGATAAAACTCATGATGCGGCCACGGAATGCCTTATCCGTATCCGTCTGCACAATAGTGATGATGATCGATGTCTGGCAGATAGAGCTGAATCCCAGCAGCACCAGCAACAACAGCGATACGGGCAGACTGCTGCTGTAGGCAAACAGCACCAGCGACGCGCCCATCATAAACGTATTTAACTGAAGCTGCCTGCGAAAATCCACGTCCTTACCGCCCGCTGCGAGATAAAACGAGCCTGCGAAAGCGCCCACACCCATAGCGGCATTAAGCCAGCCGAAAGTGGCGGCATTACCGTGAAACACTTCTTTCGTATATACAGGCAGCAGGGTAACAAACGGCAGTACCAGCAGATTGGACAGGGCCGCAATAATAATCACTGTCAGGATAAGCCTGTTCTGCCGCAGGTACACGATCGCCTCTTTGAAACGACCGCGGGAGCGGGTTTTCACCGTTTCGAACGTATTTGCCGGGAAACGCATTGCGGCAATCCCGCCGATCACCGCAATGAACGAAACGGCATTCGCCACGAAGCAGAAAGATGCACCGTACTTTGCAAGCACAAAGCCCGCAAACGCAGGGCCGATGAGCCTCGCAAACGTATTCAGTGAGGAATTCAGCGCCACGGCATTCGGCAATTCTTCTTTGTTTTCCACAATCTCATTGATCATCGATTGCCGCACCGGCACGTCGTAAGCATTCACAATACCAAGAAATACGCTCAGCAGCAATATCAGGGTCACATTCTTATTATCGGCAAAAGAGCATGCAGCCAGAGCCACGGCTTGAAGCGCAGACAGCACCTGCGTGACCATCAGCGCCTTGTAGCGGTTGTACTGGTCGGCAATGATGCCGCCTCGCACGGAAAAAACAAAAGAAGGAAACTGCTCGGCGAACGTCGCCACTCCGATCATAAATGCACTGTCCGTGATCTCATACACCACCCATATTACGGCGGTGCGCTGCATCCACATACCCACGCGCGATATCATCTGCCCCCAGAAGAACAGGGAAAAATTGCGGTTGCGTAGGGAAATGAGGCTATCAGATAAGCGCATATGCTGCACAAATGTACAGCAGCAGACCTGCGTTGAATGTGATAAATATCAAAAAATCCTCAGTACTTATTGCTGCGGATTCTGCTCAGGATTTCGCGACTGATACCGATGTAAGAGGCAAGATCAGCAAGCAGCATGCGTTTTATCTGACGGGACGGTAATGCATTAAACGGACATGGATAAAAACATCCGGGTGGCAATAAGCAGCAATAGTGCCGTATGATGACGGCCTTTGTGCCGCAGCGCATGTGCGAAATGAACCCGGAAATAATCGTAGCATAAAGCCAGGATCAGCAATAGCACCGGAACGGCGAAAGCCCGGAAACGGAAATGCGCAAACAGGAGTCCGCCGGCAATACCCCCCAGCAGGAAACAACTAATAATCGACAGGCGCAGGATGATCTTGCGCCGCAGCAATGCATCTGCACGACCGCTGAATAACAGTCCGGAAAGATCGATTCCCAGATCGGTGAACATGCCCGTAAGGTGTGTGGTCCGCACTACAGAACCGGAAATAATGGATACGAGCGCATTCTGCATACCCATTGCAAACAACAGGCTGCCTGCAAAATATCCCGTCTGGGCAAAGCCACCGCTATAAGTATCACCTGCAAGCAGCACAAATACCAGTACTGCAATGATCACGAGAATGGGAACGGTGTACGCATGCGGTTTATCGGCGCCGATCCGCCGGATGTACGTCGCCGAAAGGAATGCTCCTGCCAGGAACAACAACAGCCATAGCGCTACCATGCGCACATGCCGCCAGTCTTCGTCGGAAATATGAACGGCAAGCAAAGCAGCGTGCCCGGTAACATTGGTGGTCAGTACGGCAAATGCCAGAAAGCCCGCAGCATTGATGAAACCTGCATTCAGGGAGAGTAATACAGCCAGGCGGAGATTATGCAGGAAACTCCGTTTTGCACCTACATGGCGTAACATAGCTTAAAGGTACTGCTTTCGCAGGCATGGAAAAGCAACAATTATTCATCTGCCCGCCATCGGATTTTCAGTGCCGACAATTGCGGCAATTCCAGTCGCTCGCCGGGCACAATAGTGAATCCGTTCCTGAGGTAAAAAGAGAGCGGTATGCGGTAAAGGCTACCGTCTGCCTTATACTCCCCTTCCCTGTCCGATACCCACCCGTTCAATACAGGTTCGTCTCTTTGCAGTTGCTGCAGCAATGCACGCCCGGTGCCGCACCCCTGCTGTGCCTCATCTACAATGATCGCAAACCAGCGTTCGTCATTGCGGTCGAATACGACAGCCCATGCCTGCAATTGTCCCTCATTGTGCAGCAGGTAATGCCGCACGTTACTTAATTGGGCCAGGTACCGGTCCAGCGCTGCGGTATCTGCGTACCGCAGCGACAGCGGGTACTCGCGATTCCACAGGTGGAACAGCTGGTCCCTTTCCCGAACGGACAGTTCTGCACAATGTTTCAAGGGTAATGCTGCCATATGCGGTAATAAGGTGAAGGCGCACTAAGGTACGAAGTGCGTCACTAGCGCAGCGGAAACTGCAGCGTATCGGTATCCGCGGGCTCCGCATGCTGCATATTGTTGAGATACAGGCCGCGGATTGCCCATGCTGCGCACAGGACGCAAATAATCAGTAGGATGGCGCGTATCAGCGATCTGGGATTAAGAGAACGGTTGGGTCCGCGATTGCGGCCGGATGCATTATCGGTGGTTTGCGCTCGTCGGGAAGGTGCAGGCTGTTTCATTTTTATAGTCACTTATACGCAAAAAGTACAATGGGACGCAAATATGAAAAAAATAAAGACAGCAATTAAATCTATAATAAAAACATGTATCTCTTTCAAATAAATACGGCGGCTACTAATGAATTTATCTATAGTATTTCGAAAATATAGCTTTACCGTAATCCACTGTGATTTAATTCGGGAGGTACTTGCACTTCTGCCGAAAATGCGCCTGAAAATGCCTTACCGGCAACTCAGAGGGTATAATAAAAAAGAATGATCACCCGAGCGGTTGCAGTACGTTTTCGTAGTATCCGCGTATAAAAACCGTGATGTAGCGACGTAAATAGACTTCATTGAGGAACGTATTTGTCCAGTTATCGAACCGCTGGCATTGTACGCCCAGGTAAAAGTAAAACAGCGAAACACCCAGAGCCGGAAGCATATCCCGTTCCGCTTCGCTCAATGGAAGTACGGCAGTATATCCCTTCAGGAATGCCTGTGTTTTATGCGTTCGCACTACGGCATCCTTTTCCGTATTGTACAGTTGCATCAGGTAATAAGCGAGGTCCAGTGCCAGCCAGCCGTTTCCGCAAAAATCGAAATCGAATAAAGTGACGGCTCCGTCTTCCGTGATGTTGAGGTTATCAAACCAGATGTCGAGGTGCACGATGCCCTGCCTCATCCGGGAGGAATCGGCAGACTTCCAGTATGCTTTCAACTGTTCACCGGTGCGGATAAGGAATTGCATCTCTTCCGCTTCTTCGGGCAGGAAAACGCGTATGCGCTCCAGCGGGACATCCAGTAATGCTGTGCTGTCGTAGGTTGTCCGCTGCAATTGTTTCCCTTCCGTTACTTTATGTATCTGAGCCATAAGACCTCCTATGTGTTCGTGTGTGGCGGCATCGTACTGTTGCTGTTTGCTTCCTTTGGCAAACGAGAACAATACGGCGTAGCGCAATCCTTCCGGCGCCTGTATTTCCTGCACGAGGTTGCCCGTTTTATCGGCCACAGGAACAGAGACGGGTATGGATGCGGCGTCCAGCATCTGCAACAGACGCATTTCTTCAGCGATCTCCGCCGGAGTACGCCACGCATAGCAATATACGCGCAACACAAAGGTTTGCAGGCCGGCCTCTATCCTGTAAGTATGGTTGATACCAGTCTTGAGCAGGCGGCAGGAAGGTTCAGCGGTCAACGCATAACGCTCCCTGATAAATGTCGCGAGCGCAGCAGGCTCAATTACAGATGTGATAACGGGAAATACAGACATAGCGGGAAAGATAAAAAGTGACGGAGATAAGAAATCCGGAAAACACGACTTGTGCTTTCCGGATCGGTATAGGTTGTTGTGCGCTTATTTGACTTTCGAAATCTTCAGCATATTGGTAGGCAGATGCTCGGCAACAGGCGTGCTGCAGGTATTGATCACCACGCCTCCTTCCCGCACCAGATTTTTATCCTTCAGGAACCGGATCTGGTCTTCGATCATGTTATCGATGCTGTCTTCCGCTTCGTAGAAAAAGGCCTGTACGCCCCAGCTCAGGCTCAGCTGATTCACGAGCGATTGTGTCTTGGTGAACACAAAGAGCGGAGAACTCGGGCGGAAACTGGAAAGCATAAAACCGGTGTACCCCGATTGTGTCATACCGATCAGCGCATTCGCTTTTACGGCATGCGCAATTTCGCAGGCATTGTAGCAGAGCGCATCGCTCAGGAAGGAAGGTGAATGAGGCTGGGGAACGAGGTTGCGGTTGTACACGGTTTCCTCCTTTTCCACTTCGTTGATAATACTCACCATAGTGCGGATCACACGTGCGGGATATTTACCCATTGCAGTCTCTCCGCTGAGCATCACCGCATCGGCACCTTCCAGCACCGCATTTGCCACATCTGTGATCTCGCTGCGGTTCGGGCGTGTACGGTCCATCATACTTTCCATCATCTGCGTGGCAATGATCACAGGTTTGGCCCTGTGGATACATTTACGCACGATGGTCTTCTGGATCATCGGGATGCGCTCCAGCGGCAGTTCCACTCCGAGGTCGCCCCGGGCAACCATCACCGCATCGGATGCCAGTATGATCTCGCGCAGGTTGTTCAACGCTTCGGGTTTCTCTATCTTGGCAATGATCTTCATATGATCATACCCTTTCGACTTCAGTATTTCGCGCAGACCGGTAATATCAGCGGCGGTGCGCACGAAAGAAAGCGCCACCCAGTCGATACGGTTCTGTACAATGAAATCGATATCTGCAAGGTCTTTCTCTGTGAGCGAAGGCAAAGAGATTTTTGTATCCGGCAGGTTGATACCCTTTTTCGAGGTAAGGTCGCCGGGAGTGGTCACTTCCACTTTCACGCGGGTGTCGGCGCCTATTTCCAGCACTTTTACCTCTATCTTACCATCGTCGATCATGATCGTCTCCCCTATTTTCACATCGTTATGGAAATTGGGATAGGAAAGATAAACGCCGTCAAAATTGCCGAGTTTGTACTCATTGGTAAAATAGAAAATGTCGCCCTTTTTCAACTCCATCACACCGTCCTCTATTTCCCCCACGCGCAGTTTCGGCCCCTGGAGGTCGGCAAGGATCGCGATATTGAAGGGAAAGGATTCGTTGATGTTGTGTATGTGACGGATCACTTCCAGGTGCTGTTCGTGGGTTCCGTGACTGAAGTTGAGACGAAAGACATTCACCCCTTCCTGTACCAGTTCGAGGAGTTTGTCGTAAGTGTTGCACGCCGGTCCGACCGTTGCAACAATCTTGGTTTTATGTAGCATAATGAGATTTGGTTAAATAGTGCCGACGCTGCATTCGGGCACAACTGAAATCGGGAAATTGCAGGAGTTGGCGATAAAACAACGTTCGTGCGCCTGCTCGTGCAGACTGTTTGCTTTTTCCACCATCCACTCTTCGGCAACCGTTACGCTGGGTTTGAGTACCACGGATGCGAAATGACCGGGAGCGCCTGCAGGCTCGCATAAGGTGCCTTCCGGGTTGTCGCGGTATGCATGCACCACGATGTCGTTATCTGCGCAAAGGTGCAGGTACCAAAGCATATGGCAGGACGATATAGATGCAACGAACAACTCTTCCGGGTTGTATTTTTCGACATCTCCGCGGAACGCCGCGTCGGAAGATGCTTCGATAACGGGTTTGTGGGCAGCCCGCACGAGGTGACTCCTGCTGTACACTTCGTAATTCTCGGTTCCGATACCGTTATTGCCTGTCCATTCCACCTCGAGGGTGTAGTGATGATGCTTGTCGGTCATGTAGCACTTGTTTTAGTCCTTACAAATGTACCTTAGTTCCGGTACCGACTGCGTTAAAATCAGATGAAACTTTAGCGGATCTCTTCGGACGGGTCCCAGAATAATTTTTTGAAATCGCGGATGCGGTCGTTTTCCACCGTTATGCCTTCCCGCTCAAGCAGGCGCTGCATTTCATTGCCCGGACCGAAATGGAATTTTCCGGTAAGCAATCCCGAGCTGTTCACCACGCGATGTGCGGGCACTTTTGGTTCCACAGCACCACACCTGCCCATCAGAAAACCCACCATCCGCGCACCTGATATCATGCCCACCGCACGTGCAATGGCACCGTACGACGATACCCTGCCCGCAGGGATCAGCCGTACGATCTCGTACACTACTTCGGCGATATCAGCTGCGGGGTCCTGCATCTTTCTGTTGTTGTTGCAATATGCTGCGTTTGGGTTCGGGTACGCTTTCAAAATCAAAAGGGCAATGGCGACATCCGGAACCGCAGCAATAGCCACGCTTCAGGTGATATTTTTCGGTAAACACCATTCGCCCGTCGGGCAGAAAATAATAGTCTTCGTTATTCGGCTGCCGCATCTTCCTCCGCCTCTTTTTTACGGCGCTCCGGCACCACTATCGGATGAGCAGGCAGTGTAAATGCCAGGTAATAGATTGTCCGGCCTTCGGCCAGGTGCATCTTTTCATAAAACGTCTGTATGGCCAGTGCACCGGTCGCTTTACCCTTACTGTAGATATCCTGTATATCTTCGACAATGGAGCAGGACTGTTCGGCAATCACCTCATGTGTGAAGTCGTACAGTTCGCGCGAATCGGTTTTCAGTTTGATGACTCCGCCTTCCTTCATCACCTGCTGGTACAATTTCAGGAAACGCGGATGCGTGAGCCGGTTTTTGGGCTTTTTCAGGAAGGGGTCGGAAAATACGATCCACAGGTCGCTCACTTCATTTTCGGCAAAGTATTCATTCAGATGATCGATCTGCCCCCGTACAAACGCAACATTGTCCAGGCCTTCCTGGATCGCTATTTTGGCACCATTGTAGATACGGTTGCCTTTGATATCCACACCCACAAAGTTCCGGTTGCGGTGTTCACGACCCAGATTCACGCTGTATTCTCCTTTTCCGCAGGCAAGCTCCAGCGTGATCGGATGATTATTCTGAAAGAATTCATGCCAGGTGCCCGGCATGTGTTTCGGATATTGCAGCACGTTTCTGAAGCCTTCTATAGCACGGAAGCGGATTAGTTTTTTATGACCCATTTTGACCTATAAAGAGCGGCAAAGGTACGGAACGCAGCGGAGAGGGTGAAAAAGGAGGGGATAAAAAGTATACCGGACAGCATTTATTAGCAGAAAACCATATTTTTGAGAACATACATCATTTTGTCACCCAAACTGTACTTATGAAGAAAAGAAATTTATCCTTAATGCTTTGCGCCGGCCTGGGCGCGCTTGCTTTGTCCAGCTATGAAGCATCTCCGGCAACCAAGTCCGCAGCCGGTAACCGCACAGGGGCTGCGGGTTCTCCGGCAAGCTGCAGCGGAGGCGGTTGTCATGCGGCATCAAGCAGTGCCACTACCGCCGCATTCGTGGTCGCGGATCCTGCCGCCCCAACCACACCGGTCAGCCAGTATGTTCCCGGTAAAACCTATACGGTAACGATCGGAGGAACCAACACTTCGGCAAAACCCAAATTCGGATTTCAGGCTGCTGTAACGAATGCTTCCAATGCGAGCACCGGTACGCTTACCGCAACAGCTTCTTCCACTGCGGTGCATACTGCCAGTTCCATTAAGATAGTTGAGCATACCACACCGCTTTCCGGAAGTTCCGGCGTTTACACAGTAAGCTTCAGCTGGGTGGCACCTGCTGCGGGAACGGGTACGGTTACTTTTTACGGAATGCTGAATGCAGTGGACGGAACAGGTACCACTTCAAACGACCAGCCGAGTAACGGATTCACATTATCACTTACGGAAAAGCCTGCCTCGTCTATAACGGAAAACAGCATCAGCAATAAATTGCTGATTGTGCCTAATCCTGCACAGGATTTTATCAGTGTAAAAGGATTGAGCACAAATACTGCTTCTGTTGCGATTTTCAGCGTGAGCGGTGCGCAGGTGATCAGTACCGCAAATACCGCGAATATCAATATCGCTTCACTTGCAAAAGGCACCTACGTGCTGAGCGTGCTGGAAAACGGACAGCGTTCATCAGCCGTTTTCGTGAAGGAATAATAAACATATCATTCACTTCCATAGTCCCTGCAAGCGCTTATCTTGCAGGGACTTCTTTTTTTTAAATGATCTTATGGGCAGCAAAAGAAACAAGGCATTGCAACTGATACCAGAGCTGTTGAAACCGAAGAAAAGGCGTATTGCTTACGATCCCGCACAGGAACCGCCGCAACGCCGGGCCGATGTGCAATCGGTCTATTCCGTGTTTCACTATAATGAGACCGAGCTGCTGGAACAACAATACAGTTCCATCAAAGATCACCAGGACCTGCGCAAACCCGGATACATCACCTGGATCAATGCGGACGGACTCAAAAAAGAGGAAGTGGAGCAGCTTTGTCAGGCCTTTGAAGTGCATCCGCTGCTGGTGGAAGACATCCTGAGTATCGGGCAGAGGGCTAAGATGGATGAAATGGACAATCGTATGTTCTGCCTGCTGCCGATGATCTATTTCAACAACACTGCTGCCTGTATCGAATTCGAGCAGGTGAGCATTGTAGTGGGTGAAAATTTTGTACTATCGTTCCAGGAAGACGCTACCCGCGATGTGTTTGATCCGCTGAGGCACCGGCTGCGCAGCGGCGGACAGCGCCTGCGCGAGCGCAAAGCAGATTACTTGTGTTATTCGCTGCTGGATGTGATTGTGGACAGTTATTTCGGGGTATTGGAAAAGCTCGCGGATAAGATCGATGAGATCGAAGATGCGTTGCTGGCCGACCGTGATGCCACGATACTGGCATCGATCAGCCACCTGCGGAAAGAGGTGATGCTGATGAAGAGATCGATAGCACCGGTTCGCGAGCTTGTGGGCGGATTTCTCCGCACAGGCAACCAACTGGTCGAAAGCAGGCATGAAAAATACTTCAAAGATGTGTCTGACCACATTATCCAGGCGAATGATACCTGCGAAAACCTTCGTGACATGCTCAGCAACCTTCAGGATCTGTACATGAACCGGATCAATCTCAAAATGAATGAGGTGATGAAGATTTTTACGATGGTATCGCTGCTGCTGGCCCCGGCAACGGTAATCGGCGGCATTTTCGGAATGAACTTTGAACGTATTCCTCTGCTGCATGATCAGCGCGGGTTTTACATATCCGTTGCGGCTATGCTGCTGATACCGCTGATGATGATCTTATATTTCAAGCGGAAAAAATGGCTTTAACCGTGCAGGTGTGCGGCTATGAATGAAACCATCGTCTTGGGGAATGCAAAGCGCTGCAATTCGCTGATGTCTACCCAGAAGCCCTCTGTATCAGGAACAGTAAGTTGTGCGGATAATTGCGCTTCGTAAAATTCGGATAATATCAGTTGGTGCGTCAGGCGTTGACGCAGGCTTCCGATATGCCGCAGGGCGACACGCGCCGTTGTCAGCTGTTTTATTTCTTTTTCGATCTGTTTCAGGGTTGCCGCTTCGGGTGTCTCAATGAGCAGGAATTCGTGCAGATCCTGCCAGATACCTTTTTCCTTACGCTGCCGTATCCACACTGAATCGCCGGAGCGCATCACCACGTAATTGAAATGGCGTGTCTGAACAGACAGCTTCTTTTCCTTTACCGGGAGCAGACCGGTCAGGTTCTGACGGTACGCGGCACAGCGCTCTGCAAGCGGGCAAAACATACATAGAGGTGCAGCAGGCGTACATACCGTAGCACCCAGATCCATAATAGCCTGGTTATACGCAGCAGGGGAATCTGCATCTATCAGCTCCTGCGCCAGTGAAGCAAAAATGCGCTTCCCTTCGGTACTGTCCACCGGGGTTTCGATTGCGAAAAAGCGTGATAATACGCGGTACACATTTCCATCCACCACAGCATGAGGCAGATCGAACGCAAACGAAGCGATTGCTGCAGCGGTATAGGGCCCTACCCCTTTCAATGCAAGGATCTCATCATAAGTATCGGGAAAACGGCCTTGATACGTATCGCTGATAAAGCGTGCCGTTGCGAGCATATTGCGGCATCGATTATAATAGCCAAGCCCCTGCCACAGACGGAAAACCTCCTCATCGGGAGCAGCCGCCAGTGAACGGATATCCGGGTAAGTGCGGGTAAATTTCAGATAATAGTCCAATCCCTGCGCTGCTCTGGTCTGCTGCAGTATGATTTCGGAAAGCCATATCCTGTATGCGTTGCGCTCTCCTTTCCAGGGTAACGAACGATCGTTTTGCTCGCGGTGCCACCGCATCAGCGATTCCCGGAAAAATACATATTGCGCTTTTGTTGCCATAATATCAGATACGCACCCGTGGATCGAGCCGGGTATAAATAAGGTCTGTAAGCAGGTTTACCACAACAAATATCGTTGCGGAAAGCAGCACCGAACCCATCACCAACGGAAAATCGAAGCGGTCCAACGCATCTACCGTGAGTTTACCCAGGCCCTTCCATCCGAAAATATATTCCACAAAAAACGAACCTGCCAGCAGCTCTGCTGTCCAGCCGGAAATAGCCGTCACCACCGGATTCAATGCATTGGGCAATGCATGGCGCATATACACCTGAAACCGGGACAACCCTTTTGCATACCCGGTCCGTATAAAATCTTTATGAATCGTATCCAGCAGCGAACTGCGTGTGAGCTGTGTGATGATCGCCAGTGGTCTTACGCCTAAAGCAAATGCCGGCAGGACCAGGTGTCGCAGCGCGAGCACTTTCTGACCGGTAAGCGGGTTATATTCCCAGAGACTGCCGGTCATTTCCAGACCGGTGTACCGCTGAAGTACGTACGCAAAAACATATGCTACCAGAAGCCCGGCAAAAAAAGAAGGCAGCGATATACCCGCCACCGATGCGGCAACAGCTGAAGTATCGATCCAGGTACCTTTATAGTAAGCAGACAGCATCCCCAGCGCAATACCCAGCAGCATTGCTATCAGCATTGCAGTAACTGCCAGCACGAGTGTTCCGGGTAATGCTTCTCCCAACACTTCAGCTACATTCCGTTTGGTGCGGTACGAACGCCCCAGATAGGGCCGCTTTAAGACAACTTCTTTAGTGCCGGAGTGAAATAATACATGGTAGTTATATTTCAACGCATTTTCCGGACTGTGCTTATAAACGGACAAAGGCGCAAGGTCGTTCAGGTACAGCAGGTATCGCTCACCAAGCGGCTTATCGAGGTTCAGTTCCCTGCGCACATTTTCGAGAGAACTGAGATCGCTGCGCTGTCCCAGTGTTAGCCGGGCCGGATCGGCAGGCAGCACATTGAACAGCACAAACACGAGGCTCACCACTCCCCAGAGTACGAGTAAACTGTAACCGAGCCTTCGCAACATAGCTTATTGGTAAGAAAGCGTATTTCCGGTGAGTGTGATTCCTTTCGGATACGTCTTGAACGACCATTTTCCGCGGATAGTGCCATCCTGCAGCAACATCAGTCCCGGGTTGGTACGCATGGCTGTTTTGCTAACGGTTACATCCATCACCAGCCATTGCGCTCCCTGTAATTTGTATTGCTCAGAGAAACGGTTTGCATCATTACGCCCTGAGGATGTGAGTACGTAGAATGGCACATTCAGTTGCACCGATTGCCGGATCAGGTTATGGATGCGGTCGATATTTTCCGTACTGGCTTTATTTACATCACGGATAAATAAAAAGAAGGTGTATCCCGGTTGTTTTAAGATCGCCTCGGTCTGTTCATTTCCTTCATAATCACTCAGCACAAAATCCTTGATCTCAGGATCAGCGTTTCCTTTCTGAATAAGGATACTTTTGCTATCCACAAATTTCCAGGTAGAATCTTCCCAGGGAAAATTGTTTTCATCGAACTCCTGTTGCTTGCCGTCTTTCTCATATATCATGATCGTCTTGTAAACATCCGGTTTCGATCCGGGAGGGGCCTGCATCTTCGTCCAGATATGCGTTCCCTTTTTGTAAGCAAGACAATCGAAGTAAGGGAGGTAGTTCAGCGTTCGCCATTGAATACCGAAAGCCAGTATTACCGTAATTGTCATCAATACGCCTGTAATACGATTATTGAACATTTGCGGGACCCTCTTACGAAAAGCGAACAGGATCAGCACAAAAGCCAGCAGGATCACATCTTTCCAGAATGTTTCTGCATTCGATATCTTGATACAATCACCAAAGCAGCCACATTCTTTGATCTTGTCGGTAAGGTAAACGTAAGCCGTAAGAAAGGTAAAGAAACCGGTGAGCAACAGTAACAGAAATGAAAATATGCGGAACGCAACGCCCAGCAAAACCGCCACCCCTGCGATGATCTCAAAGCCGATCATAGCCACGGAAAAGGCGAGGGAATAAGGCATCAGACCATGCATGCCCCAGACTTCAAAAAATTCATTCATTTTGTAGCTCAGCCCGTAAGGGTCGTTCGCTTTAATGAGTCCGGAGAATATAAACAGCACACCGACAATGATGCGCAGCAGCCAAAGCAGATATTTCATAGTGTTTCGTTAGTTAAGGTCTTTCAAAAATAGGGAAAGTTTTAAAGGACCGTGTTGCGCATTTGTGAAAAGCGGTACCGGCTAGATACCGGGCGCACAGGCAGGGAGTTCTTCCAAGCTGTAAAAAACCGGCAGGCCTTTGGCGACAAACACCGCCACTTCCTGATCCGCGCCGGCAGAAGCACCTCCCATACGCAATACAGCGTCGCAACGATCAGCGAGATGCAGGCACAGGGGCATCATTGCATATATGTCGGTACCGGCAGCTTCAATAACCGGCAGAAATGCGTTCACACCCAGCACCGGAACATGCCCTTTCCGAAACACTGCGAGCGCCAACTCATTCAGGTAAGCATGATTGCGGCTCCATACTGCAGGGTCTGCCGACCCGTGTGTGTAAGGACCGGAGATCATCACCATCATAGGTTTGGATTTATCTGCGGTATTGTCCATGGTATATCAATTGTTACGTTCCTCACCGATACGGATCAGCGCAAACAAAGCGTAATTAACGATGTCCGCAAAGTTCGCGTCTGCGCCTTCGGATACCTGAACACGGCCGTCGTTGGCGATGATCTGGCGGATGCGCAGCAACTTTACCAGAATCAGGTCCACGAAGGATGCCTGGGACATCGCGCGCCATGCCTCGCCATAATCGTGGTTCTTTTTCAGCATCAGTTCCTTTACGGCGTTCGCATGCAGGTCGTAATACGTACGGGCCTCCTCAACCGAAAGATCGATCTGTTCGTCCGCCCCTAATTGCTGCTGTATCAATGCAATGATGCCGTAGTTAACGATGCCGATGAACTCGCTTTCCACGGAGTCTTCGATCAGTTGTACAGTGTTTTCCTGTATCTGCCGGATACGCCATGCTTTGATATAAATCTGGTCGACGATAGATACCGGACGCAATACACGCCAGGACGTTCCGTAGTCCGCAGCTTTTTTAAGGTACAGGTCCCGGCAGGAATGAATAATATTTTCGTACTGATTCAGTGTATTACTTGCTGTAGTCATTTTATTTTTGTGCTTCCTGCTTAGGATCTGATTTATGAGCTTCAAAAATACATATTTGCCCGTTGCCACACTGCTGCAAAGTAAAGGAAAGTTGCTGGACCTGTCCCGGCCACAGATCATGGGCATTATCAATGCTACCCCGGACAGCTTTTTTGCAGGCAGCCGCAAGCGCGGTACCGAAGAAATGCTGCAACGTGCTGAGGAAATGATCCGGCAGACTGCCGTTATACTGGATATCGGCGGCGTGTCTACCAGGCCGGGCGCTGATAATGTGAGTGAACAGGAAGAAACCGACCGTATAATACCAGCGATCGAGCTGCTAAACCGGCATTTCCCGGAAACCTGGCTTTCGGTGGATACGTACCGGTCGTCTGTAGCCCGGCAGGCTGTAGCCGCCGGCGCACATATCGTAAATGACATCAGCGGCGGTTTGTTCGATGATACAATGCTTTCTGCCGTTGCAGAAATGGGCGTACCTTATATACTCATGCACTTACGCGGCACACCGGAAACTATGCACCAGCCCTCCGGATACGCCAATGTAACGGAAGGAGTATATGAAGATCTGCGACAGGCTTTGCGACGCTGCACAGATGCCGGCATTAAAGATGTGATCCTGGATCCGGGATTCGGCTTTTCCAAAACCCTGCAAGAGAACTATGATCTGATGAATCATCTTTCGGCTTTACGCGGGATGGGCAGACCTGTCCTTACCGGTATCTCCCGCAAATCGATCATCTACAAAACATTGGGCAATACGGCGGAAGAGGCGCTGAACGGCACGACAGCCCTTCATATGGTGGCACTGCAACAGGGAAGTACTTTATTGCGGGTGCATGACGTTGCGGCAGCGCGGGAAGCCATAAACCTGTTCGAGATGCTTTAGCTATTGCTTAATAGAATATTGCTGATCATTTTAAACAGGAAAAACAAGGGCTTTACCGGCATTCATAAAAAATCAAACTATCTTTCGCTCATGTTTGCTTCCTTTTTCCGGAAAAAATCAATTCAACGCATCGTCGCAGATGCCCAGGCCGGTTTCGGCGATGCAGAGCATACGGGACTGCACAAGGTACTTTCCGTACGCGACCTCACTTTGTTCGGGATGGCTGCCATTATCGGCGCCGGTATTTTCAGCACTATCGGTACGGCCTGTTTCGACGGCGGACCCGCGGTCATTTTCCTGTTTATCGGCATTGCGCTTACCTGCGGCTTTTCTGCCCTTTGCTATGCAGAAATGGCTTCACGCATACCCGTTTCGGGAAGTGCTTACACATACAGTTATACTACGTTCGGGGAACTCATTGCCTGGATCATCGGCTGGGACCTGATCATGGAATACGCCATTGGCAATGTCACCGTAGCCATTTCGTGGAGCGGCAATTTTACCACATTCCTGAGGCAGATCGGTATCCATCTTCCTGATTATCTCACCCGCAGTTTCCTCGAAATCCGTAACGGGCATCTGGGTTATCTTTCTTCGCTTACCGATGGCAAAATTGCAACCGAAGCACAACGCGCTGCCGAGCAGCTCTGGAACAGCGCGCCTCATATAGGCAGTCTTCCGCTGATTCTGAATCTGCCCGCCTTCGTGATTACGTTCATCATTACGGCGCTGGTGTATATAGGCATCAAGGAAAGCCGGGCAGTAAGCAACGGCATGGTGATCTTTAAAGTGCTGGTGGTGCTGATCGTAGTGATTATCGGCGCTTTTTACGTGCAACCGGAAAACTGGACACCCTTTGCGCCAAACGGAATGGAAGGCGTGCTGAAAGGAACGAGTGCCGTATTCTTTGCCTATATAGGTTTCGATGCGCTGTCTACAACTGCAGAAGAGTGCCGCAATCCGCAGCGGGATCTTCCGCGAGGTATGCTGTACTCGTTGCTGGTTGCAACGCTCATATACATATGTGCTGCGCTGATTCTTACCGGCATGGTCAAATACACCTCTTTGGGCAATGAGGCATTCCTCGCAAATGCTTTTCTCCAGAGAGGCATCAACTGGATTGGCGGCGTGATCGCATTCAGTGCATTGATCGCGACGGCCAGCGTGCTGTTGGTTTTCCAGATCGGTCAGCCCCGTATCTGGATGAGCATGAGCAGGGACGGATTGTTACCTGCAAAGTTTGCCGAAATCCACCCGCGTTTTAAAACACCGAAATTTGCCACGATCCTCACGGGATTTCTCGTAGGTATTCCCGCACTGTTTATGGACGCAGCTTTCGTAACAGACATGTGTTCTATCGGCACTTTATTTGCCTTTACCCTTGTTTGTGCCGGTATTATGGTGTTGCAAAAGCGGAAAGATCTTCCCGATCCGAAATTCAAAGTTCCTTATATCAATGCCCGTATAGGTGCGCCGGTTATTGTGTTGGGCGTATTGTGGCTTTTATTCCGCGAAGATGCTGAGGGTAAGAACATCGCCTCTGGCATTTTCACTATGGAAGGTGGCTATGAAGTCTGGAAACACCTGATCCCGTCCTGGCTGTTTTATGTTTGTTTTGCCATTGCATGCGGACTGGCGTTTGTGCGCCGCTATTCACTGATTCCTTTGCTGGGCGTATTATCCTGCCTCTACCTCTTATCAACGCTGGGTGTGGTAAACTGGGTACGTTTTATTGTATGGCTGGCGATAGGGATGATGATCTATTTGGCCTACGGCCGAAAAAACAGTAAACTTGCGCGCTAGTATTAATAAAAAATCCTGCTTTGTTTACCCGTAAATCGATGGATGACCTTCAGCGTATTGCCGCTGCTGAGAACCAGAATGCTCCCAAGTTTCCGCTGATCCTGATACTCGACGATGTGCGCAGTATGCAGAACGTAGGTTCCGCCTTCCGTACTGCAGATGCGTTCGCCGTTACGGCGCTGTACCTGTGCGGTTATACGCCGCAACCTCCGCACCGCGATATTCATAAAACGGCGCTGGGAGCAACCGAAACCGTTACCTGGAAACATTTTTCCGGTGTTGCGGAAGCGATCGCCGCTGCCAGAGACGAGGGATACCAGGTGGTATCGGTGGAACAGGCGCACAACAGTATCGGACTGAATACCGCAGCGGCAGAATTTCTCGAAAGGCCCACGGCGCTGATTTTCGGAAACGAGGTGAGCGGCGTCAGCGATACGGCTTTGGCAGCCAGCGATGCATGTATCGAGATACCTCAATACGGCAGCAAACATTCGCTGAACATTACAGTTAGTCTGGGAATTGTGGTCTGGGAGTTTGTCCGCAGGAAATCGATATCCTAATGATGGCGTGCTGCCATTCCCTTGATAAAGTCTGCAATAAGGTACGCCAGTAATTTTCCGGTAAGCGGCGCCTCGTCTGTACGGCCATTCAATACAGCTGCGGCCTCGGGCAAATGCAGGTAGCAGGGTATCAGCGCGTGTGTACAGAAATGAATATACTGCCTTGCTTCGCGTGTACTGATACCACTGGGAGTTTGCGCGCTGGACAATACGCCTTCTATAGCATCCATATCCAGTTCTATTCCGGATATACCACCCTTTAAATGAGCTGCCGCTCCGGAAAGCGCTTCGGCGAAGGAAAATTTATGGCGGATAAAAATATCTTCAAAAAACGAAGCGTGCAGGTAGGTTTCTTTGCTGATGGTAGCTACAATATCCGCAGCGTTGTATGATTCATGCAGCCCGACGATTGCATAACGGTCCAGATAACCATGCTCACGGGCGTAGCGGAATCCGTTACCACTGTGACGGCCTTCCATACGACGGTAGTCGGAATGAGCATCCAGGTTGATGCAGTGAACCGGATGCCCCAATGCATCCGAGACGCCTTTCAGCAGCGGATAAGCATTATTGTGGCCACCACCGATCACAATAGGAATTTTCCCGGCCGCAACAATTGTGCTGATTACGGGCGCCACCTCTTCATCTATACGGGCAGTGAGCTTTCTTAATGCATCTGTATCCGCCTGGCGGGATTCCACCATCCATTCCGAAAAATCAAAATGTCCCAGGATCAGCAGTTCTGCGCCTGAGAAGGCAGGAGTCGATTGAATATGCAGCAGCGATCTGAGCGCAAGCGGCCAGGCAGACGCAGCTCCGCCGATGCCCATATTGGCGCGTACGCCTATGTCTTCGGGGATACCAAGCAGCACAAACTTTGCATTGCTCAGCTGTATCGCATCTTCGACGGCAGTACCGGTCACCGGCACATGCACACATTGACCCAGACGCGTTTCCCCTGCACGCAGGGTAAGCAGATCGCTTAAGTGCTTATCGGTAAAGAGTGAGAAGAAGCGGCTCATCAGCTAAAGGATTAGTGATTGCGCGATACGCTAAGGAGCCAGACGGAATTTGCGCCAGCTACCGGCGTTATCCGGTTCGAAACAGATGCGATCATGAAGACGGCTTGCACGCCCTTGCCAGAATTCGATACGATCAGGAATTACAGCATAGCCTCCCCAGTGTTCAGGTCTTGGAATATCACCGTCTGCAAAACGTTCGCTGTATTGCTGTTCGTTCTGTTCGATCACTTCGCGACCATGGATTTCGGCACTTTGCGGAGAAGCCCAGGCGCCTATACGGCTTGCAGCCGGTCGGCTCCGGAAATAAGCATCGCTGGCATCGGAGGAGACTTTTTGCACACGTCCCTCCACCCTTACCTGACGTTGCAGCTCCGGCCAGAAGAAAACAAGCGCAGCATGTGCATGATCCGCGATTTCTTTTCCTTTGTCGCTGTTATAATTTGTAAAGAAAACGAAGCCTCCCTGCTCGACTCCCTTGAGAAGGACAATACGCGCGTGCGGTCTTTGCCGGGCATCTACAGTTGCGAGGGTCATTGCATTTACCTCGATCACCTGCGCGGCGAGCGCTTCGGAGAACCAGCGGGAGAAAAACACAAGTGGGTCATCACCCACAGCTTGTTCATCCAGGGTGGCCAACTGATAATCTGTACGTATATCGGCTATCGAAGACAAGGTTATTATTTGCTTTTAGCAAACACGTATTTGAACATTACGTACGCCAGTTCGGCAGTGAGAATCAGGCTGGTAACCCAGCACATAGCAACACCTACTTTGTTACCGGCATCATACAGAGCGTTCAGAACTATTGGGTTAGCGATCATAAAACGGATTTGTTAAATTTGCCGGCAAGGTACGACCGTTATTTCAATTTTCCAGCCCTTCACCCCAAAAAACGCACTTGCCTTGTATTTACTGGGGATTGTAGCTACTTTTCCCGCAAATTTGCACGCCCGTTGATGCTGCTACGTCATATTCCGTTTCTCAAAGCCGTACTGATGTACGCCTGCACCGCATTCGGCGGACCGCAGGTGCATATGGCTATGATGATCCGGACCTTTTCCCAAAAGCGAAAAGATGTGACGGAAGAAGAGATCCTCGAATACAACGCCTTTTGCCAGATACTGCCTGGTCCTTCGTCTTCTCAGACGGTTTTCCTGATCGCTTACCGCCGCGGAGGGGTACCGCTTGCTCTGCTGACGCTGCTGATCTGGATTCTTCCGGCAACGCTGATCATGACCCTGCTGTCGTTTCTGCTGCTGTACCTCGACTCGAATACATTGCAAACGCAATTATTCCGCTTTATGCAGCCTATGGCGCTGGGGTTTATCGCCTATGCCGCCATTAAGATGATGAACAAGAGCGTGAAGCATCCTGCCACCTGGGGTATTATGATCGGAAGTGCGCTTGTCACCATTTTTATCAAATCACCCTGGGTATTCCCGCTGATCATTCTTTCCGCGGGATTCATCAGCAATTTCAGCGATAAGCGGATACCGGGCCAGAATCCCACCAGCTTCAAGGTCAACTGGGATGTGCTGTGGGTGTTCGTCGGCGTATTCCTTGTCGCCGGTTTTCTTTCAGAATGGGCAAGGATCGAACATTGGCAGCACCGGCGCATCTTCAATCTGTTTGAAAACTTCTACCGTTTCGGAAGCATTGTATTCGGTGGCGGACAAGCGTTAATACCGATGATGCTGTACCAGTTCGTTACCCGCAGGCAACACCTGGCACAGACGCCCCTGCTCACCCAGAGTCAGCTTATGACGGGATATGGTATGTTGCAGGCAGTACCGGGACCGGTGTTTTCCATATGTACGTTTGTGGGTGGTATTGCGATGAGTTCGGAAGGGCCTTTATGGCAGATACTCGGCTGCGTTACGGCCACCGTCGGAATATTCCTGCCGAGCACACTGATGATGCTGTTCCTGTTCCCGCTGTACCAGAGCCTCAAAAACTATGTGATCATCTACCGTTCCATCGAGGGTATCAACGCTGCAATCGTAGGAATGGTATGGGCTTCCGGGCTGATCCTGTTCCGGTCTCCAAGCGCCAACGTGGAAATCGTGAATATTGTGATAGCAGGCATTACTTTCTGTATCTTGCAATTTACCAAGATACCCGCCCCCTTTATCGTGATGGGCTGGATATTACTCGGATGGGTCACCAGTCTGTAAGCGACAAACATGAAAGCAGCTCCGATTCGTTTCTTCAAGGATATTTTTATCAGCCCGCGCTGGTATATTATCGTGCTCGGCAATGCCGTACTGTTTCTTGCCGCCTATTTCTTTCCGGTGCTGGTCACTCCGGCTTATGCGCTGATGGTGTTGTGGATACTGTTCACACTTTGTGATCTGATATTGCTGTTTGGCAGATCGCGCGGAATCAGTGCTCAGCGCAGCAATGTGCAGGCCTTCAGCCTGGGAGACGAGAACGAAATGAGCATCGAACTGCGGAACGACTTTCCGTTTGCAGGCAGTCTGCAGGTTATCGACGAATTACCGGTACAATTTCAGAACCGTGATTTCCGTATGCAGTTTAATGTGCCTGCGGGAACGATCTTTCGTCATACCTATCAGCTTCGTCCGCAAAGCCGGGGCCTCTATTCGTTCGGACACATACTGGTGTATGCGGAGAGCCCGCTGCATCTGTTACGCCGGCGCTTCGTCTGCGGAGAACAGACAGATATAAAAGTGTATCCCTCCTTTCTGAAGTTGCGGCAATATCAGCTGATGGCCCTGAGCGACAGCAATGCCGCAGGAGCCAAAAAAATGCGGAGACTCGGGCATAGCCTGGAGTTTGAACAGATAAAAGAATATGTTGCGGGCGATGATATCCGCAGCATGAACTGGAAAGCCACTGCCCGGCGCGGAACGGCCATGCTCAATACCTATACGGATACCCGTCAGCAGCAGATTTATTGCATCATTGATAAAGGCAGGACCATGAAAATGCCTTTCGACGGGCTGAGCCTGCTCGATTACGCGATCAATGCATCGCTGGCCTTATCCTACGTAACCCTGCACAAACAGGACAACGCGGGACTGATCACGTTTTCCGGGGACCAGGTAGAGGTGGTGCCCGCAGACCGCCGTAACAAACAATTTGTAGTGCTCCGTGAAGCCCTGTACCGGCAGGAGACAGATTTCCGTGAAAGTGATTTCGAGCAATTACAGCAGCAGGTGGCGCGAAAAATCAATCAACGCAGCCTGTTATTGCTGTTCACCAATTTTGAGACCATGGCTTCGCTGGAAAGGCAACTACCCTACCTGCGCCAGATGGCCCGCAGGCACCTGCTGTGCGTGATCTTTTTCGAAAACACCGCAGTACATCAGCTGAGCCGCCAGGACGCCAGAACCCTCAAACAGATTTACACACAAACAATTGCGGCCCGTTTCGACTACGAAAAACGCCAGATCGTCAGGGAATTACGCAAGCATGGGATACTTGCCGTGCTGAGCAAACCGAAAGATCTCACCGTCAATGTGATCAACAAATACCTGGAGCTGAAATCGAGGCAAATGGTGTAAGCCGCAAATCTTCCTTACTTTTGCGCTCCATATTTGATAACCCGAATTAAATTCCCGACATATGTCCAGATTCTCCTCGTTTAACTTCAAGGATAAAAAAGCAGTAATCCGCGTAGACTTCAACGTTCCGATCAAAAATAATGTGATAGGTGACGACACCCGTATCCGCGCTGCTTTACCAACAATAAAGAAAGTACTTGCCGATGGCGGATCTGTGGTTCTGCTGAGCCATTGGGGACGTCCGATAAAAGACATGGAGAAAAAGCCGGAACTCACCAAAGCGGACTTTTCCCTGAGCCGTATCGTAGACCGCCTGAGCGAACTGCTGGGCACTCCGGTGCAATTTGCTGACGACTGTATGGGCGAGGCTACAGAACAAAAAGTAGCTGCATTGCAGCCCGGCCAGGTATTGCTGCTCGAGAACCTTCGTTATTATAAAGAAGAAGAGAAAGGCGGCGCTGAATTCGCGAAAAAGCTGGCCTCCTACGGCGATGTATATGTAAACGATGCATTCGGAACTGCTCACCGTGCGCACGCTTCCACAGCTGTTATGGCTGAGCATTTCAGCGCGGATAATAAAATGTTCGGTTTGCTGATGGAGGGAGAAGTAAGTTCTGCTGAACAGGTGCTCCATCATGCAGAAAAGCCGTTTACGGCAATTATCGGTGGCGCAAAAGTTTCCGACAAAATACTGATCATCGAGAACCTGCTGGATAAGGCTACAGACATTATCATCGGTGGCGGTATGGCGTATACTTTTTTCAAAGCGCAGGGCGGCAAAATCGGTTCTTCTCTTTGTGAAGACGATCGCCTGGAACTGGCCAATGATCTGCTGAAAAAAGCCAAAGCAAAAGGCGTAAATATCCACCTGCCGGAAGACAGCATTACTGCAGACAAATTTGCTGCTGATGCCAACACAGACCTGGCAAACAATACTGAAATCCCTGACGGATGGATGGGATTGGACATCGGGCCTAAAGCATGTACCGCCTTCTCAGAAGTAATTGGCCGTAGTAAAACGATCCTGTGGAACGGTCCTATGGGCGTGTTTGAAATGGAAAAATTCCAGAACGGCACCCGTACCATTGCGGAAGCTGTAGTGGCTGCTACCGAAAAAGGGGCATTCTCACTTGTTGGCGGCGGCGATTCTGTTGCGGCTGTCAATAAATTCGGTTACGCAGACAAGGTAAGTTACGTGTCTACCGGTGGTGGTGCAATGCTGGAGTTTTTTGAAGGCAAAACCCTTCCGGGTATTGCCGCTATAAAAGCTGATTAAGCAAATAAACCTGTCGAAAAACGCTCCGCACCTTTGGGTACGGGGCGTTTTTGTTTGATACGTTATCCAAACGAAACAAGCCGTCCTCTAGACGGCTTGTTTCGCTTTTTATAAATGCAATTCCCGATTATTGAAACAGAATTGTCACAGAATTGTTTCTTTTGCAATTCAAATTATTTGTCCCGTGAACAACTTTGAATCGCAACCCGGACCGGAAAAGCCGGCCAACAAGAAAAACTGGCTGCGGCGACTCGGCATACTGGGTTTTCTTTTCTTCCTGTTGAAAGGTATTGCCTGGCTGTTTGTATTTTATTACGGTGTAAAATTCTCGGGCTGCCGGTCTGAGTCGAAACCTGCGGCTTACATTTTTTCCGGCAGCTCAATACCCAGCATAGACATTGCGTGACGCAGCGTACGCGCGATCATCACCACCGTCATCAGCCGCATCTGCTTTTTCTCTTCAGATTCTGCTTTTGCAATGCTGTGCCGGTCATAAAAAGTATTGAAAGCCTGCGCCAGCGAGAAGCAATAGTTACATAGTACGCTCGGACTCATTTCTTTTGCAGCAGTCTCTACTGCAACCGGATATTGCTCGAGCATCTTCAGAATATGCTTTTCAGCCTCAAACAATCCTTCGCCGATAGATTTACCTGCAAAAACATCCGCAGCAGGCATCACCGGCAGTTGCTCTTTACGTAATACCGAACAAATACGTGCATGGGCATACTGGATAAATGTCGCAGTAAAGCCATGCAGGTCTATTGACTCCTGCGGATTGAAAATCATTTTCTTCTTCGGATCTACGCGCAGCAGGTAAAATTTCAGAGCCCCCAGTCCGATCATTCGGTAAAGCTGCTTTTGTTCTTCCCCGGAAAATCCGTCTGCCTTACCGTTTTCTTTCGTCTGCTGTTCAGCCATGCTGATCATTTCCTCGATCATATCATCCGCATCCACTACGGTTCCTTCCCGGCTTTTCATACGCCCTGAAGGCAATTCCACCATACCGTAAGAGAGGTGAAAGATACCATCGGCGCAGGGTTCACCGAGCTTTTTCAAAATCAGCTGCAGCACCTGCATGTGGTAATTCTGCTCATCCGCGATCACATATACCGAACGGTCCAGTCCGAAATCATTGTATTTAAGCACAGCAGTACCCAGATCCTGTGTCATATACACAGAAGTGCCGTCTCCGCGCAGCAGCAACTTCTGATCGAGTCCGTCTGCCGTAAGATCTATCCATACGGAATTATCTTCCTTGCGGAACAGTACTCCTTTCTCCAGTCCTTTTTCCACAATGGCTTTCCCAAGCAGGTAAGTATTGCTTTCGTAATAGAATTTGTCGAAATCGATCCCAAGGTTTTTATAGGTGATATCAAATCCTGCATACACCCATGCATTCATCTGTTTCCAGAGCGACACCACAGCCTCGTCCCCGGCCTCCCATGCGCGCAGCATCTGCTGTGCCTCTTTCATGATCGGTGCTTCCTTTTCTGCAAGCTCTTCCGACATACCCGAAGCCATCAGCTCTTTTACCTGGGCTTTATATTCGTCATTGAAACGGACGTAATAGTCGCCTACAAGATGATCGCCTTTTATACCTGAAGATTCCGGAGTGGCACCCTGGGCAAAATGCTGCCAGGCCACCATAGACTTACAGATATGAATACCACGGTCGTTTACGAGGTTCGCTTTGACTACCGTATCACCGTTCACCTTGAGTATATTGCCTACGGCATAACCCAGAAAGTTATTCCGGAGGTGACCGAAATGCAGCGGTTTGTTCGTGTTGGGCGAAGAATATTCGATCATCACTTTTTTGCCGCTGGCGGCAGCTGTTCCGTAACACTGGTTGTTCCAGTTGCGGGACAGCATATCCAGGAAAAAGCGATCATTTACGGTAAGATTCAGAAAGCCGCTTACTACCTGGAATGCGGTGAACAGTTCCGGATGTTGCTCAGTGAGCCATACCCCGAGTGTGTTACCCAGTTCGTCGGGCTTCTGGCGCAGCATTTTTACGAAAGGAAATAATACCACGGTGTAATCGCCCGTAAATTCTGATTTCGTCTCATTCACACTGATAAGCCCCAGGTCGAAGCTCTGATCAGGAAAAAAATGTTGCAGCGCTTCCAAAGCAGCGCTTTTTATTTGTTGGGTAAGCATATCTGGAAAAATTGGGCCACGAAAATAATCAATAAAGCCCGAAAACAGGGTGTTGGGGCTAAGAAACGCTTTTGAAAAAAGGAAACACACAGCTTATACGCCAATGCGCGAAAATGGCAGTACTGCAATAAAGAAGGTTATACTGCCACTCTTTCGTAATCATTTATTTTATCTAGTTCCAGCAGGGTTGTGCCACCATCTTCCGAGCGGCGGAATGCCGGATTGAACCGCGCTCCGTAAATCAGCTCTTCAGCAGTATAAGAGGTGCGTTGCTGTACGGTATTGGAATAATGGTCGTCAAAAGCTTTAACCGTTACCATCAGCTCCAGCCTTGAGTCGCGAAGCGCCTGTTCGCTCATGTTGTAAAACGGACTTTCTTCATCCAATACATGCACGAGTGTCCAGCTGAGCGCCAGCGAATTGATCTGCGCAATCTCCAGAGGCAACTGATAGAATTTCGTAACACGCTGTCCGTTTTCAATTACATGAAATGCGGTGGTTACCTGTGCCTCGGCATCCGTAAGGTGATTGTTACGCTGCGATGCCACCCTGAGCATCAAAGCCTTACCCGTTTTATACGGGCTCACAAGCACGTTGTGACTGAATACGAGGTAGGCGCGCGGGCGCGAAAAACGGGCAAAGAACAGTCCTGTTACCAATGCAAACGACATGATACCCATAAACGACTCGAGCGACGCAACCACATTTGCCGTGAGTCCGTCCGGACTGATGTGTCCGTACCCCACGGTTGTAAGCGTTTGTGAACTGAAGAAAAATGCCTGCTGAAAACGCGCAGAAAGACCGCTTACTTCGGAGGAACCCTTAAGGCATTGCGGACCAATGGCCAGGTAAATGCAGGCAAACAACAGATTAATGACCGTATAAAAACAGAAGACCACAACCAGGAAGCGCGCACGTGAAAGACGCAGCAATACGTGATACCAGCTTATCCTCTCGAGTATTCCCGCACCGGTCTTCCTGAGGTTCAGTGTTCCATCCTTATTCACAAGCCGGCGTCCTTCGGCACTGGTATTGGAGCCGAAGCCGCTGTTTTCAATACTGCGTTTATTGTTTCTTTCTCTGGCCATATTGTAGCGTCTCAAATGTAGTATAAACTATCCATGATAACGGGGATGAAATTGCTCCAGCACAGTACGCAGGTAGGCCTTATCCAGGTGCGTGTATATCTCCGTGGTGGTAATGCTTTTGTGGCCGAGCATTTCCTGCACCGCCCTCAGGTCGGCCCCATTCGTAACCAGGTGCGTCGCAAAAGAATGACGCAGGGTGTGCGGGTGTATGTTCTTTCTGATACCTGCCTTAAGCGCCAGATCTTTAATGATATTAAACACAGACACACGACTGAGAGAGCCGCCGCGTCGGTTCAGAAACAGCACATCCGAACAGGAAGGCTGCACGGGCACATGGCAGCGGACAGCATCGCGGTACAGTTCTATCTGCCGGATGGCCGAAGTCCCTATCGGGATAAGCCGCTCTTTATCCCCTTTTCCCCTTACACGGATCAGGTCTATATCCAGGAACAAACCGGAAAGCTGTAAACCGGTGAGCTCAGATACCCGTAATCCGCAACTGTACATCACTTCAATGATAGCACGGTTGCGCTGGCCTTCAGGTTTACTATGATCGATACATGCGATCATGCTGTCAATTTCCTCAACGGAAAGCACTACCGGCAAGGGCCGGGTTAATTTGGGGGATTCAAGTAATTGCGTGGGATCATCATCTATTTCGCGCTCCAGCAACAGGAAACGAAAGAACGACTTAACGCCGCTGAGTACCCGTGCCTGGGAATTGGCCGACAAACCCGTTGCCGCAAAAGACACCAGGAACTCCTGCAGATCCGGAAGCTGCACCTGCCTGAAAGAAAGTTCGCGTTCATTCAGGTAGGCAAACAGAAAACGTACGTCGTGCAGGTAGGCCTCCACTGTGTGCGGAGACATTGAGCGTTCGAGACTCAGATAAGATTGAAAACTTTTCAGATACGCCTCAGACACAAAAGTTGATTATTTATTTAGTAACCCTGATTCATCACTGCCACGACATCCGGCGCCGGTAAAGGATCGAGGATACCGAAATGGCGCTGATCGATGGCGTCAAGCGCAGCTTTTCGTTTCAGATGTTCGCCCACAATCGTCTTTACATCATTACCAGCCATTTGCAGGATTGCATTTTTGCGACGTATCCGGTTCAGACAACGGCCAATAACGATAAAAAGAAATGCGACGAGAGCTGCCATTACCGCAGTGGACCAATACAGGTATTCCACTTCCACCTTTGAGAAGCCCGACGTTTCCGGATGCAGACGCAGGCGGGACAGAATATAAAACGGATAAATGCGGTCTCTGAATACAGCAAAGACAATGCTTCCCAGCGAAGCACAATAGCAAAGCAGTTCGGTTACCAGCAATACAATTTTATTCAATACCCGTGCAGCTACCGGCTTACGCAGCGCCACACCTAAAGGCACCAGCTTATCGAGCTGGGTGGCTATCATCTCTTTTTCCTCCCGGAATTCCCTGAGCAAATCGTCCTGAAGTCTTGAATTTTCCATTGTCGTATCGGGTTAGTCCGCAAAAATAATCAACGCTTTGGTTTTAAAAGATCATGTGCAAAAAAAACGGGTTATGCACATCCGGGCTTATTTTTGAATCAAATTAACCATATATGGACTGGAGAGGAAGACGCGAAAGCGACAACTTTGAAGATATCACCGGGAGCACCGGTGGCGGGCGCAAGCTGATCGGTGGCGGCATTGCAGTGATCATCGCAATCGTCGTGGCATTGCTTACCGGCAAAAATCCGCAATCTGTTCTGAACGCGATCCAGAGCGTAAATCCGACAGTTGCCGCCGGCACCTGCGACAATACTGACAGCAAAAACCAGCAATTGCAAAGTTTTACGAGCCGCACCCTCGCATCGACAGAAGATATCTGGTCTGAGCAATTCAGTAAAATGCAGCTTGTTTATGAAAAGCCCAAACTGAAATCCTTCTGCGGATCTTGTCCGACTGCCTGCGGACAGGGGCATGCCGCTTCAGGGCCATTCTACTGTCCGGCCGACAGTGACGTGTATATTGATGTTTCTTTTTTTCGCGAACTATCGGAAAAATTCAATGCACCCGGCGAATCGGCTATGGCATACGTTATTGCACACGAAGTGGGACATCATGTACAGAATTTGCTGGGTATCACCCGGAAATTTGAAGAGCAGCGGGCCAATATGAGTGAGGCTGAGGCAAACCGTTTGTCTGTTAAGCTGGAATTGCAGGCAGATTTTCTGGCCGGCGTCTGGGCACACTATGCGCAAAACGAACAGCACATCCTACTACCCGGGGAAATCGACGATGCACTGAATGCCGCCAACGCAATTGGAGATGACAATCTGCAAAAACAATCGCAGGGATTTGTGGTACCGGACGCATTTACACACGGCACATCGGAGCAACGAATCCGTTGGTTTAAGAAAGGATATGAAACCGGCGACATCAACCAGGGAAATACATTTGACACTGCTGAATTGTAAGCGATTTGTCATATAAAGCATTAATTCACCGTGATATTTATGTAATGCTAGGTTTTGGAGCGTGAATTGGTTACATTTGTTAACTATGCCGATGCCGAGAATATTAATGATTGATGACGATGCCGATGAGCAAGGTCTTTTTGCAGAAACGGTCGAGGAGTTAGGTTTGCCGGAGAAAATCCAATTACATTTTTGTTCTAACGGTCTCGAATCTTTAACGCTGCTGGAGCACACATGTCCTCCCCCTTTTGATCTCATCTTACTGGATATGAACATGCCGCTGATGAACGGCGTTGAGTTTCTTAAAAAAACATATCCCCGTCTTGCGGATTTTACCACAGAACTGATGGGATTTTCCACTACGAATAATCCTGATATCATTTCCGAGTTTAAAGCTTACGGAGCTTCAGGTTTCGTGACCAAACCATCGGATCTGAGAAAGTATGAGGAAGTGGTTGCCAGGTTCACCAACCGGGCCCGCGAAAACTACCAAATCCGCAAAAGGATAGCCTAGCTCACATGCCAATCAGGTTTTACGTGTTGCACATCCGGTGCAGCACGTAAATTCATGCCATTTACTTAATATATTTGGGTGCAGGCATTCTGCTCCACCTTTATATAAAACAGACTTATGAAAAGATCTTTCTTCTTTTTTTGCTATCTGCTGTTTGCCGGTACTCTTGTGCAGGCAAAGCTCATTGATCCTAAAAGTCTGAAAGGTCCCTGGCGGGAAACCGTCCGTATACAGGCGGGCCAGCCTGTAAAGTTCCGCGACACTTTGTATTTCGAATTCCTTTCCGGCACCATGTGCGTATGGGGTAAAACCACCCCTTCGGCTCCCCGGCTGAAAGCAAAGCTTACCGGCACCACACTGGAGATAGGGCCCAATGAATTTGACATACTGGAGCTTGAAGGAGACCGTATGCACCTGGCCGGTCAGGACGGCGTGGAGCTGATCATGCAACGGTACAATAAAAGGCCCGCAAGTCTGCGCAATGGCAATAACGTGACTTTCCGGCCCGCTATCAGTCCGAAAAACGGCACTGTTCCCGACCGTATCGAACCATTGGTCGGGATTTGGAAATGCTACAAGCGCACCAGTAATAAGCCTTTAGACACAGCGGGGAAGTACCGAATCATTCGTCTGGTGTCCATTGAGGAAACACCGGAAACTATTACCGGTAAGATATACGGATTCAACGATCCGGAAGCAAAACCCTCCTGGATCGTTCAGCAATATGAAAAAGGAATGCTCTACACTGCCGGTAAGGACGAACGCAATTTCCGGGTGATCAATTGCCAGCCTAATGAACTCGTGATCGAAAACGAAGGGGTGGTCTACTACATGAATAAATTGTAGATAACGTCTGGCTCGGACAATGAACGGGCTTACGAAACGTTAAAGAGGAAACCGACTCTATGAAACGCGCGTATTTTATCCTCATCATGCTGTGCAGCGTCATATGCCGTGCGCAAAAGAACAGCGACACCTTACAATTGAGCGAACAGCTCGTGATCGCAGAAGTCTCGGATAAGCATACGGCGTCACTGATCATTGACCCGGACAAATTATTACGGGCAATCAACCGGGAATTCCCGAACAAGGAGGCCGAATTTGATGCGGTGCATTTGCGCACTGCGGTTGTGAACAATCACACCTGGCATTACCTGGAGTGTACCACACATACATCCAACCGCACACTGGTGAAATGGCTGCGTAATACGAATGGCAGGCTGGACTTCGGACAAGCCGAGGGAAAAGCATTTTCGCTGATGAGTACCTTTTTTATCTGTGAGGGGGAAGCAAGCTGTTATCCGCGACTGTTATTTATCGACGGCATGTACGGTTGGAGCTGCCGGGAGACAAGCGCCTGCGTGAGTGATGCATTCGCGAAACAACATCCTTGCAGCTGTACGAAAGGACGTCTTTTCTGATCGTTTCTGTAAATTTCATTTAGTCATAACTGCTTCCCGAGCAGTACTCCCACTTTAAAAAAAATTTCTGATCCGAAGCATTTCAGACTTACGGATTTAAGTACTTATTACAAAAAATGCACCACAGGAAAGTACTGCATATAAGATACAAAAAGCTATTTTTGTGCGGTAAAGCGGTATCCATTCATCGCCGACAAATATTTCTCCCGCCAATCCCGTCCTTAAGACGAAACATTTTTCAAAGATCATTTGTACCGGAATAGCCGCTACAGAATATCTGACATCTCTCCAATAAACCGTGTTCCTTTAAGCGAGCATGGGTTTTAATCATTCAGTACTGCAGAATTCCCTTCCTGTTTCCGGAAGGAACACCGCGCCACGAAATCAGATCGTGGTGATGGCTATGTATTGCCTGGCGCTTACCACTCAAAACCGACAAATGAAGACTTTCAGAAGAACAATTGACCAAACAGACGAATTATTGATATGCTCAGACGATTCCTACTTTTATCTTTCATGCTGACTTGTAACTATAATGCGAAGTCACAACTTTACGCGCCTCTTCATACGGAGACTTCCTTTAACAGTGGCGTTGATGTAACTAAGCCTGTGGGCAGTATTACCGGAAATGCTACGGTCAATCTTTGCGGAGCCGCAGTATATTCAATTCCTGTTCCATGCGCACCAGGTACATCCGGGATGGCCCCTGCCATTTCCCTTGAGTATAGTTCTCAGCATGGAGACGGACTTATGGGTAGAGGATGGAGTATCAATGGCATTTCCGCAATAAACAGAACCGGGGATGATAATTTTCATGAGGGAGACAACAGCGTGGTAACTTATTCTAACTACGACCATTTTGTATTACAAGGCCAGAGACTTATCCCTCAAACCGGCAATAATGGAGATCATGGAACCACTTATGTGAGTGAAGAAGAGAATTATTCTTTGACAACCTCCTACGGCAATATTGGGGGTGGGCCGGAATCCTTCAAAGTTGTCAGCAAAGACGGCACAATTATGGAGTATGGGAGCTCTTCAGATTCCCGAATGATGAACGATGACAATTCAGTGGTAATGGAGTGGTACCTGAGTAAGATAAGAGACGTAAACGGCAATTATATAGAGTTTGTGTATACCAATACAGGCGGAGATTTCAGAATTGCAGAAATTAACTACACAGGAAATGATGTAACCGGGATGACCCCTTATAGTCGAATTAGATTCTATTATGAGGAACGGTCTGATAAAAACATCATTTATCACCGGGGAGGAACGCGTAACTCATCGTATTTACTGACAGGAATATCTTCAAAAGACGAAAATTATATTTATACTGAATTCCGTCTGACCTATGGCAGGAATGCTGAGGCATCTTATTTGAAAAGCATTGCTCAGCTGCAAGGTTCAGGATCTTCTTCAATCAATGAAACGCGCTTTTTGTATGGAGAAAACGGACGTGAATTCGAGGAAACAGAAACAGATTTAAGCATCCCATACTCAGCAAGTTCCCCTACTTCAGTTAACTATGATATTATGTCAGGTGATTTTGATGGCGACGGAAAAAGTGAAATTTTAAAAGCCAGTTTTGATTATACAGGTGGGTCGTATCGTTGGGATCGAAATTATTTAGGTTTTGAGTTGTTTTCACAAAACGCCTCAGGATCGTATACAGCCATACCCGGTAGTTCCGTTACATTCCCATCATCATCCTCCAATTCAAAATATTTGATAGGCTATCAGAAAAATACCGATAAAAAAGGCAACCACTTTCTTCAGGCCGACTTCAACGGAGATGGTAAAGACGATCTTCTTTTTATGAATGTAGGAAGCGGAAATACATACAATGGGGTGACGATCTACTATTCCAAAATGGGAAAAGGGAGCTCAGGCTTTACCGTTGAGAACTATGCCCCTGATGCAATTGCCGGAGGGCACAAGTTAGCGGATAAGAATTCAGTTTTTATCGGCGATTTTGATGGGGACGGGATTAGTGAGTTTGCCTACCTTACGCAAAATACAAACCCGTCCAGCGGGATTGTTTCCTACAATTTTTATGTTTCGTTTCCCCGGTATGGGCTATTTAACCAAAGAGTTAAAGCAAGCTGGACGCCGGGCACGACAGCCTCTGCGAGGGAAGCTGCGTGGATGAATGAGCAACCGGCATCCACGCTGGATTTCGACGGGGACGGACGAACCGACATTCTAACCTACGTACCTTCTACTTTATCGTCGGCGCATTTTGCGTGGATCGGAACTATCATTAAGCTATCGGGGACATATGTATTTAAAGAACTCTACAGTGGCGGTTATCCCTTGCAAAATTACCATGAAGTATTGGGCATAGGGGACTTCAACGGTGATGGAAAAAGTGACCTTGTTATAGCTCAAAAACCCGGCTATCTCAATACGGCAATTGCTTACTCCACCGGCACCGATTTTAAAGAAATCCCCTTTGTAATGAGCCCGCAATTTAATAAAAGGTGCGTCGTTACAGGAAGCGGTGGAAAATCAGTATCCGACATAGCTGATTTCCTGTATGTAGGAGATTACGACGGAGATGGCAAAAGCGACATCTGGCATGCCAGGAAATATTGCACCAACGAAGCGGAATATTTCAACAACGCGGACTTTGTCTTTTACAATTTCAAGGGGCATACTGAAAAAACAAACCTGATCGACAAACATCAGTATACCGTACCATATGCAATTTCAGAAGTTATTGCTCCCGTACTCAGCGATGTAAACGGCGATGGACAATCAGAGATTTCCCTGAAGGCATTCGATAAGGATAAAATGCGTCAGTTCTTCTTTAAAAAAAATGACCAGAGTCGATTTCTCTCCAGAATACGAAATGGAATGGGGCATGTGACCAGCTTTAACTATAAACCATTGTCTCAATCGGACGGATCATTCTATACTAAAGATCCGTCTCCGGTATATCCCTATAACTATTCCAGTTTACCCATTTATGTAGTGACGGAGGCCAGTCAGCCCAATGGCATCGGCGGAGAGAATCGAACTAAGTATATCTATTCAAATCTGCTGATGCACCGCGCAGCTAAAGGCGTATTAGGCTTCAAAATCATTCAGGCAATTGATTTCAGTCTGAACGTACGTGTGGAGACGCAATATGGGCTTGATGAAACTTACATCAGACCTTACATACGAAGAAGAATTTCGTATCAGCATTTTCCAAGTCTTAAGATATCAGAGACTCAGTATAACTACTCATTTTCCGGAGTCAGCGGCCCTTCTTACCGTTTCAAGTGCGAATTAAATTCGACAAGCGAGGAAGATCCTTTAATGCAGTTAATTACTACAACATCCAATACGTTTGACAGCTACGGCAATATCATAACGACAGAATCCGAGCTTAATAAAACTACTATTATAGGGTCTGCGCCATTATCACACTCATCCACAAAAACTACGTTTACCAAAGCTGGTGTTTCAGCAATTCCGCACCTGCCAATAGAGGTGACCCAAACCGTTACACGCGGATCACTTCCTCCGTTTACTCAAACGGACCGCTTTGGCTATAACAGTAATGGAGCTTTGGTATCTCACAAAGCTTTTGACGGATCATCGGGTTTGTTTTCAAAAGACTCCTGCGAATATGATGCTTATGGGAACATAATCAAAAAGATAAAAATGGGATCGTATCCAGCCAAAACGATCGTCCAGCAATTTGAATATGAAACAAGTTATCATCGCTTTTGCATTAAGGAAACTGACCCTCTTGGCGGCTACACCAAAACTCAATGGCACAGTTTTTGGGGCAAACCGACAAGAACAATTGCGGCTAACGGATTGGAAACATGGTTTACTTACGATCAGTTTGGAGTTCTTATATCCAAGCGCATATATACTGCACCGGGAATCTATTATACCATTAATTATTCCAGAGGTTTCGGAGGTTCGGGAAATGAGGTTTATTATACTTCAGAAAGTCATCCGGCGGCTCCGGATTCAAAAACGTACTATGATATTTTGGGCAGGACTTTGCGAAGGGAAACTGAAGGCTTTTCCGGATGGAAACAATCAGTTCAAACTTTTGATGCGAGAGGAAATACAAGTACCGCAACTAACGAGTTCTATAATACAGAGACGCCGAGGATAACTACAAAGACTTACGATGCGCTGAACAGACTTGCTTCAGTAACAGATTTCAGTGGTACAACAACATATACGTACACTCAGGGAGACGGCCTGGCGACTACAACCGTAAATTATCCCGACGGCAGAGTTAAATCAAATGTAACAGATGGTACCGGCAAGACAATTAAAATTTCCGACAACATAACAGGTACCATTCACTTTGAATATGATAGCCGGGGCAATGAAATATCGAGTGGAATGGGCACCATAAGCGCACCCTACGCGACACTCATAAGAAGAGAATATGATAACTGGGGCAATTTGAAAAAAATGATTGACCCCGACGCCGGAACCATTGCTTACGACTATAACGTGTATGGTCAACTAATGTCCGAGAAAGACCCTAATGGCAAAGTGACAACGTTCGAATATGATTTGCTTGGGCGTGCGGTTTCAAAGAACATCTCAGGTTATAGCACAACGTTTTATGAGTATTATGGTATTGATAAGGATTATCGCTTAAAAAAGGTTACCAGCAGCCATGGAGGTGTTTCTATAACGGATGAATTTGACTATACGACCGGTAGCGGACTGACGCGACATACCCGAACTACGCCGATAGGCATTTTTGAAAAGTCTTACACCTACGATAACTACGGACGCCCGCTTGTATCCAGCTATTTAAACAGCGGCTTTAAAACCCTTAACTATTATGACGTAAATGGCTACCTGAAAAAGGTTACGACTTATCTTTCCGGGGGGCTTAAAGAAAAAACACTGTTTGAAGCGTCATCCGCAAACGGAGATGACCAACTTACGGCGTTTAAACGAGTAGATGGAATCAATTCAAGATATGATTACACTAATGGACACCCAACTTCTATCGATGCATTGGGAGTGTTATCTCTTTCTATGAATTATAATTATGCAAACGGAAATCTGACTGACAGAAGTGATAAGATAAGTAATACAAGAGAATCCTTCAGTTATGACGGAGCGGAACGACTAACCAGTTCTGCCGCCGCAATTACCCCTGGAGGAAGTCTGCCCGCAGGATCCCATCCATCAATTGACGTAAGTTACGATACGCGCTTCTATGGCAGTTTCGGGCAGATTATCAGTAAGACCGATGCCGGCAATTTTAAGTACGGAGGGGCTATTCGTAACGCTGTAACAAGCATATCTGATCCCGGCCGCCTCGTCAGCCATGAAACACAGAACATATCGTATACCGGGTTCAACAAAGTGGAAAAGATTACAGAAACCATTACCTCAATTCCTTACGAAGAAGACTTTTATTACGGTCCGGATGAACAAAGGGCTTACAGTGAGCAAAAGCAGGGAGGCGCCCTTTCCAGACAAAGAGTTTACTTCAATGAATTCGAGGCGCAGCGAATTACCGGAAAAAGTCTGCAAATGCTTCATTATATCTATTCTTCTGATGGAAACATCTGCGGCGTGGTAGTGGCTGACGGTGTCTCAGGACGCTTTGACTATTATGGCATTTACACCGATCATCTGGGGTCAATTGTAGCGATTACAGACGAAACGGGTAATGTGGTTCACCGGCAGGCTTTTGATCCATGGGGAAGAGAACGCAACCCTGACACATGGGATTATACTGCTAGTGCCTATAAAAAGCCGGACTGGCTGTTCCGTGGTTACACCAGCCATGAAATGTTTCCGGAATATGGTCTCATTAACATGAACGGCAGGCTGTACGATCCTTTAAATGGGAGAATGCTCAGACCAGACAACTATGTTCAGGATCCCGGGAACACACAGAGTTACAACAGGTATTCCTATTGCTGGAACAATCCGCTCAAATACACAGATCCGAGCGGAGACATCATTTACTTCATGCCCAATTACAGTATGGGTAATGATGGGAAGGCTAATGTGGGGCTCACCGTGGGCGTAGGTATTCCGAATACGCCATTAAGTTTAAACCTGACAGTGGGCCATGACTTCAGCAGTGGAAATACTTATGCGTCCGCGGGCATCGGAGGTGGAGGATTTTCCGCCAATGCGGGCTGGGGAACTAAAAGCGGATTTTTCGCGAATGTTGGCTGGGGGCCGGGAGGATACAATGGATTCTCCACTAATGTAACCGGAATTGGAGTCGGCGTAAGTGAACACGGTGGAATGTACGCTACCATTGGTCCCTTTGGGATAAATTCGCAGGGAATCGGGTTTGGGGTTTCCTTTTCCTATTCACAGGCACTGGTATACGATTACTCTATTGATGTTGAGGGAGGCGGAGAAGATGATGATGATATTTACACGACCAGGGAGTTCGTTATTTATGGTAAATCTGTGCTTACACAATCGCGAAATGCGACATCAGTAGCAAGAATTAATACCTCTTTAGAAGTTAATTACAAAACTCGCGGAAAATTCGATATTGACAATTCAGTAAATTGGCTAAATAACAATGCGCTGAACCATTCTACAGGAAAATGTGCATACTACGTTAGATTAGCTTTAGAAGCTGGCGGCATTAATACATATGGGCATCCGGTAGCGGCGTGGCAATATGGAGCTTTTCTCCCCAAATTAGGATTTTCAATTGTCAATACAAACCTCTACATGAAAGGTGACATTGCAGTAATTAAAGGACCACCAGGAGGAGCGTTTGATCCTAAAACCGGCATACCTTACGGGCACATACAAATGTATAATGGCCGACAATGGATCTCTGACTTTAAACAAAATCAACCTTTCTGGCCCGGTGCCAACTACAGGAGATGTAATCCAAGTTTTCAAATTTTCAGATGGACAACCTTTTAAAAAATATAAACATGTTAAAAAAAACAACAGTAATCATTTCACTAGTGCTCGTCGGCAATTTATGTAAGGCACAAACAAATCAATCAAGCATATACATTCACACTATGCTAAAAGATTTCTACCGGGCTGTAAGCTATGTATGGACTAACGCCACACCGGATGTAAGTATAAGTATGGTAGGTCGCCAATTGGATTCTTTAGCACAAAAATATTGCACACGTGAGCTGAGATTAAAAGCGAAGAAAACATACGAAACTACCAGTTTCGACTTGTTGATGAATGAAAATTCCTATGAAATAGTGCCACCGGAATCATTAATAGTTATTAATGATACACGACCCAACTCATACATCGTGTCATACAAATCAATAGACCAGGATGCATCAGGCAAACGCATCCCGACAGCAGTAACATTGCATGTAGTGGTAGTCAGGTGCAAAGACGGCTACAGAATAAGCGAAATAAAGTAGCGGACAGTATTATGCGATTATAGGAATTTGAAAATTGCATGCGCATCAGTCTAACGTTAAATGAGCCTAATTACATGAAAATATTACAACGTATTGCACTGCTTACAACAATATTAATGGTGGCAGGTTGCCATTCAGATACCAAAGAGTATCAGACAGCCGGAAAGTTGAAATCCGCGTCGGTTTCAGCGAATATCCGATCGCATCAGGATTCGACGATTACCTACACCAAAAAAACGGCAGGCTTAACTATCTATTTGAAAATATATTCCGCATCAGAACATAAAAAAGATTTTCAATTGAGTATAATAACACACTCAGAAGATTCAATAAAGTTCAAAGGCCAGGCATCACTATTGGTCCTGGATGATGAAAACGGTAATCCGTGGGTACCGGAAAGCTCGCTTATTCTGGACGAAAATACCGGTGAGGATTATATATGTGACTCCTCGTACGATTACAATTCAGAAACAGTAGAACTATCGTTCGGCATTGAAAGACGTCCGGGCAACAGGCTTCATCTATTGATCTGGCATTCTAAAATTCCATCTTGTGTAGACTCGGACTACACATTATATAAAATCTCTCCGGCAAACAATGAATAGTGTTAAACGTACAATTATGTCACGCAATCAATTGATGCGATTGTTAATGATACTCCCGTTGGCGTCCTGCTCCACAGGAAAGAAACAGGCGTTAAAAACAAATATTGAGCCAGCGATACTTACTGAAACAGCAGCGTCCACAAGGAATTTCAATTTACCTGACTCATTTTATTATTGTAGTTCCGGCAGCTCACCTATGGCAAAGCTCGCAATAAAAAAGCAGTCTTTAGCTCATCGAAAAGAAATGCCTGACAGTCTGGAATTTGAACTTATACTTACCGGCAAGTACCCGTCTGATAAAATCAGTGGAGTTGCTGTTCTGTCCAGTAATAACGAGTCGTTTTCTGATCCGGACGAAGTGGATGGGGGCGATTATTTTTCCGCTGATTACTACTGTAAAAAAAACAGCACCAAAATCCGCCTAGATATTGAAACATATCAGGCATGTGTTGTAAATATCAACGCTCACTCACGAGAAAGCTACTTTTTAAAAAAGCGAAGCAGGTAAACGGCATTAGCCTCCGAGATAAATAGGCAGCAAAGGGACTATAACGCGACTTGAAGAATATGATGAAAGAATACGACATTTTGAAAAAGTTCAAAAAACAACTCTTATCAGCGACAGCAATAATTTGCTTCTGCTTCATATCTCCGGCAAGAGCACAATCGACAGTCAATGCCCACGAGCGATGGTTGAAGCAGCAGGAGCACTATTATAAAAGTTTCATTAAGAAGTTTTACGTTATTGTATGCGCATCCCGAACAGATATTGGCCTATTAAAAGAGGTGTTTTGGGATGCGCAACGAGATACTAATATCTTTGGAAAACTGAAATCCTTTTGTACAGAGCTCTCCGCAGGCCTTCCCGAAAAAAAACTGTTTCAGCTTATTGACAGTGCCAAAGTAAGTGAAGAAGGGCTGGAGTTTGGATTGATCATACCTGTAAATGTTTCCGCGACAAACACCATTTATTTCGAACTAAGTTGTGATAGTCCGTCCATTATTGAATACATCTGGCTTAACGATGGTACTTCTCTGAATTCAATCATTAATAATAATGTTCCTCACGAAAAACTTTTCCTTGTTGGTAGCGTGAACGATAAGGACGGTTATGTCAATATCAGGAACGGTCCGTCATCAACCGCAAAAGTTACAGGCACCTTAACCGACAGGGATTACTTCTACTATATCCCCAATGGCAATACGGACTGGTGGCAGGTCGCGAGGACTGAAAACCTAAAAGCGCTGACAGGCTATGTTCACAAAAGCCGCATTCTGAGATTTAATGACATGTCCCGGAGTTTGAAAAACAAAGTCAGACGAGACAGACGGGAACATTAATGAACAAAGCCTACAACACTAAAAACGAAAAGAACTTCTCGTGAGGAAATATATTGCGATACAGGGAATGGCATTACTGATATCCATGGCTCCCCTAATACCTATGCGCAGATTAAGGCAGAAACTATGCTAAAAGATTTCTACCGGGCTGTAAGCTATGTATGGACTTTTGAACCACCAGAAAGCATCGGAAAAAAATTGGATTCCCTGGCCCGGAAGTACTGCACGCAGGAATTGCGGCTAAAAGCTAAAAAAATCTATGAGACTCAGGGGTTCGATTTGCTAACAAACGAAAATCCATATAAAATAGTACCGCCCGAATCGCTAACGGTCACCACTGCCATCCACCCCAACACTTATATAATCTCCTACAAGTCGGTTTATGATGATGGGTCGGATAAGGGAATACCAACAAATGTAACCGTTCACCTTACAGTTAATAAATGCAAAGACGGCTCAGAATAGGGGAAATAAAGCAAAGCTATACACTTGATTAGATACGAAATTAATAATGCAGATATCTAGGCCAATTTCCGACCGGGTTACAGGATATTAGAACGTATAGGCATTCAGCATAATGACTACTGTTTGAAATTAAGGTGACGCAGACGTAAAAGCATCGCCATTTTAAACAGGGAATCAATACCAGTACCATAAAAAATTATCAAACGACAAATGACATACAGATGAATTTAATTACGAAATTATCCCTGTTGCTGTGCTGTTCCGTAACGGCATTAACCAACGCGGCGGCACAATCCTCAGACTGTCGCATTTCCTATGCATACGATGCTGCAGGAAACCGCATAAGGCGTTCCTTCAATTGTGATGCGGCACCCCACCCCCTGGGACAATACCGGTCAGCAAACACACAAACTTCTATCCGGATTAAATCCGAATCCAACCTCCGGCTTCGTCACAGGCACATTTTATGAACCGGTAAGCAGTGCCTTTATTGAAGTAAACAGCATGGAAGGTATCGCCGTAGCAACACTAACGCTTAGTCAGTTATGCAGCTCATTTACCATGGACCTCTCAGCACTGATACCGGGAACATACATTGTAACAATACGCGTAGCCGGACTCGTTGAAGGGTATACGTTGATCAGGATGTAATCTGCTTGATTTTCTGATTTGCATTCACCGAAACTTTAGCGGTGTATACCGCCTCCTTACCGAAATATAAACGGTAACGGTATCGCTCGCTATACAATTAACTACATTCGTGTTCGCTGAATGGTCAGCGTTAAACACAAGACATGAAAACAATACTTTCCCTTTTAAGCGCCGGCATCATTGCATTACCTGCACGCTCCCAACAGGAACCACCGCATTATAAAATTGCAGCTGATAGCTTTGAAGCCCGCTATAATACCGGACAATTCGAAGCAATTTACGCGTCCTTCTCCCCGGAAATGCAGGAGCACCTGCCTGTCGGACAAACGCGTACATTCCTGAACGGATTAAAAGAGCAGGCAGGTACTATTATTAAAAAGAGCTTTGCCGGATACGACCAAAGTATGGCGGTGTATAAAACACAATTTGAACGCGCACTCCTGTCTGTGAATCTCTCCCTTAACGATGCCGGACAAATCAATGGTCTGCTTGTAAAGCCCTTTACGGAAATAAATATCGCCCGCCCGGAACGCAATACAACGAAAATGGCGTTGCCGTTCAAAGGTGAATGGACGGTGATCTGGGGCGGCGACACGAAAGAACTCAATTATCATGTGGAAAGCGAAGCTCAAAAAAATGCCTTTGATATTGTCGTTACAGACGCTTCCGGCAGTTCACACAAAAACGACGGTACAAAAAACGAGGATTATTATGCGTTCGGAAAAGAACTGTTCGCTACGTGTGACGGTGAAGTGGTATTAGTTGTCGACGGTATTAAAGACAACGTGCCGGGAGTGCTGAACCCGGTTTATGTTCCGGGCAATACCGTTATTATACGTACTGCGGCAAACGAATACGTATTCTTCGCGCATTTTAAACAGCATTCCATTTCGGTAAAACAAGGTGAGAAAGTTAAACGCGGACAATTGCTGGGTCGCTGCGGCAACTCCGGCAACTCCTCAGAACCGCATCTGCACTTCCATCTTCAGAATATGGAAGATATGACTACCGCAACCGGCATAAAGTGCTTTTTTGACAACCTGAACGTAAACGGGAACAAACAGCACGATTATTCACCGGTAAAAGATGACAAGATAAGCGCGAATTAGAAAGAAGTCACCTGCGCACGCGGCGAATTCCCTTGAAGCGTTTGCGGAAATAATCTTCCCGCAACATGCTTATGGTTATGCCTTTGCTGCCTGCATGGATAAATTTTATATTCTGCTTCCTGCCGGAAACCACAATACCTACGTGGGCCACTTTCTTTTGCTGGTGATCGGGGCCTTTGAAAAAAATAAGGTCCCCGGTCTTTGCCTTTCTTCCCCGTACTTTCTTACCGGAAGTGGATTGTTCCAGCGCTGTACGCGGAAGCGTTAACCCTGAATGATTAAAGCAATACCAGGTGAATCCCGAACAGTCGAATCCTTTTGGAGAAGAACCTCCCCATTTGTAAGGCGCGTTCAACTGTAAAGCGGCAAATTCCACCAGTCGCTTCATATGCCTGCTGCGCAATTTGGTTACGCCGTTATGAGTTTCCTCTTTTGAAACAGGACGGGCTGTCCTGCACGCAACGAAGAACAGCACACTCATAAGCAGCACAATATAACTGCAGCATTTACCCATGCGGCAAAAGTATATTGTAGCACACAATTTTATGCGAATTACACTTGCCATTATAAAATAATGTCCGTTCTCCTGATTTACTTATTTCGTTTGCGCTACATTTGCGCACGCCAATCTTGTCGGAATTAAAGGACCATTGTTCCACCGGAGATTAATTAATGAAATTTAAGTCGCTAGAAATTATCAACAGTAAGGACAGGATATCCAGCGTAGATATTTTCAGAAGTATCGCGATTATTACCGTTGTTTTATTTCATTTCAATTTCAGTCTGCCCTACGGATACCTGGGCGTAGACCTGTTTTTCCTGATTTCCGGTTTGTTGGTGGGAGGAATGCTCGTCCGGCAGCTGGAAAGAAATGAACCGGTGCATTTCGGGCGCTTTTTTCTGCAAAGGGGTTTTAAAATCTGGCCCTCTTATTACGTCTTCCTCCTGTTAGGTAATGGCATTGCATGGATTTTATACCACAATACTCACCCGGAGCAGATCATTCCATTGTGGGATCTGAAACGGTATGTATTTTTTTATCAGAATTATACGGGCAAACCGTTCCACTGGAGCTTTGATCACGTCTGGTCACTGTGTGTCGAGGAACACTTTTATATATTGCTGCCTCTGATGTTTATTGTATTACAGCGCTTTGTGGCCCTGGAGCATCGCAAAAAAATGCTGCTCGTTTTTGTGATACTTACCATTGCAGCCGGCATGCTGTTCAAATATTGTTCGTTCTTCTTTACGCGCAGCAAAGACACCTACTCTGCGACGCATAATCGGATAGATGCACTAGCCTGGGGTGTATTGCTGCACATGGCGGTCACCCGTTATAAAGACAGACTTCGGTCGGCAACATTACAGTTACCGTTTTTTGGCCTGGGCGTATTACTCTTCGTTGCAGCCCTTTACACGAACATAAACTGTGGCAGTGTGCTGTTCAACCGGGTCTATTTCCATTCAATCGTTCCGTTATGCTTTTTCCTGATGTTGCTGGGATTGTATTATGTGGACTTTTCAAAATGGAAAGCGCTACGGTTTATCGCTTATTACAGCTATAACTGGTATTTATGGCATCCGTTGTTTGTATTGTTCCTGACAGCGCAATTCGGCAATACTCCCATTGGCCTTTTATGCTTTATATCCCTCACGTTCCTGATTGCAGTAATTATGACTACGGCTATTGAGGAACCGGCGCTCCGGAAAAGAAAAGCCATTCTGGATAAGTTGTCAGGCAAACCTGATCGGGTCGGCACGCAAAGCGCAGAAACTCCCGATCAAAAGGATCTTTCAAACTGATAATGAGTCGCTAAAGCGAATTTTTCATTACCAGTTCAAATTTAATATATAGGAAACAGGTGCTGTATACCTTTGCAGGACGGAAGAACTGAAAAAAAGTACGCCTGACTTCGGGCAGATACACAATGCGACGACTACGGCTTGCGTTAATGAAAGCAGTCCTTCCGATCCACCTTATGATCCCGCACCGGCATCTGACCAAATCACTGCAAACGCTCCTCGCGTTCCTTGCATTTTTTACAACACCGTACACATTATATGCAGACGGCTACAACAGCGTTTCTTTCTTCGTTGTGGCACATCCCGATGACTGGCAATTGTTCATGGGAAAGCATGCCAATGAAGTAGCCGGTATTCCATCGCGCAAGATGGTTTTTATTTATGTTACAGCAGGCGATGCCGGGGCTGGCAACAGCATCAGAGACATGGGTAAGATTCCCTATTTTATGGCACGGGAATTTGCCGCAATGAAAAGCACCATTTTTCTTTGTCAGTCAGTTTCCGACAGCAACCGTGATTCATACAGTATAACAGCTGTCAATAGTCACAGTATCGTTGTCAGGCGCTATAAAAATACGGTATCTTATTATCTCCGGCTCCCGGACGGTGGCGTCGAGGCACAAGGACAACATGCGTTGAAAAAGCTGTATAAAAACCAGATAACTACGTTGAATTCGGTAGACAACCAGAACCAGTATACAGGCTGGCAGGATATAGTTGAAACGATCTCCTCAATCATCCGGACGGAAACCGCCGGCATCACTGACCTGAAGGAAATAAATATGCCGGATATCGCAGGAACAAGAAACAACGGAGATCATGTAGACCATTATATGGCGGGCGTTCTGGCCTTATCGGCTACAAAAAACAGTTGTTTCAGCAACATATTGTACCAGGGGTATAAAATTGCGAAAGAACCTTCGGATTTAAATATGGACGCCGTACTATTTAAAAGGAACCTGTTGCGCCAGATAGGCAACGAACTCGCAGGCGATGGTTATGCCGACTGTCAGGACGATGGTCATGTTGCGTTTACCAAAAATGAAAAATGGATCGTCGAAAATAACGCCTGCACATTCCATGATCCGTTTGCAAGTTTTGTCCGCACCAGAGGATACCGGATGGAAGATGTGGCCGACACATCAGACTATTTCGCCATAAAACTTTACCCCAATCCGGCAGGCTCCCAGGTGTATATGCTGATTTCAGATGCCACGGAAGACCTGTACAGGATTGTGTTATACGATATGCAGGGCACGGCAGTGAAAACAAAAGCGCTGCACCTCGATAAAAACAGCAGTGAAGTCAGCATTGATACGGAATCGCTTCCTGCAGGGAATTATATTGTACGGCTGGAAGGTGGCAATCAGCGTGCAACTGCTTCTTTTATAAAAAACTGAGTGCTGCTTTGCAAGGAATAGCCTTTCTGTCTGAAAAAATAAACAATAAAAAAGCCCCGCTGATGCGGGGCTTTTGTCTGTGGAAGCACACGGATTCGAACCGCGGACCCTCTGCTTGTAAGGCAGATGCTCTGAACCAGCTGAGCTATGCTTCCTGAAATCGAAATAAAAAAGCCTCGCATAATTGCGAAGCTTTAGTGGAAGCACACGGATTCGAACCGCGGACCCTCTGCTTGTAAGGCAGATGCTCTGAACCAGCTGAGCTATGCTTCCGATTTTAAGAACTTTTACCCTTTCACGCATCGTTTTCAGCGCTTTGGGAGTGCAAAGATAGAAGATGGTTCGGATTCTCCAAATTTTTTTAAGAAAAAAGTTTTTCGGCTCTATTTTCGCACAAAGAAACAACTGATAATGGACCAACTGATGGGGCTGATTCGCGCAGCCTACGACAACCGCGAACTGCTGAAAGACGCAGCCTACGAACAGGCTGTTCATGATACGATTGCACTGATCGATAAAGGAACTTTACGTGTGGCAGCCCCTGCTGCAGACGGCTCCTGGCAGGTAAACCAATGGGTGAAGGAAGCGATCCTGATGTACTTCGGCGTTCAGAAAATGCAGACCTGGGAATCCGGCCCTATGGAGTTTTATGACAAAATGCTGCTTAAAAAGAATTACGAAGCACTCGGCGTACGTGCGGTGCCGCACGCTGTAGCGCGCTACGGAGCATACATTGCACGCGGTGTGGTGCTGATGCCTTCCTATGTAAATATCGGTGCTTATGTCGATGAGGGTACGATGGTCGACACATGGGCTACCGTGGGCTCCTGCGCTCAGATAGGAAAGCATGTACATCTGAGCGGGGGCGTGGGTATCGGTGGTGTACTGGAACCATTACAGGCGGCTCCGGTGATTATCGAAGACGGTTGCTTTATCGGCTCCCGCTGTATCGTGGTGGAAGGTGTGCACGTGGAAAAAGAAGCTGTGCTCGGAGCGAATGTAGTACTCACACAATCGACAAAGATCATCGACGTATCCGGAGCGGAGCCCGTTGAGTACAGAGGTCGTGTTCCCGCACGCAGCGTGGTGATCCCGGGTTCTTATGCCAAGGAATTCCCCGCCGGCACCTACCATGTGAACTGTGCCCTGATTATCGGCCAGCGCAAGGAATCCACCAATCTCAAAACAAGTCTGAACGATGCACTGCGCGATTTTAATGTAGCAGTGTAACTATATAAATATTAATACAAAAGGCGCTGCAATCAGCGCCTTTTGTATTTAAAAAAATCCGTAAATATCTTTTTCCTTACGAAGCGCATCTGTCTTCGCCTTTTTTGTAGCATAATCGCATTCGATGCACACCTTCGCCCGCCAGAGATTGGCTTTGCGAAACGCGTCTTTCTCTTTTTTCTCGCCGCATTTTTTACAGACCTGAAAATCAGGTTCCGGAGCGGTGTCCTTCGTCAATGGCGTTAATGTGACCTGGTGTGTCTTTTTCATAAACACTTGTTTCTGTTGCTGAGCAAAAAAATCCGATCAAAAAAAGACAGCTGCCGGGGAAAAAATGTTACGGAAAACACATGGCTTTTGTATTTTCAGCCATTCTTATTCATCAAACTCCCAACCCGACATATCCGTAATCATGTTTCCCGGACAGCTACCTGCTAAACATAACGCTGCAGACACAACAATATTTTCCGTGATGAGCCTTTTAGCTCAAAAAAATAATGCAATTAACCTTTCGCAGGGTTTTCCGGACTTTCCGATTGAGGGACAATTATCTACGCTGCTGCACGAAGCGTCCGTTTCCGGACTGAATCAATACGCTCCCATGCCGGGTCTCCCCGCATTGAGAGAGGCCATTGCCGCCGATTTTCTCACGCGTTACGGGGTTGCAATTGACCCGGAAACCGAGATTACCATCACACCGGGAGCCACTTATGCCATTTACACGGCTTTCACCAGCCTGCTGCAGGCTGGTGACGAAGTGATTGTACTCGAACCCGCGTACGACAGTTATATTCCGAATATTGAAATGTCGGGAGCGATCCCCGTACCGGTGAAGCTGCTCCCCCACTCTTTCCGTCCGGACTGGAATGCAATTGCCGCTGCAATTACCGAACGCACAAAAGCGATCATTGTTAACACTCCTCATAACCCTACCGGAAGCGTATGGTCTGCGGAAGATTGGAATACCTTATGGGAACTGCTCAAAGATCGGCCTGTATATGTATTGTCCGACGAAGTATATGAGCAATTATTATTCGACGGGCGGCAGCATTATTCGGTGTTACAGCACCCCGGTCTCCGCGAACGCAGTTTTGCGCTTTATTCGTTTGGAAAAGTGTTTCACAATACCGGCTGGAAGATCGGCTTTGCGGTTGCTCCTCCGGCTATGAGTAAGGCTTTTCGCCGGCTGCATCAGTTTCTGAGCTTCAGCGTAAACACACCGGCTCAATGGGCATTGGCACAGTTTATCGGTTCGGGAAATCTGGCGAAGCCTGCAGCATTACTACAGCAAAAGCGTGATTATTTCAACAGTCTTATGCAACACACTCCGTTCCGGATGCTGGCACCGGCATCAGGCAGCTACTTCCAGCTATATTCTTATGAAGGATTATCCGATATGAGTGATAAAGACTATGCCTGCTTCCTGACGGAGCAATTCGGTGTCGCATCTATCCCTGTAAGCGCATTTTACAGCGACGGCACCGATCATAAGATACTCCGGGTTTGCTTTGCCAAAAAAGAGGAAACGCTGAAAGAGGCGGCATTGCGGCTCAAAGCCGTTGCTTCCGGAAAATGAGTTCCGGAAAAATGAAAACCAGTTACATTTGCGCAAAAGAAAAACCAAGGCAACGCAGAGATGGCAGAACAAGAAGTAGTGTATAACGAAGACAGTATACGGTCGCTCGACTGGCGGGAACACATCCGCCTGCGCCCCGGTATGTATATCGGGAAACTCGGCGACGGAAGCAGTGTGGACGACGGCATTTATGTGCTGCTCAAAGAGGTGATGGACAACTGTATCGACGAATACATGATGGGCTATGGCAAAAAAATTGAGCTGACACTTGAAAACGGAATCGCAACTATCCGCGACTACGGACGGGGTATCCCGCTCGGAAAAGTGGTGGATGTGGTAAGCAAAATCAATACCGGTGCGAAGTACGACAGTAAAGCTTTTCAGAAATCGGTGGGTTTGAACGGTGTGGGTACAAAAGCCGTGAATGCGCTCAGCACGCGCTTCAGCGTCACTTCTTTCCGAGACGGCAAAATGAAAACTGCCGACTTCGAGCGCGGACAACTGCTGAAAGAACACAAAGAGGCAAGCACCGATCAGGCAAATGGCACTCTGGTGATTTTCACGCCCGACGACACTATTTTCAAGCATTATAAATTCATACTGGAATATGTAGAAAACCAGATATGGAACTACTGCTTCCTGAATGCCGGATTACAGATCCACTTCAACGGGAAGAATTTTGTCTCAAAAAACGGGTTACTGGACCTGTTGCAGCGTAAAACCAATCCGGAAACCATCCGTTACCCCATCATACATATGAAGGGTACTGATATTGAGATCGCGCTTACGCATACCGGCGATTACGGGGAGGATATCTACTCGTTTGTAAACGGTCAGCACACCACTCAGGGTGGTACGCACCAGGGCGCATTCCGCGAGGCTTTTGTAAAGGTGGTCCGCGATTTCTTTAAGAAAGATTACGATGCATCCGATATCCGTCAGAGTATCTGCGCCGCAATTGCCGTAAGGGTACAGGAACCGGTATTTGAAAGTCAGACGAAAACAAAACTCGGTTCACAGACGGTTTCAGAAGGTGGCGCAAGCATGAAATCTTTTGTGCTGGAGTTTCTGGCCAAAGAACTGGACAATTTCCTGCATAAAAATCCGTCCACTGCCGAAGCGCTTAAGAAGCGTATAGAACAAAGTGAACGTGAGCGGAAAGAGTTATCCGGTATCCGTAAGCTGGCCAATGAGCGTGCGAAAAAAGCAAACCTGCATAATAAAAAGCTGCGCGATTGCCGTATTCACTATAACGATCAGCCTCCGGCAAAAACTAAAGAAGAGTTTGTTCAGAAGCAGAACGAATCGACCATATTCATTACTGAGGGGGATTCGGCAAGCGGATCCATCACAAAAAGCCGCAATGTGGAAACGCAGGCAGTATTCAGTTTGCGCGGTAAGCCGCTCAACTGTTTCGGCCTGACTAAAAAGGTGGTATATGAAAATGAGGAGTTTAATTTATTGCAGCATGCGCTGAATATTGAGGAAGGCATGGACACACTGCGTTACAACAATATTGTGATCGCAACCGATGCCGACGTGGATGGTATGCACATCCGCCTGCTGATCATGACATTTTTCCTGCAGTTTTTCCCGGATCTCGTGCGTAACGGTCACGTGTTTATCCTTGAAACACCACTCTTCCGTGTGCGTAACAAGCAGAAAACGATTTATTGCTATACCGATGAGGAACGTCAGCGCGCGATCCATCAATTGGGCAACAAACCGGAAATCACGCGATTCAAAGGACTTGGAGAGATTTCTCCGGAAGAATTCGCTGGATTTATCGGGGAAGATATGCGTAAGGTACCCGTAATGCTGAGCCAGGATACACAGATCCAGAAATTACTGGAATACTTTATGGGCAAAAACACACCTCAGCGCCAGACGTTTATTATCGAAAACCTGGTGATTGAAAAAGACCTTGAAGAAGAATTGCTAAAAGCCTGACATATTATTCGAGTTCGCTGCATTCAAACCCCAGGGAGAGTACCGAGAGGATCACTTCCTGGGGTTTCAGCGTAGGGGAAATGATCTTGAGTACACGGTCGCGGTCTTCCGTATCAATACACCAGCGTTCTATCTGCTTCATCTGATCAAGCAGAAATTTAAGGCGCAACTGTTGCTGCAGGCTGCGGATATTGGTCCTGAACAGGAGGATGGTGGCGCGTGTGGCAGTCATATACCTACGATTTACCGGATTTTAAATGGGGCTTAAAACAAGGCAAACCTAGGTAATTCGTGCGATGTGTTAAAGAAATTTAGGTTAAACGGCGGTAAAAGCGGCAACTGAGTCGGTAAACCATTATGCTGCCGGACTGTACAGAATACCCGCATGGTAGGTCACTTCCTGCAAATGATATGCATGCCTGCCCATATATTCTGCATCGGCGCTCTGACGTATCCTTTTCGCCTGATCAAAAGGGATCAGAATCAACGATTCCTGATCATTTGAAAAAATAAAGAATGCTGTTTTAAAAGTACCCGGATAAAGCAGGCTTAAGGTGATCATCGATTCGGAAATTTCCTGGTCCGACTCAAAGTGGATAAGTCCCCAGGCTCCGGATATCGGATTACCTTCCGCGTTCAGAACCGGCAGTGCAAGCCTGTGATGCGCAGCAGCATAATCCGGTAAAGGGAGCTCATTCATTGATAATTCGATGTTTAGTAAATTGTCTCTTGATTATCCTAAGCAATTCTCGTGCCAAATATCCGTTGATTTACCTAGAATTTTCCCAAAAGTCTTTTAAAGTTTTCCATAATCGTGGGTAAAATCACCTTAAAAGTGCGCAGGTATTGAATTTTACGGTCGGAAGTCCGCAGATAAAAAATTTGAAATTCCGCGTTTCCGCTTATTTTTGAGTTGTATGGACCACAGCCATTTATTAGTTTATATATCGATTTGCGTACTCATGATCGCTTTTTTTGCGGGTACGGAGATTGCGTTTATCTCTGCAAGCAAACTGAATATTGAGCTTAAGCGTAAAAGAGGTTCACTTACCGGAAAAATCCTTGGAAATTTCTCGGCCCACCCGGAAGAATTTATCGGCTCCAGCCTGATAGGCGTAAATGTTTTTCTCGTGATTTACGGATTACTGATGACCCGTCTTACGGAACATTGGTGGGAAGCGTTATTCGGCTTCCTGAAAAAAGGCGTCAGTCACAGTGCATTTGAATATGTATCCCTCATTGCAGACACCACGTTTGCAACATTGGTGATCCTTTTTGTGGCCGAATTCCTGCCAAAGATTATTTTCAAATCCAACTCGGAGCGTCTCCTCACGCTGTTTGCGATACCCATGCAGCTTACCTACTGGATATTCTACCCGCTTGCAAAATTCTTTGTGAGCGTATCGGAGTTCATCCTGCATTACCTGCTTAATGTGCGTATCCGCAGCGGCAAGGAAGTGTTTAACCGCACAGACCTGGAGCAGTTCATCAAACAGAGTCTGCACGGCCATCAGGGCGACTCCGGCGAACTGAATACCGAACTGTTTGAAAACGCACTGGAACTGGTGAATATCAAAGTGCGCAAGTTTATGATTCCGCGTAACGAAGTGGAAGCAGTGGAGCTGCATACACCGCTTTCCGTGCTGCGTCAGAAATTTATCGAAACACAATTATCCAAGATCATTGTCTACAGTGGCTCTATCGACAATGTGCTCGGTTACGTGCATCACCTCGATCTGCATAAAAATCCATCCGGTATCCAGTCTGTACTTCACTCCATTTCACCGGTCCCGGAAGCAATGAGCGCAGTGGACCTGATGAACCAGTTTACGCGCGAACGCAAAAGCATTGCCTGGGTGATCGATGAATTCGGCGGAACTGCCGGTATCGCTACAATGGAAGACGTGCTGGAAGAAATATTCGGCGACATCAATGACGAATATGATGTAGAGCAATATGTGGAGCAGCAACTCTCCTCCAATGAATATATTTTCTCGGGTCGCCTGGAGCTGGACTACCTGAATGCAAAATACGGGTTTGATTTTCCGGAAGACGAGGCAGAAACGCTTTCGGGCTATATTATCGACCGGCATGAAACCATACCGCGGCAAAATGAAAAGATACTGATCGACAATTACCAGTTTGTGGTGTTACTGGTGAGCGACACGCGTATCGAGACCGTAAAAATGATTGTGATGGATTGATCGTTCCATCGTATGTTTGACAGCAAATTCTTTTACCTGTTTTAATTCTTCAACTAATGGCAGTTACCGCTCCTTTCAACCTAAAAAAATGGATCGACGAACACCGTCACCTGCTGAAACCTCCGGTAGGCAACGCATCTGTGTACCACAACACCGGCGATTTTATCGTCATGGTGGTTGGCGGGCCGAACAACCGTAAAGACTTTCACTACAACCGTACGGAAGAATTATTCCTGCAGCTGGAAGGCGATATTGTGGTACGTATACAGGATGAGGGTGTGATCAGAGACATCGAAATAAAAGAGGGCGACATGTTCCTGCTTCCCGGTAAAGTACCCCACTCTCCCCAGCGCGGTCCGAATACGATCGGCATTGTGGTGGAAAAAGTGCGTGACGAAGGAGAGATGGATGCGTTTATGTGGTTTTGCGAAAATTGTCACGAAAAACTTTATGAAGAACCCATCGGAGTGAAAGATATAGTGAAGGATCTCCCGCCGCTGATGGCGCGTTTCTATGCAGACGAGGATAAACGTACCTGTAAAAAGTGCGGTGCGGTTATGGAACCACCTACACCGCGCAAATAAATTAGAGAGGCCTACTTTATTTTTTAGCTGAAACAATTATCTTCGCAGCGTAATAAAAAATTTCGAAAACGATATATGTCACACGATCATAACAGCCACGGACATCACCATCATGACGCGGAAGCGGATAAACCGGTGATTGCGTTTAAATCTGCTTTTTACTTCGTATTTATTCTTGCGGGATTGTTTCTCTGCGCAATTGGCTTTATAAAATCCACTAGCCACGACGAAAGCGGCCACGGCGCAGGTCACCATGCAATCGAAGCCACGCACGAGTCGCACGAAGCAGGCGAAGCAGAACATGCAGACGCGGCTGAGCATCACGAAGCAGAAGCGGCACACGAAGCTCCTGCTGCAGAAGAAGCTCACCACTAATAACCGGGCAATGACCGATTTTAAATTATCTTAAAGCAATACCACCGGGTATTGCTTTTATTTTTGAGTAAAGTCTCTTATACATGATGCAACAGGACAGCTGGATTGCCATTACCGGCGCAGCAGGATTTATCGGCAGCAAACTCGCCGAAAATCTTAACGAAAAAGGATTCGGGAACCTGGTACTGGTCGATGATTTTGGCAATGAACAGAAAGCTCCTAATCTTAAAGGCCGGAAATATGCGCTGAAGATACACCGCGATCAGTTTTTCAACTGGCTCAGAGAACATCCCGGGAAAGTGCAGTATATATTCCACCTTGGCGCGCGTACGGACACCACCGAAATGAATTACGAGATTCATAAACGCCTGAATCTCGAATACACCAAAAACCTCTGGGAAATCTGTTACGAACAGCAGCTGCCATTGGTGTATGCATCTTCTGCGGCCACATACGGCGACGGCGCATTTGGCTATAAGGACACGCACGACATCGTGGAACAATTACAGCCGCTCAATCCATATGGCATTTCCAAAAACGAATTTGATATCTGGGCGCTGCAGCAAAAGCACCATCCTCCTTTCTGGGCAGGGGTGAAATTTTTCAATGTTTATGGTCCCAATGAGTACCATAAAGGGCGTATGGCTTCAGTGATCTTTCATGCTTACCATCAGATCCGCAATACAGGCAGTATTACCCTGTTCCGGTCGCATAATCCCAAATACAAAGACGGAGAGCAATTACGCGATTTCATCTACGTAAAAGACATTCTGAATATAGTGGAATGGCTGATGGAAACGCAACCGGAGAGCGGGCTGTACAATGCGGGCACAGGTAAGGCAAGGACGTTCATCGACCTGGCAAAAGCGGTGTTTCATGCGCTTGGCATTCCGGAAGACATCCGATTCCGCGACACTCCGGAAGATATCCGCGATAAATACCAGTATTTTACCGAAGCGGATATGCAGAAAATAAAGAATGCAGGTTACGATAAGCCTTTCTATTCACTCGAAGAAGGAGTGAAAGATTATATTGATCAGTACCTTTCCCGCCAATGAGTTTAAAAAAAAAGAGAGGAATACAGACATTCCTCTCTTTTCATACATCGCGACCTGCATTTTACATTAACCACGTCGGTCTCATGCTACCCTTGCGGCAATTGAACAGTTACCGGTAACCGCAATCAATGGACACATGCCATTCCGCTTCTACGCTACAGCGTAATTTTCGTCGTGAATACGATTGCACCCTCTGAGGTCTGCACTTTCAGAATGTAGATTCCCTGCGGCAATTGAGACAAATTGAAGCTCACCTTCCCGCCGCTCCGCATGTCAGTCAGTTGCTGTAAGAGCTTTCCGTCTATGCTTACAATAGCGCCCCTGTAAACAACAGGCTGTTCCGATTGCGGCAATTCCAGATAAAAGAGACCATCAGGGCTCGGATTAGGATACACTTTGAAACCAGGCATTTGTCCGGCGGTGGTGGCATCGGTAGCGGATGATCCGGCCGTATCAGCTAATCTGCTCGTGGCGCTCTCTGTACCATAATTTCCTACTATAGTAAGATCCAGTTCACTGCTTCCTGAAGCCGTATAGCTGAATCCCGGGTTTACGTCAACCTGTTTCGCTGTCACTACCACTTGCCAGGGGCTTGTCGCCGAGGCAGGATAGCTTGCAGGCAGCGTGAAACTGCCGATATTACAATTATTGGCTGTGAGCTGCGTGACCTTCATACCATCAGTAGTGGTCTCGGTAAATGCAGCGATAGAACCAAGCAGATCGGTGGCTGTGCTTATGGTCTGATTGATATCTAAAGCCGGCTTGGGATTCGGTACCCGGACGGCTTGCTTATATATTCCCGACCGCGATATTTCGTCCCTGCTTGAATTCTTCCAGCAATTTTCCCGGATCGCCGATTCCAGAGCGGATATCCTGGTGAACCGTACGGTTGTGGAATAAGCGTTATTGGTTAAGTTTCCTCCGGCAGTTACCTCCGGGTAAAACACGGCATTCAATATGGAATAAGCTATTCCTTTTACAGAAGAATTGATATCATTTGCAGATGCAATATTCAGAACAGGAGATCCGGAACTGCCCCCCCCTATGCCCATTGGTAGATTAAATGCCACATCAACTGAATTGACACTGCTGTTCTGGTATATCCCATGATCCGACAAACGCTGAGGATAAGCCCAGGCATGACTGATATTATAATAGTTCCAGCCTGTGAAAGCAGTAATCTGAGTAAAATCATACCCAAGCGCGCCAAAATCGACAGACGGCAATCTGCGCCTATCAATAAGCACTAAAGCGGCATCTTTTCCTGCTATTTGATCATCATAATAGCCAACCAATAATCCTGTGCTCAAAAACGAGGTCGGAAAATTATTGATCCGTACGTAGTCCGTTCCGTTAACAGTATTGTTCGAACCGAGATAATCCATCGCGATTGTAGTATTAAAATGTATGGTTGAAGGTATGGGAATGACCAGGGGCATCCGCGCTGTTATCTGGTGCCCTGTCATGCAGACGCAGACAAAATCATCGTCTCTGAACGTACGGATTACAAATGCCGTTGAACCATTGTGTAAACTATTAACGTTGACCTCTGGATCCTGACCGCTCAGGAAAATAACACTCTTGCTCGTGAGATCCGACCCCGGAGGAAAAAAAGGATTTCCGGGTGTGTAAAACGTAAATAAATCGGGCCTGGACCTGACCGGCATAGATAGCGGTACTTGCGCAAACAGTTTCCCCACTATAAAGATCAGTAAAACGCATACCGTCACAATTCGCAGCATTTTCTTAGTTTTCAGCATATTTAATATTGCCTTTATTCATAAATCAATTGAGTGCTGAACACACGTATTCCTTTTTCATTCTGCACATTCAGGAGATAGAAGCCTTTCGGTAAGTGAGGAAGACTGATATCCACCTTCTGCCCGCTCTGCATATCATTCAGCTGCCGGACGGCTTTCCCGTCTATGCTCAGGATGGTACCCTTGTAACGAACCGCTCTTTCCGAATGCGGCAATTCCAGATAAAAAGTACCGTCGGTACTTGGGTTCGGGTATAGTTTAAAACAGGATGCGGCATCAGTACCCGCAACAGACGAAGCAAAAGCAGTATCTGTGGCGCCTGCAAGTTTGCTGGCAGCACTTTGCGAGCCATATATTGCCACTGTGTTCAGATCCAGTTCGCTGCTACCGGAAGCCGTATAGCTAAATCCGGCGGTCACATCTACCTGCTTTGCTGTCACAACCACCTGCCAGGGAGTGGATGTGGTTCCGGGATATACAGCAGGAAGCGTAAAACTTCCGAACGTACAATTTTTGGCAGCAAAGTCTGTGACTTTCTTACCATTTGCATCTCCGGTAGATGTCCGGGAGTAACTGAATATATTAGCAACCTGCGATACACTCAGGCTATATTCCTGGAAAAAAGAGGCACCGGGGTTGGCCTCCTGCACGGTTTGCTTGTAACTGCCGGAACTGAGAATCTGCTCTTTGTTAGCATTTTTCCAGCAATGCTCCTTAATGGCCGACTCCAGCAAAGACATCCGGGTAAAACGTATATTCGTTGCGTATTTATACTCTAACGTACGTCCGCTTACTGTGCGCTCCGGGTTTATGGCTGAATTAAGTCTTGAGGATGCCAGAATTCCCTGTGCAGCCGTTGTTACAGAATTTATCAACGGAGATCCGGAGGCACCCGGCCCCGATGCAAATGGCAGTTGTGTTCTTAACCATACGTAATTATTTGCATCGTTATCAAATACAAGATTAGTGACTAAACGCTGAGGATAGCACCAGGGGTGCCCCATTGTAAAGTAATTCTGGTAGTTAAGTGCATTTATTGCGCTGAAGTCGTACCCCAGAGCGGTGTAATTCGCGGAAGGCAGCTGTCGCTTTCTGATCAGAACCAGAGCGGCATCGATGCCCGTTCCGGCGCTTAGCGGATCTTGATAATAAGCAACCACTCTAAGCGTATGCAGATATGAGGATGCTCCTTCATTGGCGCCTACGTAATGAACTCCATCATCCAGATCCACCAGATCTGTCCCCTTAAAATTCATGGATATGTAATTATTAAGGGTAACTTCACCAGGAACGGTCGGACTCTGGCCTCCGGTGAAATCACTTATCTGATGGCCGGTCATACAAACGCAGACAGAGTCGTCGTCGCGGAATGTGCGGATAATAAATGCTGTAGAACCGGCTCCATCATTGCCCGGAATATTCGGATCACCTCCTTGCAGATAAATGAGACTTTTGCTTGCGCTGTTTGCGCCGGACGGCATGGCTGGGTTATTATCCTCATAAAAAGTAAACAGATCGGGCCGCGATTTCAAGGGCATATTGGGTGAAGGCAACTGTGCCCAAAGACCTGAATTGCTCAATAATAGCATTGCGCAAAAAAAGACTGCCGGGAAACGAATGGAATAGTGCTTTTGCATAGAAAGACATTTAATCAGATTCAGATAAATTACTGCCATGTAATTTTCGTTGTAAACACCAGCCTGCCTTCCGCATTATGCACAGTCAACAGGTACATACCGCGTGGTTGCTGAGAAAGGTTGAAGCTTGCCTTCGCACCACCCTGCATATGATCCAACTGCTGCACCAGCTTTCCATCCACGCTCATTATTGATCCGGTATAGACAATGTCTTTTTCCGTTGCAGGTAACTCCAGGAAGAAAACTCCATCCGGACTCGGATTCGGGTACAGCTTAAAGCCAGGTGCCGCACCCGAACCGGCAACAGATGTATTGGAAGCCGTATCTGCAGCATCTGCCAGCCGGCTGGTCGCGCTGCGTGTGTACGTTTCTATAGTGGTCAGGTCCAGTTCACTGGTTCCTGAAGCTGTATAACTAAATCCGGCATTTACATCCACCCGGTTAGCAGAAACTACTACACGCCAAGGCGTCGCCGTGGTGCCGGGATATATCACGGGTAATATGAAACCGCCCATTACACAATTATTTGCAATAAATTGAGTAATGTTTTTTCCGTCTACAGCAGTTTTAGTAAAAGCGGCAGAAGATCCGCTTATATCGGTTGCTGCACTTACTGTCTGATTTATACTTAACTGAGGCTTTAGATTCGACACCATTACCGTTTGTTTATAGATGCCCGAACCGGATATTGCTGTACTATCCTGCTTGTTCCAGCAATGCTTGCGGATAGCAGACTCCAGCAATGATATACGTGTAAATACGCCTCCGGAACTGTATGCATACGAACGCTGTATACCGTCGACCGCATATTCATTAACAAATGTGGGAGTCAGACCCATTGAAAGGATCCCTTTTACTAAGGGGTTTACTGTTGTACCGGAAGTCCTTGTCAGTAAAGGTGAGCCCGAACTGCTGCTTCCGAATGCAAAAGGCAGACTCGTAAATATATCCACTGAGTTTTGGTTGCCTCCCTGAAAAACGCCGTAATCAGATAAGCGAAGTGGATGATCCCAGCCGTGACCTAAAACATAATGATTCCCTCCCGACTGTTCATTAATTGGGGTAAAGTCGTACCCAAGCGCAGCAAAATTTTCAGAAGGAAACCAACTCTTGTCTACCAGGAACAAAGCTGCGTCTCTGCCGACAGGAAGATCATTGAAATATTCGACCAACTCCCCGTGGCTCAGATAGGCAGACGAATAATTATTAATTCTTACATAACCTGTTCCATTAGCGTAATCATCCTCTCCCAGATAATCCATATGGATGTTATTATTAAAAGAAACATAGCCAGGAACGGTTGGAGACTGTCCTCCATTAAAGATTTCCGCCTGATGACCAGTCATGCAAACGCAAAAGCGATCATCATTTCTGAAACTGCGGATGATAAATGCTGTAGAGCCAAATGATTCCATAGGCAAAGTCGGATCTACACCCGCAATATGGATAACACTTTTACCTGCGATATCCGATCCCGGCGGTCTGTTAACGTTATTACTGCTGTAAAAGGTGAACAAATCCGGTCTGGACCGGGCTGGCATTTTATAGAAATCCTGAGCCAGTGTTGGAACTATGTTCAATGTCAGCATGCAGGAAAAAAGTATGCTTAAGTGACGATTCATATTTTTAATTATAAGACACCAATAAAGTCGTACAAGCTGCTAATTGATCGTTTGAAGCGTTGGTTTGTATTAGGTAAAAATTTTTACAGTAAACACTATTCTCCCATCCGGAACATATAAATTCAAGAAGTAAATTCCTTGAGGCACACATGCAAGTCTGAAACTTACTTTTTGACCACTCTGCATGCGATTCAGCTGTTGCACCAGCTTTCCGTCTGCATTTATTATCGAACCAGTGTAAGTAATGGGTTGTTCCGTTGCAGGCAGTTCCAGGAAGAAAACCCCATCCGGACTCGGATTAGGGTACAGCTTAAAGCCGGGTGTAGCAAAGAAGCTTGAGTCAGATAAATTGGAAGCCGTATCTGCGGCATCTGCCGTTCGGCTGGTGGCGCTGCGTGTGTACGTTTCTATAGTAGTCAGGTCCAGTTCACTGGTTCCTGAAGCTGCGTAGCTAAAGCCCGCATTTACATCCACCTGGTTAGCAGCTATCACCACCCGCCATGTAGCTGTTCCACCGGGATATGTAACAGGCAGCGTAAAGCCGCCGACGGAACAATTATTGGCACTGATCTTTGTAATCGTTACTCTTTTATCTGTGCTGCTTTCCGTTTTCGCTGCAGCCGAACCGCTCACGTCGGCAACGTTGTTCAAAGACTGGTTCTGTTTAAGCGCAGGTTTAGCATTCGACACCAGTACCGTTTGCTTATACATACCGGAGCGGGAGATTTCAGCACTATCCTGTTTATTCCAGCAATGCTTCCGGATCGCAGATTCCAATAACGATATACGGGTATATCGTGCTTCTGTCGAATAACTATAGAAACGCGGTACTCCGTCCGCGGCGTATTCTCTTACGGATACGGGATCAACGCCACTTGAGAGAATTCCTTTTACTAAAGCGTTTACTGTAGCGCCGGAAGGCCGCGAGAGCAAAGGGGCTCCTGAACTCCCTGCCCCGCATGCAAAAGGAAGGTTCGCCGATATATCCACTGAATGCTCATCCCCTTCCTGGAAAATGCCATAATCAGACAAACGCATTGGATAGTCCCAGGGGTGACTTAATACGTAATGATTGCCTCCGGCCTGTTCATTAACGGGACTAAAGTCGTATCCCAGGGCAGCAAAATTTTCTGAAGGAAACCAACTTTTGTCAATCAGCAACAATGCGGCATCCTGGTTGATCGGAATGTCCAGATAATGCTCGACCAATTCTGCGTGGCTCAGGAAAGAAGACGAGTAATTATTAATTCTGACGTAATTCGTTCCATGAGACGCACTGTCTTCACCAAGGTAGTCCATGCGGATATTGTTGTTCAAATAGATATAGCCTGGCACCGGCGGTATTATCCCGCCTGACAATGTCTTTACCTGGTGCCCCGTCATACAAACACAAAAGCGATCATCATTCCTGAAACTACGTATGATAAATGCAGTGGATCCGCCCAGGTCTGTACTATTTGTAAATTCCGGATTTACACCGGCGATGTTGATAATACCTTTGCTGGCAATATCCGCCCCCTGCGGCCTGTTTGCAATATCATTGCTGTAAAACGTAAACAATTCGGATCTTGATCTTACCGGCATTTTGTCGGGACGTTGTGCCCAAACCTGAGAGATGCAAAACAGATGCAAAACCATAGTTAACCGGGAGACCCTGTAAAAGTTTGCTACAGTCAAACGGAATTTTACTTCGACAAACAACATCATCATCCATTACTTTATGCGACAGTTTTACTGAAGCGTTATTCTCGTGATAAACACATTGTTCCCTTCCGCCGTTTGTACATTAAGTATATAGATACCACGCGGCTGCTGCGAAAGGCTGAAATTTATTTTTCCTCCGCCCGGCATATCTCCCAGTTGCTGCACAAGCTTACCATCTACGCTGAAAACGGAACCTCTGTATGTAATTGTTTGTTTACCCGCTGGTAGCTCCAGGTAAAATATGCCGTCGGAACTTGGATTGGGATACAGTTTAAATCCGGCCGCAGTATCGAATCCGGCTTCAGGAGAGGTGGAGGAAGAATTATCGGATGCGCCGTCGAGCCTGCTGGTAGCACTCACGCTGTAAGACGAAACAGTAGTAAGATCCAACTCGCTGCTTCCCGAAGCGGAGTAGTTAAAGCCAGCATTTACATCTATCTGTTTCGCCGACACCACCACCTGCCAGGTCGTTGCGGTGCCGGGGTAGGTGGTTGGCATCGTAAAGCTGCCAACTGTGCAGTTGTTGGCCATAAAGTACGTAACTTTCTTTCCGTCCGAAGTTGTTTCGGTAGATGCAGCAGAAGAGCCGCTCACATCTGTTGCGGCATTTATTATCTGGTTCACGGTCAATTCGGGTTTAGGATTAGAGACCATTACCGTTTGTTTGTAGGCGCCTGATTGCATCAGTGCATTTTTATCAGCATTCTTCCAGCAATGCTCTTTGATAGCCGGTTCAAGTAAAGACATTCTCGAAATGCGTTCCCGGGTAGAATAAAGATGAGCGACCTGCAATGCCCCTGCTGTAAACTCCCAATAGGAGGAGATGGGTTCGCGTGCCAGCGACACAATGCCTTTTACCGGTGAAAGATCTGAAGCCGAAGACGGTCTCCGGAATACCGGCCCTCCTGAGCTTCCATCTCCCATACCGTAAGGCTGGCTGAAAGATACGTCCATGCAATCGTTGTCTCCGCTTGCATATGTACCATTATCCGATAATCGCATAGGATAGTTCCACGGATGACTGAGGCTATAATAGCTACCACCCGTTTGCGCATTGTCGGCAGAAAAATCGTATCCCAGTGCTGCAAAATCTGTCAATGGCAACATGCGTTTGTTAATGAGCAACAAAGCTGCGTCCTTACCATTCGACTCATCAAAAGCCAATCCGGCCAACACCCCATAAGGTAAAAAGGCGGTGGAACGACTTACAACGTTGACGTAATCAACGTCTTCAATCGTGTTGTCTTCTCCCCGGTAATTCATCGAAACATTATTGCCGATCGGAATCGCCATAGGAACCGTCATTGTTCGGCCACCCACTAAATCACTCACCTGGTGGCCGGTCATGCATACACAGATAATGTTATCGTCGCGGAAGGTGCGGAGTATAAATGCCGTAGAGCCGGAATTTACACGGTCGGGATTTATTCTCGGGCTCACCCCATTTATATAAATAATGCCTTTACTGGTGAGATCCGAACCGGAAGGCATAGTTGCTGCCCCCTGAGTGTAAAAAGTAAAAAGGTTAGGTCTTGCCTTTACCGGCATTTCAGGCGGGGCCTGAGCCCATAGTCTGGTATTGCAGCATGAAAGCATTACACAGTACGCGACTGCGACGAATGGATATAAGTAATTGTTTTTCATAAAAATTGAATATAGAAATAATGATATAGATGTTATTTTCGGGTTTCCGTTACAGCACTATTTTTACGGTAAACACTCTTTTTCCTTCCGGATCATGCACATTCAGCACATACATCCCTTTGGGAAAGCGTGAAAGATTAAAGCTAACCTTCTGACCGCCCGGCATATGATCCAGCTGTTGCACCAGCTTTCCATCTGCACTCATTATTGAGCCGGTATAAACAATGTCCTTTTCCGCGGCAGGCAGCTCCAGGAAGAAAACACCATCAGGACTTGGATTCGGGTACAGCTTAAAGCCGGGTGTATTGCCAGACCCTGCAACGGATGAATTGGAAGCAGTATCCGCAGCATCAGCCAACCGGCTGGTCGCACTGCGTGTATATGTTTCTAACGTTGTCAGGTCCAGTTCACTGGTTCCGGAAGCAGTATAATTAAAGCCCGCATTTACATCTACCTTGTTGGCAGACACCACCACCCGCCAGGGTGTAGCTGTGGTCCCCGGATATGCCACCGGTAATGTAAAACTGCCGATTGTACAGTTGTTGGCCGTAAGCTGGGTAACTTTTTTACCGTCAAGCGCATCTTCCGTAAATGCAGACGAGGACCCGGGTATATCCGCAGAAAAAGATATACTCAGATTGGTATTCCGTAGAAGATTCAATTTAGGATTGGACACCTCCACTGATTGCTTATAAATACCGGAACTCAGTATCTGTTCTTTGTTGGCATTCTTCCAGCAGTGTTCTTTAATGGCAGACTCCAGCAGCGACATCCGGGTGAAGCCCAAAACCAATGCATAGCTATAGGGCGCTATCCATCCCGCAACAGAAGTTGCATAAAATGTTACCGGGTTGGATATATACGAATGGATACCCTGTACAGCTAGCGTGGTAGTGTTGATCAAAGGCGCTCCGGAAGATCCCGGTGCCGTCGCATAAGGCTTGGCCACCTCAAATTCGATCCAGTTATTTCCATCGTCGTAATATAAAAGATCTTTCGCCAAACGTTGCGGATACCCACATGGATGACCAATAGTAAAATAATTCTGGTAATTAAACATATTGATCGCGCCAAAATCATAACCTAAAGCGACAAAATTCCCGGAAGGCAATTTGCGCTTATTGATCAGCAATAAAGCAGCATCGTTACCGGTTCCTGAAGAAGGGGGATCCCAAAAATAAGCAACCACCTGCGCCTGACTCAGATAAGAAGAAGCTGCCTCGTGAGGCCCGACGTACGTTGCACCATCTGTGGGACTGATATAGTTTTTAGCTTTATAGTCCATAGATATCAGATTTTTGATGTCCAGATCAAAGGGAACACTTGGTGGTATACGATTTCCATTGAATGTCCTCACCTGATGGCCGGCCATACATACACACATAAGATCATCGTCCCGGAATGTGCGGATGATAAATGCTGTAGACTGCCCGTCCCCGCTATTGGACTGAGCCGGATTAACACCCTGCAGCAAAATAACCGACTTGCTGACACGATCCGACCCGGCAGGCATATTGGCATTATTATCTTCGTAAAATGTAAACAGATCCGGACGGGCCATAACGGGCGACATACCCAGCGGTAATTGTGCCCTGACACAGGTACTGTTTAATAACAGTGCTACGCAACACGCGACTGTGCGGTAATGAACGGAGTTACAATTTTTCATAGAAAATTATTTCTTTCAGATAAAGAATAGCTTATTGCAGTGTGATTTTCGTTGTAAACACTTTCATCCCGTCCGAACCGTATACATTCAGCAGATATACGCCGCGCGGCTGCTGAGACAAATTAAAACTTGCTTTCGTTCCGGATTGCATATCATCCAGTTGCTGCACCACCTTACCATCTATGCTCAGAACAGCGCCCCGGTATACCATTGGCCAGGTGGCTGCAGGCAGCTCCAGGGAGACAATACCATCCGGACTCGGGTTTGGATAGAGCTTAAAGCCGGATGCAACACCGGAGTTTGCGTCAGATGAAGCGGAAGCTGTATCCTCGGCATCAGCAAGCCTGCTGCTGGCGCTGCGTGTGTACGTCTCTATAGTAGTCAGGTCCAGCCCACTGGTGCCAGAAGCTGTATAACTAAAGCCCGCATTTACATTCACCTGGTTGGCAGACACCACCACCCACCAGGGTGTCGCTGTAGTACCGGGATATGCCACAGGCAATATGAAGCTGCCCATCGTACAGTTGTTGGCCGTGAGCTGGGTAACTTTTTTACCATTAAGCGCATCTTCGGTGAATGCAGCGGATGATCCGCTGATATCAGCCGCAGAGCTGATACTCTGATTTGTATTCCGTAAAAGTGCCGTATTCGCGTTGGATACCTCCACTGATTGTTTATAAATACCGGAACTCAGTATCTGTGCTTTATTTGCATTTTTCCAGCAGTGCTCTTTAATGGCAGATTCCAGCAGCGACATCCGGGTAAAGCGCATTTCCGTTGAATACATATAATTCAACGTTCGAAATTCGATTGACATTTCATCAATTGTTACGCCATTGCACACCGCCGCCATAATTCCCTCAGCAGATAAGGTACCCGAATGGACCAACGGAGCGCCGGAAGCACCATGTCCGGAAACATATGGCTTTTGCGTATTAAAATCTATCCAGTTATAAACATCCACATCGTATAGAAGGTTATTCGACAAGCGCTGCGGATACCCCCAGGGATGTCCGATGCTGAAATATTTTTGTGTGGCCGACGGTGTGGCTTTACTGAACTCGTATCCCAAAGCACCAAAATTGGCAAGTGGCAGCTTTCTTTTATCGATAAGAAATAAAGCCGCGTCGTCATCTGTTCCTTCCGGCAGAGGATCATTAAAATAAGCAACCAGTCGCATCTCGCTCAGATAGCTCGACACTCCTTCGTGAGGACCGACACAATGCTCGCCATCGATACTGCTGACAACGTCTTTGGCTTTATAATTCATGGTTATAAAGTTTTTAACCTCAATATCTTTGGGAACGGCTGGCGTTTGTTCTCCGTTAAAAGACTTCGCCTGATGACCGGTCATACACAGGCAAACAAAATTGTCGTCGCGGAATGTACGGATAAGAAATGCAGTGGTACCGGCACTCGCCGGGTCTCTATTCGGCAAATCAGGATTGATCCCCCGCATGTAAATAACCGACTTACTGACAAGGTCAGAGCCGGCGGGCATATTGGCATTATTATCTTCATAAAATGTGAACAGATCAGGCCGCGATTTCCGAGGCATCGAAGCTGCAGGCAATTGTGCCCGCAGACTCGTGCTGCTTATCAGCAGCAAAGTGCTGAGCGTGACCAACACACACCGAAAAGCGTACCGGTTTTTCATAGAAAATATTTGCGGCAGATGCATACCATTTACTGCAATGTGATTTTCATCGTAAACACCTTCACTCCACCCGGAGCATAAACGCTCAACAGGTACATACCGCGTGGTTGCTGAGAAAGGTTAAAGCTTGTCTTTGTGCCTCCCTGCATATGATTTAGCTCTTGCACCAGTTTCCCATCCGCGCTCATTATTGAGCCGGTATAGACAACGTCTTTTTCCGCTGCTGGCAACTCCAGGAAGAAAATACCATCCGGACTCGGATTCGGAAACAGCTTAAAGCCGGATACAACGCCGGAGTTTCCGTCAGATGAGTTGGAAGCAGTATCCGCAGCAGCATCTGCCAACCGGCTGGTGGCACTACGTGTGTACGTCTCTATAGTAGTCAGGTCCATTTCACTGATTCCTGAAGCAGCGTAGCTAAAGCCCGCATTTACATCCACCTGGTTAGCAGACACTACCACGCGCCAGGGTGTTGCTGTGGTGCCGGGATATGCCACCGGTAATGCAAAGCTGCCAAACGTACAGTTGTTGGCCGTAAGCCGTGTGATTTTTTTACCATTAAGCGCGGTTTCGGTAAATGCCGCAGACGATCCGCTGATACCTGTTGCAGAGGTGATACTCTGGTTTGTATTCCGTAAAGACGCGGCCGGATTGGATACCTCCACAGATTGCGTGTAAACAAGGGAAGTTGTCATCTGCGCTTCACTCACATTTTTCCAGCAATGCTGTTTAATTGCCGGTGCCAGAATCGCCATCCTCGTAAAACGCACATCTGTTGAATACAAATAGCCTCTTAATCGTCCATCAATCGAAACGTCATCAATTTCCACACCATTGACCGAAGTTGACAGAATTCCATCTACCATTACGCTACCGGAACGGATTAACGGAGATCCGGAACTCCCTCGTCCCACGCAATATGGCTTTCGTGTAGAAAAATCCATCCAGTTGTTGTCGTCATCATCATAAAAAAGACTATCCGACAAGCGCTGCGGATAACCCCAGGGGTGTCCGATGGTGAAATATTTTTGGGTGGCCGAAGGTGAAACTACACGGAATCCATATCCCAAAGCACCAAAACTCGCAAGTGGCAGTTTGCGTTTATCAACCAGGAATAAAGCAGCGTCGTTACCAGTTCCCAAATTTATAGGGTCTCCGAAATAAGCAACTAATTGCATCTCGTCCAGATAGCTGGTGACTGCTTCGTGAGGACCAACACGATGTTCGCCATCGGTAGCACTAACGACGTCTCTCGCTTTATAATTCATGGATATCTGATTTTTAATTTCAATGTCACTTGGGACAGTTGGAGTTTGCCGCCCGTTGAAAATCTTCGCCTGGTGGCCGGTCATACAGACGCATACAAGATCATCATCCCGGAACGTGCGGATAACAAATGCCGTGGAGCTTGCATCTCCGTCCGGGTTAGGCAAATCGGGATTGATACCATGAATGAAAATAACCGACTTACTGACAAGGTCCGATCCGGCAGGCATATTCGCATTATTGTCTTCATAAAACGTGAACAGATCGGGCCAGGATCTCGGAGACATATAATAGGGAGGGAGCTGGGCAAAGACACTGCGACCGTGTAATACCAGCATGAAACAAAAAGTGATTCTGAGATAACGGAAAGAGTAATTATTTCTCATAAAATAAATGTTGCGGAACAGAAAAATTTATTACCATGTGATTTTCGTTGTAAACACCAGCCTGCCTTCCGGATCATGCACATTCAGCAGATACATACCGTGTGGTTGCTGAGACAGGTTGAAGCTTGCCTTCGCCCCACTCTGCATGTGATCCAGCCGCTGCACCAGTTTTCCATCCGCGCTCATTACCGAACCGGTGTAAACAATGTCTTTTTCTCCTGAAGGAAGCTCCAGGAAGAACACCCCGTCCGGACTTGGATTCGGGTACAGCTTAAAGCCAGGTGCCGCACCCGAACCGGCAACAGATGTATTGGAAGCTGTATCTGCAGCATCTGCCAGCCGGCTGGTGGCGCTACGTGTGTACGTTTCTATAGTAGTCAGATCCAGCTCACTGGTACCTGAAGCAGTATAATTAAAGCCCGGGTTTACATCCACGCTCTTGGCAGACACCACTACCCGCCACGGTGTCGCTGTGGTGCCGGGATATACCACAGGCAATGTGAAGTTGCCGATTGTACAGTTGTTGGCGATAAGTTCGGTAACCTTTTTACCGTCGGGTGCATCTTCCGTAACTGCCGAGGAAGACCCTGAA
>NZ_BAABEZ010000024.1:291530-304565 GCF_039540495.1 Rurimicrobium arvi | reverse complement strand
AAAATATACTCAGATTGGTATTCCATAAAAGACTCAATTTAGGATTGGGTACCTCCACAGATTGTTTATAAATACCGGAACTCAGTATCTGCTCTTTGTTGGCGTTTTTCCAGCAGTGTTCTTTAATGGCAGACTCCAGCAGCGACATCCTCGTAAAGCCCATGCGCAATCCATACCTATAGAGAAGTGTTGGTCCTGCGATTGAAGCACCGGTATAGGTTACCCAGTTTTTTATGTACGACTCGATACCTTGCACAGAAGTGGTGGTAGCGTTAACCAATGGAGCGCCGGAACTTCCTGACGACATTGCATATGGCTTTTGCACATCAAACTCGACCATGTTGTTAGCGTCATTATAGTAGGCAAGATTTTTTGACAATCGTTGAGGATAGCCCAAGGGGTGGCTGATGCTGAAATAATTCTGGTAATTCGAGGCATTAATCACGCCGAAATCGTATCCTAACGCGACGAAGTTCCCGGAAGGCAAGTCTCGCCTATTGACCAGCAATAACGCATAATCACCTAATTGTGGTTGGGAAGGGTCAAAATAATAGGCAGCCACTATTGCCCGGGTCAGATAGGAGGATGCCCATTCGTGCAATGCTATATAAGTCTCACCGTCAGAAGGATTGACATAGTTGCGACCCTTATAATCCATAGATATTATAGTTCTGGTATCAATAAGGGACGGAACACCCGGCGCGACCCTGCCATTCAGTAATTTCGCCTGGTGCCCGCTCATACAAACGCACATAAAATCGTCGTCCCGGAAAGTGCGGATGATAAAGGCTGTGCCTGCACCGTCATATGGATTGGGTAAACCGGGATCAACACCCTGCACATAAATAACCGACTTACTGACACGATCCGCGCCAGCCGGCATATTTACATTATTGTCTTCATAAAAAGTAAACAGATCCGGACGGGCCAAATCGGGCATAACCCCCTGAGGTAATTGCGCCTGAACACAGGTTGCGCCTAACAGAAGTATGATGCTCAAAGCTACGCCGGGGAACCGGACAGAATAATTATTTTCCATATAAGACGTTTTGAACGGAACAATTTTACTGCCATGTGATTTTTGTTGTAAACACCAGCCTGCCTTCCGGATCGTGCACATTCAGCAGATACATACCGCGTGGTTGCTGAGACAGATTGAAGCTTACCTTAGTGCCACCCTGCATATGATCCAGCTGCTGCAACAGCTTTCCATCCACGCTCATTACCGAACCGGTATAGACAACGTCTTTTTCCGCTGCTGGCAACTCCAGGAAGAAAATACCATCCGGACTCGGATTCGGAAACAGCTTAAAGCCGGATACAACGCCGGAGTTTCCGTCAGATGAGTTGGAAGCAGTATCCGCAGCAGCATCTGCCAACCGGCTGGTGGCACTACGTGTGTACGTCTCTATAGTAGTCAGGTCCATTTCACTGATTCCTGAAGCAGCGTAGCTAAAGCCCGCATTTACATCCACCTGGTTAGCAGACACTACCACGCGCCAGGGTGTTGCTGTGGTGCCGGGGTATACCACCGGTAATGCGAAACTGCCGATCGTACAATTGTTGGCCGTAAGCTGGGTAACTTTCTTACCGTTTATAGAGGTGCCTGTAAATGAGGCGGAGGATCCGCTTATGTCAGTTGCGGATGCTATAGCCGCATCCCTGCTCCGTAAGAGTGCGATGTTAGCATTCGATACCTCCACGGACTGCTTATAGATGCTTAAACTCTGTATCTCTGCTTTGTTGGCATTTTTCCAGCAGTGCTCTTTAATGGCAGACTCCAGCAGCGACATCCTCGTAAAGCGAGCCATTGTTTCATACGTGTAATCTTCCATCCGTCCTCCTACATCCATTTCGCTAAACAAAGTCTGATTAACTCCTGCTGCCAGGATACCTTGCGCGGATATGGTGGAAGAATTTACCAGCGGAGCCCCGGAACTTCCGGGACCTTCCGCGAAAGGCTTCTGAAATCTGAAATCCACCCAGTTATTAGCATCTTCATCATACAGAAGATTGTTTGACAGACGCTGAGGATAACTCAAAGGATGACTGATAGTGAAAAAGCTTTGCGTGGTCTGCGAGTTTATCGTACTGAAGTCGTACCCGAGTGTGGCAAAGGCGGCAGATGGCAGCTGCCGTTTGTCAATCAGTACCAAAGCAGCGTCATTGCCCGTACCTCCCGATACAGGTTCATAGAAATAAGAAACCAAATGTACATCGCTTAAATAAGCGGAAGCGGCTTCATGAGGACCAACATAAGCCGAGGGGTCCCCCGGGTAATAAACATCCCTCGACTTATAGTTCATAGCTATCACGTTACTGATGTCAATATCGCTTGGAACTGTGGGAACAAGCCCACCGTTGAGCGTCTTCACCTGGTGACCGGTCATACACGCACAAACAAAGTCGTCGTCCCGGAACGTACGGATAAGGAAAAAGGTGGAACTCCCGTAAATATCACTATTAGGTAAGCTCGGACTGACACCATGCAGGTAAACAACCGACTTGCTGACCAGGTTCGATCCGGCAGGCATATTCACATTATTATCTTCATAAAACGTAAACATATCCGGCCGCGATTTTCGCGGCATTAAAACTGAGGGCAACTGGGCAAAGATGTTGATGCTGTTTAATAACAACACTGTGCCAAAAGTTACCGCCAGACGATAGGCAGAGTAATGATTTTTCATAGAAGAAATAGTTGCAGATCAGGATAATTTACTGCCATGTGATTTTCGTTGTAAACACCAGCCTGCCTTCCGGACTGTGCACATTCAGCAGATACATACCGCGTGGTTGCTGAGACAGGTTGAAGCTTGCCTTAGTGCCACCCTGCATATGATCCGGCTGTTGCAACAGCTTTCCATCCACGCTCATTACCGAACCGGTGTAGACAATGTCTTTTTCTCCTGAAGGAAGCTCCAGAAAGAACACTCCGTCCGGACTTGGATTCGGGTACAGCTTAAAGCCAGGTGCCGCACCCGAGCCGGCAACAGATGGATTGGAAGCAGTATCTGCAGCATCTGCCAGCCGACTTGTGGCGCTAGGTGTGTACGTTTCTATAGTAGTCAGATCCAGTTCACTGGTACCTGAAGCAGTATAATTAAAGCCCGGGTTTACATCTACGTTCTTGGCAGACACCACTACCCGCCACGGTGTCGTTGTGGTGCCGGGATATACCACAGGCAATGTGAAGTTGCCGATTGTACAGTTGTTGGCGATAAGTTCGGTAACCTTTTTACCATCGGGTGCATCTTCCGTAACTGCCGAGGAAGACCCCGAGATATCTGCAGTAAAAAATATACTCAGATTGGTATTCCATAAAAGACTCAATTTAGGATTGGGTACCTCCACAGATTGTTTATAAATACCGGAACTCAGTATCTGCTCTTTGTTTGCGTTTTTCCAGCAGTGTTCTTTAATGGCAGACTCCAGCAGCGACATCCGGGTAAAGCCAATGTGCAATCCATACTGATAGAGAAGTACTGGTCCTGCGATTGAAGGAGCATAAAAGGGTGTCCAGATTTTTGCGTACGACTGGATACCTTGCGCAGAAGTGGTGTTAGCGTTGATCAATGGAGAGCCGGAACTTCCTGACGACACTGCATATGGCTTTTGCACGCCAAACTCAATCACGTTGTTAGCGTCATAATAGTAGGAAAGATTTTTTGACAATCGTTGAGGATAGCCCAAGGGGTGGCTGATGCTGAAATAACTCTGATAAGTCGAGGCGTTAATCACGCCGAAATCGTATCCTAACGCGACGAAATTCCCGGAAGGCAAGTTTCGCTTATGCACCAGCAATAACGCAGCATCATCACCTTGGGAAGGATCAAAATAATAGGCAGCCACTATTGCCCGGGTCAGATAGGAGGATGCCCATTCGTGCAATGCTACATAAGTCTCACCGTCAGAAGGATTGACATAGTTGCGACCCTTATAATCCATTGATATCATAGTTCTGGTATCAATAAAGGACGGAACACCCGGTGCGACCCTGCCATTCAGTAGTTTCGCCTGGTGCCCGCTCATACAAACGCACATAAAATCGTCGTCCCGGAAAGTGCGGATGATAAAGGCTGTGCCTGCACCGTCAAATGGATTGGGCAAACCGGGATCAACGCCCTGCACATAAATAACCGACTTACTGACACGATCCGCGCCAGCAGGCATATTTGCATTATTGTCTTCATAAAATGTAAACAGATCAGGACGGGATACAGCAGGCATAAATCCCTGGGGTAATTGCGCCTGAACACAGGTTGCGCCTAACAGAAGTATGATGCTCAAAGCTATGCCGGGGAACCGGACAGAATAACTATTTTCCATATAAGACGTTTTGAACTGAACAATTTTACTGCCATGTGATTTTCGTTGTAAACACCAGCCTGCCTTCCGGATCGTGCACATTCAGCAGATACATACCGTGTGGTTGCTGAGACAGATTGAAGCTTGCCTTCGTGCCACCCTGCATGTGATCCTGCTGCTGCAACAGCTTTCCATCCACGCTCATTACCGAACCGGTGTAAACAATGTCTTTTTCTCCTGAAGGAAGCTCCAGAAAGAAAACTCCGTCCGGACTCGGATTCGGGTACAGCTTAAAGCCAGGTGCCGCAGCCGAACCGGCAACAGATGAATTGGAAGCAGTATCCGCAGCATCTGCCAACCGGCTGGTGGCGCTGCGTGTGTACGTTTCTATAGTAGTCAGATCCAGCTCGCTGGCTCCGGAAGCAGTATAACTAAAGCCCGCATTTACATCCACCTGGTTGGCAGACACCACCACCCGCCAGGGTGTAGCTGTGGTGCCGGGGTATGCCACCGGTAATGCAAAGCTGCCAAACGTACAGTTGTTGGCCGTAAGCTGGGTAACCTTTTTACCATTAAGCGCATCTTCCGTAAAGGCTGCAGAGGATCCGGGTATATCCGCAGAAAAAGATATACTCAGATTGGTATTCCGTAAAAGATCCAATTTGGGATTGGACACCTCCACAGATTGTTTATAAATACCGGAACTCAGTATCTGCTCTTTGTTGGCATTTTTCCAGCAGTGTTCTTTAATGGCAGACTCCAGCAGTGATATCCGGGTAATGCCCAAGCGCAATGCATAGCTAAATGGAACTGTCGGTCCGTAAACTGTGGGGGCGTTAAAGGTTGCCATTCTTTTTGAGTATGCGGTGATACCCTGTACGGAAGTGGTGGTAGCGTTGATCAAAGGAGAGCCGGAACTTCCTGATGCCATTGCATATGGCTTTTGTACATCAAACTCAATCCAGTTATTAGCGTCATTATAGTAGGCAAGATTTTTTGACAATCGTTGGGGATAACCCCAGGGGTGACTGACACTGAAATAACTCTGATAAGTCGAGGCGTTAATCACGCCGAAATCGTATCCCAAAGCAACGAAACTCCCGGAAGGCAGCTTTCGCTTATTGATCAGCAATAAAGCAGCATCATTACCTGTACCTGCAGATGGCGGATCTCCGAACAAAGCAACCAACTGCGCCTCGCTCAGGTAGGAGGATGATCCTTCATGCAATCCTACGTAAGTTTCGCCGTCAGAAGGATTGACATGGTCGCTGGCCTTATAATTCATAGTTATTAAAGTTCTGAAGTCGATATCAGATGGCACATTCGGTGTCAGCCCTGTAAGATCCTGAATCTGGTGGCCGGTCATACATACGCACACAAAATCATCGTCCCGGAAAGTGCGGATGATAAAGGCTGTGCCCGCACCGTCATAACCATTCGGCAAATGGGGAGCAACACCCTGCACATAAATAACCGACTTACTGACACGATCCGCGCCAGCCGGCATATTTACATTATTGTCTTCATAAAAAGTAAACAGATCCGGCCGGGATACGGTAGGCATAAATTCCGGGGGTAATTGCGCCTGAACACAGGTCGCGCTTAACAGCAGTATGACAACCCAAACTGCACAGTAGTACCGGGCTGAATAATTATTTTTCATAGAAGACGTTGCGGAACTGAACAATTTACTACCATGTGATTTTCGTTGTAAACACCAGCCTGCCTTCCGGACTATGCACATTCAGCAGATACATACCGCGTGGTTGCTGAGACAGGTTGAAGCTTGCCTTCGTGCCACTCTGCATATGATCCAGCCGCTGCATCAGTTTTCCATCTGCGCTTATTACCGAACCGGTATAGACAATGTCCTTTCCCGCCGCAGGCAGCTCCAGGAAGAAAACTCCATCCGGACTCGGATTCGGATACAACTTAAAGCCAGGTGCCGCACCCGAACCTGCAACAGATGAATTGGAAGCAGTATCTGCAGCATCTGCCAACCGGCTGGTCGCACTGCGTGTATATGTTTCTAACGTTGTCAGATCCAGCTCACTGGTACCGGAAGCAGTATAGCTAAAGCCCGCATTTACATCCACCTTGTTGGCAGACACAACCACGCGCCAGGGTGTGGCTGTGGTGCCGGGGTATACCACCGGTAATGCAAAGCTGCCAAACGTACAGTTGTTGGCCGTAAGCTGGGTAACCTTTCTGCCGTCAAGCGCATCTTCGGTAAAAGCCGCGGAGGATCCGGGTATATCCGCAGAAAAAAATATACTCAGGTTGGTATTCCGTAAAAGATTCAATTTGGGATTGGACACCTCCACTGATTGCTTATAAATACCGGAACTCAGTATCTGTTCTTTGTTGGCATTTTTCCAGCAGTGCTCTTTGATAGCCGACTCTAAAAGTGAAATCCTGTTAAAGCGTAAGTGCGTCGAATACAAATGCATTACCGTTTCCCAATTCATAGACACTTCCTGTACACTTACGCCATCAACTGCCGCCGTCTGAATCCCTTCAACAGATAAAGTACCGGAGTGAACCAACGGAGCACCGGAACTCCCTTGTCCCGCAGCATACGGCAATTGCGTTTTAAAGTCGATCCAGTTATTTTCGTGATCGTAATAAAGGAGATTTTTTGACAATCGCTGCGGATATCCCCAGGGATGGCTGATGCTGAAATAGCTTTGAGTAGCCGGAGGCACAGCGGTACTGAAGTTGTATCCCAAAGCCGTAAAATTGGCATTGGGCAGTCTCCGCTTATCAATCAGAACCAGAGCTGCATCGTCATACGTTCCGCCCGGTAAAATATCATTAAAATAAGCGACCAGGCGCATATGGCTCAGATAGCTTGCTGCGCCTGTATAAAAACTGACGATATAACCGTTTTCCATTGTACTCAGGAAATCTCTCCCCTGATAATCCATGGTGATTAAATTTTTAACGTCAATATCCGTCGGCACTGTTGGTGTTTGATCCCCATTGAAAGACTTCACCTGATGACCGGTCATACATACGCACACAAAATCGTCATCTCGAAATGTCCGGATAATAAATGCCGTAGAACTGCCGCCCCCGCCCGGGTTGGGCAAATTAGGATTGGGACCATGCATGTAAATAACCGACTTACTGACAAGATTCGATCCGGCAGGCATATTCACATTATCATCATCATAAAAAGTGAACAGATCCGGCCGCGACTTCCGCGGCATAAATCGGGATGGTATCTGGGCCCAAAGGGTGCCGCCATGTAACAGCAGCATGATACCAAAAGCGATCCTTAAGTATTGCATGCGGTAATTATTTTCCATAGAAAAATATCTGCCTCAGATGAAGACTGCTTTATTGCAGTGTGATTTTCGTTGCAAACACCAGCCTGCCTTCCGGATTGTACACATTCAGCAGGTACATACCGCGTGGCTGCTGAGACAGGTTGAAGTTTACCTTCGTGCCACCCTGCATGTGATCCAGTTGTTGCACCAGTTTTCCATCCGCGCCCATTATTGAGCCGGTATAGACTATGTCCTTTTCCGCCGCAGGCAGCTCCAGGAAGAACACCCCATCCGGACTCGGATTCGGATACAGTTTGAAGCCGGGTGCGTCAACGGAGCTTGCAACGGATGAATTGGAAGCTGTATCCGCAGCGTCTGCCAGTCGGCTGGTGACAGATGTTCTATAGCTGGATACAACCGAAAGATTAAGTTCGCTGTTTCCCGAAGCCGTGTAATTAAATCCGGGGTTTACATCTATCTGTTTGGCGGAGAACACTACCCTCCATTCGGTTGCTGTAGAACCGGGATAAGTAACTGGCAATGTGAAGCTGCCGACGGTGCAATTCCTCGCCGTGAGCTGCGTGAGCTTTTTGCCGCCGGATACGGTTTCTGTATATGCGGCAGACGAACCGCTCACATCTGTTGGGCTACCGATCACCTGATCGACATTAAGGGCAGGTTTGGGATTTGACACCATTACACTTTGTTTGTAGATGGCCGAACTGCTGATCTGGTCTTTATTGGCACCTTTCCAGCAATGTTCTCTGATGGCATTTTGCAATACGGACATCCGGGTCATGCGCGCCAGTGTTGCATACGAATAGGGGTAATAACCGCCATTCACAGATTTCTCCCTTATTTCTGTGGAATAAATTCCCTGTGCAAAAATTCCCTTTACCGAAGTATTGGCCCCGCTCCCGGAAGATTGGTTAAGAAACGGCGAACCTGAACCACCCCCTCCGACCGCGAAAGGTTTGCTCAGCGCAATGTCCATCCAGGTGTCTCCACCATTTGAATAAGTCCCATCGTAGGCAATGCGTTGCGGATAATTCCACGGATGGCCCATACTGTAAAAGTGCTCGTCGGACTGCGGATTTACGGAATTCTCAAAGTCGTATCCCAAAGCTGCAAAGTTTTCAGACGGCAGGTACTTCTTGTCAATCAGAAATAATGCGGCATCCTTCCTGCTCAATGCGTCATTAAAATACTCAACCAATTCCACGGACTGAAGGTCTGCAGATGAATAATTATTGACTTTTACATAATCTACATCATTGCGCACCTCATTCTGTCCTGTGAAATCCATATAAATCTTGTTGTTTATATCCATAAAGTCCGGAACAGTTGTAATGTGTGCTACTCCCATGAACTTTTCTGCCTGGTGCCCCGTCATACAGGCACAGATTTTATTGTCGTTTCTGAACGTACGAATGATAAATGCAGTGGAGCCTCCATAGTTCCTGCTATTTGCCAGTTCCGCGTCAATGCCGGTTATGTAAATAAGCGCCTTACTTGTAAGGTCAGACCCGGATGGCATATGTGTATCACCCGGGGTATAAAATGTAAACAGGTCTAGCCTGGAATTCAACGGCATCATGTCGGGGGCATCCTGTGCCATTATCGAGCTGCCACTGAAAATCAGCAGCAATAACAACGGAACAAATGCGAAACGCTGCAGAAAAAGATGGTTCATAACAAAAGAAATTAAATGATTTTAAAAAGTGCGCACCGGCTTTTACTGGTAAATAAGTTGCCGGCTGAATACGCTTCTGCCATCGGGGGTACGGATGCTGAGCATATACACCGCGCGGGGCAATGAAGAGAGGTCGAAACTTACGGTTTGTCCGCTGCCCATACCGGGCAATTGCTTCACCAGTTTACCATCCATACCGATTATGGAACCCTGATACAGGACAGGCATCTGTACGGCGGGAATCTCTATACGGAACGTTCCGTCTGCACTCGGGTTCGGATACAGCTTAAAGCCTGACAGCGCATCCGCAGCAGTAACAGCAGCAGTATCTGCCGTGCCGGCCAGGCGGCTGGCAGCAGCCGGTGCAGGGTAAACGTCTGCAATGGTGAGGTCAAGTTCACTGCTGCCGGTAGCCGAATAAATAAAACCCGGGCTTACATCAATCTGATGAGCGGAAACAACCACCTGCCAGGGCGTTGTACTGCCCGGATACAGTGCCGGTAAGGTGAAACTGCCTATCGCACAATTTTTTGCCATAAGCAGTGTCACTTTCCGGCTGTCGGCGGTAGTACGGGTAAATGCAGCGGAGGAATTACTCACATCTGTGGTGCTGCTGACCGTGAGATCTAAATTCAGCGCCGGCTTTGCATTAGCGAACGTTATGCTTTTCCGGTAACTGCCGTCGGCGGAAACCTGGTCACGGATGCTTGCTTTCCAGCAATGCTCCCTGATGGCCGTTTCCAGCGTGCCGATTTTCGTAAATATGCCCGTCAAAGCATAGCTTACCGTACGCGGATAGCCGTTGCGGTCCGGAACAGAAACGTTTACCGGACTCACGGACGATGTCATAATGCCTCTCACCGGTTTGTCGGTTGCATCCCCGATCAGCGGTGATCCGGAACTCCCCCCGCCAATCGCAAACGGCCGGTTCATATTGTACTTGACCGAATTGTTATAATTAAAACTATAGCTCAGCGGGCCTGAAAAACGTTGCGGATAAGCTCCCGGATAACCTACCGTATAAAACTGCCCTCCGTAACCCCAATCGTCCTCCATATTGGAAAAATCATATCCCAGCGCGGCAGGCAGGACAGAAGGAAGCTGCTCTTTGTCTACCAGCAGTAATGCAGCATCCCCCATATTGATTCCCGAAGCAGTATTGAAATATCCTACCAGTTTAGCACTGCTGAGGTACCCCCTGGAAAAATGCCGGACCTTTGTATAAGACGCGCCATCGACGCTGCTGATGCTGTCTTCCCCGAGATAGTCCATATATATATCGCTGTTGAAGGGGATTTCCGAACCCGGCGTTATCGGGGTGGTTCCCATTACATCGGCAACCTGGTGACCGGTCATGCATACGCAGACAAAGTTATCGTCTCTGAAGGTGCGGATCAGAAAAGCCGTTCCGTTCCTGAATGTGGTTGTCTGCCCGTTATTTTCAACCGGCGAATGGATAAATATCACACTTTTGCTGACGACATCAGATCCTGCGGGCATAGAGGCGCCCCCCGGGTTGAAAAAAGTAAACACCTCCGGCAGCGATTTTGAGGGCATATTCAGCGGCTGCGCCCGCAACTGCATGTTGAAAATCAACAGCAGCGGCACAAAGGCTGCGACCAGGCAATGAAATCGGGTACGATTTTTCATAACAGCATAAAAAGGATGACAGAAAAGAGCGGCATGGCAGTACCCTCCGCCACAGGAGACAGGCTACCCGGGCGCTGCGCCCATCCGGCCCGGTAACAAAACAGGCGCGTATGGCAGCCAGCAAACGAAATTTCCTGCAACCCATATAATGGATTGCAGGAAACACATGCCTTATTTTACTTTTTCGCTGAGCTTCTCCAGCAATGCCTGTTGCTGGCTGATGATCTTCTGCTGCTCGATGCTGTGCAGCGTCAGCTCTTCGATCTTCTGCATCTGGATATTGAGCATATCGTACACATCCACGCCTTTTTCCTCCAGCTCCTTCGCAGAAGGTACACCGGGCAGGTGCTTATTGGCTTTGATGTATTGCTCGGTAGCCGTGAGCGACATAGGCTTGTAGCTTTCATCGAATACAAAGTCTCCCCAGGTATTGAGCGCTTTACAGGTAAGCGACTCAGACACGATACGGCCGCGCACACCCAGCGCATAGTTGAGACCGGAAAAAGGGATTACACCTGTTGCCGTCTCATACGGAAGGTGGCTGCCGATCAATACCTGGTTTTCAAACAACTCCATTACCGTACTGGTATTGCCGCCCACATCAAATTTGATCGAAGTACCCGGATCAAGCGTCTGGATATTCAAAAACGGATGATCGGAGGCTGTAAAATTGTTCATCAACATGCGGCCCGTTGCGGTCCTCGAGGTACCGGTTTTGGCGGATGTGATATTCAGCTTGCAGACAAAACCAGGTGTGAGGAAATCAGTGGCATGGTCGGTAGCATCATAAGAAACGCCCGTAGAACTCGATACTTTTCCACCCTGCACATCCAGTTTTTCTGTAGGAGCTGTGGTCCCTATCCCAACTTTTCTATTAGTTGTTATCACCATTGAGGGTATTTCAGTTCCATCTGTTTTCGTTTCTGTATTATTCGTAAAAAATGACATTGGTGATCCGTTCGATCCGATACGTGCCCAATCACTGGTACTATTAGCTTTAAGCGATAACAAAGCGTTATTTGAAGCGGCACTGAACCCAAATTCACTTGTACCATCCATAACATGGAATTTTACTACGGGGGAAGAGGTTCCTATGCCCACTTTACCATCTTTATCAATAAACATACTGGGAGCCGTAATGGCGGCATCACCTTTAGTAACAATAGCGAGAGGGCCCCCATTGGTAGAGATACGAGCCCAGTTAAAATACGGATCATTCGACCTCATTGACAATACGGCATCGTCTCCAATAAAATCAAATTTAAAATATCTGTTGCCTTTGTCAATTTCCAACTTTGTATTTGTACTGCCCATATCAACTTTAAAATGCTGCTCATTGTCTCCTTTGATATGAAAATTGGTTGCAGGTTCTGTTGTTCCGATACCTACTCTACCAGTTTTAGTGATCATCATCGCTACACTGCTGGTGGCGGGATCGGCACCTGGTAAAAAAGCAAGGTCAGAGCCACTTGAAGAAAAACGCACCCAATCAGCAGAGGTATTGGGTTTTAGCTGAAGTAAAGGAGCCGAGCCTGACAAATCAACCTTCATTTGCTTAGAACCGTTACAAACATAAAAAGGTCTACCTACTGTAACTGCATCAGCGGCTACTGTCATTTGCGGATCTGTATACCATTTGTTGCTAGCCCATTTACCAACACGGAAATAGATCTTCTCATTGATATTACTAACCGGATCTTCATCGTCATTAGCGTCTATTATTATAGCTTTGTTACCATTTACCCAATTGGAGACTTCGGGCTGAGCCTTCGCCGCCACAGACAGCAGCATGAATGAGAGCAGGGGCAGGCCGTGCTTTTGTAACCTTTTCATCATAGTTTTTGTATTTGTTTTATGTTTTAAAAAAAATACCTGCTTTTTTGTACACAGGTTGGTATCCGAACGATGCTGGGAAGCGCGGTGATCATCATCTGCTCATGCAAAATGCTACACATCACCATATCTGCTTCTGCCTGTTAATGGTCAATAACTATTCCATAACTGCGCCGGAGAGACACTACTTAAGGAGTGTCTTTTACTTTTCTTTAGCAAATAGTCCCAACCCCGTTCAGGGATATTTCAGCCCGGAATTTCCGCCGTTAACCTCCTTAT
>NZ_BAABEZ010000024.1:0-291428 GCF_039540495.1 Rurimicrobium arvi | reverse complement strand
CCCCCCCCCACTTCTGAACTAAGCCGACTGAGTCCCGAACTAAACTCACTCAGTTCTGAGCTGAGTCGACGGAGTTCTGTATCCCCCCTGGGGGACTTCCAAACTCAATCGGGTTTAGTTCCGGACACGGCGCTCTGAGTTCAGAACACGGTGAACGGAGTCCGGAACACCGCGCACTGAGTTCAGTAACTCCCCGGGGGACTTCCGAACTCAACCGGGTTTAGTTCCGGACACGGCACAGTTAGTTCCGGACTCCCCTCGCGTATCCTGATCCTGATCCCGATCCCGATAGCTATCGGGATCGGGATCGGGAGGGGAAACCAGCGTGTGCGAGCGGCGTGTAAGGAAAGATTGCTTCGATGCACCTCTGCGAAGGCCTATGCGCATCTCGCAATGACCCGAAATCGGAAACCCACCCCTATCCCCTCCATCCCGAAGCTATCGGGAGGGGAAACCAGCGTGTGAGGACAGCGTGCGAGGAAAGATTGCTTCGATGCACCTCTGCGAGGGGCTATGCGCATCTCGCAATGACCCGAAACCGGAAACCCGCCCCTATCCCCTCCAATGGAGGAGAATACAGCGTGTGCGAGCGGCGTGCGAGGAAAGATTGCTTCGATGCCCCTCTGCGAAGGGCTATGCGCATCTTGCAACGACGCGAAACCGGAAACCCACCCCTATCCCCTCCATGGAGGGGAAACCAGCGTGTGCGAGCGGCGTGCGAGGAAAGATTGCTTCGATGCCCCTCTGCGAAGGGCTATGCGCATCTCGCAACGACGCGAAACCGGAAACCCACACCCCCATCCCCTCCATCCCGAAGCTATCAGGAGGGAAACCAGCGTGTGCGGGCGGCGTGCGAGTAAAGATTGCTTCGATGCACCTCTGCGAAGGGCTATGCGCATCTCGCAATGACCCGAAACCAGAAACCCGCCCCTATCCCCTCCAATGGAGGAGAATACAGCGTGTGCGAGCAGCGTGCAGGGAAAGATTGCTTCGATGCACCTCTGCGAAGGGCTATGCGCATCTCGCAATGACCCGAAAGATGGGCGGTGCCCAATACGGAGCGAATCCCTCCAGGCAGGCAACAAAAAAGGCCGCCCGCGGGCAGCCTTTTCATTCAATTAAAACATGAGCAATTATTTGCGGTTCCCTTCGCGGTCGAGTTCCACCACAGGGTAGCCCAGTACTTTTACGCGATCCCACAATTTCTCTTTATCTCCTACCAGCACCACTACCAGTTTGTCGGTTGCGGGTACACGACCGGAGGCTAAAGCATTTGCCTGATCGAGCGTCATCTCTTCCAGAATGCGGTTCTGATCGGCCGGGTAGCTTGCAGACAGGTTGTAGGAAAGAATACGGGACAGGAAGGCTGCCTTTTGTCCGCCGGACTCATATTTACGCGCCTCACTTTGTCCGATAGAGCTCTTGGTAAACGCAAGCTCTTCTGCGGTCATGCCGCCGGATCTGTAATCCTTCATGATGCGCAGTACATCTGCCAGTGCAGAATCGGTAGCTGCGGCTTTAATGCCCGCGCTGAAGGTGAATGTTCCGGTATATTCGTCTCCGTTAAATCCGGAACGCGCTCCGTACGTCCATCCTTTGTCTTCGCGCAGGTAGAGGTTCAGGCGGCTGTTGAATGCTCCGCCGAACGGATAGTTCACCACACCCGATTTGTAGAAGTCGCCCGTTGCATCGTAATGCAGACCGGTAACTACTCCCACTCGGAACTCTGTCTGTGCCGCTTTGGGTACGTCTACAAAATAAACCGTAGTACCGTTTACTGCCGGTGCACTGGCAATAGCAGGCATCGTCACTTCTTTTGCAGGCAACTGATTCAGGAAGCCGAGCGCTGCTACGGCATCTTTGGGTTGCACATCGCCCACCACTACCACTTTTACGTCGCGGGAGTTGAAGTAATTGTTGTAATAAGCATTGATATCGTCGAGCGTAATGTTGTTCAGCGTCTTCTCGCTGGGGTTCATGCCCAGGATGTTATTATCGCCGTACAATACGTGCTCATACACGCGGCTTGCCACATAAGCAGGCTGGTTCATAGCGCTCTTGATACCTTCTACGGTACGCTTGCGGCGCGATTCAAATGTTTTGTCCAGGAATACCGGGCGAAGCATACGCTCTTCCACCAGGGCCATTGTCTGACGGAAGTTTTTGCTCAGGCATTTGACATTTACTTCCACAGCGTCGTTCCCTACTCCTACCGATATCTCGCTGCCGAGTTTCTGCAGCTCCGTAGTAAACGCTTCGGCAGAATAGTTTTTGGTATCCTCATTCATCATTGCGGCAAACAGGTTGGCCAGTCCGGTTTTGTTTTCCGGATCTGTAAGCTGACCGCCTTTGAGTTGGATCTGTATGTTTACCACAGGCATTTCCGCATCGGCTGTTCCGATCACTTTAATGCTGCCGTTGTTCATCTTGTCCATCCACAGCGCAGGCACATTTACCTTAGGGTTGGTTCCTGCAACGGGCACTTTGGAACGGTCGAAATTATCTTTCGCCTTATTGTATTTCAGGCTCGCATAGCCATAGTCGGGAGCTTTGTAGCCATTGCTGTCCACGGTGTAATTATCGGCAGCGGCGCGGTTGTCCGGCTCTGTCTTGGTGAGCACACTCAGCACCAGGCAATGCTGTCCTTTGATATACTGGTCGAATACACGCATCACATCTTCGCGGTTAACGCTGGTGTAGCGCTTGAGTTCGTTGCCGATATTATTCGCGTTACCGGTAAAGGTCTGGAAGGATGCAAGTTTGGATACTTTCTGTGAAACGCTTTCGAGGTCGTAGATGATACCGGATTCCTGCTGATTACGGAACTTCTCGATCTCATCGGCTGTAGGACCGCGCTGCGCAAATTCTTCGATAGATTCACGTACCGCTTTTTCTATATCAGAAAGCTTTTGACCGGGGAAAGGAGTTACTGAGATTGTAAATTCACCGGACAACTCGGTAGCGCTGTTGAACACGCTTACGTTTACTGCCTTTTGCGTTTTCACGAGGTTTTTATACAGGATTGAGTTGTTGCCCTGTCCGAGAATTTCTGCAAAGCAATCCAGCGGCGCTTCGTCTTTGCTGAACTGAGGCGGCGTGGGAAACACCATGCGCAGCATCGGTACTTTAGCGTAATTATCGGTCATAGACACGTAACGGTCTTTGCTGATCTTGGGCAAGGCCAGCTTTACCGGGCTTACCGCCGGACCTGCCGGAATGGAACCGAAATATTTTTCGACCATTTTCAGCACATCGGCAGTTTTCACATCGCCGCCTACGGTGAGTACCGCATTATTGGGACCATACCAGCGCAGGAAGAAGTTTTTCAGATCGTCTACATTCACACGGTTCAGGTCTTCGATATAGCCGATGGTAAGCCATGAGTAAGGGTGCCCGTAAGGATATACGTTCTTGGCGCTCACCTCGCTTACCAGTCCGTAGGGACGGTTGTCGTAGTTCTGGCCACGCTCGTTTTTCACGGTAGCGCGCTGCACTTCAAACTTCTGCTGCGTAACGGCATTCAGCAGGAAGCCCATACGGTCGGCCTCCAGCCACAGCATTTTCTCGAGCTGGTTGCTCGGTACTGTTTCGAAATAGTTGGTACGATCGCGGTTGGTGGTACCGTTGAGCGTACCACCCGCTTCGGTGATCAGTTTAAAATGCTGCTCGTCGGCCACATTGTCCGATCCCTGAAACATCATATGCTCAAAGAAGTGTGCAAAGCCGGATTTGCCGATCTGCTCACGCGCAGAACCCACATGGTAGGTAACGTCCACATGCACAATCGGGTCGGAATGGTCTTCATGGATGATGACCGTAAGGCCGTTGGGCAGCTTGTATTTTTCGTAAGGGATCACCACTTCGTTGCCCGAGCGGGTTACCTTTTCCACGAGTTTTGCCTGTGCCCACACCGAAGCGGGGATGCTGAGGCTTAGCCCCATGGCCAGCGTAAGAACTTTTTTCATTTATAGTTGTATTATTAGAATTTCGGGTAAATATAGAGCGCCTAGCGCAATGTGAGTAATACCACATTTTCTATGTGGTGCGTATGCGGGAACATATCCACGGGCCGCATACGGTCTATCCGGTAAGCTTCATCCAGCAATGCCAGGTCGCGTGCCTGCGTGGCAGGGTTACAGCTGACATACACAATCTTCGGCGCACGCATCTTCAGCAATTGCTGCACGAGCTTTTCGCTCATACCTGCGCGGGGCGGATCGGTGATGATCACATCCGGCTTGCCATGCTCTTCAAAGAATGCATCGGTACAGATCGCGGCAACATCCCCGGCGTAGAACAGGGCATGACCGATTCCGTTTTGTGCGGCGTTTACTTTTGCATCTTCAATAGCCTGTTCGATCACTTCTATACCGATCACCTTGCGCGCACCTTTGGAACAGAAAATGCCGATGCTGCCCGTACCGCAATACAGATCGTACAGTACTTCAGAACCGTTGAGTCCGGCAAAGTCCCTTGTAATGCGGTAGAGGGTTTCTGCCTGTGTGCTATTGGTCTGAAAGAAAGATTTCGGGGATATATTAAAGGTAAAGTCTTCCAGCTTTTCCGTGATGAAGCCTTTGCCGTGATACGTGTGTATTTCCAGATCGTAGATACTGTCGTTCCACTTGGTGTTGATGGTGTAGCACAGCGTGGATATTTCCGGCGCGATAGCAAGCAGCTTCGCAAACATGTCCCCGCGCACCTGTGCATCGTCTTCGCCAAACACGACATTCACCAGCACTTCGCCGGTAGTGGTGACACGGATCATGAGGTTGCGCATAAAGCCTGTGTGCGCACGGAAATCATAATAACTGAGCTGATGCTCCCTGGTATAGTCGCGCAGGAAATTGCGGATCTTATTGGTAGGTTCCGGCTGAAGGTGGCAGGTATTGATCGGTACCACTTTATCAAACAATCCGGGCGCATGAAAACCCAGTGCAGATTCCGGAGCAAATTCGGCATCTCCAGCCGCTGTCAGTTCCTCATTGGTGCGGAACCGTTTGCTGGAGAATGTAAATTCCAGTTTATTGCGGTACAGACGCTGCAACGTGCTCCCGGAGATCGGTTCCATTTCGGGGAGTGCTACATGACCGATGCGTTTCATCTGATCGGCCACCTGCTGTTGCTTATATTCGAGCTGCTTTTCATAGGGCAGCATCTGCCATTTGCAGCCGCCGCATACGCCGAAGTGTTCGCAAAAAGGCACGATCCTGTCGGGAGAAGGGGTAACGAGCCGGAGCATGCGGCCCTCGGCAAATGATTTTTTACTCTTGGTGATGCGAACGTCTACCACGTCGCCGGGTACTGCATTTTCTACAAAAACAACTTTACCGTCCGGCAAGTGCCCGATACAGCGCCCTTCGGCGGCATAACTCACGATCGGCAATCCGCTGACTTCTACCCTCTTGTTCCGTCCCAAAAAAAGAAATTTTTACTGTGGTTAATAAGTTGCAAATTAAGAACATAAAATTGGTTGAAAGCGTGTGATTCAGGTATTTTTGGTAACATGCTGATTTCCGGAAGGAAACAGAAATCATGAACAACATTCCTGTAAAACCTCTATTTTCACCCAATTATTGCTAAACAATGAAAACAATGATGAAAAAATTGCTCTGCGCTTCTGCCCTGCTGGCAGCATCTTTCGGCACTGCAATGGCAAAGGATGGCTATCGCATCCAACTGAAATTTAAGAATCTGAGAGATTCCGGATTTTACCTCGCCCATTACTTTGCCAAACCGCTCCCCACTATCTACAAGAACGATTCCGGCAACCTCGATAAGACAGGCTCCGGGATACTCAGCAGCACCAAAAAAATCACCGGCGGCATGTATATGATCATGCTTTCCGACAGATCCACTTACTTCGAGTTCCTGCTGAACAATGGTGACGATCTCGTGATCAATGTAGACGATATCAACCTCCTGCCTGCACGCGGTGTGTCTGTCAAAAACTCTCCCGAAAACGAGGCATTCTTCAAATATGAAGACTTTGTGCGTAATGTGGGCGAAGAACATCAGGCGCTCAACGCACAGCTGGCCAAGGCTAAAAACAGCGTGGACAGCGCTGCCATTAAGGATAAAATGAGTGAGAAAATGAAGTCGCTCATGAGCTGGCGCAACGACTACAACACTAAAAACCCCAACAGTTTCCTGTCGAAAGTATTTAAAGGACTGGAACTGCCGAAAGTACCTGAAGAAAAACACTTCCTGGCGAATGGCGAGGAAGACAAGGATTATGCCTACAGGTATTATAAAACGCATTACTGGGATAATTTCGATCTGAGAGACCCGCGTATGATCAATACGCCGCTTTACGATTCACGCCTCAAAGAATATTTCGAGCGACTGATCATCCCCGTTCCTGATTCCGTGATCAAAGAATCGGATTGGATCCTTGCGCAGACACGCGGTACCGGCGACCTGTTTAACTACACCCTTTCCTGGCTGGCCACTTATACGCAGGAGAGCAAGGTAATGGGTATGGATAAGGCCTACGTGCACCTGGTAAACACGTACTACGCCAAAGGTGATGCCGACTGGCTGAGCCAGGACCTGCTGCAGAAGCACCTGAATCATGCCCGCGAACTGGCTCCGAACCTGATCGGTAATGTGGGTTACAATATCGTAATGAAAGATTCTTCCGGCAAGAACGAAGTTTCAGTAGCGGACATCAAATCCAAATACAAACTCCTGGTAATGTGGGACCCTACCTGCGGTCACTGTCAGAAAGAGATTCCGCTGATCGACTCGGTTTATCGTGCGGAGCATCTGAAAGCAAAAGGCGTGAAGATCATCGGCATCTGTACCGAAGACGCGATACCGGCCTGGAAAGAATTCATCAAAAAACATGACCTTAAAGACTGGGTACATATCTACGATCCGGAGCGCAAGAGCAATTACAAAGCGATGTACAATGCAATCGTGAACCCGACCATTTACCTGCTGGATGATAAAGGTATTATCCGCGGTAAGACGATCGACCATTCAAATATTGCCACGCTGATAGAAATGCTGGATAAGCAGGAGGCGGAAAAGAAGAAAACGAGTTCCAAATAAAAATCGTAAACTTGCAGATGTGTCTTAAATTCTTTTTAAGACACATCGTTTTTTATTACCATTAAAAGATCCTTTTAAGCGATTATGAAGAAAATCTTGTTGACCGGAACGCTGCTGGCAGCATTTTACGGAAACAGTTTTGCGCAGACACTTTTCACCTTTGGCGACACACCGGTAAGCAGCGAAGAATTCCTGCGGGTATATCGCAAAAACAACGCAGCCAAAGCAGACTATTCGGAAACGGCCCTGAGAGAATATATCGATCTCTATTCGCTGTTCCGCATGAAGGTAAAAGAAGCGGAATTACAGAACCTGGATACAAGCCTTTCCGTTTCCAGCGAGATCACCAACTATCGCAAACAGCTGGCGCGCAATTACCTTACGGATGAAGTGATGGTAAACCGCCTTATCCAGGAAGCTTACGACCGTACCAAAGAAGAGGTACACGTTGCCCATATTCTTTTCGTGACTTCACCGGGCACCGACACTACCGTTATCAGGAAGCGCATGGATAGTGTGTACACTGCCATCAGCACAGGGAAAGCGACCTTTGCCGATGTGGCAAAATCCATGTCTGACGATCGCGGCTCCAAAGCCAATGGCGGAGATATCGGCTTTTTTACCGGTTTGCAGACGGTTTATCCGTTTGAGAACGTGGCTTACAGCACTCCGGTTGGCAAAGTATCGGCTCCGTTCCGTACTCCGTTCGGATATCATATCCTGAAAGTGATCGACCGCCGTCCGGCACGCGGTCAGGCGAAAATAGCCCAGATCCTGATTGCTACTCCTAAATCAGCAGGCGAGGCAGGGGAAGCTACGGCGAAACTGAAAGCCGACACAATTGTGCGCGAACTGAAAAAAGGTGTGCCTTTTGAGCAGCTGGTACAAAAATATTCAGACGACAAATTCTCTAAAGACAAAAACGGGGAATTGCCTCTGTATGGCGCGGGCAACAGCATTGCTTCTATGGACGAAGCGATCGCTGCACTGAAAAAACCAGGTGATTTCACACAGCCGCTGAAAACAGAATACGGCTACCACATCATCAAACTGATAGAGCGATACCCGGTAAGACCTTTCGATTCTGTACGTAAAGAACTGAAATCGAAGGTGGAAAACGATGGTCGCGCACAGCAGGCACGTGATCAGTATTTCGTAAAAGTGCGTGAAAGCAACGGATTCAAAGCCAATAATGCAGCATTGGAAAGCATGATGGCGCAATTGAACTCCATTGCCGACACGGGTAAAGATGCCGGAAAATTCTCCGGGGCCAACTTCCCGACGGGTGGCAACAATACGCTGTTTACGCTCGCAGGCAAAAACTACACGCAAAACGACTTTATCACTTACGCAGTGGGTGTGACGCGTGGGCATATCACCGCGGGCGACCAGAAACAAGGCGTGTTCCGCGAATTGTACGGCATGTATGAAAACCAGGTGGTAACCGACTTCCAGGAACATAAGCTGGTGGAAAGCAACCCGGAATTCAAAAGCCTGATGCAGGAATACCGCGATGGTATTATGCTGTTTGAACTCATGGACCGTAATGTATGGGGTAAAGCCGCAAAAGACAGTACCGGACTGAAGACTTTCTACGAAACACAGAAAGACAAATACAAATGGCAGCCCGGTTTTAAAGGCACAGTGTACACATTCAAAGATGAAGCAGCCCTGAAAGAAGGCCAGAAATTGCTGCAGAAGAAAGACATCACAAACGAAGAATTGTCTAAAACACTGAATACCGCGAATCAGCACGATGCGGTAGCAATACAGACCGGTCACTTCGAGTTCGCCAAATACAGCGATGTACCGCAGTCTAAAATCACAGCAGGTAAATTATCTGAACCTGTGAAAAAAGGCGATGCGTACATCGTGGTAAAGGCAGATGAAGTATTCACGCAGCCAAGCGATAAATCTTTTACGGAGGCAAAAGGATACGTTATATCAGCTTACCAGGATAAACTGGAAAAGGACTGGAATGCGTTGCTGCGCTCCAAATACCCGGTAAAGATCAACGAACCGGAACTGAAGAAAATCTCCAAATAAGCGAACGGCCTGTGGCCGCAAATCAAACGGGGCAGCTGTATTACAGTTGCCCCGTTGATTTTTATGTTGATTATACCTTACGCTTCATGCCCGAGATCTCCCTCCCATTTGGAGATCACCGAAGTGGCGATACTATTGCCGACTACATTCGTTGCGCTGCGGCCCATGTCAAGTATCGGATCTATGCCGAGCAATAATGCCAGACCGGCTTCAGGTATATGAAAAGTACCAAGCGCTCCGGCAATCACTACCAGCGATGCGCGCGGCACACCCGCAATTCCTTTACTGGTGAGCATCAATACCATCAGCATACTGAACTGTGTAGCCAGCGGCAGGTGCATACCGTAAGATTGCGCGATGAACATCGCCGCGAAAGTCATATACATCATAGATCCGTCGAGATTGAAGGAGTATCCCAGCGGCAGCACAAAACTGACAATTTTCTTCCCGCATCCGAAGCGCTCCAGCTCGATCATCATTTTGGGAAATGCCGCTTCCGAGCTGCTGGTGCTGAAAGCCAGCAAGGCCGGATCTTTCATTCGCCTCATAAGTGCAAAGACCTTTTTCCCGAGAAACAGAAACGCGATCAGCAACAGCACCAGCCAGAGCGATCCGAGTCCGAGGTAAAACTCCCCGATGAATAAAGAATAGGTTTTAAGAATGCCGACGCCCTGCTTCGCTATTACGGCAGTCATCGCACAGAACACGGCAAGGGGTGCGATATTCATGATATAGCCTGTAATCTTCAGGATGATCTCCGACAATACTTCGAAGAAATGGATCACTCCCTGTGCCCGCTCCCCCAGTGCGGCAGCTGCTGTACCGAACAGGAGGGAGAACACCACTATCTGCAATATCTCGTTGCGCGCAAATGAGTCGATAATACTGGCGGTAAATACGTGCCCTAAAAAATTCCTGAGCGAAAAAGCACTTTTCTGCAGATCGACCACCGCGTGTTCACCCGGTAAGGGCAGATGCATCTGAGCTCCCGGTTCGAAAAAATTGACCCAGAACATGCCTAGAGCAAGACTCAGGAAAGAAGCGCAGAAGAACCACAGCAGGCTTTTACCACCAATACGGCCCACGGACTTAATATCTCCGAGCTTTGCCACACCTACCACCAAAGTGGTGAATACAAGCGGAGCCACGATCATCTTGATGAGCTTCAGGAAAATATCGGCCACAAGCGAAAACGGATCGGTAACCTCATCCATGCGCAGCTGGAGCGCAGATTTTTCCGCTGCAACAGATGCCGCATTTGCGGGGTTGCCGGACTGCAGCCGGTCCAATGCACCGATAGCTTCTTTGTAGCCGGAAATGTATTGCCGGTTCAGCAGAAAGCCCAGCGCTATACCCGCCGCGAGTGCGATGAAAATATACAATGTAAGCCGATTCCTGCGCGGAGCTGCCGGTTGATGATGTGCCATAGTAGTTGTGTGTTACATCAGGTTCTTTTTGATCCATTGGTGGATCATCAGCGAATCCTGATAATGCCGGATACTATCTGCAAAACGCTTCTGCTGTACCTTACGTTCCCAGATAAGGCGATCGCGCAATCTGCGTGCAGAATCGATCACATAAGTGTAACGCGGTATAAGCTGTGCATTGAACATTCTTTCTTCGAGCGACTTCCGGTTGCTGGCAACAGTATCGAACAGATATTTCTCGATCATCAGGCTCGCTATAGGACCGGCCCAGGTAGCACCATAACCCGAGTTTTCGACACATACCGCAATCGCAATTTTCGGATGTACACGCGGTGCAAAGGCTACGAACATGGAGTGGTTCTGCAGCTTCATCACCTGACCGTTTACAATCGCCTTATTTTCCACAGTCCCGGTTTTCGCGCAGACTTCCACATCAGGAAGGCGCGCTACGGTTCCGGTTCCTTTGTTCACCACATCCATCATCCCCAGTCCAACGATCGCAAAAGCCGAATCTGCGATATGGGTCACTTCATGCTTTTTAAGATACGGTGCCAGTATCGGGTCTCTCGGATTTTTGGCAACCGATTTTACAAAGTGCGGTGTGTAATAGTAACCGTGATTGGCGATGATGCACATGGAATTGGCCATCTGTAAAGGTGTACTGGCGATCTCTCCCTGTCCCATTCCGATAAATACGTTGGTGCAGGAATTCCAGGAACCATTGTACATCTTGTCGTAATCTTTCGTATCAAACAAAGTACCACCGGTTTCGTGCGGCAGGTCTACGCCCAGCGGATGCCCCAGACCGAAATCGTACATATGCTGGTAAAACTTGTGGAGTCCGTTCTTTACATTACCAAACTCCCGTTTATCGACGGAAAGGCGGTAGATATGACAAAAGTAAGAGTTGCAGGAGTTGGCTAATGCGAGCCGCAGATTAGCCGCGTGGCCACCACCGCTGTGCGTACATCCGATACGTTTGCCGCAGGCATAATAACCGCCGCTGCACGGATAGCCATAGGCCGGAGTGATCACATGTTCGTCGAGCGCCACAAGGGCCGTCAACGGCTTTTGCGTGGAGCCGGGATTGTACGACCCTTTCATTGCCCGGTTGAACAAAGGCTTGGTTGCGTCCATGAACAGCTTGCCGAAATTCTTGGAGCGTTCTTTACCGGTAAGCAGGTTGGGATCGTAGGAAGGGCTGCTCACCATTGCGAGGATACCGCCCGTTTCCGGATCGATTGCCACAATGCTGCCCAGCTTATTGCCCATCAGCTTTTCTCCGTAAGCCTGTAGCTCCGCATCAAGGTATAGTTCGATGCTGCGTCCTCCCTGGGCCGGAGTATCCAGCATACCGCCTTTATAGGAATCCCGCGGGCGGTTGAAATTATCTTTCTCCACGAAGTAGATTCCCCGCTGGCCCCGCAGCACTTCTTCATATTGCTGTTCGAGTCCGTCGATACCCACATAATCTCCCTGATTGTAGCTTCTGAAACGGTCTTTGCGCAGCATGGCGGGAGATACCTCACCGATGTAGCCAAGCACTACCGCAGCATTCGGATTGGGATACGAACGGATATTACGCTCTACCATCTGGAAGCCGTTAAACAAAAATATATTTTCCTGGAAACGTGCCGCCTGCGCGGGTGAAAGTTCTTCGAGAAATACGGTCTGGCGCACCCATCCGCCTTTGTTGACGGCCCTCTTCATCAGTTTCTCGAATGCAGGCACATCGATATCGAGTGCCTCGCAAAGACGGGCAGTATCGAAATTTTTGCGCGTCTCCACCGGAGTTACCACCAGGTCGTACACAACCTGGTTGTTCAGCATCACCCTGCCCTTCCGGTCGTAAATCACACCACGCGGCGGGTAGACAACCTTACGGAGGATAGCAATATCGTTCGCCATCACCTTGTATTTATCCTCGAATAACTGCAGGAAAAAAAGGCGTGACAATATGACTATTGCCACCATCACAAAAATGATCTTCAGAACGAGTTCTCTGGAATTAGCCGCTATCGCCATCGCTGCAGGGAGAAATTAGTAGTCTGTAAGGACTTATACGCCAAATTGTTTCAGATGATGATCCAGATGTTTATAAAACATATTGTTCCATTCCGTTGCATTCAATGCGCCGAAGGAATGCGATTCGCGGCCGTCGAACCAGGAAGCGCCCAGCTCCTGTGTCTTATGCAGGTAGGATTCGAGTCTTTGCTTTTCGTTGCTGAATTCGCGCTGATCGCTGATAATGAATTGCGGTGCGGTAGGATTGTTCTGTTTGTACGGCTGCTCGCCCACTACTTTCGGTTTCACCATTTTGCGCAACATCCATTTCATAATGCCTCCGGGCTTGCGGTGCCTTTCCGGCTCATACACCATTTCGTAGGTAACGTTGCAATGGGCCAGCATTTGGCTTACATTCATCTTGCCCCACAGGGCACGACTTTCGGGGCTTAACTTTCCAATGCGCGCAACGAGCTCATCGGTAACTTCTCTGGAGAAAACCTGTGGTAAAGCCATAAAGAGGAGATTTTAAGCGTAAAAATACTATTTATACAATTGACAGAAGTGCCTGTAATGCGTCTATTTCGTAGGTAGGCTTTGCGCTGTGCACAATTTTACCGGGATTAAAGTACACAGCATCCCAGCCGGCTCCCATGGCGCCGAGCACATCTATTTCCAGCGCATCGCCGATCATCAGGCATTCGTTTGCATCACCTGCTCCGGCAGCCTGCTGTGCATACAGGAATATGTCACGCTGCGGTTTAATAGCATTGCTTTTTTCGGACGTGATCAGTTCGGAAAAATACTGCTTCAGTCCGCACTGCACCAGCTTTTGCGTTTGGGTGGTTTCGAAACCATTGGTAATGATGTGGAGCTTGTATTTGCTGCTGCAATATTCAAGCACCTCCTTTGCATTGGGGATAAGTGCTTTCTGGGTGGGCAGTATCTCTAAGTAAGCACTGCTCATTTCGTGAGCGGTCTGTGTATGCGGCACCTGGAAATCCAGGAGTGTATGCCACATACGCTTCCAGCGCAGCTCATCGCGTTTGATAAATCCTTTGCGGAAACGGCCCCAGAGGCGGTCGTTGTGACCGTTGTATACGTTGTAGAAAGCATCGAAATCAGTAATGCCGCGCGACTCCAGGTCGAAAAGGCGGTATATACGCAGCATGGTTTCCCGGGAATTCGTGTCAAAATCCCAGAGCGTATGATCCAGATCGAAAAAAAGATGCTTGTACACGATAAAACGAAAAAAGCCCTGTCCGGGCAAGAAAGAAAAAAGATGCAACCAAAAAGCGCAGCAATCGCATTGGAGCCGATTGCTGCGCTCTGTTATGCCTTCAAAAACTATTTTTTACGATAGTAGATTTTATCGTCGTTGAATTCTGTCAGCGATTGCAGAGAAGGGTTAGCGAGACGCTCGTACATGCGGGAGATCTCGATCTGTTCTTTGTTTTCGTGAATTTCCTCGAGGTTATCAGTATGGCTGCCGAACTCTTCCAGTTTTTTATGTAACTCTTCTTTCACTACAACAGAGATCTGACCTGCACGGCGCGCCATTACAACAATACTTTCGTAAATATTGCCTGTTTTTCCTTTGATCGCGGTTACATCGCGTGTTTCGATCAGTGGGTTTACAGCTGCGAGTGCTTTTTTATTGATACTCATTTTTTGATTTTTTTTAAATTGATGCTTGCTAAGGTAAAGTATTTTTCCGCGTCTTTGATATATTTTGAGTTCGGCCAGTTATCGACCATCTCCTGATATGCATTGATCACGTTAACGTAACGCTCTTCCTGTTTGTCTTTTATGCTCTCTTTGGCAAATTTGTAATGCGCCTTCACGATCATGAACTGGTATTCGTCCATGCGCTTTGAAGCGGGGAAATCATTCTGTACGTTGCGGTACACCACGGTGGCGGCCCGGTACTGACTGATATCGTAATACAGTTTGGCGGCAAGCGCTGCCTTTTCCTCCAGTTTATCCTGCATTTCAACGATATAGCCTTTAGCCAGATCCACGCTCTTGCTGTCCGGGTGATCATTGATAAACTTCTGCATTACCTCCAGCGCCTTTTCGGTGTTTGTCTGCATGACGGTCACTTTGGGCGACATACGGTAGATCGAATAAGCGTGCAGGAAAGAAGCCTCTTCAGTGTGAACGGAGTTCGGAAACACTTCGGTAAAGAACTTGAAATAGTACGAAGCATTGTTCCAGTCCCTGAGATTGTAGTAGGAATAAGCAAACTTATACAGCATCGCCTCGAAGTTCTTCGTCCCCTTCATTACGGGCATCAGGTCTTTGAACAGCTCGTTTGCGTGCAAATATTCTTTCTTGTCGAAATATTTATACGCCATTGCCAACCGGTAGTTTACATCTTTACTGCGTCTGACTTTTTCGAAGCCGCCACAGGAAGCAAGAAGTAAACCGAAGCCGCAAACGGTGATAAGCAAAGACTTGCGTACATTCATAAGAGGCGCAAAAATACGAAATGACAGGGCAAAATCCTAATCTGTTTCGAAAATCAGTGTTAAAACCGCAACCCTCTGCTTACGGCTGTGAAACGGCTTCTGCTGCAAGGGATTCTGCCGTCAATCGACTATATTTGCAGCCTATGCAGGATTTACAGCAGAAAATTGCCGCATTACAGGCAGAAGTAAATGATTTTCAGGCAAAAAGCGCCGCTGAACTCGAGCAGTTCCGTATCCGTTTTCTGGGAACGAAAGGACTGGTGAAAGAACTGCTTGCCTCGATGAAAGAAGTACCGGCTGAATTAAAAAAAGAGGCCGGCCAGATGCTGAATGCGTTCAAGCAGTCGGTGGAAGCACGCTTTGAATCGTTTGCCCACCTGCAGCAATCCGGAAAGAAAAACGACAACAATATAGATCTGAGTCTGCCCGGAACCAGCATTCCGTTGGGCACGCGCCATCCATTGCGGATGGTGGAAAATAAAATCGTCTCCATCTTCGAAAAGCTGGGATTCAGCGTAGCGACAGGTCCGGAGATCGAAGATGACTGGCACAACTTCACTTCCCTGAACATGCCGGAAAACCACACTGCGCGTGATATGCAGGATACATTTTATGTGGCTACCAACCCCGATTGGGTATTACGCACGCATACTTCTTCCGTACAGGCCCGCATGCTGGAGCAGAGCGAACTGCCCCTGCGCGTGGTATGTCCCGGACGTGTATACCGCAATGAAACGATCAGTGCAAGGGCGCATTGCTTCTTCCATCAGTGCGAAGGGCTTTATATCGACAAAGGCGTTTCGTTTGCGGACCTGAAGCAGACTTTATATCATTTTGTAACGGAAATGTTCGGGCCGGATACCAAAGTACGTTTCCGTCCTTCTTATTTTCCGTTCACAGAACCGAGTGCGGAAATGGATATTTCCTGCACGGTGTGCGGTGGTAAAGGCTGCAGCCTGTGCAAGCATACGGGCTGGGTGGAGATATTGGGTTGCGGTATGGTACATCCGAACATGCTGCGCAATTTCGGGATAGATCCTGAGGTCTACTCCGGTTTTGCATTCGGCATGGGCGTGGAACGCATTACCCAGATCCGTTACCAGGTAAATGACCTGCGCCTGTATTCCCAGAATGATGTACGTTTCCTGCGCCAGTTTCAGGCCATAGAATAATCTCCTTACCGTAAGTTTTACAGATTGAAAGAAAACCCCGTGATGCTTGTTACCGGAGCCAGTGGATTCCTCGGAACTCACCTGGTGCGCGCATTGAGCAAAGCCGGTCACAGCGTAAGGGCATTGTATCACAACAATAAGCCTGAAGGCGGGCTGCTGCAGTTGCCCGGTGTCCAATGGATGCAATGTGACCTGCTGGATGTTTTCGCGATCCGTGAAGCCCTGGAAGGCATAACCCATATCTGTCATTGCGCGGCGAAAGTATCTTTTGCACATAGCGACAAGCAAAGGATGATCCGCGATAATGCCGACACAACAGCCAATCTTGTGAATGTTGCCCTCGAATTCCCAGGCATACGCATGCTGCACGTAAGTTCTATCGCCACGCTCGGCAGAGGCAACCTGGATCATCCGCTTTCCGAAACGGATGTATGGGAGGAAAGCAAAAACAACACGGCCTATGCACGCAGCAAATTCCTGTCGGAAATGGAGGTATGGCGTGGCATTGAGGAAGGACTGGATGCAGTGATGGTCAATCCGTCCATTATCCTCGGGGCAGGCGACTGGGATAAGGGAAGCGCGCGATTACTTAAGATCGCTGACAGCGAATTCCCCTATTACACCGAAGGCATCAATGGCTGGGTGGACGTACAGGACGTGGTTGCAGCAATTATATTGTTACTGCAGTCCAAAGTGAGCGCCGAGCGTTTCATTCTTTCGGAAGGCAATCACAGTTACCGCGAGATCTTCACGCTGATGGCAAATGCTTTAGGTAAACGTCCTCCGCATAAAGAAGCGCCGGAACTGGCGACGAAGATCATCGCAGGCTGGAACGAACTCCGCAGCCGGCTCACAGGCAAGACGGTAACCATTACCCGGGAAACGGCGCGCACAGCCCGCACCCGCTGCTTTTACAACAACGCAAAATTCTTAACTGCATTTCCGGAGTTTCGCTATACACCCATACATGAAACCATCGGCCGCATGGCGGATGCGTACCGGCAACAACTGGATGCGTAGCATTCCTCCCGTTTATTACAGTGCAGCAATCAATCGAATGTCACTTTCACGGGACAATGATCGGAATGCTTTACCTGCTGCAGGATGGCGGCACCGGTAAGCCGTGAACGCATCGATTCTGAAACGCTGATATAATCGATACGCCAGCCCTTATTCCGTTCGCGGGACGCCGCGCGCTGACTCCACCAGCTGTATTCGTGGGGTTCCTGATGATACACCCGGAAGGTATCCACAAAGCCTCCCTGATCAAACCAGCGGTCCATCCAGGCACGCTCTTCGGGCAGGAATCCGCTGCTGTTCTTATTGCTTACCGGATCGTGGATATCGATAGGTTTGTGACAGATGTTATAGTCGCCGCAAATCACCAGGTCAGGTTGTTCTGCCTTTACGATTGCCGCGTATTCGAAAAACTCTTCGAGCCATTGGTATTTATAGGTCTGGCGGACTTCGCCCGTGGTACCGCTTGGAAAATAAGCATTCAGCAGCGTGAAACTGTCGAAATCCAGCCGTATCACCCTACCCTCGAAATCGCTTTGCTCAAAGCGATTGCCAAGGTGTACCGAGAGCGGCTTTATTTTCGTGAATACCGCTACCCCACTGTATCCTTTTTTCTGAGCGGCAAACCAGCAGATCTCATATCCCAAGGCCCGGATCGCATCGAGCGGCACCACATCTTCCGTTGCCTTTACTTCCTGTAAAGCAATGATATCGGGGTTTTCGATTGCCAGCCATTCCGCAAAGCCTTTTTTCAGCGCACTGCGGATGCCATTCACATTGTAAGAGATCAGATTCATACCGGTTAAGGATCAGACAAGGAAATAGAACAAAAGTCCGGACGCGAAAATATGCACAAACAGCAATAACCAATCGCTCCGGCGGTTGAAATTGAAATCGCGTTTTTTCCAGAATTGCTGCAGCAATACGGGAGTAAGTATTCCGGAAAGGAGGAATTCTATGGATACCAATACCGCGCCGAAGCGCAACAGGTTGCCTCCGGACCACCACAAACCCGCTATGAGCAGTGCACAACGCAACGCCATCAGCTGCATGAAAACGGAAAGATGATTGAGCCCTTTCAGCACGAATAAATAGCCGTTACCGTATATACACCACACGCACCACACCAGCATTTCAGCAACAAATAAGCCTTCAAAAGGCAGTGTATGACGGGTCCAGTACAGGAACACCGGTTCGTACAGCGGCACGCAGACAATCACCGACGCCAGCAGCAAAGTACCGAGATACCGGCGTACCAGTTGCAGCAACCCGCTCAGGAGCGCTGCATCTTTCAGCGCGAATAACTGCTGCAGTCTCGGAGTGTAGGTATTGAGCAAAAGATTTTGCGCAAGCAGCGGAGCGTTCACCATCGTACGCAGGGTACTGAACAGCGCTACCGATTGTTTCGAGAAGTGAAAAAGGGAAAGCATGATTACAATGCCATCCGTACTGAGCTTTTCGAAGAAATTGCCCGCATACAGCCGACCGGCTTCCCGGAATGATCTCCAACCCTGCTTTATGGAGCGAAAAGTGAGCCATTGCGGAAGCGGATATAACCGCGACAGGTAGACCTGGTAGGCAAGCGTGACAAGTGCAATCAGGATAATATCGGCACCGACCACCTGACCGAAGGAACCACCCAGGGCCAGCAATCCCGCCAGTAAGGCAATCTCCAGCCCCACCAGCAGCACCTCAAGAAACAGGTTGTGCCATACCAGTCCGCGTGCTTCCTTGGCCGCAGCATACATACGTTGTCCGTTCTGAACCCCGCACACCAGCAGGTATAACGACACGTACATGGGTAATCCGTTACCGGTCACATCCTGTACCGGAACATTGAACAAAGCAGCGCACCAGCCAGGCTGCAGCGATAATGCAGCAAATACCGTACAACCCAGCAAGACGGTGAACAGCGAGGAAAACGAATGTCCGGATGACAGGATACGGGCGGCGGCAGCCTCATCTGTGTGGTATCCGATGTTGTAAGCATTCACCACATACCGTACAAAGCCATCAGAAAGAAACAGGAAAACTGCGCGTGCGGAAAGCAGCACTGCCCAGAAACAAAATACCCTTGCACCCCAATGCGATAACATCATCGGGGTGAGCACAATAGTTTTTGCGAACGAGCCGAGGAAATAGGCAATTGTCCAGAGCGTTCCTTTTTTCAGGTGATGTGCGGCCAAATATTACGACTGGTTATTATTTCCCAAACGTACAAAAATATCGGGCTGCATCTGCATAAACTTGATGGAGCCGCGTTAATATGTCCGTGCGAACAAGTAAGTTTGCACCCTGAAAAAAGCACTTCCTATGCAAGGACTCCAAATGGTGGATCTGAAACGCCAGTATCAGAAAATCAAAGCCGAAGTAGACGCGGCTGTATTGAGTGTTATGGAAAGCGCCGCGTTCATCAACGGGCCTGACGTAAAACATTTCGCGACCGAACTGGCGGAATACCTGGGTGTAAAGCACGTTATTCCCTGTGCCAATGGTACCGACGCGCTGCAGATTGCGCTGATGGCGCTCGAGCTGCAACCCGGCGACGAGGTGATCACTCCTTCATTCACTTATATCGCAACGGTGGAAGTGGTGGCGCTGCTGCGACTGAAACCGGTATTCGTGGATGTGGATGCAGACACCTTTACCATGAACCTGGACAGTGTACGCAATGCGATCACCGACAAAACAAAAGCAATTATCCCTGTACACCTGTATGGTCAATGTACGGATATGGCGCCGCTCATGGAGCTTGCCGCTGCACATAATATTCCGTTGATCGAAGACAATGCACAGGCAATCGGCGGCTATTATACTTTCCCGGACGGAAGCGTCAAAAAAACAGGCACTATGGGAATTGTAGGCTGTACCTCTTTCTTCCCTTCAAAAAATCTGGGTGCTTACGGCGACGGCGGAGCAATGTTCACGAACGACGATACACTTGCAGAGAAACTGCGCATGATTGCGAACCATGGTCAGAAAGTGCGTTATTATCATGAAATGGTGGGCTGTAACAGTCGTCTCGACAGCATACAGGCTGCGGTATTACGCATCAAACTGAGACATCTGGATGAATATTGCGATGCTCGTATAGCAGCTGCTGACTACTATGATAAAGCGTTTGCGGACAACCCCAATATTGAGACTCCTTACCGTGCACCATACAACAAACATGTTTTTCATCAGTATACGCTGAAGATTAAAAATGCAGATCGCGACAAACTGGTGGATATGCTCGCGGAAAAAGGCATTCCATCCATGATCTATTACCCTGTTCCTTCCCACAAACAGGAAATGCTGCGCGATTTCGGCGGAGAAGCATATACATTACCGGTAACGGATTTTCTGAATACCTGCGTGGTCTCGCTCCCCATCCATACGGAGCTTACGGAAGAGCAGCTTGCCTACATCAGTTCACACACTAACCAGATCGTCGACCAACTCAGTAAATCATGAATGTAGTTACCACTCCTTTTGAAGGATTACTGATCCTTGAACCGAAAGTATTCGGCGATGAGCGCGGTTATTTCTTCGAAAGCTTTAATGAAAAAGTATTTACTGCAGCTACCGGTTTCCCACACCGTTTCGTGCAGGACAATCAGGCCCGGTCTTCGCGCAATGTATTGCGGGGACTGCATTACCAGAATGAACCCGTTGCACAATCCAAACTGATCCGCTGTCTTCAGGGATGTATCTGGGATGTGGTGGTGGACCTGCGCCGCGACAGCAGCACTTACGGTCAGTGGTATGGTGTGGAGCTCTCCGATGAGAACAAACGTCAATTCCTTATTCCCCGCGGCTTCGCACATGGCTACTCCGTTCTGTCCGAAACTGCGGAAGTATTTTACAAGTGCGACAATTTCTACAGTAAAGAACAGGAAGGCGGCGTATTGTACAACGATCCTGCGCTGCAGATCGATTGGAAGATCAACCTGAACGAGGCGATCGTCTCCGAAAAAGATATCATGCAACCGCTGATGAAAGATTGCAACAGTCAGTTCTGATTATTTACAAAACCCACATTACATAACGAAGCCGTCCCTTTTGGAGACGGCTTTGTTGTATAAGATACCCGGTGGCGCAACAGGATTGCACCACCGGGTCTGAAGGTTCTATTGGAAGATATTTCCGACAGTACCCTGCACTTTCTGAGCCAATGCATTTGCTTTTGTCTGCAGCTCTTTTCCGGTAGCAGGATCGCCGATAATTTCCATATTACGGCCCATCTGGAAGATCAGCGACACATCGTCACGAAGTGACCCAAGTTGAGAATTTCTCGCACTTTCATTCAGTCCGATCGCCCAGTTTACATCCGCTTCGGCATTCCCTGCAATTTTCATTGCCAGGTTACGGCCTTTGTCCTTAGCTCCTGCGGTGGTGTAGGCAACGGCCATCATGAACGAAACGCGGTCGTATTGCATGCTTTCCTCTGTAATGCTGTTCATCACCTTGTCGAGCACCTTGATCGCATCCGCATTTCTGCCCTGCGACACCAGAGTTTCGGCAAGACGTGCGACGCCCAAACGATAAGCATAGAACATCAGGCGGTTCTTCTCGTCGAAATACACATTTTTACGATCGGCATTACCCCACTGGAAGATGTTATTGTAGAGATTCAGTGATTTTTCGATATTCACAAAACCAGGCTCTCTGTTCGGCATGTTCATCGTTGCGCTGTCCACATACTTAAATGGCACAAGACGCAGTACGAGTCCGTCGGTACGCAGGTAGTCGCTGAGGTTCAGGTAGTTGTCGCCCGGAAGCCCGCCACCAAAGCAGATAGGGCGTTTCCAGCCTTCTTTCGCTACTGCGGCGATGATGTTCATGATCGCGAGCTGATCTTTGGTGTAGTAGGAATGGTCGAATGTAAAACGTACATCCGTGCTCACTTTTGCAGTATCACCTGCAGGCAGCAAACCTATTTTCACGAGTTCTTCCTTAGGCAGTGAGTTGATGAAGAAATTTTTGGAAGGAATGTAATTCACCAGAGAACCGTCGGAAAGCGCCTGTTTATTCTGAGGATCGTCGTCCGCCATGAAACGGCAGGATTCTTCCAGGTTGAAGAAGCGGTCTTTAGGGATTCTCGGATTCTCTACATAATATACAACGGTACTTCTGTCTCCTAGGTATTTGTCGCGGCTCCACAGCATCGGTACAGCGTCGGCATCATTTACTTTATAGCTCAGTTGCTCGATGTACCAATCAATACCCAAAAGGCTGGTGTTGATCGTACGCACGTCTGTGCGGATGCCTTCCACTTCCTGCAGGTACCACAAAGGATACGTATCGTTATCGCCGTAAGTGAACAGTACCGCATTGCTGTCACAGGACATCAGCACGTTATAAGCACTTGCGCGGGCGAGTGTTTTTTCGGAGCGGTCATGGTCATCCCACTCTTTTGCCGCCATCAGCACAGGAACTGCCAGGAGGCAGATAACAGTTGCCGCGATAGCCGATGTAGACGGAGCTTTTACAGCCTTGCGCAGCCATTGCTCTACCATCAGCACACCCAGACCGATCCAGATCGCAAATGCATAAGTGGAGCCGGCAAACGCGTAGTCACGTTCACGCGGTTGCAACGGAGGCATGTTCAGATATATACCGATAGCAATACCGGTAAAGAAGAACAACAGGAATACGATAAAGCCATTGCGTTTGTCACGGTTGAACTGATATACCAGACCCAGTACACCCAGGATAAACGGCAGCAGGTACAGCTCATTGCGGGCTTTATTGTCGCGGTAGTTATCAGACATAGCGTCCATATCGCCCACTTTACCTTTATCGAGGAACTTGATACCTGTAATCCAGTTACCGTTTTGTGCCTCGCCCTGACCTTCAAAGTCATTCTGACGACCGGAGTAGTTCCACATGAAGTAGCGCCACCACATCCAGTTCATCTGATATCCCATGAAGAAACGGAAGTTATCACCGGAAGTAGGTTCGTCGTTATCGGTCAGACCCAGGTATTGTTTATAGAAATTGCCATGCTCCGGCTGATTGTATTCCCAGATACGCGGGAAGAAACGGGTGCGGTCAAAAACCGGTTCAGATTTTTTACCAACAATGATATAAGCATCTTTACCATTCTTTTTGCCTTCTGCATAAGAATCTCCTTTTTTCTCCATGCGTGTCATCGGACTGTTATAGTCAGGACCGAACAGCAGGGGTTGGGATCCGAATTGCTCACGGTTTACATAGCTCAGCAAACGGTTGGCATCGTCAGGATTGGTCATGTCGATGGCGGGATCTGCTTTGGAGCGGATCACCGGAACGATGTAGCTGGAAAAGCCGATCAGGATGAACATCAGGCAAAGCACGCTTGTATGCAGCAGGTAATTGCCTTTCTTTTTCGCATAAAACAGCAACCATACGAGTCCGGCAATGATCAGCAATACGAGTATGATTGCACCTGTATTGAACGGCATACCGAACGAATTCACGAACAATTTGTCAAATGCAAATGCCAGCTTGGGAATACCCTGCAATACGCCGAACTGCACAAAACCCAACACCGCGCATCCTACAACGAAAGCCACGAGGGTTCCTACGGCAGTCACCTTATATCTTCTGAAATAGTAGATAATACCCACAGCAGGGACAATCAGCAAGTTCAGTAAGTGAATACCTACGGAAAGACCCACCATATAGGCGATCAGGAGCAGCCATTTGTCGGAGTGACGCTGATCGGCCACCAGTTCCCACTTAAGGGCAGCCCAGAAGGAGATCGCGGTTACGAAAGAAGAAGTCGCATATACCTCGGCCTCCACTGCGGAAAACCAGAAAGTATCGGAGAATGTGTAGGCCAATGCCCCTACAAAACCGGCTCCCATGATGAGTGCCGTGGTATTGGTTTCCGGATTTTCAATATCCTTGCCTACCAATAGTTTTTTGGCAAAATAGGTGATGGTCCAGAATAAAAATAATATCGTAAGCGCACTCATCAACGCAGAAAAGGAGTTGATCGCGAATGCAACGTGTTGTTTATCAACGAAGATACCGAACATACGCTGCAGCATCATGAACAAAGGTGCCCCCGGGGAGTGACCCACCTCCAGTTTATACGCACAGGAAAGAAACTCTCCACAATCCCAAAAGCTTACTGTGGGTTCAAGGGTCATCAGGTAGACAATGAAGGCAATGCCTCCCGCCAACCAACCGCATAGGTTGTTGATTTTGCGATAATTCATTCAGCGATATTATTTATGAAATATGAGGAACAAAAATAAAAAAATAAGATTACGAAAACACAGTAAACGACTTTTTGCTAAAATTTAGTCGCTCTACCGCAAAATACTGTTGTACACATCGCGTACTTCCTTGTCCTGCTCGTAGTCGCGCATTATCGTCACACTGCGTTTCAGCGCATCAAGCTTCACATTGTTGAGCGGTTCTTTTCTGGCCTTCGGCGAAGACAGGGATTCGGCTATCTCCTTCAGCTTTCCGGCATAATATTCGCGGAAGCTCTTGACACTCTGGTCCGGGATCGCTTTCTCCAGCATGTTCATAGTGGCTGTAAACGCGGCAACGGAGGAAATATTTTCGGCGTACAGCAATTCGAGATAAATTAAACTTTTATTGGCTTCGTAAAAGTCCTTTTCGCTGCGGAGGAACAGCGCAGTATCTTCAGCATGGGCACTTTCCGCGATCACCAGCCAGCTTTTGCTGTACAGGTTTGTATTGGGTTTGGCATTTATATGTTGCTTTGCGAGTCCGTAAGCGAGTGAATCTTTCAGTTCATACAAAGCATATACGGCGTTCCCGGCTACCATATAGGAACTGTCGTTCACGGCTTCACGTAACGAAGGAATTATACTGCGCTCTTTCCATTTACCCAATAACTCGATCGCCGCCGCACGCACAAGGTTATTATTATCCTGTACCGCTATATGGCGGAGCGCTTCTATCCATTCTTTGCGCGCCGCTTCCGCTTCAATGCGGGAAAGCAATTCCACTGCCGACTGGCGGATACCCGCATAGCGGCTTTCAAGGCCGAGATTCATGATCTTCCGCGCATCGGCACTGTTGATGAGCTTCGCGCCGGACCGCAAAGCATTGTATTCCGTGAGGTAATCGCCGCCGCTCTGCATCTGGCGCAGCCACATGGCGCTTGTCTTCTGATCGGAGATGGCAGCAGGCAATACGTGGGGAGCATCTATGATCAGCAACGGAGGCTGCCCGTTTTCGTACGCATATGAAAAAGTATCCTTCAGTTGCTTCAGGTCCCAATGCAGCATGCGCGTTCCGGTACCGGACACCCATTTCACATCCGTGGGTAAATGATAGGCCGGCGCTTTCTGATTCACCGTAACCAGCATCCGCTGCGCAGCATCGTTATAAGTATATTGTATCGTCAGCTCCGGATGACCTCCGCGCAGGTACCATTGATCGAAAAACCAATTCCAGTCGCGGCCGTCGGCCTCTTCCACGGCAAGCCGCCAGTGCACCGCTTCCGCAGATTGCAAACGGTTGCGGGTAAGATAGTACTGCATGGCCTTGCTGAATTTCTCATTGCCCAGCAGGTAATGCAGGTAATGCAGGATTGCCCCACCCTTCTGATAAGAAATATGATCAAACATTTCTTCTTTATCACCGTAATAAAAACGGACAAGCGCAGGATCTGAATAACTCGCTCCGTTCAGGTAGCGTTGCAGATCGGAGTTGGCGAGCCTGTCGGCATAATCCCTGCCATATTTATATTCACGCCAGAGATACTCGCCATAATTGGCAAACGACTCGTTTACGGTAAGATTGCTCCAGGATTCGGCTGTTACCAGGTCTCCGAACCATTGGTGGAAAAGCTCGTGCGACACCACATCTTCATGGTTTTCATCTTCATACTGACGTTTGTCCTGGTTCATGAATTCCCCGAAAAGACTGGCCGAGGTGTTTTCCATGGCACCGGAAACATATTCCCGCACAACGATCTGATGGTATTTCTCCCAGGGAAACCGCACACCGGTAATCCCGGAAAAAAAACCGATCATTTCCGGCGTATTGCGGAACATCATTCTGGCATAAGGTTCATAGGCAGGTTCCACATAATAGTTCACTTCCTTGTCCTCCCATTTATCTTTCACGATGGCAAAGTCACCGATCGCAAACATAACCGCATACACCTGTATAGGCTCCGGTGTTTCCCAGATGTCTGTACGGAGCGAGTCTCTTTTATGCGAAGAAACCATACGTCCGTTCGAAAGCGTCACGTAACGATCCGGCACTGTGAGCGACAGGCGAACCGGCGTGCGCATATTGGGCTTGTCGATAGTAGGCATCCAGTGGCTGTTGGCCTCTGTCTCGCCCTGCGTCCATATCTGCACCGGCATTCCTGGTTTCGCGTTATCGGTGTTGATAAAATACAGGCCACGGTCGTCGGTGATCGCTTCGCTGCCTTTGGAAGAACCCGCATAAGGCATCGCAGTGTAAGCGATTTCCACGCGCAGCAGGGAGTCGTTACGGAAAGAAGCCGTATGAATATGCAGCTGCAGACTATCATAACGATATGCCGCAGGGTGTCCGTTGATACTTACCGCATCGATCTTCATGGATTTTGCGTCCAGCACCATGGAATCCGGAACGGTAAAGAAAGGAGCCATTTCCAGTATGGCTTTACCCTGTGCGGTTCTGGCCTTATAATCAAAAGAAAGGCTTACATCCGTTTTACGGAAACGCCATTCGATCGGCGCGCTGCCGCGATATTGTTTGCGCGGATCATTAAAAGCCCTTACGGTAAGGGTATCCAGGTTACGCATGCCACCCTGCACCTTACGGCTTCCGTGGCAGGATGCCAGCAAAGCCGTCACCCCGATCAATAAAAAACGTCTCATCTTAAAAATGACTGCATACAACAATAGATACCGGAAAGGTATCTATTGTCGCACTATGAATACTGTTTTTCCCGCTTAGGACTGCTTCAGCATTTCGCGGATCTTTGTTTCCACTTCAGTGGCTACTTCAGGATTATCATTCAGGAAGGTTTTCACGGCATCGCGTCCCTGACCGATCTTCGTATCGCCGTAAGAGAACCAGGAGCCGCTTTTGCTGAGCACGCCGAGTTCCACACCCATATCGATGATCTCCCCTACTTTGCTCACCCCTTCTCCGAATACCAGGTCGAACTCTACCTGACGGAATGGAGGTGCCACTTTATTTTTCACCACTTTCACGCGGGTACGGTTACCGCTTGCCACATCACCATCTTTGATCTGGCTTACACGGCGGATATCCAGGCGCACGGAAGCGTAGAATTTAAGCGCATTACCACCGGTAGTGGTTTCGGGATTTCCGAACATCACACCGATCTTTTCACGCAGCTGGTTGATGAAGATACAGCAACAGCCCGTACGCGAAATAGTAGCAGTGAGCTTACGCAAAGCCTGACTCATCAGCCGGGCATGCAGGCCCATTTTGCTGTCACCCATTTCTCCTTCCAGCTCTGATTTCGGAACCAGTGCCGCCACGGAGTCCACCACCACTACATCAACCGCTCCGGAAGAGATCAGGCGATCTGCGATCTCCAGTGCCTGCTCACCGTAATCCGGTTGCGAAATGATCAGGTTGTCTACATCCACTCCGAGTTTCTTGGCATAGTTTGCGTCGAATGCGTGCTCCGCATCGATAATCGCGCAGATACCGCCTTTCTTCTGAGCTTCGGCAATCGTATGGATTGCGATGGTTGTCTTACCGGAAGATTCAGGACCGTAGATCTCGATGATACGGCCACGCGGAAAACCGCCCACACCCAGTGCAACGTCCAGTCCCAGGGAACCGGTACTGATTACGTCAACGGCATCATTTTGTTTATCTCCCAGTGTCATTACGGAACCTTTTCCGTAGTCTTTTTCAATCTTGTCAAGCGCGAGCTTGAGTACCTTCAATTTGTCGTCTGCAGCAGATGCCATTGTATAGAATATTTATTTGTTACGATGTTGTTGGAATGTTCAAAAATACAAAATCGGGAGCGGAAAAAAGGAACAATTTTAGCCCGCGCCCGGGTCTTTAAGCTCAGATGTTTTCATATAAATCTGCGGCTCATATGGATTCGGGAATTCTCAGGCACCGGAGTAATATTATGGTTTCATCCGGCAATATACGGTAGGCATACTCGTAAATAAAGCAATAATAATTTCCCCGCTGTGAAAACCGGGAAGCGGTGCTGTAGCGAAAGTCAAAACCCTTTTCCGCGAGTTGCTGCCTGTCCAGCCGGATGCCATGGTATTCTGCGGCAAGCAGTGCCGATAAAATCTCCAGGTTACGGAGCAATGCATTGTTGATCTGCCGTATCAGCAGCCGGTTTCCGGCCTTACGCTTATTGTTGAAAAGGTTGCGGCAACGGCTGCTGCAAAAGCGTTTGTCTGTTCTTCCCCGCATAGGCCGTGCACAGCGGAGGCATAGAGGTTTCTGATGTTCCATCGTTCTTCTGTTAGTTTTTATTCGTCTGAAATAAGCGCTTATAACCATTTATGAAAGCTCATAAACCATTAGCAAGCATAACAAAGATAATGTATGGCACATACTTTGATCATTATTCAGAAACTTTTTTAAACCACACTAAAAACAACAAGATGAGCATGAACTTAATGAAGAACAGGGTGACCCTGGTGGGCAATGTAGGACAGGCGCCGGAAGTGCGCACGATTGCGAACGGCAGGAAAATGGCCCGGCTTTCCGTAGCCACGAACGAACGGTACAAAAACAACCAGGACGAATGGGTGAATGACACACAATGGCATAATATCGTTGCCTGGGGCAAGCAGGCAGAAGCGGTGGAGCAGAAGCTCAGCAAAGGCGATGAAGTGATGATCGAAGGCAAACTGGTGCATAGCGAATACACCGACAAGGAAGGGATCAAACGGTACAGCACCGATATAGAGCTGCACGGATTGCTGCTGCTGGACAAAAAGCAATCCGGCTCATAACAAAAGTGCGTTTCCATAACCCAGGCGTCGTGACAAATTGTTGCGGCGCCTTTTTTCAGACTCTCACCGACATTATCGTCAGTTACACCGATTGACTGTACAGATTTATACCACAGCAGATATCTTAGCGGTCGTATTCAACTCGCTATGTACGCATTTCTGCTCGCACTTCATTCCCTTACCCGATGGCTGGTACTCATAAGTCTGCTCGTAAGTATTTTCCTGGGCTTCTACGGTTGGAAAAAAAAGCAACCGTTCGGCAGTCATGCAAACCGTATACGGCACATCACCGCCACCATCGCACATATTCAGTTAGTGCTGGGCATTTGTCTGTACGTGATCAGCCCGATAACAGAGTATTTCAGAGCGCATTTTTCAGAAGCCGTGCATGAAAGGGCGATACGCTTCTTCGGAATGGAGCATGCGCTGATGATGCTGGTCGGGATTACGGTGATCACGATCGGTTCGGTTAAAGTGAAACGTACAGCCGAAGACACCCTCAGATACAAGCGCATGGCCATCTGGTATCTCGCAGGCCTGCTGATCATCCTGTCTTCCGTTCCCTGGCAATTTTCGCCGTTGGTGAGCAGGCCATATTTCCGGGCATTTTAAACAAAAAGCCGGAATCAGATGACTCCGGCCTTTAGCTCAAAAGATACCCGAAACAGTCTTTATTATTGTTTTACGAACATACGCGACTGGCTGAAGGTGCCGGACAGGTTCGTTATTTTGACAGAATACACATAGTTCCCCGCAGACAATTGCGATACGTCCAGGTCAACAAGCTGTTCTCCCGAACTCATATTGCCAATCACCTGCTTTACAAGCTCTTTTCCTTCAACCGACATAACAGTCACTTTTACATCAGAAGGTGTTCTAAGCACCACGGGAATACGCGTTACATCGCTGCAGGGGTTAGGGAAGTTCTGACGAACCTGAAACTGACTATCGGCGCTTACTTCATTAATGGCCGTGGTAGCTCCCGAAACATAACAGTCCCAGCTCAATACATAACCTGCTGCAAGGCTGCCGGAAACAGTGCTCATTTCTGTTGCGGTCCCATCGGAAAAAACGTTGTCCGTTGCATTATACGTATAGCCGCTCATACCCTTCGTGTAGCCGTAAGCCGTAGCGGCATTCACCGTCTCCACAGCGCTTCCGGTTCCTTCGGGAAATGCGATCTGCGTGATCAGCAGGGATTTACCTGCAGCATCATATACATGCACGTGGATGTGTGTGGCACGACTGGAATACCATCCCGGAAAAATAGAGGTAAAGCTTACAAGTCCGGTACTGTCGGTTGTCTGGCGCCCCCTCAGAAAATCCTGTGCGGTGTAGTCTGTAGGCTGCATTGTGGTGCCGCCGTACTGTGAGTAATTGCCGTCCTTATCGCAATGCCAGATGTCGACAATGACGCCGGCAAGCGGTCCGCAGGAATTATTGATGTTTTTAACGTTGATGTTGATGGTGAAAGGGACGCCTGTACGCGTACTTACGATATTGCTGCGGACGAGCGAGCCGGGTGTAAGTGTCGGGAACGGCCCTGCAGTCTCGGTGGCAGCGGCCGTGCAGGCTGCGGCTTTGTTTGCACCCAGCAGCGAAGGGCCAAGTACTGCCATACCTAAAAAGCCGAATCCTCTTTTCAAAAAATCTTTCCTTTCCATATTGCTATAATTTAATTGGTGAACACTCTATCATTAAAATAATCGCGGCATCGGATAATGCTTCAAACTCGATTTCCGACACATCCCATTGAAACAGTCCGTCGCGGTACTCCATCAGACGCCCTTCAAAGTCGAACGAACCATTCAGCACAAAAGTGAACAGCGAGCCGTTCGGTTGTGTGAGCCGCCATTCCTGTGTACTCCGGCTATCATAAACGCCCAGGTAAATATTGTCCGACCAGCTATTACCACGCAGCAAACAGTTTTTTTCCAAAATGTCCAGCTGTGTGCAGGACACGCCCGCGGGTGCAGCGTCAAAAGAGGCTAAAGCAATATGCAGAAAATTCACAGGCTCTTTAAACGGATGCGACAACAACGCCTCTTCATTGCCGGGCAGGTAACATATATCCCCGGCTATCAGCTCCTGTACCGGATTGCCCCGGCGCGACAATACAATGCCGCCCGCTACCGGTATGATCAGATGATGAGGATAGCGTGATACGTCTACAGTAAGTGAACCACCCGGAGGAATAAAAATATCCTGAACCAGCACCTGGCCTTCAAACTCGGTATGATAAGCCTGAAATCCCGGAAGTGAAAATTTCGGCCGGCTCTCTGCCCGGAAAAAACGGGAACTGTAGGTAGCTGCGCTGTTCATGATTTTAAAGTTAGTGCTACCACCAAGAGTAAACAACCGGCCAATGAGTTTCTGTGGCAAATGAAATACATGTTGTGGCAAACAACGCCAGGCCGAGCTCTGCCACGGCAAAAACCACCGTTCAAACACCGGAATCGCCAAAACTGCCGGGTAATAAGTATCTTTATACAAAGCTGCCGGACATGAAACAACTCCTACTTTTTATTTTTTCCATGTCCGGCCTTTGCGCCGTTCCTGCGAAAGCAGTACAAATGCTGTTCTTTCATTACACTAAAGAAGGTTACAGTATCAGTTATCCGGAGACCTGGCGTATCGACACCTCAGGCTCGCTGATGAACATTCCCTTATTCCTGTTTGCACCGAAAGATGCTCCCGAAGATTCTGTTTTTGAAAACCTGCATATAGCCACCCAAGCTTTAAACGGACAGGAAATGGATCTCGGAAGCATGCTGGCACCTTCCGTGCAGGAGTACAGCGGTATGTTCAATGGGTTCAGACTGATCGACTCTGCCGTTACCACCATTGACGGAAAACCTGCCGCGCTCATCTCCTTCGTCTACAATCCCGGAAGCATGCAACTGCGCATGATCACCACGTATGTCAAAAGAAAAGACAGGCTGTTCATGATCAACGTAACCGCCGAAGAACACAATTACCCGCAGTATGCCGCCACATTTGATGCCATCATCCGGTCATTCCATATTGATCAGTAAATCTGCCGATTCATTCGGCAGAAAAAAGAACCGTGTTGCGGATCTAAGTAATTTGCGGTTATTATTTGAATTTTGCAAATCATGACACATCCTCATTCACTGCTGGATTTTTACCGCGAGATCGGATTTACGGAAAATGCTATTGCTGCCGACCGGCTTACCGAAGACATCCGCAGGGAGATCGGGCATTTCAATGTATTCCAGATCGGATCGGTGATCAAAAATGCAAAAGCCGGTCAGGGCATGCCTTATAACCGCCGCACTTACTATAAAATAAGCCTGATGAACGGACGCAACCGCGTGGAATATGCTGATAAAAGCATCGACATTATCCGGCACGGCTTGCTGTTCGCGTCGCCGAAAATACCTTACCATTATCTGCCGCAGGATGAAGACCAATCCGGTTTTTTCTGTGTCTTCACGACCGACTTCCTGAGCCGCGAAAAAACGGGTATGCGTATGGACGAGCTGCCTCTGTTCCGGCCGGGTGGATTTCCCGTATTTGAGATCGGTACGGAGCAGGCCGCGGAATTGCAGGGCATTTTTCAACGCATGTCGCGTGAAATGGAATCGGATTATAGCTTTAAATACGACCTGATCCGCAACTATGTGATGGAACTGATCCATTTCGGACAAAAGCTCGAACCCAAATCCACAAGCTACCAGTCTTATGGTGCGGCAGACCGCATTGCGGGCCTTTTTGTGGAATTGCTGGAACGGCAGTTTCCCGTCACCTCTTCCCGGCAGCAACCGGAACTGCGGACAGCAAAGGATTATGCAGACCGGCTGGCGGTTCATGTAAACCATCTGAACAAAGTGCTGAAGGAAAGCACCGGCAAAACCACAACCGAACTGATCAGCCTGCGGCTGGAGCGGGAAGCACGTATCCTGCTGCGGCACACCGACTGGAATATTGCCGAAATCTCCGACGCGCTGGGCTTTGAGGAAACGGCGCATTTCTCCAACTTCTTTAAAAAACACAGCGGAAAAAGTCCGAGTCAGTATCGCCTGAGCGCAGATGTTTGATTTTTGCAACAATTGGATTGATTGGAATAAGCAGAATAATCGCACAATGCGGAATTTTACATCCTAATCAAATCAACAATGCAACAAAACAAAATAGCACTCGTAACCGGCGGCAGCCGTGGCCTCGGAAAGGATATGGCGATGCGCCTGGCGGAAAAAGGCATCGACGTGATGATCACGTACAACAGCCGGCAGGACGAAGCAGGCAAAGTGGTATCAGCCATTCAGGCGATGGGTCGCCGGGCCGCCGCATTCCAGCTTGATGCAGGAAATACCGCCACCTTCGATGCGATGCTGCAGCAGGCAGGCGCCTGGCTGGAAGCGCAATACGGCACTGCGCACTTCGATTTCCTGATCAACAATGCAGGAACCGCGTTATATACTCCTTTTGCAGAAACTACGGAAGAGGCGTTCGACACAATAATGAACATCCATCTCAAAGGAGTTTACTTCCTTACGCAGAAAGCGCTTGCATATCTGAATGATGGCGGCCGGATCATCAATATTTCCTCCGGCCTCGCACGCTTTGCATTTCCGGGTTCTTCTGCGTACGGCGCGATGAAAGGCGCAGTGGAAGTGCTCACCCGCTATATGGCCAAAGAACTGGGGGCACGCGGCATTGCGGCAAATGTGGTCGCTCCCGGTGCAATAGAAACCGATTTCGGAGGCGGACGCGTTCGCGACAATAAAGAAATGAATGCGCAGATTGCAGGACTCACGGCCCTGGGCCGCGTGGGACTTCCCGAAGATATCGGAGGCGTGGTGGCGTTCCTGTGCAGCGAGGACGGTCGCTGGATCAACGGACAACGCATTGAGGTGTCCGGCGGCATGATGCTGTAACGGCAAACAATCAATTTTATCAGAAGCAGCTCTTAGAGGGCTGCTTTTTTTGTCAGGTATACCCCGAAACGATTGTTATGTAACTAAAGTTACAATATATGCTGTACGGACAAGCCACCTTTGTACTGTAAAAAAAACAGCCATTTTATGAAACAGAACGTAGGTCCCGCCGATAAGCTGATACGCATCCTTGCGGCAATTGTTATCGGCGCACTTTATCTCAGCGGTCGGATAAGCGGTGCCGTAGCAATCGTACTGGCTATTGTCGCCATTGTCTTTTTGCTGACAGGCCTTATCGGGTTTTGTCCGCTGTACCTGCCGTTCGGCATTTCCACGCGCAAAAAACAGCAGTAAACAAGAACGACGAGCAGGGAAAACTGTATTGTACTTTTTCCCGGCATTATTACAACGCAACTTAAAAACAGCAACACATGAATAAACAGGTAATGGTAATCGATGTGCGTACACGCGAGGAATTCGCGGGCGGCCATGTGGCCGGAAGCATCAATATACCACTGGGAGAACTGGCCGGGGAACTAACGGCAATCCGCGATATGGCGCAGCCATTGATCCTCTGTTGCGCCAGCGGCGGCAGAAGCGGACAGGCTGCAGCATTTCTGAAAGCAAACGGCATTGATTGTACGAACGGAGGCAGCTGGCTGCAGGTAAATGCCTTGAGCCGCGCATGGCAATCCTGAAAAACAGATAATATGAAACAGCGACTACTAAAGGGATGGAGCATACGCAGGGCGATTTACCTGATCATGGGACTGGCCATTGCCTTTCAGGCAGCGGCAGGCGGCGCATGGCCGGGGGTGCTGGCCGGAGGGTATTTTACAGCTATGGGCTTGCTGGGCTTTGGTTGCGCGGGCGGCAACTGCTGTGCACCATCTGTCCGGAAACAATCTGAAAACGACACAGAAGTGTCGTATGAAGAAGTTGCTTAACTTGAACCCCGAAACCATTTCTGATGAAAAAAATATTACTGAGCATCCTGCTCATTTCCTCGGCTACGCTGCACAGTTGCGGGGAATCCGGAAAAACTTCGTTAACGGCTAAGGAATTCGCGGATAAAATCGAACACTCCGATAATAAAGTCATACTGGACGTGCGCACCCCTGAAGAGTTCGCAGGAGGTCATCTGAACGCCGCGCAGAATATCGAATGGAACAGCGCAGATTTCGCGGGCAAAGTGGAAGGCATGGACAAATCGAAAGAGATCTATGTTTATTGTCTGAGCGGCGGACGCAGCGCTGAGGCGGCGGCGGCACTCCGGAAGATGGGCTTCAGTAAAGTATATGAGTTGCAGGGCGGTATGATGCAATGGCGCAATGCGCATCTGCCTGAAGAAGGCGGCAATACGCACACGGCCGCTTCAGGCATGACCAAAGAGCAATACCTCCGATTGGTCGCCTCCAAACCAAAGGTGCTGGTAGACTTTTACGCCGACTGGTGTGGTCCGTGTAAAAAGCTGAAACCCAACCTGGATGCCATAGCTGCGGAGCGTGCCGGAACACTTGAGGTGATCCGCATCAACTCAGACGAAAACCGTGAATTATGCCAGTCCATGGGCATTGAAGCCATACCGGAACTGCGTCTTTATGAGCAGGGAAAAGAGGTATGGAGCACAACGGGATATGTGGAAAAGAAAGAGATTGAAGCACATCTGCAATAAGGGTAGCGGGAAAGAGTGTAGTTTTGCAATATGTCTGAGCACACTTTTTCCCTTACCCACATTCTCAACAACCTGAATATCGAGTCGCTGAATGCGATGCAGGAAGATGCGCTGGAAGCGCACCGCACGCATGAGGAGATCATATTACTTTCCGCAACAGGTTCCGGCAAAACGCTGGCTTTTCTTGCCCCGCTGCTGGAAAGAATAGACCGCGACAGCAACACAACGCAGGCGCTGATCATCGTCCCCTCCCGTGAGCTTGCGCTACAGATCGAAAAAGTGTTCAAAACCATGGGCACCGGTGTGAAGGTAACCTGCTGCTATGGCGGGCACCTGCGGGAAACGGAAGAAAACAACCTGAAAGATACACCGGCCCTTATCGTGGGTACGCCCGGACGTATCGCCGATCATATCCGCCGCGAAAATATCCGCACGCAGACGATCCATTCACTGATTCTGGATGAATTCGATAAATCACTGGAGCAGGGCTTCGATGAGGAGATGGAATTCATTATCGGTTCTCTTCCCGCACTCCGCTACAGAACACTCACTTCTGCCACGGAAGCAGTTCCCGTTCCCGATTTCGTCGGACTCAGCAACCCGCATTACCTGAATTACCTCACCGGAAACGAATCGGAAAAAGAAAGCCTGAGCATCGAGTGGATCGAATCGCCGGACACAGATAAGCAGGAAACGTTATTTGACTTGCTGTGTATGGCCGGATCGCGGTCCGCTATCGTATTCTGCAATCACCGGGAAACGGTTGAGGACTGCAGCCATTATCTCAAGAAGAAAGGTATCTATAACGAATTCTATCACGGAGCAATGGAACAGCGCGACCGCGACTCTGCCCTTTGCAAGTTCCGCAACGGCACCGTAAACGTACTGGTTACCACCGATCTTGCGGCCCGTGGGCTGGATATTCCGAATATCCGCTATATCATCCATTACCATCTTCCGCACACGGAAGAAATATTCACCCACCGCAACGGCCGGACGGCGCGCATGGAAGCCAGCGGAACGGCGATACTGATCGTGGGGCCCGGGGAATACCTGCCTGAGTACACTGCCGAAAAAGCGAAGCCGGTGCAGCTGCCCGCCCAACTGGAATTGCCCGAGCGCCCGAAATGGAGCACCCTGTATATCGGAGCCGGTAAAAAGAACAAAATCAACAAAATAGACATAGTAGGGTTCCTGTCGCAACAGGGGGGACTGAAGCCGGAAGACATCGGACTAATCGAGGTTAAAGACTTCCATGCATTTGCTGCCGTACGCAAAAGCAAGCTCGGAGCCGCGATGGAACGTTTCAAGCACGAGAAGATCAAAAATAGAAAGGTGCGCATGGACATCATGAAATAGGCTCACATTTCGTGTTTTACCATTTTTATAGACATTCAACGGGTAATTTGCAGTACATTTGCAGCCCTCAAAAGAGTATCAATCACAAATATGATCAGCAGAAGGAATATACGGGTAAAAGTAATGCAGACGTTGTACACACTGCTTGCCACCCACTCCGACGAAAGAGATAAAGCTGCGGCTGCCGGTCAGCGTATCCTGAATGACAAATTAAACCAGTCCCTGGACCTGTTCGCTACAGTGGTCACTTATCTGACTTCCGTTGCACAGTACGCCGAGACCGATGCCCGCGTGCGCGCATCGAAATATCTGCCTACAGAGGCTGATAAAAATGTAAATACCAAGATCGCCGGAAACGAAATGATCTGGCTCACCCTGGAAAATGACACTTACCGCGAAAAGCTGAATCAGGCAAACATCGCAGACAAGATAGATCAGGACCAGGTAAAGAAAGTGTACCAGACATTGGTGCAGACTCCCGAATATGAAGCTTATTGCGCGGACAACCAGCGTGATGCCAAATCCGAAAAAGCGATCATCCGCTTTATCTGGACCGAGCTGATGGTGAAAAGTGAAGATTTTCAGGGTTTCCTGATGGACGAGATTGCCGGATGGGAAGACGATAAGGATATGATCTTTATCCTGATGGACAATTTCTTCAAAAACAGCAGCAACATCAACTATCTCGCGCTGATCTCCGGTGAAAAACTCGAATTTGCGAGAAATCTCCTGAGCACTGCAATCGAGAAGGAAGAATACTGCATGGAACTGATCCGGCCGAAACTGATCAACTGGGAAGCAGAGCGCGTAGCGCAGATAGACCTGATCCTGTTGCGCCTCGGTATCTGCGAACTGCTGTACTTCCCTACAATTCCGACAAAAGTGACGATCAATGAATATATCGAGATCGCAAAACAATACAGTACCCCACAAAGCGGACATTTTGTGAACGCTGTTCTGGATCGCCTGTTGAAAGATTTTGAGCAGGAGAAAAAAATACGCAAACAAGATCGTCCCGTACGCTAATTCAAACAAGTAAACGCTGAATAATCCTATGTACAGAACAATGCTATCAGGTATGGTAACGCTGGGCGCAGGTATTATGATCCTTGCTTCCTGTTCCGGAACACAGCAAAAGCAATCTGAAAGAAAAGGGCTGGATGCATCGCTTGTAAACAACCCTCATTCCGCTAACGGAACAAAAAATGAAGGCTTGCCTACCATGGACTTTGTGGACACGGCGTTTGATTTCGGACGTCTGCACGAAGGCGAGGCTTCTTCGCACGCATTTCATTTTACGAACCACGGAACAGCACCGCTGCTGATCGCGAATGCTGCAGGTACCTGCGGCTGCACGATTCCTGATTATCCGCACGAACCTATTGCTCCCGGTAAAAGCGGTGTGATCACCGTGAAGTTCAATTCCGCGGGCAAAGTAGGATCGCAGCACAAATCGGTGAATATTTTCACCAACAGCAATAAAGGCAAACACGTACTGAACATTACCGCTGAGGTATTGGAAGGCGATAATTTTTTTAATCAAAAATAAAATCCAAAATGACAATGAACGCAATTCTGTTGCAGGCAGCTGCACAACCCGGCGGAGGCTTTGCTTTCCCTCTGATGATGCTGCTGATGGTAGTGGTGATGTACTTTTTCATGATCCGTCCTCAGGCCAAAAGAGCTAAAGAGCAAAAGAAATTCGCCGATACGATCGGTGCAGGTGAGCAGATCATCACAACCGCAGGAATTCACGGCCGCATCGCGAAAGACAACGAAGACGGAACCCTGAAACTGGAAATCAGCAATAATACGTTTATCACGATCGACCGTTCTGCAGTGTCTATGGACATGACAATGGCATACCGTAAGAAAACGGGTGTTGTTCCTGCCACCGGAAAATAATCTGTCGATGCTTAAAGCAGGCATTACAGGAGGAATAGGCTCCGGAAAGACTATCGTATGCCAAGTGTTTGAAACACTTGGCATTCCTGTTTTGTATGCCGACACCGTTGCACGGCAGCTGATGGAAAGCGATGCGCGCATTATTGCCGGTGTACGCAATCTGTTCGGAGAACAAGCTTATACCGGAGGCCGCCTGAACAACAAATACATCGGCAGCGTCGTATTTGCCGACAAAGAAAAGCTACAGCAGCTGAATGCGCTTACCCACCCTATTGTAATACAGTACGGAGCGGATTGGATGGCGCGTCAGCAAGGTGATTACGCCCTGAAAGAAGCGGCCTTATTCTTCGAGTCCGGAAGTCATCTCAGCATGGATGTGATGATCGGGGTGGCCGCTCCGCTGGAATTGCGCATCAGTCGCACAATACAACGCGACGGACTAAGCCGGCAAACGGTGCTGGATCGTATTGCGAAACAGATGGACCAGGAAGAGAAAATGAAGCGTTGCGATTTCGTAATCCTGAACGATGAAAAACATTCTATCATCGATCAGGTGTATACGATCCACAAAGCGTTATTACAACGCCTTCAGCAAACTGTCGTACTTTAGAGACAGGGTTTGCTCTGCATCATGAAAAAGAAAGTCGCTTTACTGTTATATGTTTTTGCCGGTAGCATTACTGTCTGCCATGCGCAACTTACGGACCTTAAGCGGCGTTTATACCTGGACAGCAACAATGTACGATTGCATATTTCGGAATTCGCCAGTGCGATCTCTGAGGCTGACCAGATGATCTGGAACACGGCCACCAGGCGGTATGAATCTCCACTCCCCCACGCGCTGCGCAGTCGCCTGCTGGTCCGGCCTCCTTTCCGGAAGCTTCAGGTCCTTCAGAAAGAAAAAAGCCGCTTTTACGACTATAACAATTGGGCAGAGGAGCGGGATACTTTAATACGCGTACTGAACAGGGAATCTTTCGACACATCAGAACTGTACGCCCTGAAAGAACTGCATTACGATGAACAGGGAAGACTCACATTCCTGAGTACAGAGCGCTTCTTTAAGGACAATAAAGACGGTTACCAAGACCGCGATACTGCTTTCATCTCTTATACCACACTGCCGGGCGACTCATTGCTGATCCGCATTTCGTACCACAGCAGGAAGGAAGCGAAAAATAATTTCTATTCCAGTGTGTACTTCAGAACTTCTTTCAAGGATAAGCCACTCACGGTACTCGAATTCTCGGAGAACAGTTACCTGTTTGACCGTGACCTGCATCTGATCCGCCAGACCTACGACTACGATGTATTTGCAAATGGGGAAAAAGGCTCATTCCGGGAAGACAGTCAGCGTGACTACACATACGATCATGCAGGGCGGGTGATCAATATACGTGACTCCCTTACCAACCTGCACCTGCTGCAATCGGTACAACAATTTCAGTACCAGAGCACGGACGGTGTTCATGACCCACGGATCACCGGATCTGTTCAGGCGCAAAGATGGCTGCAACATTATCCCGGCGCCTATGAGATGACGGTGACCGAAGATGCACGGTGGTTGACCCAACACGATTATGATTCCGTAAAGGTGCTGGCGTCGCCGATCGTTCGTTCGGAAACACAACGGCTTATCTGTTCGGCGGAAGGAAAAACAATCGGTTCGCTCCCTCCACCGGGTCAGCCGCCCTACCTGTCTTTCTTACAGGAGTTTGCTGACTCTATCGGAGATTTCCACGGATGGTATAAAGTATATGTTCCGTCGGAACAGGAAGACACAAGCTGGTACGTGCCAGGCTCTATCGGGGCGTCACGGACCCTGCACATGGGTTGCGTTGTGGAAACCTACAACGAAATACCCCGCGGAACGCTCGAACTAAGCAATGCTGCTGCGCTGAATAAACGCACAAGAGTGCTCCGGGACAGGAGTAGACTGATAGAGTACAGCAGTAAATCGTATGGCATGCCGGATCACAGCTATTGGTCACCGGTTTATTTCCGGTATATATCTGTAGATTATCCCGACTTCATTCTGACCACGCCGGACGGAAGACTCAGTTATGTACAGGACGATGAATACCTGTACCGTGTCATTTATCAACCCTGACGGAAACCGGACTTATTTACGCTCCCCGATCTGCTGACGCCACATAGCGTAATACAGTCCTTTCTCTTCGAGCAGCTGCGCATGCGTGCCCATTTCCGCGACATTTCCTTTTTCCAGCACGATGATCCTGTCGGCGTACATAATAGTAGAAAGCCTGTGCGCGATCATAACGGTGATATGCTCCCGGCGGCTTGTGATCTCTCTGACCGTCTGCGAGATTTCTTCTTCGGTAATGGAGTCGAGCGCCGAAGTTGCCTCGTCGAAGATCATGAGTCGCGGATGACGCAACAGCGCGCGTGCGATAGACAAGCGCTGACGTTCACCCCCGCTCAGCTTGAGTCCGCCTTCACCGATGACAGTATTGATTCCGTTTTCTGCGCGCTGCAATAACGTGTTACAGGCCGAACGCTGCAGCACATCTTCAATTTCGGCATCGGTAGCCTGCGGATTCACGAACAGCAGGTTTTCCTTAATGGTTCCTGAGAACAATTGGGTATCCTGCGTCACAAAACCGATCTGGTGGCGTAATTCATCGAAATCGATATCGGATCCTTTGATGTCATTGTAGTAAATGGTTCCTTTCAACGGAGGGTATAGGCCCACGAGCAGTTTCACAAGCGTCGTTTTACCGGAACCGGAAGGGCCGACAAACGCGATCGTCTCGCCCTTTTTGATTTCAAATGAGATTGCTTCCAGAGCCGGATGTGCTGCCGTGCGGTGCTGAAAGCCCACATGGTCGAAGCGCAGCGACTCGATTGAACGGATCGGAACGGGTGAGGATGGCTTTACTTCCGCAGGACGCGCAAATAATTCCTGGATGTTGTTCAGCGAAGCCTCAGCCTCCCGGTAAGACATGATCACATTCCCAAGTTCCTGAAGCGGACCGAAAATAAAGAAAGAGTAAAACTGCATCGTCAGCAATTGCCCTACAGTCAGCGTCTTATGGAACACAAAGTACAGCAGTGTAAACATGATACATTGCTGCAGGAAGTTTACGAATGTTCCCTGCACAAAACTGATGGAACGGATGCTTTTTACTTTGTTGAGCTCCAGGCGCAGGATCTTGTACGTGGTTGCGTTAAGGCGACGTATCTCCTGCTGCGTCAGTCCGAGGCTTTTCACCAGTTCGATATTGCGCAGAGACTCTGTGGTGGAACCCGCCAGGGCATTGGTTTCGCGCACAATGCTCTTCTGAATGGTTTTGATCTTACGGCTCAGCAGACTTGTGAGCACAGACAATATCAGCGCCCCCGCGAAATAGATAACTGGGAGCATCGGATGCAGGGAAAATGCATATACCATTACGAAAATGATACCCACCAGCGTGAAGAAAAGAATATTCACGAAGCTGGAAATGAATTTTTCGCAGTCGGTACGTACTTTCTGCAGGATGGAAAGCGTTTCGCCGCTGCGCTGGTCTTCAAAATCCTGGTAAGGCAGGCGCAATGCATGGCGTAAACCATCGGTATATAAAGCAGCTCCGAACTTCTGGATCACCACGTTCACCACATAATCCTGGAAAGCCTTGGCAATACGGCTCACCATCGCAACGGCTATGATCATCCCCAAAGCGCCGAGCACACCATAGAGATATTCCCTCCAGGGCTGGTTCGGGTTGCGTGCATACCGGTCGATCAGGTAATGACCTAATATGTATGGATTGAGCAGGGAAAAGACCTGGTTGATCGCGGCCATCAGCAGCGCTACGAAGATCAGACCTTTATACCGGGACAGATAATTGAGTAAAAGTTTCAAACAGGGATAATTTATGAAACGCAAAAATCGGAACAAAACAGATCGATTGCTAGACTTTTTTATAAACGGGTTATTTATAAATACTATAAGATAAAAGAATTCTAATCCAATTGTTAGATTCATCTATCTTTGCTCCCCAGGAGAATAAAGTACGTATGCAGCATCATAGCGACAAGTCACTGAGCGATGTACATGGTTCCGTGGACCCCATGAAACGAAAAGCCGGATGGCGGAGAATACTTGCCTTCCTGGGTCCGGCCTACCTGATCAGTGTGGGTTATATGGATCCGGGAAACTGGGCGACTGACATCGCAGGCGGGAGTGCCTTCGGCTATTCGCTGATCTGGGTACTGCTCATGAGCAACCTGATGGCCTTGCTGCTCCAATCGCTAAGCGCCCGGCTGGGGATCGTACAGGGAAAGGATCTTGCACAGTGCAACCGTTACTATTATCCCCGATCTATCAATTTTATCCTGTATATACTGGCCGAACTCGCGATTGCGGCCTGTGATCTGGCAGAAGTACTGGGTATGGCTATCGGTCTGAACCTGTTGCTGCATATTCCCTTACTGGTGGGGGTATCCATATCCGTGCTCGACACGTTCCTGCTGCTGTTCCTGCAACGGCTCGGCATACGCAAGCTGGAAGCGTTCATTATCACGCTTGTTGCGATCATCGGCTTATGCTTCTGGATAGAAATGTGGTATGTGAAACCGGAACCCCTTGAGGTAATCAAAGGCTTTGTACCGGGTATCCCCAATAAAGCAGCATTATATATCGCGATCGGCATTATCGGGGCGACCGTGATGCCGCATAACCTGTACCTGCATTCGGCACTGGTGCAAACCCGTGTCACCGGCTCCGACCGGCAGTCCATCAAACGCGCAATACGCTATAACATTGCCGACAGCGCCATTGCGCTGAACCTGGCCTTCCTGGTCAACGCTGCTATCCTGATCCTCGCAGCTGCGGTATTCTATAAAGCCGGACTGCATGAAGTCGCATCTATGGAGGAAGCGCATCAATTGCTGGCGCCTATGCTCGGCACGCGCTGGTCTTCGCATTTATTCGCCATCGCGCTTATTGCCGCCGGCCAGAGCTCTACAGTAACCGGAACACTTGCCGGACAGATTGTAATGGAAGGGTACCTGAGTCTGCGTATCAACCCTGTTATCCGGAGACTGATCACACGCCTGCTGGCGGTGATCCCTGCTATTATCGTTATTGTGGTGATGGGTGAAACGGAGGTGAATGCGATGCTGATTTTCTCGCAGGTGATCCTGAGTATGCAACTGGCATTTGCGATCATCCCGCTGATCCATTTTGTAAGCGACCGGAAAGGAATGGGTGAATTTGTGATCGGCCGTACCACCAAAGTTATCAGTTGGATCTGCGCGGGTATCATCATCGGACTGAATCTCTGGCAGCTTACAGAAAGTGGCCGGGAATGGCTGACACATACAGACCATGCCTGGGTGAAAATACTGATCTGGCTGTTCCTTGCGGGCTTTGTTGCCCTGCTGGCGATCACCATATGCTACCCGCTTATCTTACGCAGGCAACAGCGGCACCACGTGATGCACAACCGGTCCTTCGATCTGACGGGTCTGAAACCAGCACGCCCTTTCCGGAATATCGCGCTGGCGCTCGACTTCGGAGCGCAGGATGCGAATGTACTGTCTTACGCTATGAGCTTTGCGGCCGCGGATACACGATTTTTCCTGGTGCATGTGGTGGAGAGTGCGCCTGCAAACACCCTGGGAGCCGCCAGCAAAGACATGGAGTCTCTGGAAGACCAGCAGATACTGGACGAATACCTCGCCGCTTTTGCTGCCCGTTCGCTCACCGCAAGTGGAAATATCGCCTACGGAAACCGCGTGCAGGCTATTGAGAACTTTACTAAAACGAACCAGGCCGACCTGCTGATTGTAGGCAGTCACGGGCACCATTCGGTAATGGATATCCTGTTGGGCGAAACAGTAAATACGTTGCGCCATAAAGTGAATATCCCGGTATTTATTGCGCAATAAAAAAGGGATGGCAACCGCCATCCCCGGAACTGACAGCCCCCTGTCAGCTATACTCTTCCTTTAATGATCTCGTCTACAACCGATGGGTCCAGCAGCGTGCTCGTATCGCCGAGACTGCCGGTTTCCCCTTCTGCAATCTTCCGGAGAATACGACGCATGATCTTTCCGCTGCGTGTTTTAGGAAGCCCGCTTACAAACTGTATTTTATCCGGTTTTGCGATCGCACCGATGATACGGGACACCGTCTGGATAATATCCATTTTGGTTAGGTTGTCATCTTCATGAGTATTATCGAAGATCACGTAGGCGTAAATGCCCTGCCCTTTAATATCGTGCGGGTAGCCAACCACAGCGCTTTCCACTACCCCGGCATGCATGTTGATCGCATTCTCCACTTCGGCTGTACCGATACGGTGTCCGCTGACATTCAATACATCATCCACGCGGCCGGTAATACGATAATTGCCTTTTTCGTCCCTGTAACAGCCATCGCCCGTAAAATAAAGATTTTCGTAGGTCGCGAAATAGTTCTGACGGCAGCGTTCATGATCACCGTAAGTGGTACGCAGAATACCCGGCCACGGGAACCTGATGCACAGGTTACCGCTTACATCATTTCCTTCGATCTCGCGGCCGTTCTCATCTACCAGCACCGGCTGCACACCTGGCAGCGGTAATGTGGCATAAGAAGGTTTGGAAGGGGTTACGCCCGCCATATTCGAGATCATGATACCTCCCGTTTCCGTTTGCCACCAGGTATCGACAATCGGGCAACGCTTCCGGCCTACGTGCTCGTCAAACCAATGCCAGGCCTCTTCATTAATCGGCTCGCCGACGGATCCCAGCACTTTCAGAGAGCTAAGGTCTTTACCCACCAATGGTGCGGTGCCAAAGCCCATCAGGCTGCGGATAGCAGTAGGCGCGGTGTACAAGATATTCACTTTGTACTTATCCACCACATCCCAGAAACGTCCGGCATCCGGCCACGTAGGCACTCCCTCAAAAATCACAGAAGTAGCGCCGGCACACAGCGGACCGTATACGATGTAACTGTGGCCGGTGATCCAGCCGATATCGGCAGTACAGAAATGCACCTGACCCTGCTCGTATTGGAACACATTCACGAAAGAATAGGTGGCGTACACCATATAGCCGCCGGTAGTGTGCACCACACCTTTAGGCTTACCGGTTGAGCCGGATGTGTACAGAATAAACAGCGGGTCCTCCGCATCCATTTCTTCTGCCGGGCAATCCGGGTTGCCCATTGTCTCCACTTTTTTGATCTCATCTTCCCACCATACATCTCTTCCTTTCAGCATACTGATCGGAGTACGGGTGCGGGTAAGCACGATCACACGCTTTACAAATCTGCATTGAACGAGCGCATCGTCGATCACACTTTTCAACGGGATCTCTTTGTTTCCGCGGTATGCACCGTCGCAGGTAACAATAAATTCAGCATGTGCGTCTTCGAGACGGTCTGCAATGCTCTGGGCGCTGAATCCGCCAAAGATCACAGAATGTATGGCGCCGATACGCGCGCAGGCCAATGTTGCAATCGCCAGTTCCGGCACCATACCCATATAGATACACACGCGATCGCCTTTCTTTACACCATTGTTCTTCAGCACATTTGCGAACTGCACTACCTTGTTGTATAATTCCCGGTAAGTAAGCACGCGATGGTGTTCTTCCGGATCATTGGGTTCCCAGATAATAGCAGGTGTATTGCCCAGGGTGCCCAAATGACGATCGAGACAATTTTCGGTAACATTCAGTTTCCCGCCTTTGAACCATTCAATGTTCGGCTCTTTAAAATTCCAGTTCAGAACGGTATCCCAGCGCTTACGCCACAGAAAAGATCCGGCCACATCTGACCAGAAACCTTCAGGATCTTTTACAGCTTTTTCACTGGCAGCCTGGTACGCCTCCAGGCTCTTAATCTTAAACGGGTACGACATGTTTTCTTACATTTTGAGGTACATAGTTACTCATTTCACACAAACACTGGAAAGAAATTTGCGCTAAATTAATATACACAAATTTGGAGTCATTTTTACCCACAACACATACATGTGGAATTATCCCCACTTATAACCATTCCGAAACCCTTTACAGTAGCGCATTCCGGCAACATTAACAGCTTATCTTATTTAATTAGTCGTTAATTCATCTTTGCTAATTTGGTGTATTTATGCTAATTAGGTATAGGGTACGGGGTTAACTTTAAATCATGAAAGACATTTACTGCCCCAAATGCAAATCGCACGATATCGTGAAAAGCGGCATGGCTAAAGGAAAGCAGCGTTATAAGTGCCGTAGCTGCAATTACAATTTCACGGTAATGAAACAAGGGAAAAGCATAGATCCGTACTACGTGATCAAAGCGCTGCAACTGTACATTGAAGGAGTGACCTTACGCGAGATAGAACGCATACTCGGTGTAAGCCATGTTTCGGTCATGAACTGGGTGAAGCGCTACAACGTAAAAGCACCGGAAAATCTCGACTATCACCCCACCTATAAAGTGCTGACACACGAAGAACTTATCGAATTTTTCGGCGACAAAACAGACCTGAAGCATTCTGGTGTTTTGGTGACTGAACTGGGCGACAAATTTATGGTGATCAAGTGGGAGCGCTTCAAGCGTGTCTGATGTATGCATATACCCTTAGCGGCGATATAGATGCGATTGTGTGAATGATGAATTTCTGCCAACATTTGGCAATGTAAAATCTGTTCATTCACTTCTAAAAAACCAAAGCGATGAAAAAAGGTAAACACCTAACAACAGCCTTACTCGCAGCCTGCCTCAGTACTTCTGCCCTCGCACAAAGTCCGGACAATTATGGATCCGGCCTGAAGCTTGACCTGAACCAGGACGGCACAAAATTTGTACGGTTCATTATGTGGCATCAGTTCTGGACAACGTATACGCAAAATAATCCCGGCACTAAAGATGTGAACGGAGATCCGCAGAGCAGCACCATGGATATCGGTATCCGTCGTTCACGCTTTCTCGCCTATTCGCAAATCTCGCCGCGCTTCCTGATCCTCACGCATTGGGGTATCAACAACGTGTCTTTCATTAACGGCGGCGGCGCGGGTACACTGGGCACCGGGGCAAGCGCTACGGGTCAGGGAGGTAAACGCCCGCAGCTCTATATACACGACGCATGGTCGGAATATGCTGTGGTAAAAGGGAAACTGCATATCGGAACCGGGCTGCATTACTGGAATGGTGTGAGCCGGTTGAGTTCGGCATCCACCCTCAACTTTATGACCATGGATGCGCCGATCTTCAACTGGTACAATATCGAAGCGACCGATCAGTTCGCACGGCAATTCGGAATCTATGCCAAAGGTCAGGTCGGCAGACTCGATTACCGCGTGTCGGTGAACAAGCCCTACGTTTATGGCGTATCGCCCACAAAGGCAAATATCAAACCAGATGGTATCGCAGTTAATGCCTTTACCGAAAAAGCAGCATTTTCGGGTTACTTCGACTGGGCATTTAAAGACAAAGAGAACAATATCCTGCCTTATTTTGTCGGCACTTACCTCGGCAAAAAAGAAGTGCTGAATATCGGAGCCGGATTCTATACGCAGGCAAATGCAACCGCAAGCGCGCGCGTCTCCGGTGCTGACACGCTGATCGACAAACACACGCAAACCTGCATCGGTGTCGATTTCTTCTGGGATAAACCGCTGAACAAAGCGAAAGGAACTGCGTTGAGCATCTACAGTGTATATTATAATTACAATTTCGGACCTAACTACCTGCGCAATATCGGCATACTGAACCTGCACGCGAATACCGTAGCTCCGACAGAAAGCTTTGCGGGTGCCGGCAACCTGCAACCGACAATAGGAACAGGCTCCATCTGGTACACACAGGTCGGCTATAAATTCCCGAATATGAAGAACGGTTCCTCCTTTATGCCGTATGTGACCACCACTTACAAAGACTTCAACCGGCTTGCCGCAAGTTCGTTTCAGTACGACCTCGGTCTGAACTATTTCGTGAGCGGACACAATGCGAAGATCACTCTGCAATACACCAACCGCCCGATTTACAAGCTTAACAGCAGCAACGGAACGATCGATCGCGACGGCAGCAAAGGTGAATTCGTGATCCAAACACACATTTTCCTGTAATATCCTTTCACACTTAAATTTTCTTTTATGAGCAATACAAAAGGACTGTGGAAAATCATCGGGGCCTCTTCGGTAGGTACGCTGATCGAATGGTACGACTTCTACATTTTCGGAAGCCTGGCCACTATTATCTCCACCAAATTCTTCCCCTCCGACAACCCTACCGCAGCGTTCCTCGCAACACTCGCAACATTCGCGGCAGGCTTTGTGGTGCGTCCGTTCGGGGCATTATTCTTCGGCCGCCTCGGTGACCTGATCGGCCGGAAATACACCTTCATGGTAACCCTGCTGCTGATGGGCGGTGCGACCTTTGCTATCGGCTGTATCCCCTCTTATGAATCCATCGGCTTTTTCGCGCCGCTGCTGGTACTGCTGCTGCGTTTACTGCAGGGACTCGCACTCGGTGGCGAATACGGCGGAGCCGCAACATATGTTGCCGAACATGCTCCCGCCAACCGCCGCGGATACTGGACTTCCTGGATACAGACAACCGCTACGGTAGGGTTGTTCGTATCACTGCTGGTTATCATGATCACACGCCTTTCCATCTCTAAAGAAGCATTCAACGAATGGGGATGGCGCGTACCGTTCTGGGTTTCTATCCTGATGGTACTGGTATCTTATATCATCCGCAAAAACATGCACGAATCGCCCCTGTTCGCTAAGGTGAAAGCAGAAGGTAAGACTGCAGCCAACCCGCTGAAAGAGAGTTTCGGCAACAAACTCAATTTCAAATTTGTGCTGCTGGCGCTGTTCGGCGCAACGATGGGTCAGGGTGTTGTCTGGTATACCGGTCAATTTTACGCCATGAGCTTCATCGAGAAGATCTGTTCGGTAGATAAGATGCAGTCCGACACGCTGATGGCTATTGCGCTGCTGATGGGAACACCATTCTTCCTGGTTTTTGGCGGTCTGTCTGATCGCATCGGCAGGAAGAAAATCATGCTCGCAGGTATGCTGATCGCAGTCTTTGCCTACCGTCCGATCTACGAAAAAATGTACCAGACCGTAAACCTGAAAAACAAAACGGAGGTAGTGGACCAGACGACAGTAAGCGGAGTACTGAAAGAAAATGCAAAGACTTCCGGGTTTGATTCGGTTGTGACGACTGACAAATATTACACGGATGGTACGCACCTGAATGAGGTGAAAACAACCACGCTTGAAAATGGTGTGGCGAAGATCGTGGACGGCAAACCAAAAGTGGATACCAAAAAAACAATTACCATTAATGACGGCGACAAGTGGACATTGGTCTTCCTTGTATTTATACAGGTGTTGCTCGTAACAATGGTATATGGTCCGATTGCCGCATTCCTGGTGGAGCTGTTCCCGACCAAGATACGCTACACCTCTATGTCCCTGCCCTACCATATCGGTAACGGTGTGTTCGGAGGATTATTGCCTGCTGTGGCGACCTATCTCGCATCCAAAGCAAAAGACGCGAATACTGTTGCGGAAAAAGCAAATGAGGCTTTGCCGTATGCACAACCTTACCTGGAAGGTCTCTGGTATCCGATCATCGTCAGCGCTATCTGCTTTGTGATCGGACTGGTGTATATCAACAGTAAAATAAAACACATCGAAGACTAATTATCTGTTCACACTTAAAACGCTTTTTTATGAACGCTGTAAAAAGAATGCTCGGTATTGTATGGATCGCCCTCGCCATTGCCTGCGGCTATTTTGGCATCATGGATTTCGGATGGCCTAAGATCGCGCATGCCAAAGGAAGTGATGATACCGTATTCGGTATTATCATCCTGTTCGTACTTACTCCCATTATCGTGGGAGGTCTGCTCCGTTTCGGCACCTATGCGCTTTCCGGGGAGTACGATACCAAAGACTGATTTCACCTGATCAGCACCGAAAAAGCGCAGGCCTTAAACAGCCTGTGCTTTTTTATTATCTTTAAACCATAAGCACTCCAGGGATGAAACTCGAAGAACGCAAAAAGGCTATCTATGTATTGCTGGCCTTTTTTATGCTGCTGATCTTTAATGCGCCGATATTATACTCGGTGAACCGGCCTGATTTCCTGGGCGGCATACCGGTATTGTTTGTATACCTGTTCTGTGCCTGGCTTTCCTGTATCCTGCTGCTATTGTTTCACTCACTGATCAGAACCAAACGGAAGCATTAGATGAACAAGCTGCTGATAATTATCTGCTCGGTTGCCTACCTTTCGCTGCTGTTCCTCATCGCTTACCTGGTAGAGCAGCAGCGGAAAAGCAAATCCAAATTCCTGGACAAGAGCTGGATCTATGCACTGTCGCTGGCGGTGTATTGCACCGCATGGACTTTTTACGGCAGTGTGGGAAGAGCGGTTACCAATGGTCCGGAATTTCTCACAATTTACCTGGGACCTTCTGTCATGTGCGCCCTGTTCATTCCGGTATTGCGCAAACTGATAATCATCTGCAAAACACAACGCATCAACACGATAGCCGACCTGATTTCTAACCGGTACGGAAAGAATTACACATTGGGCATATTGGTTACGCTTTTCTGTATCGTGGGGGTATTGCCCTATATAGCGATCCAGCTCAAAGCGATCGCCACCTCACTGCACATCATAACAGGTGTTCCCAAAGGAATTTCACCGGCAAGCTGGAGTAACGACACGCTCGTGATTGCCGGTATCCTCAGTGTGTTTATCATTATCTTCGGAACGCGTTCGGCCGATGCGTCGGAACGGCATGAAGGACTCGTAGCCACTATTGCTTTTGAGTCGATTATCAAGCTAATTGCATTCCTGGCACTTGGTTTCACCACCTGCTATGTACTTTTCAATGGCTTTGCGGCAATCAGCAGCGAAGCGCAGCTGAAAGGCTTTACGCGCTTCTTCACATTACATGACGGACTTGAGAATAACGATTGGCTGGCCATGATCTTTGTTTCAGGTCTTGCCACTATTTTCCTGCCAAGGCAGTTCCAGGTGGCTGTAGTGGAAAATACAGACGTACGGCACCTGCATAAAGCTACCTGGCTGTTTCCGCTGTACCTGCTGCTCATCAACATCTTCGTACTGCCGGTGGCTATGGGCGGACAATTGCTGCTGGGCAACCAGGTAAGTGTGGATGCGTATGTGCTGGCACTTCCGCTCAGGACGGGTCATCCCCTGCTCGGACTTCTCGTGTATATCGGCGGCTTTTCCGCAGCCAGCGGTATGATCATCGTGGAAACGATCGCGCTGTCGACAATGGTCAGCAATAACCTGATCCTGCCTTTGGGCATATTAAAGAACCTGGCCGCCGGAGGCGATGAAAAAGCGACAATCCGCAGTATCATCTTTTCACGCAGGGCGAGTATCGTTATTATTTTGCTGCTTGCCTGCCTTTACGACAAATGGATTGCAACCTCGTCTTCTCTTGTATCCATCGGACTCATCTCGATGGCCGCTGTAGCTCAGTTTGCACCTGCCGTAATAGGCGGACTTTACCTGAAGTGGCTCACCCGTAAAGGGGCGATCACTGCCATTACGCTTGGATTTTTCGTATGGTTCATCACCATTGTCGTACCGTCCATCATCACCGCAGGCTATATGGACCATAGCATACTCGACCAGGGATTCTTCGGCATCAGCTGGCTGCGGCCCACAGGGCTGTTCGGTGTGCAGCGCATGGGTGTGCTGGCGCATGGTGTATTCTGGAGCATGATCGCGAATATCGGCAGCCTGTTTGTGATCTCCCTGCTCACCCACCCCTCCCGTCAGGAAGAATACCAGTCGGAACTGTTCGTACATATTGATCAGTATATAGGCGTAACCGGCGGCCCCGGCATGTGGAAGCTTTCTGCCAGGATGGAATCGGTAAGCGGACTGCTTGCCAATTTTATCGGGAGGGAGCGTGCGGCCAACCTGCTCGGCGCTTATGCACAAAGACATAAAATATTACTCGATAAAGAAGAAGCAGACCCGCGTATTATCGATTTTTCGGAGAAGATACTGACCGGCGTAATTGGCTCTGCATCTGCACGCGTCCTCATCTCAAATATTGCGCAGGAAGAGGAGATCAGCATCAGCGAGGTGATGAATATCGTGAAGGAATCGCAACAGGTACTGGAGCTGAACAAAGAGCTGAAGAAGAAATCGGCAGAGTTATCCCGCGCCAAACAGCAGCTGACCGATGTGAACGAACGGCTGATGAAAAGCGACGTATTAAAAGACGAATTCCTGTACACTGTTACGCACGAATTGCGCACGCCGCTTACATCTATACGCGCATTGAGCGAAATCCTGTACGACAACCCGGACATGGAGGAAGAACAGCGGCAATTTTACCTGGAAGCTATTGTGAAAGAGATTGAGCGTCTGAGTCACCTCATTACGCAGGTACTGAACCTGGAGCGCTACGAATCAGGCCGGCAGAAGCTGAATTACGCTGCAGTGGAACTCGGCGGGCTCATAGCGGAGGTGATCGCTTCCCTGCAACCGCTGGCGCAGGAAAAACGTATATCGCTTGCTTTTACCGATCCCAACTTTATGACACTGCAACAGTGCGACCGGGATCTGATACGGCAGGTGATCTATAATCTTGTTTCAAACGCTATTAAATTTGTACCGGAAGACACCGGTTGTATTACCGTCACCTGCCGCATGGTGGAAGATGAGCTGCAGGTGTGGGTAGAAGACAACGGCAAGGGCATTCCTGCAGAATTGCGCGAGCTGGTATTTGATAAGTTTTTCCAGGCGAAAAACCAGACCATACAAAAGCCGGTGGGCAGCGGGCTCGGACTGGCAATTTGTAAAAGAATTGTTGAAATGCACGGCGGAAGGATCTTTGTGGACGGTCTTTCCCCGCAAGGTGCTAAGTTTGTGTTCACATTTCCATCCAACTGATGCAAGCAAAAAAAATACTGGTAGTAGACGATGATCCGTATATCCTGATGTCACTCGAATTTCTCATGAAGAAATCCGGTTACAATGTGATGATTGCCCGTAACGGAACGGAAGCGCTTGCCAGTATCAAAACCCATCAGCCCGACCTGATCCTGCTGGACATCATGATGCCCGATGTGGACGGCTATTCCATCTGCAAACATGTAAAGTCCAAAAAGGACCTGAAGCACATACATGTCATATTCCTGAGTGCGAAAACAAAAGAGTCCGACATCAAAAAAGGACTTGAGTGCGGCGCGTCCTTATATATTCCCAAGCCCTTCTCCACACGGGACCTGATGAAGCAGGTGAACGAACTTATGGCGTAAGTTTTGGTTATTTGGTATAGCCGACGGACGTATCAAATAAAATTCGTTCTAATTTTCAGGAAAGAATTTCAGGATGAATTACGAATCCATGTACCGCCAAAGCATCGACCAGAAGGAAGCATTCTGGGCAGAACAGGCCGCACTGCTTCCCTGGTACCGGCAACCACAACAGATCATCAGCAATACTTTAAACGGATTTTACGAATGGTTCGCCGACGGCATTACCAATATGTGCTATCTGTGTGTCGACCGCCATGTAGCGGAAGGGCGCGGAGAACAGACGGCCATAGCATACGACGCTCCCGCTTTCGGCACCAGCGAGCAAATCACCTATCGTGAATTACAAAACACCGTAGCTGCATTTGCCAAAGGTTTACTGAACCTGGGTGTGCGTAAAGGAGATACGGTGATCATCTATATGCCCATGATTCCCCAGGCACTCGTGGCTATGCTGGCCTGCGCGCGTATAGGCGCTATCCATTCCGTGGTATTCGGAGGATTTGCGCCGCATGAGTTGGCCGTACGCATAGACGATGCCAAACCCAGGGTGATCATATCTGCATCGTACGGTGTGGAATTCGGGAAGAAAATCCCTTACAAAACATTGGTGGATGAAGCGATTGCCGAAGCCCGTCATAAGCCCGACTACCAGGTCTATTACCGTCGTGAAGAAGGATTTGACAACCTCGGAGGTCCGGGAGAACTGGATTATGAGGCATTACTATCCTGCGGCACCACCGATTGCGTACCGGTTGCGTCCACCCACCCGCTGTACATTTTGTATACTTCAGGTACTACCGGCAGACCCAAAGGTATTGTGAGGGATACCGGCGGATATGCGACAGCACTGCGTTTCAGCATGGAGTACATTTACAATGTACAGCAGGGTGATGTGTTCTGGGCCGCGAGCGACATCGGCTGGGTGGTAGGGCATTCCTATATTGTGTATGCACCTTTGCTGCACGGCTGCACGACGGTACTGTATGAAGGAAAACCTGTGCGTACGCCGGATGCCGGCGCATTCTGGCGCGTTATTGAGCAATACCGAGTCAATGTACTGTTTACCGCACCGACCTCAATCCGCGCGATCAAGAAGGAGGACCATAACGGCAGTTTCCTGCGCGAGCACAATATCGGCAGCCTGCACAGTCTTTTTCTCGCGGGAGAACGCTGCGATCCCGACACTTTCGGCTGGATACAGCAACTGCTGCAAAAACCCGTGATCGATCATTGGTGGCAGACAGAAAGCGGATGGCCGATGCTGTCGCTCATGACCCGCATCGACGAACGCCCCGGCCTGCCCGGATCAGCCGGGTTCCCGGTGTGCGGATATGATATACGTATCCTCGATGAACAAGGAGCGGAGGTCGAAGCAAAGCAGGAAGGTAATATCGCGATCCGCTTACCACTGCCTCCCGGTTGCCTGCCCGGTCTCTGGAACAATGAGATCCGTTTCCGGAAAAGTTACCTGGAGCGGTACCCCGGTTATTACCTGAGCGGCGATGGTGGTTATAAAAATGAAGAAGGTTATGTGTTTGTGATGGGCCGTATCGACGATGTGATCAACGTAAGCGGTCACCGGCTGAGCACAGGAGAAATGGAAGAGATCGTTTCCGCCCACCCTGCCGTAGCAGAATGCGCTGTAGTGGGTATTGCCTGTGCATTGCGCGGACAACGTCCCCTGGCGCTCATCGTATTGAAAGACGGTATTGCGCAGACAGAAGCAGACCTGCAGGATCAACTGGTGCACACCGTACGCGAAACGATCGGTCCGATAGCCGTATTCAAAACTGCGGTAGTGGTGAAGCGCCTGCCCAAAACACGCAGCGGCAAAATACTCCGTAAGACGATAAGCGAGATCGCCGATGGCAAAGCGTATACCATACCCTCCACCATCGACGATCCGGAAATATTAAATGAAATAAAAGAAAAGTTGCTGCAACGCAGAGTCGGTATCGCTTTCGATGAAGCTATTTAGACAGCCGGTCTTTTAAACAACCACATTGATCATCTTCCCTTTCACGAAGATGATCTTTTTGTATTGTCCGTTATCCAGCCATTTCTGTACGATCTCATCCGCCAGCACTACCTGTTCTATGGCAGCCTGATCTGCGTCCAGCGCAAACTCCAGCTCGGTGCGGGTTTTACCGTTGATCGCCACGGGATACACTTTGGTATTTTCTACCGTGTACTTTTCTTCCCAGGCCGGGAACGGAGCTGCAACCACAGAACCGGATCCGCCCATCTGTTCCCATAAAGCCTCGGCGGCATGCGGCGCAAAAGGTGCCAGTAGTTGAGCCAATGGCAGCAGGATCGCTTTCTTATGGCAGTTCAGATCGCTGAGTTCGTTCACGAGAATCATGAACTGACTCACGGCGGTATTGAACGAGAAGCGCACGGTGTCCTGCTCGATCTTTCTGATCGATTTGTGCAGTGCTTTCAGTTCCGCGTCTGAAGGAGTTTCCTCAGTAATGATATTGCCTTTCTGCTCATCGAAATACAAACGCCACAACTTTTTCAGGAAACGGTGTACCCCTTCGATTCCTTTCGTATCCCAGGGCTTGCTCACATCCAATGGCCCGAGGAACATCTCATACATACGGAAGGTATCCGCACCATACTGCGCGATGATATCGTCCGGATTCACCACGTTGTACTTGGACTTGGACATTTTCTCGGTTTCAACACCGCAGATATATTGTCCGTTATCCTCGAGAATGAATTGCGCATTTGCATACTCGGATCTCCACTTTTTAAACGCATCAGTATCCAGGACAACACCGTCCACCATTGAAACGTCTATGCGAATCGCGGTTGTATTGTAAGCATCCTTTTTACCATGTGAAACAAACATATTTTCATCAATACGATATACGAAACGACTGCTTCCCTGTATCATCCCCTGATTCACCAATCGTTTGAACGGTTCGTCAAACCCGATATAACCCAGGTCGTATAAAGCTTTTGTCCACATACGGCTGTAGAGCAGATGCCCTACCGCATGTTCGGTACCGCCGATATAAATGTCTACCTGATTCCAGTAATCGGTGGCAGCCCTGTCGGCAAATGCATACTGGTTTCCGGGATCCATGTACCGCAGGAAATACCAGGAAGACCCGGCATAGCCCGGCATGGTATTTGTTTCGTAATGTTCGTTTGTCCAGCTTTCGATGTTTGCCAGAGGACCCTGTCCGTCCGGACCCGGACCATACTGATCCACATGTGGCAGTTCCAGCGGCAATTGCCCTTCTTCAAGCGGGTAAGCAATCCCATCGATCCAGCGGATCGGGAACGGTTCGCCCCAGTAGCGCTGACGGGAAAAAGCAGCATCCCGCATTTTATAATTGATCCGGCGTTCGCCGATACCTTCCTGTACGAGCTGATCGATTACGCGTGCAGCCGCATCGTCAGGATTCAGTCCATTGATAAATTCACTGTTGACAAGCGTGAAATCCTTTTCTGTATAGGCGTCCTCACCGGAGTATTGATCACCGATGATATTCGTAACCGGAATATCGAAATGGCGTGCGAACTTATGATCGCGCTCGTCGCCGCAGGGAACCGCCATAATAGCACCGGTTCCGTAGCCGGCCAGTACATACTCTGAAATCCATACCGGGATGGACTTGCCGCTGAAAGGATGAATCGAATATGCGCCCGTAAAGCATCCCGAGATTTTCTTCTCCGCCATGCGCTCGCGTTCGGAACGGCTCTTCACATAAGCCACATAAGCATCCACCTCAGCTTTCTGCTCAGGAGTAGTGATTGCCGCAACCAGCTCATGCTCGGGTGCCAGTACCATAAAGTCCACGCCAAATACCGTGTCGGGCCGTGTGGTAAATACTTCCACAGTCAGATCGCTGTTCTGTACTGCAAAGCGGATCTGCGCGCCGGTACTCTTGCCGATCCAGTTGCGCTGCATTTCTTTCATTGCTTCGCTGAACTCTACCGTATCCAATCCTGCCAGCAGACGGTCTGCATATTCGGTAATGCGCAGGTACCATTGTCTGAGTTTCTTTTTCACTACGGGATGCCCCCCGCGTTCGCTTAATCCGTTTACCACCTCATCATTTGCGAGTACGGTACCCAGCGCTTCGCACCAGTTCACTTCCCCGAAACCGGAGAATGCAAGGCGATAGCCCATCAGGATATCCTGCTGTTGTTTTTCAGAGAAGGACTGCCATTCGGCGGCGGAAAAACGCAGTGACGCATCTTCCGGACTCGGGTGTGCTGCATTTCCCTGTTGCGCAAATGTGGCGACGAGTTCTTTAACCGGCTTTGCTTTTTGCGCAGTCCTGTCGAAATAAGCATTGAACAACTGGAGGAATATCCATTGTGTCCAGCGATAATATTTAGGATCTGCGGTAACTACTTCCCGCGACCAGTCGTAGCAGAACCCGATGTTATCGAGCTGCTCTTTGTAACGCTGAATATTTTTTTTAGTTGTATTTACCGGATGCTGTCCTGTGTCCAGCGCATATTGTTCGGCAGGCAATCCGAATGCGTCGAAGCCCATCGGATGGAGCACATTGAATCCCTTCATGCGCTTGTAACGCGCGTAGATATCGGAAGCGATATATCCGAGAGGATGTCCTACATGTAGTCCCGCCCCGCTGGGGTAAGGGAACATGTCAAGAATGTAGAATTTAGGTTTCGAGAAATCGTTCTCCGTCCGGTAAACATTTCCCTCAGCCCATTTCTTTTTGGACTCCGCTTCGATATGTCTGAAATTGTACTCCATAGCCTTTGCCGAAAATTGTGGGCAAAAGTACAAAAAACAGAGCGGGCAGTAAAGGAAGAATTAAAGTATTCCGAGACGTGTAAGGTGGCGGTACAATTCACCTACAGGCAATCCCATTACGTTGTAATAATCACCGTGTATCTTTTCGATACCGATCAGCCCGATCCATTCCTGGATTGCGTAGGAGCCGGCTTTATCGAAAGGCTTGTAATCCATAATATACTTCTGTATCTGCGGCAGTGTGAGCTGGCGGAAGTACACTTCGGTACTGGAAGAGAATACATGGGAATGACCGTCGATACAGATACACACGCCGGTAACCACACGGTGCATACGGCCGGAAAGACGCTCCAGCATGGCAATCGCGTCTTCGGAATCCACAGGCTTGCCCAATATCTCATCGCCCAGCAGATCGTTGCCCAGCAATACAACGGTATCGGCCGCTATGATCACGGCATCCGGATGCTGCGCTGCCACTACCTGAGCTTTTTTATGTGCGAGACCTGCCGGCACCTCTTCGGCCAGCATACCGGGAGTGACGGTTTCGTCCACATCGGGATTCACGATTGTAAAGCTGATACCTGCCTGCTCCAGAAGCTGCTTACGGCGGGGAGATTGAGAAGCGAGAATGATATTACGCATTAGCCTGAAAATAATAAACGATCAACGAACCGATTCCTGATACCATGATCACCTTTAAATAACGGCTCATACGGTGGTAATGTTGTGTGGACGCACGTCTGTTCAGCAACAAGACCCAGGCGGTGAGGGGCAAAGTAAGCACAAAAAAGGTATAAATACCCAATAGTCCCTGCACCTTAACAGATGCAATAACCAACGGAATAATTGCCCCCAGCGAAATCAGCTGTATAAACCGTGCAGTGCGCTTCAGGCCGAGTTTTATGGGCATCGTTACACAACCTTCGGCTGCATCCCCGATGTGGTCTTCCATATCTTTTACGATCTCGCGCATCCAGGTAAGCACAAATGCAAAACCGGTGTAAATACCCAGCACCCATATCGGATTGGCCAGCTCCGCGTCTCCTTTACGCAGCATCGGCGGCTGTTTTACAAAATACCACAAACCAGGCTCGTATATAAACAGCGTGAAAATAGTAAGCGCAGTAAGCAGGGCTACCACCACATTACCGATCACATACAAACGTTTGAAATGAGAGGAATAAAAAAACAGCAGTACAGTGCTGAACAACTGCACGAAAAGCCAGTACCATTTACCGGCGGACAGTGCAACGGCGCCCGCCAGCACCAGCGCCAGCACATTCAGCACAGAATGCGCAATGATCGCCTGCCTTCTGTCGATCACCCTGTCGAGGATGGCTTTCTGGGGACGGTTGATCGCATCGATCTTTATATCAAAGTAATCATTGATAATATACCCCGCTGCCGCAATCAGTATGGTGGAGGTGCAGACGAGTGCAAAATGCAGCGGCCCCAGCAGAAAAGGAGTATCGGTCCATGCATGGAGCGGCAATAGCACACAACACCACACCAGCAACTGGGTGAGCATTACGATAAATAAATTGTTCCAGCGAACCAGACGCAGCCAAGCCATAAAGCAGGATTAAATAGACCAGGTGGAGGGGCTGGTACGCCATTCTGCCAGCTTTTCGCGTTGCTCGGGGCTAACGATTTTCAGGTCTTCGGCGAGCTCCATCAGCGCGGTGTAATTGCTGATTGTATGCAGCGGCAGGTTTGCTTTTGCAAACGCCTCATCCGCGGCAGGGAATCCGTAAGTGAACAGGCCGCACATACCCAGTACTTCTGCACCGTTTGCACGAAGCACTTCCACCACTTCCAGACTGCTTTTGCCGGTAGAAATCAGATCTTCCACCACCACTACCCTGGCACCCGGCTGCAATACGCCTTCAATCTGGTTACCCATGCCGTGTTCTTTAGGCTTGCTGCGCACATACAGGAATGGCAGTTTCATGAGATCTGCCGCAAGCACTCCGTGTGCGATTCCCGCCGTGGCCACGCCCGCAATTGCATCAGCATCAGGGAAATGCTCCAAAATCATATTCGCCAGTTCACTTTTCACAAAATCGCGTACAAACGGGTAACTCAGCACCTTGCGATTGTCGCAATAAACAGGGGAATTCCAGCCGGAAGCCCATTTAAAAGGTGTTTGTGTATTTATTTGTAATGCTTTAATTTGCAAAAGTTTTTCGGCGAATTGTTTTTGTGTGCTCATGTGCCAAAGCTACGCCCATTCTATAAATTAATCAAAAAGGGCCGTAATGAGTTTCTTCCAAAAAATCTACTTCTCCAACAGGCCGCTCATACTCGCCTCTTCACCGGAATGCTTTAAAGATTTTCCTCATTACAGTCAGCTTACCGGCGCGAATGCCGCAAACTTCGATGAAGCGCTGCGCCTGCTGGAACAATCGTCCACCAGCGGCGTGGTACTGTATGATGCCGACAAATCGCTGATCGAAAAAGAACTGCTCTGGAATTTTTACCCGATGCACTCTGCCGGCGGCGTGGTAGTAAATGAAAAGCAGGAAATTCTGATGATCTACCGCCGCGGCAAATGGGATCTGCCCAAAGGGAAACTGGACGAGGGAGAATCGCTGGAAGAATGCGCACTTCGGGAAGTAACGGAAGAAACAGGACTGAAAGAATTACAGCTCGGCAATAAAATATGTAACTCGATGCATATATACCAGATGCAGCAGCAATACATTCTTAAGTATACCGCCTGGTACCGGATGCAGGCTTCGTCGACCCAGCCGGTGCTGCCTCAGAAAGAGGAAATGATTGAAGAAGTACGATGGGTGCCGAAATCCGAAATCCCTGCTCTGATCAGCCATTCTTTCGGAACGATCGAGGATGTGCTGCGGGAAGCTAATATTTTGTAAACAAACATATTGGCGTATTCACCTTAACAATATCAAAACATTATTTAATCAATCTTTGCACCAATGTCAAAGCTAGTAGACATATCGGGCGACGGCTTGCTGCATTATGTAAAACGCAGCATTACCAAAAAGAGAACAACTTTCTGGAATATGCTGAAATGCATCAGTAAGTCGCAATATCGTCCATCGCTGTTCCTAATGGTTTCGTTTGCATTGGCTTTTGTGTATTTGATCAGTCCCAAACCATTTATTGCGCATCAGCCGTTGTATGTGCGCGTTGTACATACACTGCTTGTGATGGCTGTATTACTCAAAATCCTCTCTCACGAGACATACCGGTTTACCCGATTCAAGGCGAAAGGGAGACGATCCTGCTGCGACTAAGCGGCCGTTCATAAAAAAGGTTGTTTCGGGATGAAACAACCTTTTTTAATTTTCTCCTGTTTATTTTTTTTGACTACAGCGCATCTACCATTGCCTTGAATGCAGACGGCGTCATTTTACTTACCGTGACAGTGTATGTCGAACCGGAACTGGCGGTCACACCGGTCAGGATTCCTCCGTAGAAATCGCCTCCGCTGATCACTGCAATTACAATATCAGATTTGCTTTTCAGCATTCTTACTCCGGTGTACGTATTTGAGATAAAGCTTACACCTCTCAAAGGCATAACGGATGTTGTACCATCGACAATATAATAGCCCATTACATCTTTGGAAGCAAGGGTTGCTGCCGCACCGTCTACTTTAATATCCACTTCAACGATATCGCCCGCTGCGAATTTATCCAGGTTGAAGAAACCGAATGAATCCGGTGTCATAGAAATGGTATCGCCATTATAGATCACACCATACAGGGAGTCTCTGTCCGGTGCCCAGTCGATCGATGACAAAGAATCAGCCGGTGTAAGGATACCGCGGAATACGCTCATATCGCCTGCGGAAGGGCCTTTAGCCGTTGGCATTTTCACCGTAAATCTCATACCCGGGCGGAGATATACATCTGCGCCGTCTTTAGTCGCTTTTACCATTACAGAACCCGCAGAAAACAGTGGGCTTCCGCCGCTGGAAGTGAGCATCCGCGCGAAAAGCATATCGGAATTCTTTACGCACTCCATTACCTGCAGATCAACCATGCCCGTCACCACAGCGCCGCTGGCAGTCTGAAATGCATTTGCAGGGAATACATAGCGCGTACCGCTGTAACCGTAAAAGCTGGCTCCTGCAGCCGCATCGATACTTTTGGTCATCTTCCTTGGCGCCAGCTGTTCGAACTCGCGGGAGAACGATTGGTAAGTAGTGGTTCCACCACCGCCGTTGTTGTTATTATTGTTGTTGTTCTGCGGCACTGCTACCGAATCTTTTTTACAGGAAGCTGCCAGACAAACGAGGGCCAATGCGGCCATGGACAAAAAACTTTTAGTTTTCATACAAATGAGTTTTGTTAGGTTAAGAAACAGATGTCATAAGAATATGACGAAGCGTGCATTTGAAATGTTAGCGTCCGGGGAAATTATTTTCGGGATTTTCCGGATCTGCCGATCTGGTACCCGATACTGATACGGATGTACGGCTGAGACATCAGCTGTTTCAGTGTAGGATCGGCAACGCCGCTCAGTCCGCTTATATTCTGACGTATGGTGGCCTCTGCGGAAATACCATACCGATGTGTATAACGCAGACCAAGGATATAACCTCCGCGCACCGGCTTCAAGACCGGATCTGAAGAAGGACTTTTATACGAAGAGAAAGAATCCACTCCTTTGTGAGCAAACTTATCCGGTGCCGCAGGTCCGATGTACGCAGTATCGTAATAGCGGCGCACGGTATCGGTGAGTGATAAGCCTGTAAAAGTCTGTACGGATCCCTGAAAGACAGGTATACTTCCCCAGGTGAGTTGTACGCCGGCAAGAACAGTCCAGTTCTTCGTCACGTGATAAGACACCCACAACGGCAGTTCAAACTCACGGTAATTACGTTGCAGCTGACGTGTTGCGACCATTGAATCGTACTTCTGTGCGAATGCATAAGATCCGTAACCGGTATACGTTCCGAAGGAATCCCGGGTCTGGTCGAAAACTGTAACATCCGTAGCACCCGGAGAGACGTAGCTGCCATCGGACAAGCTATAGTCCTGGCTCGTTCTGGCCCATTTATAGGCGGGAGATATGCCTATACCCCATTTTGCCCCGACCGTCCACTCGAAGAATGCCGACAGTGCCGTTTTCTGGGCACTGAATTGCGCAAAGCCCTTTTCCACACCTCCGAGTATTCCGGCCTGAAAAGCAAAGCCCCGTGGCGCGTGCGGTGCAGACGATCCGGCAGCGGCGGGTGCAGATGCACCTGAGCTGCCGGCAGAACCTGCGGTATGATCATCCTTTGCTGTTTTATTTCCCGGATTGTCAGCCGGTTGATTTTGCTTCAATGTATTTCCCGTTGCGGCAACCGTAGCGCTATTGCTTCGTTTGACGCCGGTGGCAGATTTGCCTGACTGTGGAGAATTGTTATCCTGCTGTATTGCTTTTGCAGTTGACAGATCTTCTTTTTTCTTCCTGCGCCTGCTGCTTTTCGTGCCTGCCGGTTCAGGTTGAGGGAACGCTGATCCGGTAAGCAGATCAGCCGAAGGGCGGGCAGCCCGGAAATCGCGGTAAGTACCAACGTACGACAACCAAACAGCAGCGTCATGCGGTTCCTGTGTTGCAGGCGCACCTTCCGGCTTTGCAGCGCTGCGTTTTGCCTTATCAGCAGCAACAAACCCCGGCTTCGGCTTTGTACCGGCGCCACCCGCCAGGGCACCCGTACCAACCGAAGCCTGAGGTTTACTATTTTGTTTAACCGCCCTTTTAACGGCGGCAGGTTGTTTCTCTTCCGACTGTGCTCCGATGCGTTCCGTCTTTTGGGCATCTGCGGTTGCAGTGCTCCGGTTAGTCCCGGAGGAGTCTTCTGTTACCGCTTTATCCGTTGCCTTTGTTTTGCGGCCTGCAATCTTTTCTGCTGATCCGCTCCCACTTTTTGCAGCTGCATCCGGCGTAACCGATGCGGTGGTCCTGTCCTTCTTCGTTGCCGGTGCGGCTGACTTCTCCGGCGTTACAACTGCCGATTTACTTTGCCGCACGTTGCCGCCGGCCTTATTTCCGACAGATGACAGTAATTGCCTTTCGGCAACTGCAGACGAATCTGCGACCGCTTTTTGCTTTGCAGGTTTTCCGTTCACAGTCGGTGCTTTTGCATCTTTAGATGCTGTAGCCTGAATGGCTTCTTTATTCGCTCCGACAACTGCTTTATCCGAAGTTGCAGCGATACCGGATCCCATTTCAGCTGTCTTGTGCGGTGTAGCTTGTTCCTTGGTTTTTACAGAAGGACTTTCAACCATTGCTTTCCCAACAGTTTTGCCGTTCCGGGTAAGTTCCCGCGCAGCACTGTCTTTAACGGCTGATGATGCCTGCCTGGTCTCTTTTTGCGCGACCGCAGCATTCTCTGTCCTGTTCCTGATACCCGCCGGTCTGGTTGCATTGCCATCCCGGGCAGCACTGTCCGTTACCTTTACAGCAGACGAAGCAGCTGTTTCCCGGACTGCACGTTTATCGCCGGTTGCCGGTGAGGGACTTATAGCTTCACGTGTACTTTTATTCGTTTTATCCGGGGCAACTGCCGCAGTTTCCTGCTTTGTGTGCTCAACTGCGTCGGGTGCTGCTTTACCCTCAGATGTTTTGGGACGAGCCTTTACCTTCCCGGAAACTGTTGATGCCACATTTCCCGGGGTAGCAGGCTGCTTAACGGCAGCTGTTCCGGCGCTGCTTCCGGCTGCGGCTCCGTTGGTGGACGCGCTCGCGTGTGGTGTTGCTTTTCCTGATGGAGTTGTGTGGTCTGTATCAGATGGGTGACTGCCGTCCTGAACATGCGCTTGTTTTGCCTGCGTCTGCTTATCCGGAGTGCTCGCCGGTTTTGGTTCACTTTTATCAATTGCTGCAGAACCAGCCGGTGTGACATTTTCGGGTAAAGGTTGCTCTGTACCGTTTCCGTCCGGCACTGTATTTCCCGGAACTGCTACAGGGGATTCAGGTTCTGCGATAGACAATACATCCGGCTCATCTTCGGCTGTTGTATTTCCGGAAGGTACGTTTTCGGAAAAAGCTACCTGCTCATCCGGAGTTGCTTTATCTTCTTTATGAAATTGCCGGTATCCGAAAATGGCAGCGGTAACCACCGCTAACGTCAGTACACCCCAAAGCCAGCCGCTCATACCTCCGCCACCCGGGCTCTTACCCGTAGCGACGTGTGCGTCTAATCTCTGCTCCAATGATTCCCAGACTGCATCCGGAGGGGTTTCTCTGAAACCCTCCATTTCCTGCCGGAACAAATCATCGATATGTTTTTCGTTTGGCTCCATTGCCTGTTTAAGCGTTAACGTAAAGCGTCCAGTTTTTCCTTTAACCGTCTCCGGGCGTCGTTCAGATGCCAGCGACTGTTGGCCTCCGTTATTCCCAGATGTTCTGCTATTTCCTTATGACTGCAATTATCAAAAACAAATAAGTTGAAGACTCCCCGGTGTACCTCCGGCAAGCCATGAATCAATAATAACAATTCTTTATAACCGATTCCGGCAAGCACATTCTCAGGAACGGTACTGTGTATATCCTCTGTATCCGCTACAATTCTTTGCTTGTGTTTAATATGACGGCGCAGGAAATCGGTGATTGTGTTCATCGCGATACGGTGCATCCACCCCTCAAATGCCCCGGAAAACGAATAAGAATCCAGGTGAGTCAGGATCTTGAAAAAAGTTTCATTTAATAGTTCGTTTACTTCGCTTTGTTCCGTAACGTAACGCCGGATCCGGGAGTACAGCATGGGCGCAAAGCGATCGTAAAGAGCCTTCTGACTCCTGCGGTCTTTTTTGCGGCAGCCTTCTATAAGCAACAGCAGATCTTCCGACAACAATGCGTTGCCGGCGATTGAATCTACAGTAATTGCTTTTTGCTCGTCCAAGATCTCCACGTTAAATAGGGTGTAAGCGGAGTGCGCCAATTGTATGGACGACAGACCGACACCGAATGTTAGAATGAAAACAGATATTTTTTAAACCGATCTGTACATCAGCTCAATCATGCGTACCACTTCCCTGCCTTCTGCGGCTGTAGTAGTCATTTTATCACCGTGTTCCAATACACGTACCACGTTGTCTATGAGTTTGTCGTGGTTACTCATCGAACCCTGGTACAGTCCATAATCATTATTCTTGGCGCTGATATTGATCGAGGGCAGGGCTGCTCCTTCGAGTTGCTGGTATTCAATTGTATTGAGGTACTGTCCGCCTATCTTCACCGTTCCGTGCTCGGCAAAAACAGTAATGGCACCCTCCATGTTCTTTTCAAAGGCCGCGGTGGTAAAGTTGAAATTGATCATGGACCCGTTGGCGCCCTGCATCACGAAGCTCCCCGAATCTTCGAATTCCGTGTTATGCTGGTGTGCGAAATTAGCGGTCATACCCCGGGCAGAAACGATCGTACCGTTCAGGTAATATAAAATATCAACAAAATGGCTGAATTGTGTGAACAGGCATCCCCCGTCCTTTTCTTTGCGTCCCCGCCAGTCGCTCTGCGCATAATAGCTGTCGCCGCGGTTCCAGAAACAATTTACCTGCACGAGAAAAACCTTACCGAGCCGGCCGCTGTCGATCAGTTCCTTTACGGCAGCTACGGGCGGATTATACCGGTTCTGCTTTACCGCAAAGATGAGTTTATCACTGTCTTCGGAAGCTGCGATCATGCGGTCACATTCCGCAACACTCAATGCCATAGGCTTTTCCACCACTACATGCCGTCCGGAGCGCAAAGCAGCGACAGCATGCGGCTCATGCAGGTAATTGGGTGTACAAACACAAACAACATCCGCGTCAGTTTCACGCAACATGTCTCCGATATGCTCAAAAAACGGAACATCCGCAACGGATGCCTTCGAAGGGTCAATATCACAAACCGCCACCAGCTGTGCCTGCGGATGGTTTAAAATATGTTCGGCATGCCGTTTACCAATGTTTCCCAGGCCGGCCAGTGCAAATCGGATCATCAGATAGTGTTAGGAATTACAATAATAGGAAGCTATTCCCATTTAAAAACTTTACCTGCAACAATGTAGACGACTATCCCCCATATCAGCAGTATCAGTATGTCTGTGCGCAGCTCCCAGAGTCCGGCTCCTTCAAAAGCCGTGCGGCGCAGCGCATCGTTCAGATAAGTTAACGGCATGGCGCGGCTGATCGGCTGCAGCCATTTGGGAAAACTCTCAATAGAGAAAAAAGTACCGGCCAGCAAAAACTGCGGCATCGTGATCATATTGGCCAGCGGCGGAATGCTTGCTTCACTTTTTACGAGTCCGCTCACCGCAAAACCAAATCCCATAAACACCATTACGCCCAAAACGCACAGCAGCAACATCTGCAGTACGGTGGCTCCGCCATGGATCAGGTGGTAATCGAATGCGAAATACCCTACTCCGATAATCACGGCAGCGGTCACCAGCTGGAACAATAAGCGTGCGAAACCTTCACTCAGCACAATGATTTCCCGGCGCACGGGTGTGGCGAAAAAGCGCTTCAGCACCAGGGTCTGACGCATATTAAAGAAAATGAATGCCGTTCCGAAAACACTTCCGGCCAGCAGTGAAAAACCCAATTGGCCCGGCAGAATAAAATCAATTGTTTTAAAATCGCGGATCTTCTCGGTGCTGATCGCGATGTTTACCTCCTTGGCCATCTTCGCGGCGAGTTCCGGATTCAGATTATAGACAGTCTCATTGATGATCGCGCGCAACTGGTACAATTTGCCCGCCTGCGCTTCAGATCCGTTCAGAGCGATCTTATAGGCAGGGAACAGCATTTTTTGCGTCTGAATATCCAGTACCGCATCCACCACCCCTTTCTTCAGGGCATTTTCCAGTTCCTTATCGCCGGGGTAAGGCACCCATTTGATAGACTGGTTCTCGTGAAGCGCCTGATAGAGCGCATTGGTGGTATCCGCATCTTTGGCCATTGTAAGCCGGATACTGAACGCTTTGCTGCCGCCGAGGAAACCGAACGCAATAATAAATACCAGCGGAAATGCGATGCTGAAAACGACCGCGGACGGACTTTTCATTATGCTCTGGAGACTGGCCTTTGTGAGGGCTTTCAGAGCTCTGAAATTACTGTAAGAAGCCATTGGAGGGAATCTGAACGAATTCCGGCAAATGTAGGACGAACAACTTTATAATTTTGTAAAAAGTATTTGTCTTACTTTACCATTTGAAAGTAGATACTCTGCCGTGAAAAGAAAGCTGATCCTGCTCCTGTGTTGCAGCCTGGTACTGTCGCAGGCATTTGCCTCCAAAATACTGATCCCGATGGATGCCGAAGGCCAGACCAATCACCTGAAAGCCTATGGTGTTGCGTATGCGTGTCTGAAGCTGAATGTGCCTGTAGACTGGCTGCTGAACTATAAAGGAGGCAGCTTTGCGATCGACCAGCATGAAGCTGTGGAACGGCTCTGCAAGATCCGGGGCGTCAGTTACCAGGTGATTGCCGATGCGGAATATCTGGGGATCATGGAGAAAATTGCCGATCCTGATAATAACGGGGATATCATCAAACTCGAAAAAGCACCGAAAATTGCGGTGTATACACCCAAAGGGAAGCATCCCTGGGATGATGCCGTGACGCTTGTGCTGGAATATGCAGAAATCCCGTTCGACAAATTGTATGACGATGAGGTGCTGGAAGGCAAGTTACCGGAATACGACTGGCTGCACCTGCACCATGAGGATTTTACGGGACAGTACGGAAAATTCTGGGGTATGTACCGCTTTGCCAACTGGTACCAGGAGGATGTAAAAGTAATGGAGGAGATTGCCCACCGCAATCACTACAGCAAAGTATCGAAACTGAAGCTGTCGGTGGCGAAAAAAATAAGGGATTTTGTGGCGGGTGGCGGCTACCTTTTTGCGATGTGTTCGGCCACGGATAGTTATGATATTGCACTTGCGGCAGAAAACACGGACATCTGCGACGTTCCGTTTGACGGCGATCCGATAGCTCCCGATGCCCAGCAGAAGCTCGACTTCAGCAAGTGTTTCGCGTTCCGCAATTTTATTATTTCGCAAAATGCCTCAGAGTATGAATACTCGAACATCGATAATACGCATTACCGTCGTGTGCCGATGGAAGATGATTATTTCACGCTGTTTGAATTTTCCGCCAAATTCGATCCGGTACCCAGCATGCTCTGTCAGAACCATACCGATATCGTAAAAGGATTTATGGGGCAGACCACTGCGTTTCGCAAAGATGTGATGAAATCCAGTGTGCTGGTGATGGGAGAATGCAAAGCAGCGAACGAAGCGCGGTATATTCACGGAGAATACGGGAAAGGCACCTGGACTTTCTATGGCGGACACGATCCGGAGGACTACCAGCACCTGGTGGGGAATCCGCATACAGACCTCAGCCTTCATCCTACCTCACCCGGCTACAGGCTCATCCTGAACAACGTGCTGTTTCCTGCAGCTAAAAAGAAACCCAGAAAAACCTAATCGACCACATCTGCAAAATGCGCGCTGATGGGCGATCCGTAAAAGAGCGAACCCCGCTGCTCAAACAGGGCCGGATCATCGGTTGTGTAAAAAGTTCTTACGCCCTGTTTCGATAAACGTTTATCCATTTCCGGATGCCGTTGCAGGTAATCCCGGAGACTTGCGGCAACGATACTCCCCTGACTCAGTACGGTAATACCCGCCGGTAACAGGGCTTTGATCTGCTGCTCAATAATCGGATAATGCGTACACGCCAGCAGCACCGTATCTATTTCCGGATCTTTATCCAGCAACTCGGTAATATCTTTTTTGTAGAAATATGCGGCACCTTCAGATTCATGTTCCCCGGCCTCAATAAAAGAGACCCACATCGGGCAAGCCTGCTGACTCACTTTCAATTCCGGCGAAAAATGTTCGATCTCCAGCAGGTACGATCCCGAACTGACCGTTCCCTGTGTACCCAAAACACCTACCGAACCGCTTTTTGAGTACTTACCAATGATCTCGGCGGTCGGCCGTATCACTCCCAGTACGCGTTTACGGGCATCGATATGAGGCAGATCTTTTTGCTGAATGGTACGCAGTGCCTTTGCCGACGCTGTGTTGCAGGCAAGGATCACGAGCGGACATCCTTTATCAAACAGCCATTGCACACATTCCAGCGTATATTCGTAAACGGTCTCGAAAGAACGGTTGCCATAGGGTGCACGTGCATTGTCCCCCAGGTAGATAAAATCGTACCCGCTTAGTTCGTTCACTATGGAACGGAAAACCGTGAGACCGCCGAAGCCGGAATCAAATACGCCGATGGGATGTGACACCTGATAGTTTTTTAACGCTGAACAGTTACAAAGTTAGTGCCGCAGCGCATTCTCCCGAAAACTGAGAATACATTATTTTTGGACAATCAATGTCACAACTCAAAAAGTTAGCTTCCCAAACTGTCTGGTACGGACTGAGCAATATTGCCGCCCGCTTTATTTTCTTTCTGCAAACGCCCATCGTCACGTATCTGCTTCCGGATGCGAAGGGGCAGCAGGCCTATGGAGAGTTTACCATTCTGTATTCCGGTATATCCCTGCTGAATATCCTGTTTACCTATGGCATGGAAACCGCTTACTTCCGCTTTGCGGCTAAAAAAGAGGACCCGGAGAAGTTGTTCAATACCAGTGTAAGCACGCTTTTATTCAGTACCATCTGCCTCAGTCTGCTGTTTATTGCCTTCCGCGCTCCTATTGCCCGCTTTATCGAGCAACCCGGTCATCCGGAGTATGTTACCTGGGCCATCCTGATCATCGCTTTCGATACTTTATCGGCAATTCCTTTTGCAAGACTGCGCCAGCAGGGGCGCCCCCGCATGTATGCAGCGATCAAGATAGCGGGTATCCTGCTGAACCTGCTGCTTACCGTATTCTTCCTGTATTTTTCTGCCCGCTATATTACAGCGCACCCGGATTCGGCTTATGCCGGCTGGTATCAGAGCCATAGCAAATCGGGATTGCTGCTGCTGCCCAATGTCGCCCAATCGGCGCTTACGCTGCTGTTATTGTCCGGGGAATGGAAAGGCTTCCGCTTATCGGTTGACAAAGAATTGCTGGGCAGACTCTGGCGTTTTGGTTCACCTATGATCATTATCGGATTAGGGGGTATGATCAACGAGACGATGGATCGCATGATGCTGCTGAAATTATTCCCCGGCGACCAGGAAGCGGCCAAGATACAGGTGGCTATTTATGGTGCAGCTTACCGTATCTCTATTTTTGTCACTTTGTTCATTCAGGCTTTCCGTATGAGCGCGGAACCGTTCTTTTTCAGTCAGGCCGAAGACCGCAATGCACCCTCGGCTTATGCACAGGTAATGAAATGGTTTGTGATCACGTTGTGTATTGCATTCCTGTTTACCTCACTGTATATGGATATCTGGCAATACATCATTTCCCCGTCTTACCGGAAAGGGCTGCATGTGGTGCCCGTACTGCTGTTTGCCAATCTTTGCCTGGGTGTCTATTATAATCTCACTGCGATATTCAAGGTTACGGATCATATGCGGCAGGCGACGATGATCACGCTCATGGGCGCAGCGATCACGCTGATCATCAACTTCCGATTCATCCCGGAGTATGGCATGGAAGCATGCGCCTGGGCCACCTGCATCTGCTATTTCAGCATGATGGTTGTAGCTTATTGGCGTGCGCAGCGATTATTTGCCGTCCCCTACCCGGTCAGAACGATCGGCTTCTACCTGGGACTGATGCTTTGCCTGTTTTTTATTCACTATTTAAGCATTCCGCTAATAGATAATTTCCTGTTGCGTATTGTTTACAGCAGCCTGTTATTTTTTGCATTTGGCATGACTGTTTTATACCGCGAACGTAGCACGCTGAGTCAGCTGCCTTTTATAGGTAAGTACCTGAGTAACAAATAAACATGGCATTGTCATTTTAACCGTCTAAAAGGCGGCTTTTACCCCAAAAAAGCAATGATTCGCCGACTTTTCCGTTTAATAGGGGTAACTTCGGACAATTAAACAAGCCTTAATGAAAAAATCTATTTGCCTGCTGGGGTCGGCATTACTGATGGGTTGGGCTGCCAAAGCACAGATAAGCTGCGGCACGGACGATTTGTATCGTCGCCTGATAAAGGAGAACCCGGCAATTTCGACAACGGAACTTGCGCTGAATGAAGCGATAAAGAATGCTATCGAGGCCGAAAAAAAATACGGCTCCCTTTTCAAAACTACTGCGGTTTCCCTGGACGTACCGATCGTTGTGCACGTAATCCATGATTACGGTACCGATTATCTTCCTGACACAGTGATTTTCAATGCTGCTGCATACTGGAATAAAGTGTATAACAAAGAGAATGAGGATACAGTAGATGTACTCTCTAATCTGAAACAATATATAGGTAATCCGCAGATCAACCTGCACCTGGCGACAATTGACCCGAACGGCAACCCGACAATCGGGATCACACGCCGTCAGTCGTATTTCGCGAACAACGGATCAGATCTGGCCAAAATGGATTACTGGCCCAGTACCAAGTACCTGAACATCTGGTTTATTGCGAAGATGAGCAGCGACCATTCGGGTGCGGCGGCTTATGCCTACTACCCGTCTTCTGCCGTTTATTTCCCTCAGTACGACGGTGTTATTGCGCTGGCGTCTTACGTAAATACGGACAAAACGATCCCGCATGAGATCGGTCATACCATGAACCTCGCCCATACCTGGGGCAGCACCAATAACCCAGGTGTAGCCTGCGGAGACGATGACGTGGATGATACTCCGCCTACCTATGGTCATACAAGCTGTCTGACCTCTGACCTGTACGACACGCGTTGTGCAACAGGGTATACAGACGGATCGGGAATTTACCACCCGAATTCCGCAGCAGCGGCGGATACTGTGAATACACAGAACATCATGGACTATTCTTATTGTTCCAAAATGTTCACGATAGGACAGGCAGCCCGTATGAGAGCGGCGCTTACCAGTTCCGTTGCCGGACGCAACAACCTGTATTCCGCATCCAACCTCGCGGCTACCGGCGCATTGGCGGCACGTCCCGATCTGAAGCCTATTCCTGATTTCTCTATAGATAAAGGCTTGTTTACCTGGGGAGGTTCCACAACAGACCGTATGGTGTTCTCCTGCGAAGGCAGCACAACCAAATTCCGTTTTACCAACCGCAGCTGGAATGATACAATCACCGGTGTAACCTGGGCATTCTCCAATGGTGCTTCCGTTGCAAGCTCTACGTCTACCGGAACGATCCAGAATACCTTCAGCACTCCGGGTTGGGTAACTGTGGACATGACTGCAACCGGCAACAATACCGGCACTTCCACTATTTCGCGTAAAGCAGTGTACATCGCTTCCAATACGGCGGTTACAAACACTTATGCTCAGTATTTCACTGCAGAGTCTGATTTTGCGAACTGGCCTATGTTCAACTATTACGGAAATAACTTCAAGTGGGAATACTCTTCCACCAACGGTTATCCTTCCGGCGATGGCTGTATCCGTTTCCGGTCGTTTGATACACGTGTGAATCCGGAGCGTTATTCCGGTATCGCAACAGGTGATTTCGACGATATCTATACACCTGCTTTCGACCTTACCACCTTTGCTCCGGGCAGTTCTACGCTGAACCTGAACTTCTTTACAGCGGGTGCGGCAACTTCGGGAATTGCATCAGGTGATTCGATGCAGGTATTTGCAAGCTCCAACTGCGGTGACACCTGGGTGCGTATTGCTGTATTGAAATATGCAGACATCATCAACAACGGAGTGCAGACAGCTGAGTTCGCTCCTACAAAGGCAAGCAACTGGAAAGCACAAACTGTTGCAATCCCGGCTGCACAACGCACGAACAAAACGTTCTTCCGTTTCCGCTACTGGCCTGCCGTGGGCGGTAATAACATGTACATGGATAACTTCACGATTTCCCCATGGACAACCGAGATCAAAGAAGTAGCCGCCAATGCGAGTGATGTGAAACTGTACCCGAATCCTTCCAACGGATCTACAAAACTGTATTTTACACTCAGCCAGTCCGGAGAAGCAAACTATGCGATCCGTGATATCGCCGGCAAAGTGATCTTCCGGAAAAACATTACCGGCTCCGCAAATTCTTTTGTGACCGAAGACATCGACAGAAGCATTTTCCCTGCTGCCGGTGTATACCTCGTAACGCTTACGCAGAGCGAGCAGACAAACACGCAAAAATTGGTGATTCAGTAATCAGTAGTTAGTGAATCTTCCAGGGGGCCGGCTTTATGCCGGCCCTTTTTATTTTGTGGCTTTAACATAGTTTCTAGCATACCGGCAAAGCGATAAGCTTAATATAGCCCTAAGTACAAAATGCTCTCTATGAAAAAGCGATTTAAAGCTATATGGCAGATGATTGCCGATACATTCCGACTTTATTCAGACGGCCATATCAGTAAACTAAGCGGATCGCTGGCCTATTTTACCGTATTTTCCATGGGTCCTCTTCTTGTGGTGATCATATCGCTATGCGGTATTTTCCTGTCGCGTGAAGCGATAGAGGGGCAAGTGTATCAGGTACTCGTGAATTTTGTAGGATCGGACACCGCCAATCAGCTGCAGGAGATTATCCGTAATGCCTCGGTGCAGGGCAAAAGTAAACTAGCGGCCCTCATAGGGATTATCACTTTGCTGGTGGGAGCCACCACGGTTTTCGCCGAAATACAGGATTCGATCAACCAGATCTGGGGACTGAAGCCGAAGCCGAGCCAGGGCTGGCTGCAGTATCTGAAAAACCGGGTCTTATCCTTTTCGGTGATCATCAGCCTGGGCTTCCTGCTGCTGGTGTCGCTCGCGCTCTCCGCGGTGATAGAGATGATCAACAGTCGTCTGCAACGCATGATACCGGGAGCCACGGTTGCCGTGTTCTACATCATCAACCTGATATTGACGATCGGTATCAGCACACTCATTTTTGCGACGATCTTCCGGGTATTGCCGGATGCGCGTATCCGCTGGAGAGATGTGATGGCAGGGGCGATTACAACAGCCATATTATTCCTGATCGGGAAATTTGCCATATCGGTATACATTTCGCAGGCAAAAATAGGCAGCACTTTCGGTGCCGCCGGATCACTTGTTGTATTACTGGTATGGGTGTACTATTCTTCGGTGATCCTATACCTCGGAGCCGCTTTCACCAAGGTGTATGCTGTACGTTACGGTAAGGCTATTGAACCGAATAAATACGCCACTACGATTCAGAAAGTGGAACTGGAGACGGATCATGCCAGCATACAGGCCAATGAACGGGATAAGCAGCAAATCAAAGGCTGAGAATACTATTTGCCGAGGATGAATTTCATCTCATGCGCCCGGGCAGTGGAACTATCCGGGAAGATCACGATAATATCATCGAAGATCGCCGTATCCCCTTTCTTGGTGCGGTCGGTAAGCGACGAGCCCATGTAGGAATTCAGCTTATTGCTTTTAGACAGATCGGTCATGACGTCCACGTTCACATACATATTGCCCACGGAATCTTCATAAAGATTGCGCTCTTTATAGTATACGCGGAACTCCGTAACACGGCCCGGCTGACCTGACGAGTCTTTCGCTGTGAGGCCAAGTGTAACCAACGAATCGAACGCGCGCTTGGAAATCAGTCCCCCCGAACGGTCGGAAGGGCCGAGGTATGCGTTAGCCATCGCGTAGCGTCTTTTGGAAGCGGTCTGCGCGGGCACCTCCGTTTTTCCATTTACTTTTTTCTGCGCGGAAACTGAAAAAGCACCGAGTCCGGCCAGCAACAAGCTTATACGTACGATTCGTTGGGTCATAGCCTTAAAGTTACAATAAACTCAGACTTTCTTCAATAGCTTTTATTTTTGCCTGTGCATCGGCCTGTTTCTTGCGCTCGGCGTCGATAACCTCAGGTTTGGCATTAGATACAAACTTTTCGTTGCTGAGCTTTTTGTCGACGCTTTGCAGAAAACCTTTCAGATAATCGAGGTCTTTCTGCAATTGTTGTTTCTGCGCTCCTGTATCCACGGATTCATCGCTGCTTACATACAGTTTGTCGGCGCCTACTACCAAAGAGACGGAGCCCTGTACCGCTTCTCTGGTAAAGCTCAGTGATTCAGCGTTCACCTGTTTGCACACGATACCGGAGATACCGAGATACATGTCTTCGGAGCGTGCATCCACCGCTATTCTAACGGGTGTTTTGGGTTTCAGGTTGTTTTTTACGCGCGCATCCCTTACTGCAGTGATTACATCCTGCAGGAATTTGCCTTGTGCGAGCAGCGCAGCGTTGATATCATTTGCGCTGTGCAGCGGTTTTGCCATCAGATCGTCGTTTCGGTCGGCACGCAATTGATGATAGATTTCCTCGGTAACGAACGGCATGAACGGATGCAGCAATTGCAGCAACGATTCGAAGATGGACAATGTCTCTTCGTACAGTGCGGCGGGCATGGAAGCTTCCTGGGCCGGCTTGATCCATTCGAGATACCAGGAGCAGAAGTCGTCCCAGATCAGGGAATAAATTGTCTTCAGCGATTCGCTCAGGCGGAAATCTTTCATCAGTTCTTCCAGGTGCAGCTGTACCTGTGCGATACGCTCCCGCATCCATAAAGTGGGGAAAGTATCCACATAAGCCATACCGGGGTCCTGGCGACCGTCCCACATGCGCACGAGCTTCAGGGCATTCCACATTTTATTGCAGAAGTTGCGGCCCTGTTCGAGCATGCTTTCGTCGTACAGCAGATCGTTACCGGCGGGGGACGAGATCATTACGCTGAAGCGTACCGCATCTGCACCGTACTGGTCGATCAGAGCAAGCAGATCCGGCGAATTGCCCAGTGATTTGCTCATTTTACGGCCGAGCTTATCCCGTACGATACCGGTGAAGTATACTTTGTCAAACGGTTTCTGATCGAGGAAATATTCGCCCGCCATGATCATACGTGCCACCCAGAAGAAAATGATCTCAGGTGCGGTAACCAGCGTAGCAGTAGGGTAATAATAGGCCAGTTCCTTGTTGTCCGGAGCGGCATTCCAGTTAAACACCTCCATCGGCCAGAGCCAGCTGGAGAACCATGTATCGAGGCAATCCTCATCCTGGCGCAGGTCTTCGGCCTTACCTCCGGGATTTGCTGCCTGGTATTTCGCAAGTGCCGCTTCGGCGGTCTCCGCGATATACATATTGCCTTTAGCATCGTACCATGCAGGAATACGCTGTCCCCACCAGAGCTGGCGGCTGATACACCAGTCCTTGATATTCTCCATCCAGTGACGGTACAGATTCTTGAATTTGGGCGGGAAGAATGCGATCTCATCCGATAAAACCGCTTCGAGCGCAGGCTTTGCCAGTTCTCCCATATTGCACCACCACTGCATGCTCAGGCGCGGCTCGATCACTACATCTGTACGCTCTGAGAAACCTACCTGGTTCGCATAATCTTCTTCCTTCACATAATTTCCGGAAGCTTTCAGGTCTTCAATGATCTGTTTGCGTACAGCAAAACGATCCTGACCTACATACATGCCGGATGCGACGCTCATCGTACCGTCCTCGTTCAGGGTATCGATCACTTCCAGCTTGTGCTTCAGCCCGAGGTTATAGTCATTGATATCATGTGCGGGGGTAACCTTCAGCGCACCAGTACCAAATTCCTGATCAATATATTCGTCAAAAATAATGGGGATACGGCGGTTGATGAGCGGCACGAAGCAGTACTTACCTTTCAGATGCGCGTAACGCGGATCGTCCGGGTGCACACAAACGGCAGTATCTCCGAGAATTGTTTCGGGACGTACGGTTGCGATGGTAATATATTCTTCCGCGTCGCCTTCTATGCGGTAACGGACATGGTACAGTTTTGAATTTGTCTGCTTGTGGATCACTTCTTCATCACTCAGGGCCGTTTTTGCTTTAGGGTCCCAGTTGATCATCTTCACACCGCGATAGATGTACCCTTTCTCATACAACTCCACAAATACGCGCATTACAGCAGCGTAATAGGCAGGGTCCATGGTGAACGAGGTACGGTTCCAGTCCAGCGAACAACCGAGCTTTTTCAGTTGTTGCAGGATAATGCCACCATATTTTTCTTTCCATTCCCATGCATATTTCAGGAACTCATCACGGCTGAGGGAATTCTTTTCAATCCCGCGTTCGCGGAGCATGGCTACCACCTTGGCTTCCGTAGCAATTGAAGCATGGTCGGTACCGGGCACCCAGCAGGTATTAAAGCCCTGCATTTTCGCACGGCGGATCAGTACGTCCTGGACGGTATTGTTGAGGGCGTGACCCATGTGCAATACGCCGGTAACGTTAGGTGGCGGCATGACTATTGTATAGGCGGGACGTTCGTCCGGGGTAGAATAAAAGTATCCTTTACCCATCCAGTGTTCATACCACTTTTGCTCTGATTCCGAGTGCTGAAAATTCTTGGCTAATTCCATAAGATCTGATGCTGATTGATTATTGTGCGGAAGATAAATAAAAACCCGCCACACAGGGTGGCAAAGATAAGGAAGTACGCCTTTTCTGATACAATTCCGGAGCGTAATTTGCCTTCAGGTGTCTGCTCAGGAAGAGATAAAAAAAGAAAAGTCCGCCTGAAAACATACAGACGGACAATGACGCTTCTGAGGCGGCAGTAAGATCAGGAACTGCGCCCTACCCCTTTGCGGTACAGGCTGAAAGAATATGCGATCGGGATCACTACCATGATACCAAGCAAAACGGGCATTGCGACGGCCGTTACCGGAACGGGACAGGTGAGCGCAATCAGAGCAAGCAGCAATCCGCCGGCCACCCATATCTTGCTTGCCAGCCTGTGCGTCAGACGCCAGTTTTCATCGCTGCTCAACGTCCAGGGTATGCGGATACCGGCAAAATAGTTGGGCTTGATATTATGCATGATATTCCCGAGGAACGCGAACATCAGTCCGATCAGGGACATCATTACCGGCTCCAGGTGCATATTCCGGGCACTCATGCCGAGGCAGATGAAATTCAGAACCGCAATGAAAATAACCGTGCCTACAGCCATTTTGCCAAAAGTGGCGGAAGTATCTTTATGCGCACGTTTCGGATCGAGACGGTGAATATTCTGCAGCAGGAAGTACACCCCGATGCTGACGGCAGCCAGGATACCCGAGAATACAAACAGCTCACGCTTATTGCCCCATGCGTCCGGCCCGTCAACACCGAAATGCGTCGGTACCACCTCCGGGACATCAGGAAAAATAAAGGCCAGCCATGCAACAGGCAACAGTGCAGCTGCCACCATTAATGTGTTTTTAAGCGTTTTGTTCATACACTATTTTTTAAACTGAATAAACCATTTGAGAAGCTCATCGAACACCGTGGTGTTTAATGAATAACTGATAAACTGCCCTTGTTTTTCCGCCTCTATCAGTCCGGCCTGCTTCAGCAGATCCAGGTGATGGGAAATGCTGGGTTTGGAAATGGAAAAATGATCCGCGATTTCCCCTGCGGTCATATCCCGCTGCTTCAGCAGCTCAAGTATTTCCCTTCGCGTGGCATCGTTGAGGGCTTTAAAGAGCACATTCATCCGTTCTTTAAATATTTAGACAAATATCTAAATACTTGCCGATATCGCAAAATTTTTAAGGATTTATTTCCTGCACCGTTTATAACAGAAAACCGTAACAAACGCAAACAGCCAGCATGATGTACAAAAAAATCGGAGCCTCCCTTTCCGGGAAGGCTCCGATCCTGTTTGAAAAACGATTTACAGATGGTTATTCTAAGGTAAGTTTATCGCGGAACGCAGAACCGTCAGCGGCTTTCACCTCGACAAAATAAACACCTGAAGTGTAGCCACGCATATCGATTTTATGTTCCTGTATCCTGCGCTTATCTGTCAGCAGACATCTGCCCTGCATGTCCCAAACCGTTACGGAGGCAGGGACTTCCGAACGTACCGTAAACGTGCTTTGTGCGGGGTTCGGGAACAGATGTACCGTGGCTGCGGACAATATATTTTCCTGTACTGATGTGGCAATATGTATGTTCGATAACAGGAGACCGCTGTCACCCGCGATAAATGCCACAGAGTCGTTGGCCATACGCACATCGTTCAGATCCTGGTCTGCCGTGAATATGTTCATGAATGAAGTCTCGTCGTAATAATAGATGATTCCTGAGCCTGTGGTAACCGAGTGCCCAACCATGATCAGCGAGTCTTTGACGGAGCGTGTCACGGCTCTCATATCGGGATAATAAAAAGTGGCAGAAGCCATATCGAAGGTCCAGGTTTTTCCTTTGTCGGTGCTGATAATAACTGCGGCTCCATTATTTGCCGTTACGCCCAGGATGGTGTCTGCTGAGATAAATTTCAACCCGTTTATTGCAGTATCGATATTTGTTTTTACGGTATCCCAGGTAATGCCGCCATTGAAGGTACGGTACACCCTGCCGCTGTCGCCACCTGCAATGCCGGTGTTACGATCCAGGAAATCCACGGTCCGCAGGAACGAACCGGATATATTGCTGAGGTATTGCGGAGATTGCCATGTCCCTGCCGACAAACGTGTCACGTTATCTCCGCTGAAAAAACCGGAGCCGACAGCGAGACCGTTATCAGCGTCGAAGAGGAACATCCGGAAGCTGGCAATCATGGCTGACTCCGCATTCCAGGTCAGTCCGCCGTCTGTAGTTTTATACACATCGCCCCGGAAAACAGGGTTCATACGGTTGCTGACAATCGCAAAACCGGTTGTGGCAGAAACAAATTTCAGATCAATGATATCCGGTGAACTTGCGGAAAAGCTCATTCCGGAAGGATGGACAGCGCTCCAGGTTTTTCCGCCATCGCTTGTCTTCAGTAGTGTGCTGTCGGTACCGCCGATATAACCGGTTTCCGGTGAACCAAACGACACGGTAAGCAGGTGCTTTGTTGTCGGAACGGGAACTTTGAGCCAATAACCACTTGCGCATACGGTCAGGGGTGCAATCAGCGTACATAAGATTGAGAGTAGCTTTTTCATTGTTTCAGGTTTTAAGTGTTACCTGCAAAGTTCGGCGGCCTCACGCATTCCGGCTTATGATAAACAGCTTAAGAATGGTACTTTTCTTCCCAGTAGCTGCGGAACTCTTTCGGGGTCTGACCCTCCTGGCGTGTAAAAAAACGTGTGAAATAAGAACTGTCTTTAAAATTGAGCTTGTAAGCAATCTCCTTAACCGCGTCCCCAGTATGCAGGAGCAGGCGCTTTGCTTCTACCCAGGTGCGTTCCTGCAGCAGTTCGATAGCGGTTTTTCCCACAACACGGTCCAGACAGTTATTCAGCACTTTGGGCGTCATCGCCAGCTCCTTCGCGTAGTAAGCCACGTTGGGTTTCTCCATAAAACATCCCTCCAGCAACTCGCTGAATTTCTTGTATACTTCCCAGTCGTGCTGACTGTAGCCCTGCATGCCGCCTTCATCCTGCAACTGGTCGGCAGTATGGCGAATACAGCGTGTCAGAAAAATAGAAGTATAATTCTGAGCCAGATTATACGATAAAACCGAATGCTGCTGCAGTTCTTCATACAACTGTACGATGATGTCCATCATACCGGCGAAATCTTTCTTATCGAATTGCAGGCAGGGTGCATGATAATTGTTGCGCAGCAATTGCGGGAAAAAGAACGTGCCGATCAGGTTCATATAATTGCGGCTGCACAGTACAATGGAGCCTGTTGATTGCTCCCGTCGCTTCACCAGATGTATCTGCTGCGGGAATACAACGTGCACAGAATAATCGCGGATCGGATGTTCCGCGAAGTCGATAAAGTGCGAGCCTCCGCCTTTCTCGAACAGGAAGAATTCGAAGTAGGAATGCCGGTGCGGGCGTTGAAAGTCGTAAGGCGTGAAGTGCCCAAGGGGTAGCACTTTCAGCTCTTCATCGCCTTTGGGCAGGTTGTTTACGGGAATCTGTTTCATGGGTGGCTCGTGCATAACAAAGTTATTCAATAAGTAATTGCATGCAAACGTCCACCGGGATTTCCGGGTATTAACTATACCTGAGGATAAAGTCTGCGCTGATTGTCAGCGTGCTGCCGGACGCTTCTTTATGCGGGGAATGACCCGCCTGAGGGACTATATAAGCCGCTGCAGGCCCCTTAACCGACTGCACGATGCCCTGCACCTGCGCTTCTGTTCCGTACGCATCTTCCTCCCCCTGTATCACTAGTACGGGACAGATAATCTCCGGCAATATTGTGCTGATATTCCAGTGGCGGAATGATTCCGTAAGCCAGGTTTCCGCCCAGAGCCTGAATACTTCGGCGGTGCGCACACCATGGTACCGCTCGAGCTTTTGCGGCAGATCTGTATGATTATATGCGTTAACGGCTTCGCGTATACCCTGCAGCGTAAGCTCTTCCACGAAGATATGTGCGCCTTCCGTAATAATGCCCGCCAGGAGCTGGGGATACAGGGCAGCTGCGATCAGTGCTATGGAGCCGCCATCGCTGTGTCCGAACAGCCAGACCTGCTTAAAATCAAAGTGCTTTATCAGGTCGGATAAAACAGCCGCTTCCCGGTGCATATAGTCCGGCTCCCGCTCGCGGATGGAAAAAGGATCGGAAGCACCATAGCCCTGCCGGTCGTACACAAAAAAGTTGCAGCGGCAACGCTCGGCCAGCCGATCCGGGAAATCACGCCATAATGCTGTACAACCCAGCGAGTCGTGGAGAAAGATAATCACCGGCCGACCCGGATAGACCATCTTACTCCGGCAGGCTAATTGTATCCCGCCGGTCTCCACATACGTCATTTCTTCAGCTGTACTCATGCTGCAAACTTAAAAAAAGTGCTTTACACTACCGGTACAGGCCTCTTATCCGCATCTACCGCCACGAAAGTAAACGTACCCGTAATAGCGGTGTTCCGCTCAAATGAATACATTTCCTCTATCACGATCTCAACCGAAACTTTAAGACTGGTCCGGCCTACCTGCGTCACCTTTCCGATCAGTTCAATGATTGTACCGGCGGGAATAGGCTTAGTAAAGTCGATGCGATCGGAAGAAACCGTCACCATGCGTTTCCGGCTGAAACGGGTTGCGGTAATAAAGGCGACCTCATCCATCAACTGCATGGCAGTTCCGCCAAACAGGGTATCGTAGTGGTTCGTTGTATTCGGAAACACCGCCTTGAATATGCGTGTTTCAGATGCAGCTATTTTCTGTTCTAATGTCATTTGAAAAATTGATTATGCACTGCAGGTAATGCATCCTTCCTCCATCGTACAGGCCGGTGCAACAAAATCCGCTTCAATATCGGATGCTGCGGCAAGCGCTTCGGCCGGTAATACAGGGATTACAGGATCCATCTCATGACCACCCTGCTTTTCGATGGTGAATTGCACAGCCTGCGTCGCGGCTTGTGTACGAAGGTAATACATGCCTGTTTTCAGACCTTTCTTCCATGCATAGAAATGCATCGAGGTAAGCTTGGCGGCAGTGGGACTATCCACAAAAAGGTTTAAAGACTGTGACTGGCAAATAAACGCTCCGCGATCGGCTGCCATGTCGATGATCGTGCGCTGCCTGATCTCCCAAACCGTTTTATACAGTTCCTTCAATGAAGACGGGATTTCATCGATATGCTGGATAGAGCCGTTTGCCGCAATGATCTTATTTTTCATCGTATTGCTCCAGAGGCCCAGCTGTACCAGGTCCTTAAGCAAATGTTTATTTACGATAATGAATTCTCCGGACAGTACACGTCGAGTGTAGATATTGGAAGTGTATGGCTCGAAACATTCGTTATTACCCAATATCTGGGAAGTGGATGCAGTGGGCATCGGAGCAACCAGCAGAGAGTTGCGCACGCCATATTGCATTACCTCTTTGCGCAGGCTTTCCCAATCGTGTCGCCCGGACGACTCCTGCCCCCAGAGATCGAACTGGAATTTACCCTGAGACAAAGGCGAGCCGGCGAAAGTTTCGTAAGCACCTTCCGTTTTCGCCAGGTCTTTGCTGGCGGTCATTGCCGCAAAGTACATCGTCTCGAAAATATCACGGTTCAGAGCGCGGGCCGCATCGCTCTCAAACGGCAGACGCAGCAGAATAAATACGTCCGCCAGTCCCTGTACACCCAGCCCGATCGGCCGGTGGCGCATGTTCGAACGACGTGCTTCCTCAACAGGATAGTAATTATGATCGATGATCTTATTCAGGTTGCGCGTAACCTGATAGGTAACTTCGTAGAACTTATCGAAATCAAAGCCGCCGTTCTGTACAAAGCGTGGCAGTGCCAGGGATGCCAGGTTACAAACGGCAACCTCATCCTCGCTCGTGTATTCAATGATTTCGGTGCAGAGGTTACTGCTCTTGATGGTTCCGAGATTCTGCTGATTGCTTTTCGCATTCGCTGCATCCTTGTACAAAAGGTAGGGCGTTCCGGTTTCAATCTGGGCATCGAGTATGGCAAACCATAGATCCTGCGCTTTAATCGTCTTACGCGCACGACCTTCTTCCTCATATCGCTCGTATAAGGCTTCAAAATCCGCGCCGAAACACTCGTGCAGGCCAGGTGCTTCATTCGGACAGAAAAGGCTCCATGTACCGTTCGCCTCCACACGTTTCATAAACAGATCCGGAATCCAGAGCGCATAGAACAGGTCCCGGGCGCGCAGCTCTTCCTTCCCGTGATTTTTGCGCAGGTCGAGGAATTCAAAAACGTCCGCGTGCCAGGGTTCCAGGTAAATCGCGAAAGCGCCTTTTCGTTTACCGCCGCCCTGATCGACATAACGCGCTGTATCGTTGAATACGCGCAACATCGGAACAAGTCCGTTGCTGGTTCCGTTTGTACCGCCGATATAGCTACCCGTCGCGCGTACATTATGTACTGCCAGACCGATCCCCCCCGCGCTTTGCGAGATCTTCGCAGTTTGCTTCAGCGTATCGTAGATGCCGTCGATACTGTCGTCTTTCATCGTGAGCAGAAAGCAGGAAGACATCTGTGGTTTCGGAGTACCGGAATTGAACAGCGTAGGAGTCGCATGCGTACACCAGCGCTCGCTCATCAGGTTGTAGGTTTTGATCGCACTGTCTATATCCTCCTTGTGAATACCGATCGCAACACGCATGTACATATGCTGCGGACGCTCGGCGATCTTGCCGTCGATACGCAGCAGGTAAGATTTTTCCAGCGTCTTGAACCCGAAATAATCGAAGCTGAAGTCACGATCGTAAATGATCGCACTGTCCAGCAATTCGGCATGCTCTGCAATCAGCGCCATAACGTCATCCGCAACCATGGGCATGGAACGACCTGTCTTGGGATCGCAATACGCGTGCAATTGCTGCATGGTTTGCGAGAAAGATTTCAGGGTATTCTTATGCAGGTTGCTCACGGCGATACGGCTTGCCAGCAAGGCATAGTCCGGGTGACGCGTGGTCAGCGACGCCGCAGTCTCCGCAGCAAGACTGTCCAGCTCTGTTGTGGTGACACCGTCGTATATACCTTCAATTACTTTCTTGGCCACCTCGATCGCATCGACCATCGGGCTGAGGCTGTAGGAAAGCTTTTCGATGCGCGCCGTGATCTTATCAAACTTCACGCTTTCCTTTTTTCCGTTTCTTTTTATAACAAACATATTGCTGTGCTTTTACGGTTCACTGATAAATTAAAAATCCTCGTCGAGGGAAAACTGTTGTGTGTCTTTTTGTGCCATCACTCCGGCCTTCTGGTAATCGCCAACCCGCTTCTCGAAGAAATTCGTTTTACCCTGCAGGGAGATCATCTCCATAAAATCGAACGGATTAACGGCATGGAACATTTTGGGATATCCGAGTTCGGACAGCCAGCGATCGGCAACAAACTCAATGTATTGCTGCATCAGGCGCGCGTTCATACCAATCAGGTCAACGGGAAGCGCATCAGTAACAAATTGCTTCTCGATTGCCACGGCATCTCCTATAATACGGTACACTTCTTCCTGGCTCAGCTTCTGTTGCAGCATTCCGTACAGCAGACAGGCAAATTCGCAATGCAGGCCCTCATCGCGGCTGATCAGCTCATTGCTGAAAGTCAGTCCCGGCATGAGCCCGCGCTTTTTCAACCAGAATATGGAGCAGAAGCTGCCGCTGAAGAAAATGCCCTCTACGGCTGCAAACGCAACGAGGCGCTCCGCGAAAGAGCCCTGCGCGATCCAGCGTAGCGCCCATTCCGCTTTCTGTTTCACCGCAGGCACGGTATCGATCGCATGGAACAGGCGATGCTTTTCCGCAGCGTCTTTGATATAAGTATCGATCAGCAGCGCATAGGTTTCGGAGTGAATATTCTCCATCATGATCTGAAAACCGTAGAAACAGCGGGCCTCGGGCAGCTGCACCTCACTCATGAAGTTCACAGCAAGGTTTTCGTTTACGATACCATCGCTCGCAGCAAAGAATGCGAGTACGTGTGCTATGAAATGACGTTCCCCATCGTTGAGCGCAGCCCAATCTTTGAGGTCGGCGCTGAGATCTATTTCCTCTGCGGTCCAGAAGCTCGCTTCGTGCTTCTTGTACATCTCCCAGATACGGGGATAGTTGATGGGCAACAGTACGAAGCGCTCTTTATTTTCCTGTAATAATATTTCCTCCTGCATAGTATAAAAAGTAAGTTTTCGCTTTGGAGCTTAGCGACGGAGGGAGACGGCAGGACAAGGATATCTGCGTAAACAAATGATACCGGACCAGCCAGGCCTTTCCTCCGAAAGCAGTAGCTTTTTAACGTTATGCGGCAGGTCTTCTGGCTTTCCTGTATTTCAGAAACCTTCCCATCCGCAGACAGTGGTTGATGACTCTGAAAAAACTTATGTATCGCTACATCAGGATTACAGCTACGGGGATAGCGCCGGATTCACACCGGCTTCCCTTTTAATCGTATACAGCAGGACTGTACGCGAACCGATTAACAGCACAAAAATAGAAGGCGAAGCGGGTTTGACCGCAATTACGTTTCAACAGCGTGTGGATAAACGCGCAGATTGTTTATGGGCGCGACTTCTGCTCATTGCGGCGCATCAGCTCCGCTTCCACTTCTGCCAGCGATACGCTTTTTACCTGCAACAACAGTAAAAGGTGATACAACAAATCGGCGGCTTCATTTATGAACAGTTCCCTGTTATCGTCTATTGCCTCGATAACCAGTTCTACTGCCTCTTCCCCTACTTTCTGGGCCACTTTATTAACGCCGCGGGCTGCAAGCCTGCTTGTGTAGGATGTCTCCGGGGCCAGTTCCAGTCTTTCAGCGATCAATGCCTCCAGGCGATACAGAAAACCTTTCGATTCTGCAGCGCCGAAACAGCTGTATTGACCGGTATGACAGACCGGACCGGAGGGACGCGCCTTTACAAGCAAAGTATCTCCGTCACAGTCAACACACATAGCAACCACACGTAGCCGGTTTCCGGATGTGGCGCCTTTCACCCAGAGGCTGTTGCGGCTGCGACTGAAAAAAGTAACCCAACCGGTATCTCTGGTTTGCTGCAATGCCGCTTCATTCATGTAACCGAGCATCAGCACCTGTGCCGTATCGGCATCCTGTATAATTGCGGGAATCAATCCTCCCGACTTAGAAAAATCCGGCTTCATCTTATTGGAATTTCACATTGTTTCAGAAATGATTTCAGTTCGGGAATACTTAGTTCACCAAAGTGGAACAAGCTTGCTGCAAGCGCCGCCCCGGCTGTTGTCTGCCGGAACAGTTCACGGAAATCTTCTTTTGATCCTGCTCCTCCCGAAGCGATCACGGGAATGGATACCACGTTAGTTACGGCGTTTATAAGTTCGAGTGCAAAGCCAGACCTGCTACCGTCATGCATCATCGATGTAAGCAATATCTCGCCGGCGCCAAGCGCCTCAGCCTTTTTTGCCCATTCCTTCAGTAAAATTCCCGTCGCCTGCTTTCCTCCATGTGTAAACACCTCCCGGCGACCGTTCACAAGCGCAGTGTCGATCGCCAGTACCACACATTGCGCACCAAATCGTTGCGACAACTCGCCGATCAGCTCCGGCCGCAACACGGCGGCCGTATTCACACTTATCTTATCGGCACCGGCTTCAAGCAATGCTGCAGCTGCTGCCACACTGTTTACGCCACCACCTACGGTAAACGGGATGGAAAGCCGTTCCGAAACGGCACGCACAAGCGGAACAAGCGTACGGCGTCGCTCTTCCGTAGCGGAGATATCGAGGAATACCAGTTCGTCCGCACCCGAAGCTTCATAACGCTCAGCAAGCTCAAGGGGATCTCCGGCATCTTTCAGTGCCATAAAGCTGACTCCCTTTACCGTACGTCCGTCTTTGATATCGAGGCAGGGAATAATTCGCTTCTTCAACATAGATCACTTAATTGACTGAGTGAAATGGTTCCCTCATACAGGGCTTTTCCGATCACCGCAGCGTAACAGCCATCGGCCTGCAGCCGCTTCAAATCGGCAATGGCACCTACTCCGCCGCTCGCAATCAATTGCACCGGCACAGATTCGCTTATGCCACGATACAGTTCAAATGCCGGACCTTCAAGCATTCCGTCCCTCGATATATCGGTGCACAATACCTGTCGCACACCCCGTGTGTACCAATGCTGCAAAAACGGGACAAGCGGTACTGCACTCTGCTCCTGCCAGCCAAGCGTCGCCAGGAGTCCATCCTTTGCGTCCGCACCCAGCACGATGCGCTCCGGCCCGAATTGCTCCAGCAAATCCAGAAACGTTTCCGGTGCGCGCAGGGCAAGACTGCCCAACACGACCTTTTGCGCACCGGAATCCAATGCACGGCGCACCTGCAGCGCATCTCGTATTCCCCCGCTGAAATCGATGCAAAGCGACGTCCGTGACGCAATCTGCTCCAGCACATTCCATTGCTGTACCTCACCTGCGCGCGCACCATCCAGATCCACGAGATGCAGATGTTGTATGCCGGCCGATTCAAACAACAGTGCCTGTTCGAGCGGGCTCTGGCGGTAAACCGATTGCCGGGAAAAGTCTCCCTGCGATAAACGCACACAGCGTCCATCCATCAGATCTATAGCGGGAATGATGATCATAATTCGGTAAAGTTTTTAAGTATAAGCGCGCCTGTGTTGCCGGACTTTTCCGGATGGAACTGGGTAGCGAAAAAATTATCCTGCTGCAGTGCTGCGCTGAAAGGCTGCATATAGTTGCAGACAGCGATCGTTTGTCTGCATACAGCAGCATAGAAGCTGTGCACGAAATACACATCACCCTGTTTATCCGGAACATTAGCGAATAAAGGTCCGCGGCATTGCTCGAGGCTATTCCAGCCCATATGCGGCACCGGCTGCGCTCCGCGGAAACGACGCACTTCTGTATCGAAAATACCGAGACACTCAGTTGCGCCTTCCTCGGATGATCGGCACAACAGCTGCATACCCAGACAGATGCCCAGAACAGGTTGCTGCAGGGAGACGATCAACCGGTCGAGTCCCAGCTCTTTCAGACGCAGCATTGCCGGTGCTGCGGCACCCACGCCAGGGATAATAACTTTATCTGCTTTCCGGATAACTTCAGGATCAGCTGTGATCACATGCTGGCAGGAAAGACGGGAAAGCGCATTGCTTACAGAACCTGTATTCCCTGCGCCATAGGCTATAATGGCTATCATAATAAACCTTTTGTGGACGGTAATTGTCCTGTATTGCCATCAAGCCGGATCGCCTGCGCCAGTGCTCTTGCAAAGGCTTTGAATATCCCCTCTATCTTATGGTGCTCGTTGGTTCCGTTAGCATTAACGTGCAGGGTACAGCGTGCGGCATCCGAAAAAGATTTGAAAAAATGCGGGAACATTTCGGTGGGCATTGCACCGATCATCTCTCTGTTAAAAGAAGCGTTCCAAACCAGCCAGGGTCGACCTCCCATATCTACAGAAACCGAACACTCACAATCATCCATCGGAAGTACAAATCCGTATCGCCCTATCCCGGCTGTATTTCCCAGCGCCTGCAGATATGCTTGCCCCAATACGATACCGGTATCTTCTATCAGGTGATGTTCATCAACATGCAAGTCTCCTTCTACACGCAGATACAGATCCACACCACTGTGAAACGCCAGTTGCTGCAGCATATGATCGAAAAATCCGATACCGGTCTGAATATCACCGTTACCCGTTCCGTCCAGACTGATACGTACATTGATGTCAGTCTCGCACGTAGTTCTCCTGAGCGAAACCTGGCGCTGTGCTGCTCGCAGAAACCGGTATATCTCCGCCCACTCAGAAGTGCACAGCACCGCATCAGGAGCTGTTACCCCGCCGATCAGTATACCGCCTGCACCCAGGTTTTGCGCAAGCGTAAGATCGGTGATCCTGTCCCCAATCACAAAAGACCGGCTCAGGTCGTAATCTCCGGAAAAATACCGGGTGAGCATTCCGGTTCCGGGCTTGCGCGTAGGAAGGTGTGCTTCCGGAAAACTCCGGTCTATAAATATTTCATTAAAGCGGATGCCTTCACCCTCGAGTGCTTCCAGCATTTTGTTGTGCGCCGGCCAGAATTGTTCCTCCGGGAACGAAGGCGTGCCAAGTCCGTCCTGGTTGCTCACCATCACCAACTCATAGTCCAGTTCGGCGGCAATGCGCGACAGGTAGCGGAATACGCCGGGATAATAGCGGAGCTTTTCGAGGCTGTCGATCTGAAAATCTTCCGGTTCGCATATCAGCGTCCCGTCTCTGTCTATAAAAAGTACTTTCTTTTTCATGGTATCTGATAATTGTTTAACGCCTGTATCAATTGTTCGTTCTCAAGTGGTGTGCCGATGCTGATGCGCAGACAGCCCGGAACCTGTCTGTCGCGGTTACGTACGATAATTCCGCGGTTGACCAGGTAATCGTACAGACCGGCAGGATCTTTTACGCGGCAAAGCAGAAAGTTGGCGTCCGAAGGGTATACTTCAAGTATACAGGTCAGAATGCTTAAAGCTTTTCTTACGCGTTCCCTTTCAGCAATTACGATGGCTGTAAATGCATCGGAAGCGGCAGTATTTTTCAACGCTGCTATCGCAGCTTCCTGGTTCAGTCTGCTAATATTGTACGGAGGCTTTACTTTATTCAGCAGCGAAATAATAGTTTCATCTGCCATTGCTATCCCGATACGGGCAGCGGCGAGGCCTCTGGCTTTACTCAGGGTACGCATTACGAGCAGGTTCGGGTACTGTTGCAACAGTCTGACGGATGTATTCTGATTTGAAAAGTCGATGTATGCTTCATCGACGACCACTATTCCGGGAAAAGATTCTATTACCGGAATAATATCCCCGGGATCATTACCTGTGGGATTATTGGGGGAACAGACAAACAACAATTTCGCAGTACCGGCGGGAAATGCCGGCAGTGCAGCGGAGCATATCCGAAACGACCTGTCCAGTGGCATATCCTGCAAGTGTACGTCATTCAGCTGTGCCAGCACTGCGTACATGCCATACGTCGGAGAGAACTGGTATGCGACATCAATTCCGGGCCTGCAAAAAACACGGTAGCACAGATCAATAATTTCATCGCTTCCGTTACCGACAAACACCTGGTCCGGATGAATGTTGTTCTGTTCCGCCCATATGCTTTTTAATACGGTTTGCCTGGCATCGGGATAGCGGTTGTACGTTCCGAAAGGACTTTCATTGGCATCCAGAAAAATGGCCGGGGGACCCTGGTATTCATCCCTTGCGCTGGAATAGGCTTCCATCTGCAGGATATTGGGTCTGACTAAAGATTGTACAGAGAACATGATTTACAGTTTGTCGGATTGTATCCGGGATAAGCGAATGCGCACAGCAGCCTTATGTGCGTCGAGTCCTTCTGCCGACGCCATTGTCTCAATAACGGGTCCGATCAATTCCAGGCCTGAAGGGGTAATCGACTGAAAACTGATCTTCTTGGTGAAGCTTTCAAGTGAGACGCCTGAATAAGCACGTGCGTAGCCGGCGGTGGGGAGTGTGTGGTTAGTGCCGCTCGCATAGTCCCCTGCACTCTCGCAGGTATAGTTACCAAGGAATACAGAACCCGCATTGCGTATGCCGGCCGACATGCGAACCGGATGTTCCACGGCCAGGATCAAATGCTCCGGCGCATACACGTTGCTGAACGCGATACAGGTATCTATATCGGATAGCACTACGCCACGACTCCCCTGCAATGCCTGAAGCGCAATGTCCTTACGCGGTAATAATTCCAGCTGTTGCCGCAGTTCAGCCTGCACCGCAACCAGTAATTCCCCGCTGTCGGTGAGCAGCATCACCTGACTGTCCGGTCCGTGCTCCGCCTGCGACAAGAGGTCTGCAGCCACAAATGCGGGCACGGCGCTACTGTCGGCGATCACCAATACCTCGCTCGGTCCGGCGGGCATATCCACAGCGATACCGGATTGCTGTGCATATTGCTTGGCTGCCGTAACATAGCGGTTTCCAGGACCGAATATCTTATCGACAGCGGGAATAGTTGCAGTACCGCAACTCATCGCGGCTATCGCCTGTATCCCGCCTACCTTAAAAACATCGGTGATACCTGCGATCGAGGCAGCATACAATATTGCGGGATGTACGCCTCCGGAGCGGTCAGGCGGCGTGCAGACAATACGTCGGGTACAACCGGCGATCTGTGCCGGTATTCCGAGCATCAGAACGGTGGAAAACAAGGGCGCAGAGCCCCCGGGAACATAGCAGCCAACACGATCAACCGGAACAGATTTTCGCCAGCAGCGTACACCGGGCATCGTCTCCACAACAGGCTCGGTGAGTTGCTGTGCCTCATGAAAGCATCGTATATTCTGTGCTGCAGTGTGTATCGCACTTTTCAGCTCTTCACTTATTTGTGCAGCCGCGGCGGACAACTCTTTGTCTGACACACGCAGCTCGCCCAATGAGACGTTGTCAAACTGAAGGGTGTAATGCCGTAAGGCGTCGTCGCCTTTTGCGGCAACCGTTTCAAATACTTTACGTACCAGAACGGGCGCGACGGGGGTATCGCTGAATGGCCTGCGGGACAAGGATTTCCAGGCAGCAGGCTCCGGGAATAACTGAACAGATAACATAGCTTACAAGATCATTTTTTCAATATCCACAACAAGAATTCCTTCCGCTCCGAGACTGCGTAACTGACTGATCACCTCCCAGAAAGCCTGTTCTCTGATTACGGTATGTACGCTGCTCCAACCGCTCAGCGCCAACGGCAGTACCGTCGGGCTTTTCATACCGGGCAGCAACGCGACGATCTCTTCGAGCCGTTCATTGGGTGCATTCAGGAGAATGTATTTGTTGCAGCCGGCATTGCGGACCGCGCTGATGCGGAATAGCAACTGGCTTAGCACGGACTGCGCCTCTGCGGACAAGTCGTTGTTGGCAATCAGTACAGCTTCGCTGTGTACGAGTGTGCACACTTCCTTCAGACCGTTCATCAGCAGCGTACTACCGGTACCGACAATGTCGAAGATTCCTTGCGCAAGACCTACTCCGGGAGCAATCTCCACGCTGCCACCGACTTCCTCAATGCGGGCTTCGATGTTAAGCTGCGCAAGTTGCTTCCGCAGGATACGCGGATAACTGGTCGCAATCTTTTTGCCGTTGAAGTAAGAAAGCCCCTCGTACGACTCATCTTTCGCGATGGCCAGTGAAAGGCGGCAACGGGCGAACCCGAGCTGTCGTATCACTCGCACATCTTTACCCTTTTCCCATACCTCATTCTCTCCGACGATGCCAATATCTGCAACGCCGTCTTCGACGTATTGAGGTATATCATCGTCTCTCAGAAAAAGTACCTGTATAGGGAAGTTCGCCGCGTCGGCCTTTAGTTTTCTGTCGGTTGTTGCGAGTCGTATCCCGCATTCTTCAATCAGGCGCAACGACTGCTCACTGAGTCGTCCGCTTTTCTGAATGGCAATTTTCAGCATTGTTCCGGTTTCGATTTTTATTGTCCGAGTCCGGTAGCCGATATGCCTAAAAAAAACAACCGCCTGAAGGACTCAGACGGTTGTGAAAAGATTTCAGCTTACAGCATATCATCTCATCCCCGCCTGCGCGTGGTATGACAATGATGCTGATGCAGCTGTATGAATGACATAAAATAAATTGCTTTTTGCTGCACAAAACTAGCGGAACTTTTTTGTTCCTGCCAAATATTTTTTCCAAAAAAAAGAAAAAGTGTTGCCAGTAAAGCTTTTCAGGCCGTGGCAACACTTCGCATATTTTTCAAAACGGGGAATGGAGATTATCCAACAAGCTTTGCTTCGAGAACGATCTCAAAACTGAAAGCCTGACTTACCGGACAGGTCTTCTCCGCATTGCGCGCAATTTTTTCGAATTCCTCTGCGCTGATACCGGGAACATCCCCTTCCAGCTGCAACAGAGACTGAGTGATCTTTCCATCCTGCAATGTTACGGTAGACTGTGTTTTCAATGCACCGGGGGTATATCCGGCTTCCGTAAGATCGAGGCTCAGCTTCATAGTAAAACAGCCGGCATGCGCAGCTGCAAGCAATTCTTCAGGATTGGTTCCCACTCCGTCCGCAAAACGACTGTTAAAAGAATACTGTGTCTGGTTCAGGGTGGTACTGCCTGTAGACAAATGACCTCTTCCTTCTTTGATGTTACCGTTCCATACGGCGGTTGCTCTGCGTTTCATAATAGCTATATTTTGAGTTTGATTGTTTAATGATGCAAAGCTACTATCCGGTTAAGGTTCCGAAGATGGATTTTATCCTAAAATACTGGTACTTTTTTCCCTACGCGTAAGATTTGCGGAAGGCCGTCGGCGTATTCCCCGTTTTCCGGACGAAAAGACGGTTGAAGTATGCCGGATCATCGTAACCGAGATCATAAGCTATCTCTTTGGCGCTCATAGGTGTGTAAATCAGCAGGCGCTTGGCTTCCAGCATAATACGGTCTTTGATCACCTCATTCGGCTGCGGCAGGTTCAGGCGCCTGAGTTTATTGCTCAGCGTCTTGGCTGCAAGGTTCAGTAAGGGAGCATACTCCGACACACTGTGCTTCTCACGGAAATGCTTTTCCACCAGCATGCTGAACTGACGGAAAAACTCGAGTTCCGGTTGCGCAGCAACAAGCGTGGCCGGTAAGCGCTGGTCTTTCCACATGCGCGTGGCATGGATGATCAGCTGCTTTAGGTAGGTACGCAACATTTCCTCCCCCACCGTATCTGTCTGGGCAAACTCCTGCTCCATATCGCGGAGCAACGCCCTGATGCGCGGCTGCATCGGATTGGGAATTTCCGTAAGCGGCATACCGTTCAGGTTATTGAACAAGAGTCCGTCGCATGCCACTTCCGCATCGTGGATCTGTATACAGTAGAAGTCACGGTTATAGCACAACAATACACCCGCCTCGCCTGAAGCGGATATGGGTTCTATATGCTGGTGGCTGTTGATAAAAAACAAGCTGTCGCGACGGGTCGTATACCGTTGGAAGTCTACCGATAATTCATAGCCCGCCGGCAGCCATAAGACTTTGATGAAAGAATTCATCGATTCGCGGAACAGTGTGCCAAACGCATCGGGAACAATCGGTGTAAACACCAGTTTCCGGTTGTTGCTTTCAAATGTTTGCTGTTGCATAAAGCGATAATTATTCGGAAGGCGCAAGAGACCGGATCAGTCCGATCACATCCTCTTTACCCCATCCTTGTTCCTGCGCCTTTGTATAGGATTTCTGCGCAGCAATGCCCAGGGGGAAACCGGCTCCCGCAGCGAAGGCAATGTTGATGTCTTTCAGCATCAGGTCCAGAGCAAACGCAGGCGGATACGCGTCAGCAAGGAGTAAAGGAGTCTTCACTTTTGTGGCACCGCTGCCACAGGCGCTTTCGTTGATAATATCGAGCAGCTCAGACCTCGCCACTCCAAGCCGGTCGCCCAGCAATACCGTTTCGGCGAGTCCCTGGTACAATACAGAAAGAAAATAATTCACACTGATCTTCGCCGCAAGACCGGAACCCTGCGGACCGAGATGCTTCACCTGCTTCCCCATTTTCAGAAGGTAAGGCATGGCGCGTTGTACATCCTGATCTGTGCCTCCGGCCATGATCAGTAAAGTACCCTCAGTAGCAGGCTTCGTACTCCCGGCTACGGGCGCATCCAGGAAAGAAGCACCGGCCTGCGCCAGCCTCCCGGCCACAGACCGAGAAGCTTCGATAGAGACGGTGCTCATGTCCACAAATAATTTTCCCGCAACCGAGTGCTGCATCAATGCTGCATATACTGCTTCCAACGCGGTGTCGTCGGTTAGCATGGTAAAGATCACCGAACTGTTTGCAAGCAGTTCGCCGACAGAAGTACAGACCTTCGTACGAGCTGAAAAGCCGGCCGCCTTATCAGGACTCCGGTTATAAACGGACAGCGGAACGCCTGCCTGCTCGAGATTTGCGGCCATCGGGCGGCCCATATTGCCCAGGCCGATAAAGCCTAATGATTCAATGCTCATTGTTCTGCATTTAGTCTTTCAAAGATAAGTGCATCGCAAGAATATCTTAAAAGGTATACACGTGGGCTTTTCAGCCGGACGTAGGTTTATCTTCGCGCGATGCATATACGCACCATGTATGCATAAAAAATTGTAGTTTCGGTCGTAACGAGATCCATTGCCGGTCTGCACCATTAAAAAAAGAGACAATGACTAATCCCGTAATCATCACTATATGTGTATTGCTGCTGCTCGCCTATATCTTCGATCTCAGCGCGGCAAAAACCAAAATCCCTTCTGTGATCCTGCTGCTCGCGCTGGGATGGATTTTCCGTCAGGGGACCATGCTTCTGGAAATTCCCATTCCGAACCTTAACTCCATTTTACCGATACTCGGAACCGTGGGGCTCATCCTGATTGTTATGGAAGGATCACTGGAACTTGAGCTGAACCGGGAAAAGCTGCCGCTCGTAGGTAAGGCTACAATCATTGCCACAGTACCGATGATCCTGTTCAGCTTTGGTCTTGCCTGGGCTTTCAGCTATTACGGACTGGTGTCTATGAAAATTGCGCTGGCCAGTGCAATTCCTCTCGCGATCATCAGCAGTGCTATTGCTATTCCGAGCGCTCACCATCTTCCTGCACGTGAAAAAGAATTCGTCACGTATGAAAGCAGCATATCGGATATTATCGGTGTGATCCTGTTCAACTTTATCACATTGAACGAAACAATCGGAGTACATTCCTTCGTTGAATTTACCTGGGAGCTGGTGGTAATGCTGATCGTCAGTGCGCTTGCAACCGCCGGACTCGCATTCCTGCTGAATAAGATCAAACACCATGTAAAGTTCGTACCCATCATACTGGCAGTGGTACTCATCTACACGATCGCCAAAACCTATCACCTGCCCTCTCTTCTTTTTATTCTGCTGTTCGGACTTTTCCTGGGTAACCTGAATCACTGGCAATCCGTTCCGTTTATTCATCGCCTGCATCCGGAGACCCTGGACAGGGAGGTGGATAAATTCAAAGAACTCACGACGGAAATTGCATTCCTGATCCGTGCGCTGTTCTTCCTTTTGTTTGGCTTCCTGATCGAAACACGGGAACTGCTGAATCCCGATACGATTGTATGGGCGCTGGCTATCTGTGCCGGAATTTATGTGATCCGGTTTGTGTTCCTGAAACTATTCCGTATGCCGGGCAAGCCACTGCTGTTCCTTGCACCCCGCGGTCTGATTACGATATTGCTGTTCCTGTCTATTCCCGCCGGACAAATGATCCCGTTGGCGAATAAATCGCTCATCATCCAGGTGATCATCCTGAATGCGCTGATTATGATGTTTGGTTTGATGACCTACCGTACACAACCGGAGCAGGAATTGCAGGCGAAACCAGCAGGCGAACCCCTACCGGCGCAAGATTAATGACAATCGCAACCATCGGTGCTGCAGGCACCTCCGGCTGTGTAACCTTCTTCCGAAGCATTGCTGTTACCCAACTGAGTCCGGATCTGTTCCAGTGCACGCTGAAAATCGGCAACAGGCAGTGCGCCGCTGAACAGGATCTGTTTTTCGGCGAGAAAGCTCGGAACACCACGCAGACCTATTGTTTGCGCAATTGCGATATCCTGACGTACCTCTTCCGCAAACAATGCCGAATCAAGTAATTCCTGCACGGTATTTGCGGGCAGGCCCACTTCAGCAGCAAGTGTGGCAAGAACTGCAGGATCAGATATATTTTTCCCGTCTGTAAAAACCGACCGGAACAGCACTTCTTCCATAGCTGCGCCTTTCTGCAATGTGCCTGCGTACTGAATCAACCTGTGCGCGTCGAAGCTGTTGCACCAGATCATGCTGTCCAGATTGAAGCGAATACCCGCAGCTGCGGCCATATCACTGACGCGCGCGTTCATTGCCTTCGCTTCCTCATAACTCACTTTCAGATGCTGTGCGAGCGCTTCGTGTGCATCACGACCGGGTACATACTGAGCATGCGGCATTAACTGAAAACTACGCCACTGAACATTCACCTCGTCTTTCCAGGGCAGTTGCGCAAGGGCAGTTTCAAAATTGCGTTTCCCGATATAACAGAAAGGACAGAATACGTCGGACCAGATCTCTATGTTCATGATTATGCCTGATTATATGCAGACATGCGCCTGCACGGCAAAAATACGTAAAGCCTCCTGATGCAGGCAGGAAGAGATCGTTAAAAAGATTCGGCCCGCTGTTTCAGAGCCTGATTCATACGAATGAAATTGTTGCGTGTATCATCGCCGATCTTACGCAGGATCATAGAACTGAGTATTCCCGAAAAGGACTCTCCCTGGGTGAGTTTAACGCTGTTTCCGGAAAGTGCCTCTATCTCAAAATAATGGTGTCCGTCGAAAATGCCCTTTACGAAAAGGCTGCCCAGCCAGGCAAAATGCTTAAGAGGTTCGCAACGGGTGATGCGCGGCCGAAACACATATTCCTTACCTCCGTTCAGCATTGTATTCCGCAATATAGTACCGGCTTCAGCCCGTCCGTCTATTCTCACGATAAACGGATTCCAGGCAGGATATGCGGGAAAATCGGTAAGGATATCCCAGACTTTTGCTGCACTGGCGTTGATAATAATTTCGGTTTGAATCTGCCGGCTCATAATTACGTTTGTTTAACTGCACAAAAATACCGGCTACGCAGGCTGTCGTGCGTTAACAATTGTAAAGAAATGAAGCGAATGTCTACTTCGCAAGCCGTTTGCGTATACGGCTCATCGACACAGGTGTCATACCCAGAAAAGAAGCAATCATATGATGCGGGACGCGCAGCAGTAAATCGCCGTGTTGCGCTTCGAATCTGCGATAGCGCTCTTCAGGAGTGTCTAGTACAAAAGAAGAAAGGATCATCTGGGCATTGATAAAACGCTGCTCGGCTATCTTCCGGCCGAGCTCCTGCATGCGCGGCATTGTTGCATACAGATCCTGCATTTGCTGATAACTGATGACCAGCAGATCGCAGTCTTCCATTGTTTCGAGCGTCTGAATACCGGAAGCCTGACGCAGAAAGCTGTCATATCCCGCGGCAAACAGGTTTTCACGAAAAATGAAACCGGTGATCTCCTGTCCGTCCTTGGTGTAATACAATCGCACAAGGCCTCTGACGATGAAAAAAAGTTCACGCGCCACTTTTCCTTCTTCTGCGAGTTTAAACTTCTTCGGCACCTGTCTGAAACTGAAGGCGCTTTCCAGTTGCTCCTTTTCCTTATCGGTGAAGGATACGACCTGCGAGATATATTGATGAAATCCGGAAAACATAAACTGCCGTTTGGGGACACGACTAAATTACAAACATGTTGCCATGCCGGAAGAAATAAAGTGACGGGAAGGCCTTAAATCGAAGGAGGCTGCCCCCTCGCGGAAGACAGCCATCCCTCTTTGTTCACCACCACCTAATTATTTCCAGCCGCCACCGAGCGCACGATAGATGTTCACGGTAGCATTCATTTGTTTCATTTTTGTTTCGATCAGATCGAAACGGGCTTCCAGCGCGTCACGTTGTGTCATCAGCACTTCCATGTAATCTGCACGGGCAGAACGGAACAGGTCGTTGGAGATTGTTACTGACTGTGCGAGCGTTTCCACCTGGTTGGATTTTATCGAATAAGCACTGTCCAGATTCTTCATGTTCGACACCTGGTTTGCCACTTCGATGTAGGCGTTCAGGACCGTACGTTCATAATTGTACACCGCCTGCATCTGGCGCGCATTTGCACTGTAGTATGCCGCTTTGATTCCGTTCCGGTTTACAATAGGCGCAGCCAGGTCGCCTGCAATCGAATACAATAAAGACTCAGGCGTTTTCAGCAGATAAGCCGGATCGAAAGCCTGGTAGCCGATCTGAGCATTGAGTCCAAGCGAAGGATAAAAGCGGGCTTTTGCCACCTTCACGTCCAGCTTCGCCGCAGCCAGTTCCTGCTCTGCACGACGGATATCCGGGCGATTGTCGAGCAGCTGCACCGGCAATCCTGCCCGCACCGCCGCCGGAGTAAGGCGTTCAAATCCAGCCACGTCACGATCCACATGCTGCGGAAAGCGACCCAGCAGGAAGTTGATTTCATTCTCTGTCTCCACAATACGCTGCTGAATACCATATTGCAGGCTCTGCGTGTTCAGTACCTGAGCCTGGAACCGGCGCACAGCCAGCTCCGTCACTTTCGCGGCTTCCTTCTGCAGTTTTACGATGCGCAATACATTGCTCTGGATCTCCACGTTACGCTTCACGATCTCCAGCTGGTTGTCGAGTGCGAGCAGTTCGTAGTAGTTATCTGCAATCTCCGCGATCAGGTTTGTGATCGTAAAGTTCCGGCCTTCCATGGATGCGATGTAGCGCAGCGACGCAGCCTTCTTGGCATTACGCAGTTTCCGCCAGATATCGATTTCCCAGCTTGCATAAGCCGAGAACATGTAATCCGGAAGAGGTTCCGGCATTTCTTTGCCCGGCTTGATCTGAGTATTGGCTTCCATCGCGCCGATATTCGTATAGCGCGCTACCTTGTCTACGCCGGCACCGCCCCGTAATCCGAGGAAAGGAAGGTATTCTCCTTTGCGCGCCCGGATCTCGTTGCGTGCGATTTCCAGTTCCTGAACGGTGATGTTCAGCTCCTGGTTGTTCTTCAAAGCAGTATCGATCAGAGCGACGAGGTAAGGATCGGAAAAATAATTCCGCCATTGCAGCGTCGCCATATTACTGGTATCACTTTCGGATGTACCACTGTAGGAAGCAGGCACCGTGCGTTTTTCCTCGCGCGGTTTCACTGCTGCCGGTATTTTACATCTGGTGAAGCTTAAGGCCACTATTGCAACCGCAAGACTTCTATAAACTATTTGCTTGTTCATGTTGTTCTGTCTGTGTTTTAGTGGGGAATATTGGGTTCTTCAGAATGTGAAAAATCATCGATCTGGTGCACCAGCGATTCGGACAAAGAATTGTCGTCTTCGTAACGGATCAGTTTTCTGCCATCGGCAAGAGAGCCGAATATGTAGTAAAGGCCGGGCACAATGATCACACCAAAAACAGTACCAAACAACATACCACCGAGGGCGGCGCCTCCCAGTGTCTTATTACCGATCGCACCCGCTCCGCTCGCAACAATCAGCGGTATCAGACCCGCGATAAACGCGAAAGAGGTCATCAGGATCGGGCGGAAACGCACTTTAGCCCCCTCAATGGCTGCTTCCAGGATCGTCGCTCCTTCATGCCGCTTCTGCACCGCAAACTCAACGATCAGTACCGCATTCTTACCCAACAGACCCACGAGCATGATCAGTCCGATCTGCGCATAGATGTTGTTCTCCAATCCCATTACTTTCAGCATGAAGAATGTACCGAACACACCCACAGGAAGCGACAGGATTACCGCCAACGGTATGATGAAGCTTTCATACTGCGCAGAAAGAACGAAGTACACGAATGCCAGCACGACCAGGAAGATGTAGATCGATTCATTACCGCGGCGTGATTCGTCAAAAGACAAACCTTCCCAGGCGATATCGTATCCTTTCGGGAGCTCCTTAGCCACTTCACGCACAGCCTGGATCGCATCTGCCGTGGTGTATCCTTTGGCAGGCAGACCCTGAATGGCAGCCGAGTTATACATGTTGTAACGCGTGATCTCGTTCGGTCCCTGCCCTTTCACCAGCTTCATAAATGCCGAGTAAGGCACCATCTCTCCTTTATCGTTCTTCACGAACATGTTCAGGATGTCTGAAGGAAGACGGCGGAATTTCGGATCCGACTGCACATATACTTTAAAGAAACGGTTGAACTTGATAAAGCCCTGCTCGTAGGTACTACCTACCATGATATTCAGGTTCTCCATCGCTTCCCCGATAGAAACGCCTTTCTGCATCGCAAGGTTGTTGTCGATCTGCAGCTCATACTGCGGATAGTTGGCAGCGAAGAATGTGAACAGACCTGCAAGCTCCTTGCGCTTTCCGAGATCGTCCATAAATTGCTTGTTTATCTTATCAAAGTCACGGTAATCCGTAGTGGTGTTCTTATCCAGCAAACGCAGGGAGAAACCGCCGGAGGAACCGAAACCGGGGATGGCAGGCGGCTCGAAGAACTCAATTTTCGCACCGAGATCCCTTGTTTTATGTTCCATCTCTTCCATGATCTCCCGCACATTGTGATCGCGGTCGTGCCATGGCTTCAGGTTGATCAGACAGGTACCGGCGTTGGAACCGCGGCCTTCCGTCATAATCTCGTACCCTGCAAGAGAAGACACGGATTCCACCCCATCGATATGTTCACATATGGCCTGCAGGCGACGGGATACTGCGTTGGTTGTTTCCAGTGTAGAACCCGGAGGTGTCTGGATGATCGCATAAATAGTACCCTGGTCTTCACTCGGAATAAACCCGGAAGGCAGCACTTTATTGATGAAGAACGTACCTACGCAGAATCCGGCCAATACCAGAAAAGTTACGAGTCTCCGGTTCACGATCAGGCGCAACAGGCCTACATAACGGCCGGTCATCTTATCAAAGCCTTTGTTGAACTTATCGAGACCTTTCGTCAGGAAATTCTTTTTCTTCTCATGTCCGTGATGGTTACGCAGCAGCATCGCACAAAGTACCGGAGTAAGCGTAAGTGCCACAATCGCGGAGATCACGATGGAGCTTGCCATGGTAATAGAGAACTGACGGTAGAAGGTACCCACGGGGCCTGACATGAAAGAGATCGGGAGGAATACGGACACCATTACCGCCGTGATCGCGATAATCGCACCGCTGATCTCACCCAATACCATCTTCACGGCCTGGTACGGCGTTATCTTGGGATATTCTTCGAATTTGGCGTGCACCGCCTCCACGACGACGATCGCATCATCCACCACAATACCGATCGCAAGTACCAGCGCGAACAATGTTACGAGGTTGATCGAAAGCCCGAGCAACTGCATGATAAAGAACGCCCCTACGAGCGATACCGGTACCGCGAGGATCGGGATCAGCGTCGATCGCCAGTCGCCCAGGAAGATGAATACCACAATAGCCACGAGAATGAACGCGTCCCTCAGTGTGTGCACTACCTGTTCAATAGATGCATCCAGGAACTGGGATACGTCGTAGCTGATCTTATAATCAAGACCGGGCGGGAAACTTTCCTTCATTTCGGCCAGCTTCGCCTTTACATCACGGATTACATCACTCGCATTACTACCGTAGTTTTGTTTCAATACAATAGAAGCAGAAGGGTGACCGTCGAGGTTCGAATAGATATCGAAGAACTCACTGCCCAGCTCTGCACGACCAATGTCTTTCAGGCGGATGGCTTCCCCTTCCGGATTTGCACGGATGATCACATTCTCATATTCCGAAGGCTCACTGAAACGACCTTTATACGTCAGTACATATTCCAGTGCCTGCGCCTGGATACCGGAGCTCTGACCGATACGACCGGGACGGCCCACGATGCTCTGTTCGCCCAGGGCTTTCATTACCTCATCGACAGAAACATTGTAGGCACGCATACGATCGGGGTTCAGCCAGATACGCATCGCGTAAGTACGGCTACCCAGGATCTGCGTACGACCCACCCCTTTGATACGGTTGATCTCGGGGATCATTTTTACGTTGGCGTAGTTGTACAGGAACTTTTCGTCCATGTTCTTCCCTGTGGCGTACAGGTTTACATACATCAACATACTGGGCTGGATGGGTGTGATCACCACCCCTTCGCGCTGCACGAGTTCCGGCAGCAGCGGCATTACCTGGTCGACCCTCGTCTTCACACGGATAACGGCCTGGTTCGGATCCACACCCGGTTCAAAAATAACGCGGATCGTAGCCTCACCCGCACTCGTGGCATCGGTGGCCACATAACGGGCATCCTGAACCCCGTTGATCGCATTTTCGAGTGTGATCAGGGTAGACTTTACCAATACATCGGCACTTGCACCGGGGTATGCGATAAATATATTTACTGTAGTGGGCGCAATTTCCGGGAACTGCGCCGTAGGCAGCTGTACGATGGACAGCGTACCCATAAAGACGATAATGATCGATATGACGATCGCCAGTACGGGCCTGTGGATGAATTTACTAAACATAGCTTCTTCTTTTTAAAGGCCCAATTATTCAGCATACAGGTTCAGGTGCGCCATTACGGAGTCAGCCTTTTCCACTTTATATGCTATTTTCTGATTTTCTTTTACGAGGCGCAGACCTTCCAGCAGGATCTTATCATCCGCAGCCAGTCCGCTTTTGATTACAAATATGTGCGGCAGTTCCGCTGCGATCTCGATCTCACGCGATCTTACGCGGTTCTCTTTGTCGATTACATACACATATTTTTTCTCAAGTACCTCGAAAGTGGCCTTCTGAGGGATCACCAGCGCACCTCTGAGCGGGATAGGGATCAGGATGCTGCCGGTCTCTCCGTGACGCAACAGTCCGTCAGGATTCGGGAAAGTTGCCCGGAAAGCGATGTTCCCGGTCTCGTTATCGAAATCAGCTTCAATTGTTTTTACCACTCCGGAATGATCGAACATCTGGTTGTTCGCCATACGGAGCTGTACATTCATCACACTGTCTTTTTTAGTGCTGGATTTATAGCTCAGGTATTCTGCTTCCGGAACATTGAAATAAACCCACATCTGACGGTTGTCAGAAAGTGTGGTCAGCAGCTCGCCTTCGTCCACGAGGCTTCCGAGCCGCACGTGAAAACGGTCGATGATACCGTCAAAAGGAGCACGGATCTCTGTAAACTGAAGATGTACATCTGCCAGGGACAGTTCGGCTTTGGCTTTATTGAGTTTTGCCCGCGACATAGCCAGCTCATTCGGAGCAACGATATTACTGTCGGCAAGGCGTTTGGTGTTCTGGTATTCGATTTCAGCAAAATTGGCTTCGGCCTTTGCTTTCTGCAGTTCTGCCTCGTACAGCCGGGGCATGATACGGAACAATAATTGTCCCTGCTTTACAAACTGACCTTCGTCTACAAATATTTCCTGGAGGTAACCGCGTTCCTGGGCACGCAGTTCGATGTGACTGATAGCATGGATCTGACAAACATAGTCTTTGGAGATCGCAGTATCCATGCGGGCAGGGGTGGTAACAAGGTACTTTACTTCTTCTTTTTCTCCTTCATTTCCGGAGCGGCAGCTTACCTGGCCCAACAAGCCACATAAGCCCATAAGCACGAGCATTCTTTTCATAATAATTGCCTTAAGGCAGATATTTGGGGGTGATTGTTAATGAACAAAGAGACGCGTACAAAACATACGCAGAAAAGCTCCGTCCGGCAGGTGTGGTTACCGGGGAGTACACGTTTACCGGAAAACTGCGTTGCAATGATCCGGCGGATGAAATCAGATACGGAATACCTGGAAAAGAATAAAAGCTTTGGGAGCAGCTATATCTGCTGCAATATCTCCAGCCAGCGGAGATGTGAAAAGATCAGCCGTAAAGGGCTGCTGAGATGCGTAAAAGAAAGATGTGAAGTAATTGTCGGCGCCGGGAGACTTTTTGAATGACTGGAATTCTTCGTCATCCTCATCATCCTCGCTCTCATTATCAGAAGTAACTATTTCCTCATGCCCCCTGGGATTTGCGGATAAAACCGTTCTTAATTCGGAAAGCGGGAGATCAACGATCGTGAATACACGGGTATTGTCAATGCGCTCAGGTAAATTCACCAGGATATGGCGGCCCCCGTCAGGGTGCTGTTGCGCACCTAAGGGAGATGAGTTGCCGAAAAATATCAGGCTGAGTGAAAGTAAAAAACGCAGAAGCAATTTCATTGCGATGTCAAAATTAGCAGAAGTTTGATATGTATGGTCTTTGCCGTTTGTTAAAAAATAGTAATTGTCAGAACATTAGCTATATCGCATTGAATGGTTGCACTGCACTTAAATCCTGAATTGCAGCCTGTTCCGGTGCACACAGTGCAGCGCGTTATCATAAAAAAAGCGCCGCTTTGCGCGGCGCAGAAATGTAACAGTAAGCAGCTGAAAACTTAGGCCGGATGCACCTGACTGTGCTTTTCCGATCTCCAGTTCTGATCATAGCGCACAAAAAAAGCGATCCATATAGAGCGCGATAGTCGCTGCAACAGGGGTTGTATCAGCAATAACAGCACAATAGCCGTTCCCAGGCACCAGAAAATACTGTTATCTGTATAGGACAATCCGAACAATACTGCCCAGGCAACAAAAACAGTGGCCAGAGCTGCAACAGAAAGACCGTAGCTCACATAGCCGGTACCGAAATAAAAGCCGGTCTGCAATTCAAATTTCTGTCCGCACACAGGGCAGTGCTCCGGCATTTCCATCGCGGAGCCGAAATTGTAAGGATTTGACCGGGTGAACAATTTTCCGCGGCGGCAGCGCGGGCAGCGATTATTCAGGATGCTCAGCAAGGCATTGGGCCGGGCGTCATCTTTTACAGCACACATAGTTTGTATTATTTAATGATTGTTGATATAAGTGCGGCGGAACTCTTCAGGAGTATAGCCGGTGTTCTTTTTGAAAAAGCGCGTAAAATGTGAGTTGTCGGTGAAGCTGAGTCCGCCCGCTATCTCCGCGACAGACGTATCGGCATTCACCAGCAGGCGTTTGGCCTCCAGCAGTATGCGATCACGTATCAGCTCGCCCGCTGCTTTATTCACGGTGTCTTTACACAGTGCATTCAGATGGTTGGGCGTTATATAGAGCAACTCCGCATAGTCTTTCGGTAGGCGTTTCTCGGCAAAATGCAATTCGATCAGTTTGCGGAACTGCGCCAGCAACAACCTGTTATGCGGTGTTACGGAGGCCTCATTCCGGGGGCGGGATGAGCGACTGGCCAGTATCAGCAATTGCAGGATGCAGGTACGGATCATATCCGGAGCCATATAAGCACCCTGCTGCAATTCAGATATGATCCGGTCCAGCAGCGTAATTGCCTGCTCCTGATCTTTCCTGTTCAATCGCAGCACACTCTCCGAAGCGATGCCCTGCATTACCGGGAAATGCTCAAAATACTGATGCCGGAACAGGAACTGATCGAAGAAATGCTCTGAGAAATTAAGCACGTATCCCTCTATAGCACCTTTAAAATCCCAGGTGTGCACCTGCCCCGGTACCATAACGTACATCTGTCCGGCTTTCACATCAAAACGCTCGAAGTCGATTGTATGAAAACCGCCCCCGGCAGTAAATAATACTATATGGTAAAAAGAATGCCTGTGCGGCCAGTGCAGGTTCGGGTGATCGCGCAGGTAATCCGTGAAAGTGGCGGCTACTACATCAGCACTGCCCGGATCTCCTCCTTTCAGCGAACAGATGTCATATACCGGAATTGTATTTTTTACCGTTTTCATCGATAAGCAAAGATACCGGCACCTGTGTTAAGCGTATTGTACGCGTCAATGAAAAAATGGTATTATTTACTGATTCAGCTAATGCGTTACAGGAAGCGCAGCTTTTCCTCCTCGATATCGATCTGCCGCAGATAGGCGCGTATCATCTCTTCGTCGAGATGCTGATCGTCACGGTTCATTTGCAGCAGCCACACGCGCTGACGCTCCAGCAGGTCTATACAGACGGCCTTGCATTCTGCGGACATAGCGGGGTCGGGCTCTTCCGTAAGCGTTGCATTCCACTTAATGGCCATTTGCTGCAACGACTTGTGCCGTTGCAGGTGTTGCGCATAATCTGTCTGCAGATGGTGTATTCCGTTACGTGCAAGTCCTTTGCGTATCGTTTCATGTGCTTCTTCTTCCGGCAGGTAATCCTTGTCGGCGCCAAGCTTCATGCGGCGTATGATCAGCGGTAATGTAAGCCCCTGAAGCAACAGTGTGGTGAGGATAACCACAAAAGTGATAAACAGGATCAGGTTGCGATGCGGGAATGGGCTACCGTCGGACAATTGTACCGGGATCGAAAGTGCTGCCGCCAGCGACACCACACCTCGCATACCCGTCCAGCCCAACAACAGCGGGCCTTTAAAGCCGGGATTCGGATCTGCCACCTTAATAAAGTTCCTTGCGATTATCGTAACTATTACAGCGCCATATGCAGATAGTATCCGACCCAGGATCAGCAAAGCCGTTATCAGCAATCCGTAGCCGATCGCTTCATTAAAACTGACATTGTCGGCACGCAACCCCGCCGTGATCTCCGGAAGTTCGAGGCCGATCAGCAGGAAAACAAGCCCGTTCAGCACAAACACAAAGCTCTGCCAGACGTTCACCCCCCGCAAACGGGAAGTACTGCTGAGAAACCGGTGCTGAAAATGTGACAGGAACAGACCGCCGCTCACTACGGCCAATACACCGGAACTATGCACTTCCTCCGCAACGATATAAATAAAATAAGGGGTGATGATCGTCATGATAATATCCATATTCGCATCTGTAGGCAACTTCTTATGCGCCATCATAAACATCCATCCTACCAGCAGTCCGATCCCTACCCCGCCTACCACCATCCATACAAAACTCAGCGCAGCCTGATGCCAGATGAATTGCCCGGTGCCGACGGAAATCAATGCAAAACGGAAAATGATCAGCGAAGATGCGTCGTTCAGCAAACTCTCCCCTTCCAGTATCGACGACATCCGTCTCGGTACTTTTACAAATTTGAGGATGGCACTGGCACTCACCGCGTCAGGCGGAGATACAATCCCGCCCAGCAAAAAACCGAGTGCGAGTGAAAAACCGGGAATGAATTTATTCGCAACAAACGCAACAGACATCGCGGTGAGAAAGACCACCACGAACGCAAAACTTCCGATAATGCGCCGCCAGCGCCACAGTTCCCGCCACGAGATCACCCAGGCCGCCTCGTACAGTAAAGGAGGAAGGAACAATGCAAAAATCAACTCCGGGTCCATATGCAATACCGGCACACCGGGAAAAAATGAGATCAGCAGTCCCGCCACAACCAGGATCACAGGATAAGCAACCCGGATGGTATTGGCGAGCATGATCAGCAAAACGATCAATATCAAAAGACCTAAATAAAATGGAAAGTGCTCTATCATACAACATTAAACTGCTTAAATATAAACATATTCACCGGCATCACACTATCTTGCCACGAATGCCAGCCAACATCATCAACCATTATATCCGGCAAAGTGCGCTGTTCATAGGAGGCGTGCAGTTGCTCTCGGCCTGTTCCGGCGACAATGTGCAACAACCTTCTGCTACTGCGGCTGTTGCAACCTATGCATCCGCCTCATTGCAGGTAGATACGATTCCGCTGCAACTGCTTCCGGATGTGCACCAGGGTTGTGCCTGCTATTTTGCAGCCGATTCCTCCGCATTGCGCAGACGCGAATTTCTGCTGGTTAATTATTTCGACAACCGTTGCTTTATGAAAATTAACGGAAAGCTAATTGAGTTCCGGCATACGCTGCGGCATATTGAAAAAAACGGGATAACATTGCGCGCGGTGAGCGATCAGTACGAACTCAGGGCCGAATTTGAGGCTTCTGATGCGAATAATAACGAAGAATGGTTCTATCGCGTCACGCTAAGCATTAGCGATAAAAAAGAGCACTCAGTGGTATTACATCTCACAGGACCCTGCAATTGCTCACCGGAAACGATCGGATAAAAAAACAGCGGCATGAAATTCATACCGCTGCGTCGATCAATGATAACACCTGCCTATCGGCTATTCGCATAATTGACGATACCCGAAAGAATTGCACGGCAGAAGCGCTCACGCTGCGCCGGGTCACTCATCATCGTCACATGTTGCGGATTGCCGATGTTGCCGCAGCTAAGCAATACAGCAGGAAGCTTATTGTCGCGCAATACACGGATACGTCCCTGATCGGTAAGCGTTACCGGCAACTGCAAATCTTTCTGAAAACGATCGGCCAATGCTGAAGCGGCCACACGGCTTTGCTGATACTGCACATTTTTGGGCGCTATACCCAGTTCATATTGGCCCTGCCCCTCCGTTTTATCCATATGCAGCGATATAAACATATCCGCTCCGCTCGCTGCGGCACGCTGCACACGCGTATCCAGCGGAACGAATTCATCTGCCGACCGGGTACTGACTACAGTGATGTTATATTCGGCTGAAAGAGAGTTGAGTTCCTGCACCAGCGACAGCATCAGGTCCTTTTCACTTTGTCCGCCGGAAGATACCGCACCTTTATCCTGCACCCCTCCGTGTCCTGCATCCAATACGATTGTTACTTTCCTGCCGGCCCGTGGCGTATCACGCGACGAGGTAAAAGAGAACAGCACAATGGTGAGAAGCGCCAGCATAGCGGGAGCGACCCTGTGCATAAACGATAAACGTTTGTCCGCTGACTTACGGATCATATGCAGTCGTTTTGCTACCGACGACTGTGTAAAATGGTGCACGATGTGCTGTTGCCGTGCGCCGAAGCCGGCCAGCAGCAGCATGCGTGCAAAAGCATCGGCATCGGCAGGTGCAACGGCAGCTTCGTCGGCAAGAAATTCATGCTGCAACTGCAATTGTCGTTCGATGATCCAATAAAAAGGATTGAGCCATGCAACAGCACAGACCAGCTGCATCAACAGCTTGTCCAGCGAATGTTTCTGATCGATATGCGCCTGTTCATGCAGCAGCACACAACGGGCTTCCGCGGACTGTGTGTCGAGCGACTCAGGCCAGAACAGCAAATGCATAAAGGAGAACGGAGCACCGGGATGCTTCGTTTTCACGAGCACAGCGCCCTGAAAAGAAACACAATGCCCCGTCTGCTTCCATCGGTACACACGGAACAACTGGACCAGGATACGCATCAGTAACAGGAAAGTCACCAGCGCATATGCCGGCAGGATATAATGCTGCCAGGGAAATACTCCCTTTGCGGCAGCGTCAACGTGCTCCTGCATCAGGGACGATGCGCCAGGTTCCAGCAGCGGGAAAACCGCCGCCGGAGCAGGTGATGAAAAAAACGGGATCTGCATCAACGGAATAATGGCAGAACACAATGTGGCCGCGATCAGGTACATGCGGTTGAATACAAAGCTTCTGCGCTGACGCAGCATTACGTGGTAATAGGCATAGAATAAGCCGGAACAAATGCCGGTCTTAAGCAGCCAGGTGAAGAATGAAAATATCATTGTGCATCTTTTTTAAGTTGTTTGAGTAATAATTCGAGATCCTTTACCGAAAGCTTTTTCTTCTCGACCATAAAGGAAATGGCACTGCTGAAAGAACCTCCGAAATAATCAGAAACAAAACCGGATAAAGTACGGTTGGAGTATGCTTCCTTGGACACGTGGGGCATATACCGGTAAAAACGCCCTACCGGTTCCAGTCGGACAAACTCCTTCTCCACAAGAATTTTTAATATGGTGGCCACCGTATTCTTGTGCGGTTGCGGTTCGGGCATTGCTGTAACGATTTCCATCAGCATGCCTCCCCCCAGCTCCCAGAGTACCATCATGATCTGCTCTTCCGCCTTCGTAAGTTGTTTCATTAAACTAAAAGTTTAGTTCAAAGTTAAACTAAAAAATTAGTTCACCAAATATTTTCTGCATTTTCTGAAAAGCAGTTTCCGCTCTTGCTCCGGGCGGCGGCAGTTTTGTATCTTAGGGCATTAAACAGGACCCGGATGACTACAACTACGCAAAAAGGATACGCTGCCGTAAACGGCATCAACATGTATTATGAAATATACGGCGCGGGCGAGCCGCTGGTATTGGTGCATGGTGGCGGCTCCACAATAGAAACCAGCTTTGAGCGCGTGATCCCGGCGTTTGCACGCAACAGGCAAGTAATCGCTCTTGAACTGCAGGCGCATGGCCGTACTTCGGACCGCAACGCGGATTCGAGCTTTGAGCAGGATGCAGATGACGTGACGGCACTGCTGCTGCAGCTGGCTATCGGTAAAGCAGACTTTCTCGGTTTCAGTAATGGTGCGACAACCGTACTGCAAATTGCGATCCGGCATCCAGACATCGTACGTAAAATGATACTCGGATCGCCGCTCACAAAGCGCAACGGCATCCCTTCCTGGTTCTGGGACTTTATGCAGCAGGCCACACTGGAGCAGGTTCCGGAATTACTGAAAGCCGGGTACCTGAAAGTGGCGCCCGATCCGGCCGGACTCCAGGTAATGCACGACAGGGACGCGCGGCGTATGGTACACTTCCGAGATATTCCGGACGAACTGATCGGTGCGATCAAAAAACCAACGCTGATTATCGTAGCCGATAAAGACATCATCACGCCGGAACATGCGCTGGAGCTGCATCGCCGGATTGAAGGTTCCGAACTTGCGATCCTCCCCGGTATCCACGGCACTTACATCGGGGAAGTGACTACGGTCGGAGCGGACTTTGATGAAAGCGATATTGCGGTTCCGCTGATGGAGCGGTTTCTGAACAGATAGCTGTTATTCCTGCTATTCGTTTGTCTGAGAGTCGGGAACAAAGCGTTTGCTATTGCAGCAATAAACCGATTGAAAAAGCGGCCTGAAACCGGTTGCCAAACGGATATTTACCCGCAGATATTTAATCTGCCGCAACCGTATAATGCGGGTCTTCCATTACATTTACATCGATGACTGAAGCCGCGTTTTGTAACAGCCGCCTGCAATCTTCACTGAGATGTCTCAGATGCAGTTGCTTGCCGACCTGCCTGTAGCGCTCTGTAAGCTTATGCAGTGCGTCGATTCCGGACATATCTGCCACCCGGCTATCTTTGAAGTCTACAATTACTGTTTCAGGATCCTGGCCTACATCGAATTTCTCTGTAAAAGCAGTAACGGAACCGAAGAACAAAGGTCCGTAGATCTCATAGTATTTAATACCGTTTTCGTCCACATACTTCCTTGCCCTGATACGCCTGGCACTTTCCCAGGCAAATACAAGCGCGGAAATAATCACACCAATCAGTACGGCAAGCGCAAGATTATGCAGGTATATGGTGATTGCTGCGACGACAATTCCTACAAAAATATCCTGTGCGGGCATTTTATTAATAATCCGGAAACTCGCCCACTCAAATGTACCAACGGCAACCATAATCATTACGCCGGTTAAAGCCGCCATGGGCAGGCGATCGATAAGCGGTGCCCCAAAAAGAATAATTGCGAGTATCGTAAAAGCGGCAATTATTCCGGATAGCCTGGCTCTGGCTCCGGCAGACAGATTAACCAGCGTTTGCGCGATCATGGGACAACCGCCCATTCCGGATAAAAAACCGTTCAGGATATTGGCTGTTCCCTGTGCCACGCTCTCCCGGTTTCCGTTTCCTTTCGTTCCCGTTATCTCGTCAACTAAATTAAGCGTCAGTAAGCCTTCCGTGAGTCCCACGCCCGCCATAATTGCTGCGTAAGGTAAAATAACACCTAATGTCGCCAGGTTCATCGGAACAACGGGCACATGAAACGGCGGAAAGCCCCCGCTTACGGAAGCTATATCACCGACGACTTTGGTGCTGATTCCGAATCCGGATACAATAAGCGAAACTACAATGATAGCTGCCAATGAAGGTGGAAACGCTTTTGTGAACCGCGGCAGCACTACCACAATAGCGACCGTCAGCGCGACAAGACCGGCCATAATCCACAATGGTGTCCCGGTTAGCCACGATGTCATACCGTTGTTTACATGCCTGAACTGCTCCAGCTGCGCCATAAAAATGATCACCGCGAGACCGTTGACAAATCCATACATCACCGGTTGCGGTACCAGCCGGATAAATTTACCCAACCTGAAAATGCCGACAATAATCTGAAACACTCCCGCGAGTGCAACCGCTGCGAACACATACTCTATACCGTGCGATTGCATCAACGCTATTAACACTACAACTGTGGCGCCGGCGCCGCCCGAAATAAGCCCGGGTCGTCCTCCCAATATAGAAGTTACCAAACCCATAATGAAAGCGGCATACAGGCCTGCCAATGGCGGGAACCCGGCCAGGATGGCGAAAGACAGCGACTCCGGTATCATCGTCATTGCTACGGTAAGTCCGGCCAGCACTTCATTTTTATAGTTTATTTTTTGTTTGAAACGAAACAGGTTCAGGCTTTCCCTCATCAACAACGGCTTTTTAGATCAGAATGCAATACAGAAAAAAATAGTGTCCCGCTCCCGCATTACAGATATACAGGAACAGCAAGTCGCCTTTCAGGGCGGAGTGATTGCAGCGGACATTTTTCTCATGGAAGGCGCGAAGATAAAACCATTTCAATTGTCGCACATCTGATCCGGATAAACGTTGTCGCGTCCACTGATGCACGGAACCGTAAAATGGAAACATACTCCCCGCCGCAACCCACGATCACCGCGATTCTTCTTTAAATCCAGTCTTTACATTACCGCCAATAATGCTAACTTTCCCCCCTACAATCTGTAATATGGATCAAAACTCCCGCCGGAAATTCATTAAAACGATATCGCTTGGCTCTGCGTTCGTCGCGCTTCGTGGTGATGTATGGGCCGGTTCAAAAAAGAACGTCAGAAAACCCATTGTGTTGAGCACCTGGTACAATCAGGGTACCAGCGCAAATGCAAAAGCCTGGGAAGTGCTTTCTGCCAACGGCAGGGCACTTGATGCGGTCGAACAGGGCGTAAAGGTCACCGAAAGCGAGATCGGTAATTGCTGCGTGGGATTGGGCGCAAATCCCGACCGCGACGGCATTGTGACACTGGATGCAAGCATCATGGATGAATTCAGCAATTGCGGCAGCGTGGCGTCGCTCGAACAGATAGAGCACCCGATATCCGTTGCACGACTCGTGATGGAAAAAACGCCGCATGTGATGCTGGTCGGACAGGGAGCACAAAAGTTTGCCGTGGAAAACGGATTTGCTTTGCAGGGATTGGATTTATCTCCGGGAGCAGAAAAGCGTTACAAAGAATGGCTCAAAGAATCGAAGTATCATCCCGTTATGAACATTGAGCGCGGTGATGGCAAAGATGCTGCGGCACCGCCTGTATTAAAATCCGGCGAATTCAACCACGACACCATCGGTATGATCGCACTGGATGCACAGGGCAACCTGAGCGGAGCCTGCACCACAAGCGGTATGGCGTATAAAATGCGAGGGCGTATCGGTGATTCTCCGATCATCGGCGCCGGCCTCTATGTGGACAATGAGGTGGGTGCAGCTACTGCTACGGGTACCGGCGAGGAAGTGATACGCATCTGCGGCTCGCACCTCGTGGTGGAATTTATGCGACAGGGCTACAGTCCGGAAATAGCCTGCAAAAAGGCTGTAGAGCGCATTATGCGAAAGAGCAGTAAAGACCTTAAGGACTTACAGGTAGGATTCCTTGCGATCAATAAATACGGTGACTTCGGTGCTTATGCAATTCACGACCAGTTCGACTATGCCGTGTACAGCCACGAACATGCCAACCGGAAATTTATGAGTAAACACATCCTGTAGTACCATGAACACGATATTGGAAATAGCCGCAAACTCATTCCGTTCCTGCATCGCGGCACAGGATGGAGGCGCCGACAGGATAGAACTTTTTGAGAACCTGCCGGAAGGCGGTTGCACCCCCTCTTATGGTATGCTGTCGCTTGTGAAAGAGCGCATGAGCATACCGGCATATGTGATGATCCGCCCGCGCGGAGGCGACTTTATCTACTCCGCTGAGGAATTCGAAATCATGCGCCGGGATATAGATATGTGCCGGCAACTGGGGTTTCCCGGAGCCGTTTTTGGCATACTGGACAGGCAGGGACGCATCGATACGGCCCGGTGTAAAGAGCTGTTATCCCTCTGTAAGGGAATGAAGGTCACCTTTCACAGAGCATTCGACAGAGCGGAAAACCTGCACGAAAGTCTGCGGCAACTGATCGATATGGGTTTCGACCGCGTACTGACCAGCGGGGGCGAAGCTAACGTGGATAAGGGCAAGGAAATGATCAGAGCCCTGCAACAGGAATACGGCAAACACATTACCATTATGCCAGGCTGCGGCGTTACTGCTGCTAACGCCCGGATGATCGTGGATTATTGCGGAGTGCAGGAGATCCATGCCACCGCAAAAGGCAAAGTGTCGTCAGACGCATCCTACACCAAACCGCATTTCACCGACGAATGGCAGGAAAGCAGTACGACAGAAATCAGAGCTATCCGCCGCGCTTTGTCGGAGTCTGTCTGAGCTGTACCTTTAATCAAAATCCTGTATTATACATGAAACGAATCGCTGCGCTTTTGATGATCCTGTGTTCATCGGTTACCCTGAGCTATGCAAAAACAAAATTGGCACCTGCGTCTTTACAGCTGAAGGATGCGGAATGGAGTTTCGAGAAAGTAATCGAAGTGCCCAATACACCGCAGAAAGACATTTACGAATCCATGAAGACATGGGTATTGTCGCATGTACCCACAGCGGATAAGAACACACAGTTCGATGATGCCAATCAGGCGCAAATCATCACCTATGTATCGCTGCCGCTCGGCAATCTGTGGACATTCTATACGGACGTCACGCTTTCGTTTAAGTTCACGATCCAGGTAAAAGACAACAAAGCCCGGTTCAGTGCAGGGGCCTTCAATTATTCGGCAATAGGCACTTCATCCAACCTCGGTATTAAGAACAGTCCGCTCGAAACCTACGAAGACGAGAAAGGCATGGTAAAGAAGATCAACCAGAAGATTGACGAAAGCTTCCCGGCTTTTATCGCGAAAGCCGAGAAAGGCCTCGCCAAACAGAAATCGGATTGGTAGGATGAACGGGGATGTTTTGGATAATACTTTTTTAATCGACTTTTTGCCAAGCCTTCAGACCCTGAAGGCTTTTGCCTGTGAAGGCGACAGGGCAAAGTTCGAACTTTTTAGAGGCAGATTTGCTAGAGATTGTGTAACCCCTCCTAAAAATCGGACCATTTAAAAGTATGATTTTTTACCTTTAAATAGTCGATATGAAAAAGTCCAAACACAGCGAGGCCCAGATAGCCTCGGCACTTAAGATACATAGAACGATTTAACCGGACTTACAGACAAGACGTACTAGACGCTTACCTGTTTGAAAGTATCCACGAGGTCAGAATGATCACTGAGGATTGGATCAATGACTATAATAACCAAAGATCACATGAAGCATTAAACGGGTTAACTCCGAAACAATTTGAAGAATCGCTTAGCTTTGAATTGTTAGTTTAAAACCGGTTCTACTTTGGGGAGGGTTACAATTGAGACTTGCTTCGAGACACTAATCAGCCCTAACCCACACTGCGAAAAAAGTATTATTTCCCTACTTTGATGAGTTTTTCAATGGATGCTTTTGCCGTTTGGATATCATTGCTTTGATCGCCGCTGTTTTTGTAGCCAATATTCACCAAGTACATAATGCCATTATATTCAGAAAAATATGTACGTGTGGCCTTTCCTTTAAATACCCGTAATTCACTTACTGGATAATTTGACCGATTAGGCGTGACATCTTTAATCAAATCTCCATCAGAGAAAAATGGAGTAATACTTGTCGTACGTGATTTTGCTAATGAAAAATGTTCGACTATTTGTTGTTGTGCATCAGACGTTAAAGAGTTAAAATCACGAGGAAATTGTTTAGATACACGATGCTCCCCTACGACCTGCAAGAGTTGATCGTAAAGACTTGATGCTGCCAGTTTTCTAGCATCAATCTCAACACAAATTTGATCTGTGTTCGTCGGATCTCCAAACAGGCTGGGCAATAACATATTATCCAATGGAGGCTCGCTTCCATCAATAATAGCGAGTTCTAATGGATTATTTTTTAGATCATCGTGCACAGCGATTGTAAAAAGAAATGCGTCCGATCCTCCAGCAATTGCCAGATTAGTAGCCTCTATACTCTCCGCCCCAATAACAAGGCGGTAGCGTAAAAAGTCGATGTTATCATCGTTAAAATACTCATGGATCGGATACAGGTTAAACAAAGAATAGGCATAAACCCGATCATCTCGGCTTTCTAGTCTATCCAATGCATGATTGAGCGTTAATTCACCATATAGCCTGCATTCTGCTGGTACCTTGTGCGTGATAATCTGCTTAGTCACGTCATGTGGTCTTTTCTCGCACAGCTTCCTGAATTCCTTTATAGTCAGCATAAGGCTAGTAATTAACGATGCCTCGGACACCTGCGATGGAAAGCAGTCATTAAGATAAAACTGGTGCGACATTAAGCAAGCAGATTACTAGCGTTGATAGAAAACTGATCAAACATCCCTTCTGGCCAGTTGTCGATACGCCCATTCTGATCTATTACCACAGTAATAACATCAGTATTGCGGTTTTCGTCCAGCTCAAACCAGTATGCTTTTATTTTCTCGTTAAATCCCACGTTACTATTCTTTGCATAAAGGCGAACTCCGTCAAACAAATGATCGCTATGAGTTTCAATAAGAATTTGTAGCCCAGCATCCGCACAACGGCATATCAGCTCTGCCATGGCTGTTTGGCCTCTCGGATGTAAATGCGCTTCAGGATTTTCCAAAATAACTAAATAATCATCCGGCTTAGTTGCCCCTACCAACAATGCTGTGATAATTGGCAAAGCATAGCTCAAGCCAAAGCCTACATTTTTAGCTCGATAGCCATTAAAGGTGCTGTAAGAACTATCACTTTGCTCTACAACTTCACTCTTAAAATCAATATTTGGCGATATAATGTTGAGCCAAGCTCTTAAATTAAACTCAAAAGTTATGGCTTGAGAAAGTGGATGTTTTACACTTTCAGGAAGTTCTTTATCTTCAAAAGCTTTAATTACTCTAAAAATATTCTCTCCCCGCTTTCCAATGTTAACATTATTCGGATCTGCGTAAACTGAAGTTTCAGGACCAAAGCGGTCTGCGGCGATGTGTATTATCTTTGGAAAACTGCCGTTCGATGCAGTGTCACGTGCACTATTTTCATTGATTTCAATCATTCTGTCCCCGCTAAATAATCCTCTAATAATAAAGCTCCCTTCTTGATATGGATTTCGGCTTTCTCTTAGTGCACCATGCCCAGGAAGATAAAGTGCATCATTATTTAAGGTGGCGGCTTTTTCTATCAACTGAATTGCTTGAATAACACTGCTCTTTCCGCTGCTATTTAAACCAGTCAGCATTGTAAGTTGGCCGAATGATATTCCGGCACTTAGCAGCGACTTGAACCCTTCAAATTCAATAGATGTGATCATAATGCATATTTGTTGACAATTAAGTTGAACCCTTCAAACCGCGTTTTGACGGACGGTACCAGCATACTTGCACGGGAGATTGCGTTCAAAAAATAATAGCTTTGGGTTAACTGTCTACAATCTGCGAGGAATGCACCTTTATTAGTAATTAGGTGATCAAAGGTGGCCGCATTCATGTTACCAAGTATCACTCCCCAAGTTTCAAATAATGCGGCATTAATAGGTGTTCGTCTGCGGTCAATTTGAAAACTTTTGCGAAAGGCATGATCTCCAAATATGTTACGGGCCCAAGTCATAGCGGTAATAAATCTTTCAACAATTTCATCATCAGCCATGATTTTTATGTCAGATAACTGAATATTGCTTGCTTTTTGAATTTTTTTAAAATCCTTTGAAGCTAAATCCGGCATAGCATTCAGAATGATCATCGTGTCGCTTAGATAACTATCAATCGTCACCGTCTTTCGGTAAGTAGTATAGTCTCGAATTAAGAAGGCAACAAAACGAAGTATAAGTTCTCTGTCTTCCATGCGGTTTCCATGGATAGAACCACCTGTGGCTTGCCTGAACTGAGGGAGACTGGCTAGGCGGTTGAGTAGTTTAGTAGCTCTACCCAGATAAAGAGCATTTCTAATCTCTTGGCCGCTAAGCGGCATTCCGCCTGTATTGATCCGCTTAAAGATATTGCGACGTACCAATTCAGGCGTACCTGGATTAATAACAGTAAAGCGGAATTCAGACTCTATGATCCGATTACGGATATTGACGGGCAGTTCTGCGTAATTGCGGCCGTTATAGTCTTTCCAGAACTCTAGACCAGACAGCCGGAAACCTAGCCCTCGCTTATTTTCATCATAAATGCCTGTTTGGGTATTATATGATGACATATACGCATCACCCAATACAAAATCTCGGATAGTGCTAAGCCGCTGCAAACCATCTACTACTGTATAATTCCCTTTTTCATCTGCCGAAACGTAAAACATCGGCAACGGAATCTTCAACATTAGTGACTCGATAAGCTGTGATTTGCGAACGGCATCCCAAACTTCCGCCCGCTGAAAATCTGGATTAAGTTTGATAGTATGCTGTATCAGTCGTCGAAGATAGGTTTCCATCGTGATTACTTTGGGATCGATAGAAATTTCATCGGGATCAAACGGGTCGGCCTCTAGTTCGTTGTCCGATTGCTCTTCATCTTCAATACCACTGTAATAGCCGTACAATTTCCCTGTAGGTTCCTGCTCCATTTGTGGTTGCTCATTTGTCGCTTCCATTGCGTTAAAAATATTTATCTCAGATTATTTTGGTCCTACAATCATTTAAAAAATTTTTGCCGGGAAATTCTCCCACATGCACGACTTTTCTTGTCGCAGGATTGTTAGATACTTTGCGATCTTTAAAGAAGTTTTTCTATTCAATTGTTGAAACATAACAAGAGAAACTAAATTTTGAATAGCTTATCGTCTTGCGAAAGCACTAGAACTGCATAATCACTAATATTAATGCTATCTGGTACTTTATCCCTGAGAATTGGTATAATATATTGAACGTGCATTGTTTCTGTTAAAGCCGCAAGTGTTGTAATCTGATTGTCATGAATATTCTCAGTTTGATCTTGCATTAAGAAGTGCAAGCAAGGAATATCATTTGCGTCGCAATACTGAATATAGGCAAGATCAAAAGCTGCTATCTGTCCCTTCTTTTTACCCGTACCAAGATTCCCGTCAATACTCGATATTTTTAGTTGATATGCACGGTCATTCTTTTCGGCATACAAAAAGAACTTCTCGTCATATAGCGCTTCTGATAAAGTTGTAAAATACTTATTAAATTCTTCCACCTGTGCTTTGAAGTCATCATCTTTAGAGGATAGTCCGTTGTTAATTCCTTCGATTTCAGACTTTAGGCGAGCAATTTTTTCTCTAGCCTGACTGATTTGAAGTGCCTGATTTTCGTAGTGTCCTTTCTGCTCATGCATTCTAGTCAATTCCTTGACTATTCTGTTATATTCGTCATTCGCGGTGGATTTACGCAGTTTTTCAGAGAGTCTTCTTTCCTCTTTAATAGCTTTATTTAGGTTTGTATTTTCAATTTTTAATGCTGCATCAACGGCTGGAAGCTCTTCTGTAACAAAAGCAATTTTTTGATTTTGCATTCTATTATGAAAGGCAACCAAATCTTCAAACCGTTTATGCATTTCAGGAAGATAAACCTCGGCTGTAGCATAAATTTCGCGAAGTCTGTCGTTATCAATACTAACGTGACCTTTTTCCAACTCACGTTTACTGTCTTCAATGATTTCCTTGCGAAGAGCTAATTTATCAATGGCGCTGGCTATACTGCTTATTGTTGATTTAATTGCGTTAATGGCGTTTAAATCGTCTTGATAATCATCGTCAATGATATAATCATCCTTTAACCGAGTCAAAGTTTGAATATCGCGGTTAATGACAGCTAAGGCTTGTTGTATCTCCGATTCAGAAAGTTGCTTTTTCAAGCGAGTGAGAAATTTTTCTTCCGCTTTTCTTTGTTCTTGGAGCTTCTGTTTCTTTCCAGCAACATCAGTTTCAATTCCAAACCAGAAAAAGAAAAGGGCTTCGTATTCCTCGAAAGTGGTAGTTGGATGCAAAACCTGTATAGTATTTACTAATTTGTTTTTTTCATCCCGTATATTTCGCGCAATGATCTGCCTAAAGGTCGGCTTATCTACATCGGTGTTAAAAATAAGCTCCTTTAGAACTTTATCATATTCTGGAACCTTATAGCTTTCGCCGTTAACTTCAAAAATCTTTTCAGAACGTTTTAAAAAATTCCTTCTGATTACGACTTCTTCTGAATGTTCATCATCTAAGTCTTGTTTTAAGGTAATTGTAACGATGACATTATTCTGCGTCAAAAATTGTTCAACTGTAGTGTTGCGTTTTTCTTTAAATTCTGTATCTGAGTAAATATTTTTCCCGTCACCATTGAAGCAAAAATCGACAAGGCGCAAAACTGTGGTCTTTCCAACGTTATTGCCAGACTCTTTATTCTCCGAACTTACTGTAGTATCAACAATAAGATTAAGCCCCTTTTTGAAGGGGATATTCCTAATGATGTGACCATCACATTCTATTGTGAGATTTTTTAAAAACATTTTCTAATCGACAATTTCGGGCCGAGGTCAACTATACCCAATACATAAAGCCAGTCTATAGCAAACATATAAAGCTGCATGGACACTGACTGTATAGAATTCAGGTCATTATACGCTTCAATAAAATCCACTTCTCTATGATCCCTACCTTGCAGGACATGTAACAAAAGTGCGCCAATATGGTACACGCTAAATGCTGGATTAGTGTCTTTTGATAATACCATTATAAAGGTGCCTCCATTATTTTACAACGAATAAAAGCATCGACGATGACAATGCCTAATGCTAAATCAAGCGCTTCTTGTGGAACCGCTATATTATTCGAGGTAATTATTTGATTCCGAATTTTTTCCTGCACCTTTAAAAAGATTTCCCCAGCGCAACGTCGGAGGGTATCAATAGCAGTATCTCCTTCCATTTGATGTTTAGGCAATAACTCGGCTTTAACCTTGAGATATTTCTCACGAATGCTGCGCAAAATTAGCGACTTTTTATTTGAACCATTGCTTTCCGCAACAGTATATATCATGTCGATTTTACCCTGAAAAATCTTAAAATCATCAATATATTCTTTAAATGACTCGAGATTATTATAAGCAATTTTTTCAGAAATGACTATTTCGTCTAATTGGTCAAGCGGCTCTATTGCTCCCTCGTCCATAGAAGAAGAAAGTACGTTTATGACATCAGAAAGCAGCGATGGATGTTTTGCTAACTGATCGTAATAATCACCAATAATATTGTGGCCGACACCAGAATGATTTTGAACAGTCATAACAAAATTACAACTGAACATTGCCACCAGCATTAACATTATGCCCGTGTCCGGAATGTGTTTGCTGAACTGGGTTTGAATTATTGCCAACCGTTTGTTGAGCATGTAGTTTATTCTTCAGTGACTGGTTTTGTAGCAACTGAAGTATATTAAGAATGATAGAGATTATAGCAGTGACTCCGCCGACTACTGTCCAATTCATGAATAATCCTTTTTTGGCAAATATAATAAAAAGACAGATTTTTTAACAACTTAAAGGTACCCTTTCAAGTTGTCAGGCAAAACCTTCCATTGTCTTTTGATAATCCCCATCAGTTAAGGCTATCAATCCGGCGGGTTTCCAGGTTAAAATACCACCTGCAGGGTGGATTTTTTCACCGCAAACCGTCAGAACGGAGCGCAGACCTTTTCAGTTGGCAACTCTGCAGACTATCTTTACTGGACTCGTGGTCTTATAAATAGTTACAGTGTGGAATTCCGAGGAAGCAGATTAAACGGAAAGGTCGCAAAATGATGCTTTTGAAAGGAATTTTTACATGATCACAAAAACGCTCATTTACTCAAAAAAATAAAAAAGCCTTCAGATTTCCTGAAGGCTTTTGCCTGTGATCCGGATTGGATTCGAACCAATGACCCTCAGCTTAGAAGGCTGATGCTCTATCCAACTGAGCTACCGGACCGTTTGGGGTTGCAAAAGTAATCGTTTTCAGCTTATTTTCTGCATTTTTTACACCTGAAATACCCCACCCTTCCATTCTTTTTCTATCGGTGCATGATTCGCAGCCTCGATACTGCGTGCAATCAGCTTCCGCGTATCGGCTGGATCAATGATCTCGTCGACCCACAAACGCGCCGCAGCATAATACGCAGTGGATTGTGCATTATACCGGTCGGTAATCGTCTTCAGCAGTTCGGCTTCTTTCTCGGGCGTGATCTCTTCGCCTTTCGCTTTAAGAGAGGCCACCTGTATCTGTAGCAGTGTTTTGGCTGCCTGCTCCCCACCCATTACCGCAATGCGCGCATTCGGCCAAGCGTAGATAAAGCGCGGATCGTAAGCCTTGCCACACATGGCGTAATTACCTGCTCCGTATGAGTTGCCGATGATAAACGTGATCTTCGGCACCACGGAATTGGAAACCGCATTTACCAGCTTGGCGCCATCTTTGATAATGCCGGAATGCTCTGAACGGGAGCCCACCATAAAGCCGGTCACGTCCTGCAGGAATACCAGCGGAATTTTCTTCTGATTGCAATTCTGAATAAAGCGCGCAGCTTTATCGGCACTGTCATTGTAGATCACTCCCCCCATCTGCATTTCACCTTTCCCGCTCTTCACGATCTTACGCTGGTTGGCCACAATACCTACCGCCCATCCCTCCACGCGTGCGTAGCCGCATACGATGGTCTTGCCGTAATCTTCCTTGAACTGATCGAAACTGCCATCGTCCACAATGCACTTGATCACATCCACCACATCGAATGGTTTGTTGTTGTCCACGCTCACGATACCATATACATCTTTACCATCGCGTGCCGGTTCGGCGGCTTTCACGCGGTCGAAACCGGCTTTCTCGCTTACGCCCAGTTTATCGATGATACGGCGCACCTGATCCAGGCACTCCTGTTCTGTTTTGAATTTGTAATCGGCGATACCACTGATCTCCGTATGCGTTTTCGCGCCTCCCAGCGTCTGCAGGTCGATGTCTTCACCGATCGCGGCTTTCACCAGGTAAGGACCCGCGAGGAAGATGGAGCCGTTGCCTTCCACCATCAGCGTTTCATCGCTCATGATCGGCAGATAAGCACCTCCGGCCACACAAGAGCCCATTACGGCAGCGATCTGTGTAATGCCCATCGCGCTCATCACCGCGTTATTTCGGAAGATGCGCCCGAAGTGTTCTTTGTCCGGGAAGATCTCATCCTGCATCGGCAGGTACACACCCGCACTGTCCACTATATATACAACCGGCAGCCTGTTCTCCATCGCAATCTCCTGCAGGCGCAGGTTTTTCTTGCCGCTGATCGGGAACCAAGCCCCTGCTTTTACCGTATTGTCATTCGCAATGATCATGCACATACGACCGCTTACATAACCGAGTCCGCCCACAGTGCCGCCCGCCGGGCAACCGCCATGCTCCGCGTACATTTCGTACCCGGTGAAAGTGCCTATCTCCGTAAACTCCGTGCCCTTGTCGATCAGGTATTCAATACGCTCGCGCGGCGTGAGCTTGCCTTTCTCACGGTTTTTCTCGATTGTCTTTTTTCCGCCGCCGAGTGCGATCTGACCAGCCTTTTGTTTCATGGCTCCAAGCGCAAGGCGCATGGCATCGTCATTTTTGTTGAATGTTAAATCCATATCGGTAAATGAGGGGACAAATATAAATCATGACGCCTATAAAAGTGCAGCCGCCATAACGGGCTCGAAATCAGCCAGCGACAATTCCCTGCCTTCTATCTGAAAGTGCGCCTGGCGGTAATCTGCCGCGCGGCGCTCCCACAATGCGTCCAGCACCGCCTCAAGTTCGCCTCCGCGCAACAGCGGCCGCAGATGCTGTTCTTCTTCAAGGTGACGGATGAGCACGTGCCTCGGGGGATGCACAAACACCACCACCCCATTGTCCTTCATACGCTGCATATTATCAAAGAAGCAGGGAGTGCCTCCTCCGCAGGCAACAACAATATCCTGACGTTCCCGCGCAATGAGTGCATTCAGCGCCATACGTTCTTCTTCACGGAAGGCTGCTTCACCGTATTGCTCAAAAAAAACAGGAGGTGTGAGACCCGTACGTTGTTCGAGCTCTTTATCCAGATCGGTGTGCGCGAGTCCATGATGTGCTGCGAGCTGTCGCGACCAATAAGATTTGCCGCTGCCGGGCATACCCGTCAGAAAAACAATGCGGTAATGTTTTACTTGCTGCATGACCAAAGATAAGTGTCTGATCCGCACAAGATGAACCGCTTGTCTTAATTATGACAAATATTTTTTTCAGCTGACCGCATTGTTGTATTTTAGTCAGGAACAAAACAACAATCTATGAAAAACTTCATTCTGGGCCTCGTGATCGGTGCCGTGATAACGGGCATTATCGGTTACACAGCTGCCATTCCGAAAATCAAACAGGAAGCTTACGATACAGGTATGGCTGAAGGAACGAAAAAAGGCGAAGCAGCAGGTAATGCAGCAGGAATAGCCGAAGGACTCGCACAGGCGCAGACAAAAATGCAGGCCGAGCAATCCAGGGCCAAGGACAGTTTAGCTGCACTGCTGGAAAAAGAACGCACTACGAAAAAAGTCGTTTATAAGGAAAAAGATCCGACGCCTGCCATTCAGAACTGGCATGTGATCGGTGGTAATATTGCAGATCCGATCACCGAAGACAAAGAACCGGCGAAGGCTCCTGCAGAAACCGAACAGAAATAATTACCGATAAAAAAAGAGGACATTTTAAAGTCCTCTTTTTTATTGACTGTCGTTTAGTTTTCCAACTTAAACGATATAGGAAGATTGTAAAAAACATTTACGGAAGCGCCGTTCTGCTTACCGGGTTTCCACTTAGGCATTAAGCCGATCACCCGGAGCGCTTCCCGGTCACAGTCCGGACTCAGGCTGCGCATGATCTGTGGATCGCTTATCGAACCGTCATCCTTCACCACGAATTTTATATGCACGGTCCCCTCAATACGCTCGTGTAAGGCCGAATCCGGGTATACCAGGTTTTTCCTGAGAAATGCCTGCAGATCGCCCTGGAACTCCGGCATCTGCTCTACATAAACAAATGTCGGGATCATCTCCCGGCCCGGCGGCGTTTCCTTTGCTCCCACGGGCGTGGTACTAAGTCTTTCCTGTGCCTGTACCATCAGGGGAAGCATCAGGCTCAATCCGACAATAATTTTTTTCATACTACTGGAATATTTCTAACAAATCAGTCAACAATATACGGCAATTTCACGCGGGCATACACTGGTTTCGTAATCTGCGTTTTCAGCTTACGAAATGTCTCTGTAGGGCCTTTGGTCGCAAACAGGTTCACGAGCCAGATCGGGATGTTTCCTCCGGGATCCACGCTCAGCGTATAATCCACATGCACGAGGTTTTCAGCAACCGGTGAAAGTGTCCATTTACCGCTGGAACGTTTTACGCGCACGATATCTTCTTTTTCGGCCACGTAATTGCCCACAGTGGGCCCGTCGATCGTCACCACATGCGATTGCGGATGCTGAGAAACGATCAGGTGCGCAATAAAATCGCGGTTGCTCAGCGGCCAGGGCATATCCACTTCGGAGTAATAGTACAGTTCGGATGGACTTACAGTCTTCAGTAAGGTGCTCGATTTGGTCGCATATACCCAGTCCTTACCTGCATTCACATCCATTACCAGTGCCACCATCTGAGACAGCGTGGCCGGTACCTGGCATTGTACCCTGATCTCTTTCAGTCCTGAATTCTGATCCGTCCTGGTAAATACTTTAATACCGTCTTTGTTGGACTTCAGCGTCCATTCTTTCTGGGCAAAAGCGCTCAGCGTTGCGAGCAGGAGTAAAACGGGTAACAGTATATTTTTTTTCATAGCGGGTGAACGGCAAGTTACGCCAACATCAACATATAGTTTGTTAGGATAAAGCCAACATATATCTATATAACACATAAGCCTCCCCGGAGGGAGGCTTATGGCAAAGGAGCAGGAAGCTCCCACCTATGAAACAGCGTTATTGTCCGGAGATCTTTACGAGCCTGAAAACTGTTTCGCTTCCAGCGTCGGGACACAGGCTGATGCTATACGTTCCGTCTGACATTCCCGAAAGACTGATTGATTCGCCGGGTGCACATGACTGGCCTGAGCGGAGCACACGACCCGTGATATCGCTGATCCGCCATCCGGCACATCCTTCACTTATCCGCAACTGCACCAGTTCCGCAGCGGGGTTCGGATAGACCGAGGTGCTTACAGTACCGCAATTGCTTTGAATGCTTTGCACACCTGTATACTCATAATGCTCATGGCCTGCGCGTAAGCGGTAATAACTTTTGCCCGGGAAAGAAGGGAAACGGACTGCTTCTGTATTGCCGTTTATGCTTGTGCCCTCATTTATTTTCTCCCATGTCTTTCCATCAGGGCTACGCAACAGCGTGGCAGATCCTGCTTGTTCTGCCGATCCGTACACCCATTCAGCATACGTTTCGCAGTCCGCTTCGTGAACGGTGAAGCGCAGCAGATCCAGCGGAAGCGCAAATGCTGCAGCGGAAACAAGGAAGTGCATCGTGGCATTGGCACAGGCTTGCGGAAATCCGTTGTCACAGGTCTGATAGCTGATGTCCTGTGGCCCGAACATTGAGCCGAGCGGAGCGAATGTGAAGTTACCCGCAGTATCCAGGGTGAATGTATAGGAAGCGGTGGTGATCGTTTGCGGTGTTATCGTCTGCCAGTCGCCTTCCGGGTCCATATCGTTGAGCCGCACGTTTCCGGAAATAGTGGTTCCGACCAGTAATGTTTTAAAGTCGTCGGAGGCAGTTGTGGTATTCGCTGCTGTCGGAGATAATACGGTGATCACCTGGAATGCGCTCGCACAGCGTGGAACCGCCTGATTATCGCATACCTGGTAGCGGATCGTATCCAGTCCCACAAAGTTCAGTGCGGGTGTGTACGTGATCACACCATTTCCGGCAGCTGTAGCGGTTCCGCCCCGCGCAGTATTTCCGGCAGTTGCGCCATTCAGATCGAAGAGCGTAACGCTGGCGGTATCGATCAGCACACCGGGCATACCGCCGCCATCGTTGGCTAGGCTGCGTACCTGAACAGGTGTATTGAATTTTGTGGTCGCCAGGTCTGTATTGGCGATCGGCGGGTTGCTGGCTGTGGCCGAGGTATCAATGATGGTCAGCGTAAGACGCTCAACGGGGCATCCGGAGCTCAGCGCAGGCGGACAGACAGTAACGTAGAAATGATAGACACCTGCCACGGAAGAAAGGAATATGTAGCTGCCCGATGTGCTGAGCGTTGGTACGGTGGCGGAAGGATTGGCCCCATCGGCAACAATGCCGCTGAAGCTCGAACCGGAAGCTATCTGGTCGTTAGTGGCCACATTACCGGAGATAGCCGTATTGGCAAATCCCGCATTGAAATCGGCATTTGTTTTCCAGGGCATGGCGACCAGGAAGCGTATCGTGGCCTGACTACAGGCAGATGGTGTACCGTTGTCACAGTTGGTATAAGCGATTTCCACAGGACCCGCAAAAGATGCCGCCGGTGAAAAGGTGTAATTACCCGCATTGTCCAGCGTGAATGTATAATTCGCGGTGGTAATACTCTGTGGTGTAACCGTCTGGTTGTCGCCCTCAGGGTCGTGGTCGTTCACTTTCAGATTGCCGTTCAACGGCACACCGGAAAGGGATTGCGCATAGTCGTCCATAGCCATTGTGGTATTGGACGCGCCGGAAGCCCAGACCGTAATAACTACATAAGCTGACGCGCAAAGCGGTGATGGCTGATTATCACAGACCGTGTATTGAAGCGTATCCGTTCCGGAGAACCCGCTTGCCGGCGTATAAGTGATCAGACCTGTGGACGGACTGACCGTAGCTGTTCCGCCCCGCGCGGAATTCCCGGCTGCAGCGCCATTCATATCTGTAAGCGAGATGCTGGTACTGTCCAGGAATGCGGTGAGCGTGCCGGGTGCATCATTGCTCAGCATGTAGACCGTCAGCGGTGTATTGTACGAGGTAGCAGTATAGTCCGTGTTGGCAACCGGCGGATTGCCGATGCCGATCCTGCTCGGTAGCACCACGATCGTCAGCCGCTCCTGCGGACAATTGATAGAGGAATCGGTAGCGCATACGCTGATAAGAAAATGATATGTTCCCGAAACTGAGCTTATGAAGGTATAGGTACCATCGCTGTTCACCACGGGAGCGCTGCCAGAAGGATTTCCCGGAACTGCAAATGCGGCGCCATACCGGGTACCGGACGTGATCACATCGTTTGTGCTCAGGCTGCCGCTTACGCTCTGACCCAGGTAGGTCTGGTTGACATCCGGGTAAGTGGAAAAGCAGGTAACGGCGGAAGAACCGGTAACGGAAGTTCGGGTGTCCACAAATGCACCGAACACATCCACATAATTATCGAGCAGACCCGCACTCAGCAGGCTGCCGACGGAAATGCGGATCTCGTCAAACGCCTGCGTGGTGTAAAAACCTACATTGTACACAGCGCCGGATGGTGTGGTACCCAGAAGTGTTGCAAGTACGGTGAGGTTTACGAGACTTCCACCGGAACGGGTTTCCTGCAATACACCATTATTATAGGTACGGATCGTTACAGCACTGAACAGGTCGGCAAGCACAAGCGGTGCGGTGCTGGTGCGGATCACGAAACCGGCAAAAGTACCCTGAGGATAGGTAATTGTCGGATCGAGAACGGATATACTGCCGGTGGCAAGGACGGTTGCCGTGTTATTAATACGCGCGTAGTCTGTATTACCGGCGCTTACCACGTTCCAGGGATTTTCAATCGTGACATCAACCGTAGCGACTCCCGAAGCACCTGTACGTTCGATATTGATAACAGCCGGGAAATCCGGAGCATTCAGATAATACGTCTTATTACACAGCAATGTGGGCGCACAGGTCTTTTCGATCTGCATACCATACAACTTTATGGTTCCCAGATCTGCGCCTACCAACTGATTAAAGCTGATCTGCACTTCGTCGAAGCTGACCGTGCTCACAATACCGGCAGTCTGACGCGAAGTGCCCGACAAGAGGCTTGTGGAAGCGCCCACGATAAGTGCATTGCCGGAACCCGTCTGCACCAATGTTCCGTTGTTGTACAATTTAATGGTAGCCGTGCTGATTACGGAAGCCAGCAACAGCGAATTCGTCTCCAGATCGAATCCGGCAAAAGTGCCGGCCGGATAGGTGTCCAGGGCATTCGCCACAGAGAAATCTGCATCCACGGCCACCCCTGCAGTGAGATCCACGCTTGCATAAGTTGACGCGTTGTTGTCGATGATATTCTGGCTATTACTGATGGTACAGGCCGCGCACAGCGCAGCATTCACGCCTGTGCGCTGACCGTTCACATACACAGGATATCCGGGATTGGTCAGAGCAGTCAGGGTATTGCAGGCCGGTAAAGCTGCCGGACAGAAACGCTCCATTACGGCACCATATACCCTGATCAACCCAAGCGAAACGGAAACTGTGTTTGCAGCGGTGATCTTCACCTCATCAAAAGCCTGTGTGGTAAAGAAGCCAATCACCTGACGACCGCTGCCGGACAACAGGGAAGAGCCGGCACTGACAAGCGAAGCTCCTGAAGCGACGTCTCCTGTGGCTACCCCATTATTATATGTGGTAATTGTAAGATTGTTCAGCACACCGGCCGTAAGCAACGAAGTAGACTCAATATCAAAACCTGCGAATGTTCCTGCAGCATACGTGCTTACATTGTCTGTAACAGCAACAGAACCCGAGGCGAGTACGCCCACCGTCAGCGAAATACCTGCATAGGATGCGGTACTGTTATCGATGGCATACTCCGGATTGCTTACCGCACACGCGACACACGCGGCGCCACTGATCCCCGTCCGGGCATTGTCGATAGTAAGCGGGTAAGAGGGCTTTGCCAGGGTGGTTGCTGTATTACAGTTCAACGAGGGGCCTGCACAGAATTTTTCCAATACCACATTATATACACTTGCCTCGCTGGGCAACAGCGAGACGCCACTCGAACTGTAACGTACTTCATCGAAGGGCAAAGTGGTCACAAAGCCGATCTTACCACGGGTACCGGCGCTGAGCAAGGAGGACGAGACCAGTAGCGCACCGGCTGCTTTGGTTTCCTGCAGCGATCCGGCCAGGTAAGTTGATATCGATATGTCGCTCAGCAGGCTCACACTGAGTAATGACGAAAAGCTTACTTCAAACCCGGCGTACGTACCGGCAGCGTAACCGGAAGAGCCTGCGGCACCATCTTTTACAGAGATATACTTTGTGCCCAGGGATGCGACTACCTGTCCGAGAGTGGCAAAATTTGCGGTATCTGCATCTATTACATTACCGGCATTCAGTACACCTCCGAGAACAGCGTAGGTAACGGAAGATCCGCCGCTGTTGGTCTGACTAAGAGAGGCATGCGTCGAAGGGATAAGCCGTTCGGTGGTATTGCAGGTTAACGTTGAGGATTGGGCAAACAGGCTGGAAAAAGCACAAAGCATCCCCGCCAGGCTGAACAGCCTGAAGTATAGTAGTTTCATAAATATGTGGATTGGTTTCTTAGAGTTTGTTAATGAGTGTAGCTATACAATTACATATAATTCACGTTTTATAAATTAATTTATTTGAAAGCCGGCCAATTCATTATTCAAAAACAGTTGATTATCAGTAAATAAAAAGAAGTGGCACGTGCTCTATACAAATCTAACAAATTAAAAACCAAGAATAAGTAATTATTTTTATTTATAAATAATCTTTATTAAAATAAACCACCCAAATATTTAATACTAATAATGAGCTTTTTAGGATAAGTCACACGAAAAAAATACAGAATGTCTATCCATGCCCGCCCCGAATCTGCACCAGAAATCTTTTTCAGATCTCCTTAAAAATATTCAATTCTTAAAATATTGTTTTTCAACGCAAAATGGGGTGATAAATGCTATATGTCCAAAGACCCGATTTTCCCCGCTTCCATTTGCTAGCTGAAAGTCGAAAAAGAAAATTGTCCCGTCAGTCGATGTCTGGTATTTTCTCTACGCTCCTTCTGCGAGATCAGTATTGTAATATGTATAGAGCAGGGTTTGAGTCCACGCAAAAAAAAACGGGCATCGATCTGTCGTCGATGCCCGTTCCGGGGTAACTGATCCTGTTGTATCAGAAGAGATAACGTACGATCCGGTAAATGCCGGTAAGTGCAATCAGGAGGGGCACGATCCAGCCCCAGTGAGAAAGATGTTTTGTGATCTGATGGAAAATTGCGGCACGCGGAGCCGGCGTTTCGTCTATCGCTCCGTATTGTACGGAAGAGAATATGCGGCGTACATCAGCGGAGTCGGCTATCGTATTGGCATACAACTGGTATTGCTCGTTATGGCTGAGCACCTCCCTGAGACTTTTCCGTCCGCCGATCGCAGCAAAATCAGGCTTCATATCCAGGTCAAAGAAATACCACTTGCCTTCCACCAGAGCCTCCATTGTATAATGCCCTTTCAGTGCCACTTTACGGGTAGGAACATGGAGCTTCGAGCAAAAGTCCATAAACACAAGACTTACCTGGCTGCAGGCTGCGGCCTCGCCGCTCATAATATCGTCCGCGATCACTTTGGCCGACAGATCGCGCCAGATATAATGTCCCATCAGCACTGCAATCCAGTTTTCCTGCAGTGTGTACACGCCATAAGCATGTATGAAACGGAAGCGTAGCAGTTTTGCCGCCACGTTGAGCATCTCCCGCTTATCATGGGTTTTACTCTGAGCAACCACATACTTGTACAAATCTCCGGTGCTGCGGAATCGCTGTGCCACAAACGGATCAAAGGGTTCTACTTTCGCATCGCGGCGGCCATAGGGCAGATTACTGTCCATGGGAAAACCGTCCAGATAAGTGCTGGGCAAATAATTCATACCCAGCCAGCAAGCAGCTAACAATGCCCAGAAAAGCGGGCGAAGGAATGCCGATCTGTCTCTGCCTGCAGTAGGTACATACAGCGCATAGACAGACGTTAGTCCGCCAATGAGGATTCGTTTCATTTACTTTATATACGGTTGGTTGGTTGTCGTATTGCAGACCACAAATCAATGCAGGCTGCAATCACCGCACAGAGAGTGTTTCAGGTTCTCTACCCGGGTAAACAAATGTAGAAAAAGCGCAGAAACATCAAAGCATATTGCTACGCCGGGAAGATTTTTTTAACAAATCACTAATATACTGCAGAAATTACATATTGTATAAAGTAAAATCTAATTGAATCAACCTTTGTCGGGACTGTAAATTCCTTCACACTGCCACACTATTTCTTAGCCTGGCGCAGCTCTTCCGCAAGTCCCTCTATAATATCGAGCGACAGGGGTTTGGTGATATAATTCCTTACCACAGAGAAGCTGTTCGCCATTTTGATATCTTCAGGATTAATGGACGAAGTGACAAGGTATAAATGCATTTGTACGGGTAATTCCCATTGCGAAAAGCGTTCGAGAAACTGGATACCGTCCAGCACAGGCATATTCAGGTCGAGCAGTATCACATCGGGCAAAGGCCGACCTTCGCGCAGGCGTTCTGCCAGTCCGTCAAGGGCTTCCTGGCCGTTGCGGTACACAATGATCTGATCCGCAAAACCGGACATTTCCATCAGTTTGCGCGTGGCAAAAACGAAGATCGGATCGTCGTCTATCACACAGGCCAGAGAGGCAGCACTCATATTTTGTTGCATTTCAGATAGACTTTAAATGTTGTTCCGACTCCTACCTCACTGTCCACTCCTATCTTCCCTCCCATCGCTTCCACCTGATTCTTGGTGATGAACAGCCCTACTCCCCTGGCATCCGGATGATCGTGAAAAGTTTTATACATACCGAATAAACGCTCTCCCACCACCTGCAGGTTCATTCCTATGCCGTTGTCTTCAAAACAGATCTTACAGTAAGCCTGTTCCTTGCTGCCGTATACGCGCACGAATGATTCCTTTGTGGTATCGCTGTATTTAATAGCGTTGGTGAGCATGTTCAGTATAATACTTTCGATATAAGCCTCAAATCCGGCCACCACCATTTCGGCGTCCACTTCATTATATATTGTGACATTCCGTTCGCGTGCAAGCGCAGACACGCTCTGCATGGCTTGGTATACATGCTGACGGATATTGACACCGCGCAGGTTGGTTTGAACACTCGAACTGATCGTCACCACCTCGTTCAGGTGACCTATTGTCTCTTTCAGGTTTTCGGAAGACTGATAGAGCAGTTTCACTACCTCCCAATCCGATACTCCCGGATGTTCCTGGGTCATGATATCCAGCAGCATCGAAATATTACCGGCGTGCGAGCGCAGATTGTGTGATACGATGTGTGCGAAATTACGCAGGCGTTCGTTCTGGTCGCGCGTTACATTCAGCAGCGACTGTATTTCCTGCTCTTTAAGCTTCAGCTCCGTAATATCGGCGGTGTACATCAGCAGTCCGCCAATCTTGTTTTCCGAAATAAACCAGGGGCGCACGTCCCACATCAGCCACATTTCCGTACCGTCCATTCTGAGGAAATGAGAACTGCTGCTCCGGTTGATCTCGCCGGCCAGACAATCCCTGTGAATCTGCTTCCAGTCTTCCCCTATTTCGGGAAATACGTCGTAATGCGAAACGCCAATCAGGCTGCGGCCTTCGAGCTTGTAATCCTTTACCCAGCGTTCGGAAGCGGCAATATAGCGCATCTCGGTATCGAACATCGCGATGGCGCTGGGAGCTCCGTTCACGAATATCTGGTTCCTTCTGTTACTTTCGGTGAGCTCGCGCGTACGGTCGGCCACAATTTCCTCCAGATTGGTATTCCAGTTGCGCAGCCGCTGTTCTGCCTCCGAGCGCTGTTTGTCGATCATGTTCAGTTTACCGGTGGTACTGTCGATCAGCACCAGTGTTGCCAGCAGGAAGAACAGTGCGGTAATCCCTACTCCCATTTCGATATTCACGGCCTGCAGGCGATACATTTCGAGCCAGAGCAGACTCAATCCCAGTACCGAAAAGAACATGAACGGAAAAAACCGGCGCGCAACCACATTACCGATTCCGGAACTCAGGAATAAGCGTGCATAACCGTATTCCGGCAGTAAAGCAGCTGCAGCGACCGACAACAGCAATAAGCAAATGGAAGTGGGTAAAGCCATCGAGTAGAAAAACGCGAGACTGTAGAAACGCGGTACCCGTAATGCGTACCCCATGAGGGCGATAGCAGCCACTAACGTAATACAATGGAACAACACCTGAGAAACCCTCCCCCAGCGGTCTTTCCGGTTCATACCAAGAATACTGAGCGTAAATACAAGAAATGAAAGCGCCGTGAGTTGCGACATACGGCCGGGAAATGGCGCATGTTCGGAGGGAGGCGTCTTATCTCTGATAAAAAACTGATCGACACCAAGAGAAACTTCAAAAATGAACTCGGATAAGGTGAGCACCGAAATGATTCCGGGAATCGCAAGGCAGAGCAGGACCAGTCTCCGGAACACGGCTTCAGCGGACTGAAGCGACAGCAGCATTAAGGCAATGGAAGTACCTAACACGCACAATGCCGTGTTGGCCTTCATGGTGGTGTATCCTGCATTGAAACTTTTCAGGATGGTGAAATCGTTACGCCATCCAAACAGCACCAACAGGGATATCACAACCGGCAGGATAGTTAAAAAACGAACGAAACGCGTTGGCACTGTTTGCATATACAAAAAGGTAAAGGTGATCCGGAACCATCCGGTAATGCAAATTCCCCGACTATCGGGTCACGCCCAGTAATTGATCAATTTCGGCCAGCGAACGGTTCAGTATATCCGAAACCTCCTGCACCTGCTCGGGTGTCATGGATGAAATATTTCCGTTCTTCGTCTCATCCTCTATCTGTTGCAACAGTTCCGCCCCCTTCCCGATACCAAGCATCCTGAAGGACGATTTCATTTTATGACTTACGTCTGAAGCCTGCTGTGCATTGGCCAGAGCTACAGCGGTACGCAGTTCCTCCATCTGAGGTGGTATGTCCTCCATAAAAATATTCAGCATGTGCTTTTCAAAAGCAGAATTGCCGCGGGACAGGGATTGCAGGTAGGACAGATCCAGAACGGGAGCCTCCTTAGGAAACGCGAAAACCGGTTCTGCAGCCGGTAATTCCTGAGGCGCGTTGCACAAGCGGTCGACGATGCCAAACAGACGGTTAATGTCTACCGGTTTGGTTACATAATCGTTCATGCCCGCTTCTTTACTTTTACGTTTCTCTTCTTCATCGGAATGACCGGACATTGCTACCACGGGAATATCCATCTTAAGATGCCTGCGTATGTAACGCGTGGCCTCATGGCCATTCATCTCAGGCATTTCGATATCCATTAAAACAATATCAAAGTGTTTGCCGGATTCGAGCTGCTTTACGGCTTGTCGCCCGTTTTCGACGAAAACAGCGTCCAGCCCGCGTTGCACAAACAGCATTTCCATCACCTTGCGGTTGATGGCTGTGTCTTCTGCAATCAGAAACCGGACCTTGCTCCGGGGGGAGTCTGGTGTGTCCTGATAAATCATTCGTGTATATTGGTTATTGGTTGGCGAAAGTTACAACTTAATCCAATTTTCACATAGCTTTTGACAAAAAAAGTATAGATAAATACAATTATATCGCAAAAGCATCCAGTTATTCCTATGGAATTAATGGTATCAACCTGCACTGTTTCTCCTATACCCCACCTCAAAAAAAAGGCGGCCGCAGCCACCTTTTTTACGCATCCTTTTCGTGTTTTTAATGCACTACTTCGAGCAATTGCCTGGCTCCTCCTTCCGTGCGTAACAGGTAAATTCCTGCACCAAGCTGACTCAGGTCCAGTTGCAGTCCACCCGACACCGGTGATGCGGGCGCTGTAATTTCTCTTCCATTCCAATCGAAACATGAAACCTTCTGATGTTGGTCGCCTTCGGGCAAAAGTACCGTAACCATTGCCGAAGCCGGATTGGGCCGGATGGTCAGCGATCTGCCCGGTAAAGTTTGTTCGTCAACAGCTGTGGTCACTGTTACCGGTACAGAGCAGGATTTATACCAAAAACCCAGCGCATCCTTTACCCAAACGGTATAATTGCCGGATTTCGAGGGCCGCCAGATCTCGGAAGTAGTGGTCGCCTGGCGTTTATTACCCAGGTACCAGCGATATTCTTTATGTCCTGCTGGGCCGATGAGTTCGGGATCCACCCAGGTAACGGGTATACTTTTCACACCGTCCACATTGCTTTTGACCCTGATTCTGGGATCTGCCAGCGTTTGCTGTGCCGCGAGTTTCAGATACATTGCATCCGGCGGCGGTACCGCTCCGTTAAACGGATTGATCGTAACATCTTTACCGCTGGTGGTACCATAGATTACCGCAGCCGTGAGGAAAGATCCGGTCATGGCAGGATGCGCACCGTCGGGGCTCCATAGTTCCAATACAGGTCTCTCAAGTATCACACGGCGCCAGGCCGGTCCTATCGGTGCAATTACATCTTTCGCAGAATCGTTGAGCACCCGGTAATTCGCAGTGATACTGTCGATCATACTTGTGTCTTCGTCTTTGAATCCCCAGCCGGAAAACCAGATCATCTTGGCGCAGGGATGATAATAATGCAGCGAGTCGCGGATCATCAGATGTCCCTCCACCACTTTGCTCAGTGCGGGGTTCGGAAATTTTCCGGAATCCAGTGCAAAGCGCCCCTGGTTATCCTGCAACACCAGAAAATCCCATTCCGTATTACGGATCAGGTCAAATACTTCCGGATTGTTCATATGCGCCGCGCTTCCCATAGAGACATCGCCGACAGAAATGCCGCCGGGTGCATAAGCCACCGCGTTTGCGATCGTACCGCCCGCGGTATAAAAGTTTTGCACAATTGATTTCAGGTCGTTTGCTGCCGTAAAGCTGTTTCCGATCAGCAGTATATTCACCGGCTTCTGTGCCCTTACAGACTGGAAGGTGCATAAGGTGAAAGCGATGATGAAGGAAGTAATTATTCTGTTCATAGGATGGAGTATGTAATAATACGCACAGACGGTGATTTAAACGAATAGGTTGGCAGCTTTATGATCAACGACATTCGTCAGCCCCGGCATAAAAAGGATTATGCTATTTTCGCGTCCGCGCTTTACGTTATGAAAAACATCCTGCTTGCTTCCACCTCTACCCTTTTCGGTGAAAATTACCTGGCCTATCTGCAGCCGGCATTACGTGATCTGTTCCGGGATGTGGACGAAATTATTTTTGTCCCTTTCGCACGCCCCGGCGGCATCAGTCATGACGAGTACACCGCAAAAGCCGCTGCCGCATTTGCAGAAGCAGGCATCGAAGTAAGAGGGCTGCACACCTATGCAAATCCTGCATCAGCGATCCGCAATGCAAAAGGCTTCTTTACAGGTGGTGGCAATACGTTCCTGCTGGTAAAGCAACTGCATGAACTCGGATTGATGTCTGTGCTGAAAGAAGCCGTGGAAAGCGGCATTCCCTACCTGGGTGCAAGTGCGGGAAGCAACATCGGCGGCATCAATATGCAGACAACAAACGACATGCCCATTGTGTATCCCCCTGATTTCCGGACTATGGGACTGGTTCCGTTCAATCTGAACCCGCATTACCTCGATCCCAACCCTGATCTCAAACATAACGGAGAAACCAGGGAGACGCGCATCCGTGAATTTCATACGCAGAATGACATTCCGGTGGTCGGACTGAGAGAAGGCAACTGGATCCGCGTAAAGGGTGATACAGTCACTACCGAAGGCACTTGCCTCACACGTATATTCCTCAAAGACCGGGAACCTTATGAGCTGGAACCGGGAGCATTGCTGCGTTTTCAGCCGGCATAACCGCACACAGGCACCGCACTACTTTTCATAACGGAATTCCGCTGACGGTTGCACGCCTTTCGCCTTGCCCTCCGCTTCCCTGGCCCTCAGTTCCACCCTGCGAATCTTACCGCTGATGGTTTTGGGCAATTCACTCACAAATTCGATCAGGCGCGGCATCTTGTACGGAGCGAGGTTTTTACGGGAAAACGCAAATAATTCACGTGCTGTGGTTTCGTCTGCGCTGTAACCCTGCTGCAATACCACAAAGGCTTTTACTTCAAAACCTTTAATGGGATGCGGACTGCCTACTACTGCGGATTCCTGAACAGCATCGTGTTCGAGCAATACACTTTCCACCTCAAACGGGCCTACACGATAGTCTGAGGCTTTGATCACATCATCGTCGCGGCCTACAAACCAGATAAATCCGTCCTCATCCCTATAAGCTTTGTCTCCGGTATAATACAGTCCGTTCCGAAACACTGTGGCCTTTTTATCCGGATCACCGAAATAATCGGAGAAAATACCGTTCGGTTTACCAGTGTCCATGCGTACACAGATATTTCCTTCTTCAGAATCGGGCAGTATCCGGCCTTCCTCATCCGCAATCACCACATCATAGAGGAACAGGGATTTACCCATGGAACCAAATTTAGGGGTGCTTCCGGGAAGGTTGCCGACCATACAGGTACTTTCTGTCTGACCGAAGCCATCGCGGATGAGCATTCCGGTGCCTTTCTGCCATTGCTCTATCACCTCGGGATTCAGGGGTTCGCCGGCAGCCACGCATTCGCGCAACTGAAACCGGTAACCGGCGAGATCTTCGAGGATCAGCAGGCGCAAGACTGTAGGCGGAGCACAGAATGTGGTGATACCATAGCGTTCCATCATTTGCAGCGTGGTGGGCGCGTGGAAACGGCCGGGCTGATAATGGGCAAAGATCGTGGCGCCTACGCTCCAGGGAGCAAAGAAGCTGCTCCACGCAAATTTGGCCCAACCGGGCTGTGATATATTGTAATGAATATCTCCTGCACGCAGTCCTATCCACGATGCAGTAGTGAGATGCCCGAACGGATACGAAAGGTGCGTGTGCGTTACCACTTTAGGCATGCCGGTGGTGCCGGAAGTGAAAAATAAAAATAACGGATCATCCGATTTCGTGCGTGCGGCAACCGCTTCGACCGGATGACTATCAATGTCGGCAAGGGAATACCATCCGTCGCGTGTTCCGTCTGCGATTATTTTCACTGCCACGGATTTACCGGATATCTGCTCCGCTTCATCTATTTTGGGGGCATTCTCCGAGTCGGCTATCACCACCTTGGGCATCAGCTTACCGAAGCGATATACAATATCCTGTACCCCAAGAATAGTAGCGGCCGGGGTCAGGCAAAAGCCTCCTTTAACGGATGCGAGGATGGTTTGCCAGTTCAGCGGCAATAGCGCCATCTGCATCAGCAGCACATCCTGAGCCGCAACATCTCTGGAACGCAGGAAATTGACCAGCTGATTGGCCTGCGCGGCCATCTGCCGGTAAGAAACCCGCAGGTCACGCTCACCGTCTGTCCATAAAAGGGCACACGCATCCGGCTGCTCCTGCACGTAAATACCCTCAAATATTTCCTGTGCCCAATTGAAATATTCCGGCTGCGACACAGGAAGCGTGCGCAGTTCATCAAATTGTTTATTGGCGATCAGCGCGGCTACAATTCTGTATATCTGTTGCATAAAACACAAGTGCCGGGTAAAGGCGTCCCCCTAAAATTAGGCTTTGTGCTGTACAACCTGAAAAACTTCCTGCTACATGGTATAGATTTTCCGCGTCGGGAAAGCGCTTTACGAAAGCCCCTTCCACCATTGGCTGAATGTCTGGTCGGGACGGGAAAGAAACACCGGTTCTCCGATCATGGGGGTTACCAGACGGTAAGGAGCGGCCGCCGCGTATTCGCTTACCTTCTCCAGCGGTTCATCCCAGGAATGATGTGCCAATGTGAACTTGGAATGGTGTACCGGTATCATTGCGGCTGCACCGAGTTCGCGCGTGGCAAGTGCCATCTCTTCCGGCAGTTCGTGTACCGACTGCCAGGCTTTGTTGTATTGTCCGCATTCCCTAATGGCCCAATCCACCGGTCCGTATTTATCTGCAATATTGCGAAACCGGTCGTCGTAGCCGCCGTCCCCGCTGTAATACAGGTTACGCGCTGCGCTCCGGAACAGGAATGAAAGCCACAGACTGCGCCCGCGCGCAAAAGCACGTCCGGAGTCGTGCTGCGCAGATTCTGCAGTGAGCTGTAATTCCGGGGACAACTGTATCGAGCCACTCCAATCCAGTTCTGTAATAATATTTCCGTCATATCCCCAGCGTTCAAAATGGGCACCGGCACCCAATCCGCATACCACATGCGCTACTTTTGTGCGCAATGCCTTTATGGTGGGGTAATCCAGGTGATCATAGTGATCGTGCGACAGGATGAGGTAATCGATATCGGGCATATCTTCCACATTGTAGACATCGGTACCGGCAAACGCCTTCACGCTGCCGGGCAACGGAGACGCCTTACCGCTGAACACCGGATCCACCAGCATACGCACACCGCTCATCTGCAACAGGAATGAAGAATGCCCGAACCATACCATCAGGTCCTGTTCTTTCGGCAACGCACGCAGATCTGTTTGCACGGAAGGAAGCGGCACGGAAGGATACCTGCGGGGATTTTTCCGGAACAACATTTTGTACATCTCGCCGGGGATGCTGTACCCTTCGGAAATAGCGGGCTTTTCGATACGGTTGCGGAAACGGCCGTTGCGGTAATTCGGAGATGCAGCTACACGCTGCAAACGCTCACCGCGTGGTAACGCCCCGAACCGGGGCAATTGCATAAAAGCGTATACCAGTGTAGCAAATAAAATAATTGCAATAAAAATTATCTGGATCATAAAAATCAGGGACGGGGTTCGGCTTCTGCCAGTGCACGGATATCTTTTATTTCCAGCACACGACCGGGGTCATTGCGGCTTACCGCATGTATCATGGCTTTTCCGATACTTTCCACGGGAAGCACCGATTTAGGCGAAAAGACCTTCATCAAACGGCCGATGAAAAGGTACAGGCCTTTCCAGTTTTGCTGGCCGGGATAGGGTAAAATAACCCCGGGGCGGAAATGGTATGCAGCTTTAAAGGGCATACGTGATAATGTATTTTCAGTGCGTCCTTTTACGCGGGCCCACATGATCCGTCCTTTCTCCGAGCTGTCGGTTCCGGCGCCCGATACATAAGTGAAATACATGCCGGGATTGAGTCGCAGCAAACTGCGTGCGAAAGACAAAGTGAGCTCGTAAGTAACGGCTGTGTAAGCATCTTCTTTCATTCCCACCGAGCTTACACCCGCGCAGAAAAAGCAGGCATCATAACCACGCAGCAGCTCTTCCTGATCGGAAACATCAGTCAGATCAGGAACAATGAGGCTTGAAAGCTTCGCGTGCACAATACCGAGCGGCTTTCGCGATACGCTCAGAACCGCTTCTACCAGCGGATCGGCAAGACATGTGCGCAATACACCTTCTCCGACCATCCCTGTGGCCCCTGTGAGTATGACTTTCATCTGATACGATTTACGATGCAAAAGTAGGAGCTGCCGCAACCCCTGCAATAAACACGCTTCAATGTTTTTCCTAAAGTTTTCCCAAGCCCGGTCGCCGGAAGATCCCGGTATGCGCAGATACCTTGTGATATGCTAATTTTGCAGCAGTTAAGCCGATGTAAACAACCAATCATTACCAATGACCTTTCAGGAATACACCCAATATTTCGAGACCTTGCTGCACAAAAGCGCAGCAGAGCAAAACGCCCCGTACAACAATCCGGATTACCTTGAATACACGAAGCTGAACTGGGCACGTATGCACCGCTGGCTGAAAACAGCGCATATCGAAGAAGCCCTGTCAGACAAGCTCAAAGAAATTGCAGAAAAACAATACTGGATCGTGATCACCGAACCCTGGTGTGGAGACGCCGCGCACTCGGTGCCGTTTATAGAAATGGCCGCAGCGCAAAACCCGCTGATCCGCATTTCTTATGAGCTGAGAGACAGCGAACCCTTCCGTATAGAACAATACCTCACGCACGGATCGAAATCCATTCCCAAACTGATCATCCGCAACGAAGCCGGTGAAGATCTTGCCGTATGGGGACCCCGGCCCGCCGGATGCCAGCAGGTGTACGACGAGCTGAAAGCTGCAAATGCCGACTTTGGGCAGATGAAAACAGCGATTCAGCAATGGTACAATAAAGACAAAGGCCAGGAAATCCAGCGCGAACTGGCTGCTTTGGATTCTTTCAGAAAAGCATAACTTTGTTGTCCGACTGCCGCTAATAAAGGAAAACAGACATCCTGGACAACCACTTATACAGTGCAATCTTTGCGTTTATGTGTTTCCGGCCAGAAGCAGCAGCAGGTGAATAACCATACACATTCCGCTATAAGATTGAAACATACCAGTGTCATAGTGATCATGGCTGCGCTGTTTTTCCAGTGTATGGCACACTATTTCGTACTGGCTCTGTTTGAAATCCGCAAGGATTACATTGCCACCTACCTTTGTGAACAGAAAGACCGGGCAGATAATGTCTGTTGCGGCAAATGCTATCTGCAAAAGCAGATGATAAAGGTCAGCCCGGCACCGCAAGCCGATAAAGAAGGAGTACAGAAAATCGAAAAGCCTGATTTTTTAGTGTATTTCATTCCTTCGCAGGCAACGCTCTCCTGCATATCGGACGCTTCTCCGGCAGTGAGAATACCCCGCGTCAGGCGCCTGCTCGATAAGATCAGCATCAGCGCTTTTTTTCATCCGCCGTCCCCGGCATGTAAACTGCCCGTTATTCCGGCTATACTTTCCTGATACATGCAAAGCGGAATGCAAAATCCTGTTCCGGTTCGCAGTTCGGATTAACACCGGCACCTGTGCCAAACATAGAAAAAGAATATCAGGTTGCCGGTCCGCTATTCAATTATCCATCTTAACTCAATAAAAGCAAAAAATGAATCTTAAAAACTCAATCGCCCTGCTTACGCTGGCTGCAGCTGCAGGCCTGTCTTCCTGTAAAAAAGAAGAACCTACCACTATTACGAATCCCGGCCCTGTAACGCTGAACTTCTCCAACAAGATCGACAGCAACAACCTGGTACTCGATACAAAATGGTATCAGAATGCTAACGGCGATTCATTTACGGTAAGTAAGTTCAACTACTACATTACAAACGTCACCCTGCTGGGCGCGTACAATACAGCGGATTTCGCAGAAAAAGACAGTTATCACCTCATTGAACACAGCAGCGACGGAAGCAAAATGAGCATCAGTCTGGGTTCGGTGCCTGCCGGTACGTACGAAGGCATCAGCTTTATGATAGGAGTAGACAGTCTGCACAATGTTTCCGGCGCACAGGGCGGTGATCTTGATCCTGCATTGGGCAATTTCTGGTCCTGGACTTCCGGCTATATCATGCTGAAGTTTGAAGGAAATTCTCCGCAGGCTCCTACTACCGCAGGTCAGCTCATGTTCCATTGCGGCGGCTTTTCGGGGGCAGACAACGTGTTGAAAACAGTGAAACTTCAGTTGCCGAATCCGATCTACACAGGAGACAACAACACTCCTAAAATCAATCTGACCGCCAATGTGGCGCAACTGTTCCGTTCTCCGAACAAGATCGATTTTGCTGTCACAACGACAATACATATGCCCGGCCCAGCAGCCAGAGCAATGGCTGACAATTATGCGACCATGTTCTACGTGAGCTCTTCAGGACAATAATTAAAACACGGGTGTAACATCAATCGTTACACCCGTTCTCTTTTTAAGCACATGAGCAAAACTGTCTTCAGTACCGGAGTATTACTGATCGCATTATCGATCGCTTTTACCGCCTGCCATCCCGATCCGTCACTCGACCCACCGGAAACACAGGCTCCTCTTGGTTTTTACACTCCTGAAGGCTGGCCGCAACCCATTTATTCCTTTTCCGGCAATGAACTTTCTCCGGAAGGTATCAGCCTGGGCAGAAAGCTTTTTTATGACCCGGTGCTTTCCTACGATAAAACGATCTCCTGCAACAGTTGCCACGAGCAGTTCTCTGCATTCTCCCACCTGGATCATCCGCTCAGTCACGGCATTTACGGTCTTTTCGGAACCCGCAATGCTCCTTCACTCAGTAACCTTGCCTGGAAACCCGCGTTCTTCTGGGACGGCAATGTGACTAAGCTGGAAGACCAGCCGATGCACCCGATAGAAAACCCGGTAGAAATGGACCTTCCGGTTGCAGACGCCGTGTCCCGGCTCAACGCAGATCCCGGCTACAGAAAAGACTTTAAAACTGTATTCGGAACGGACACCATTTCGGCACAACAATTGTACAAAGCGCTTTCCCAGTTCATGGTGGTAATTATATCCGCAACTTCCCGGTACGACAAGCATGTACGCGGTGAAGCAGGCGGAACCTTTACCGAACAGGAAACGAGGGGCTTGAATGCATTCAGGCAAAAATGCGCTTCCTGCCATAAGGAACCGCTGTTTACCGACTATTCTTACCGCAATAACGGACTTAGCCCTTCTGCGGCGATCAACGACAGCGGCAGGGCACTGGTGACCCGCAATCCGGATGACTTGTACAAATTCATGGTCCCGTCGCTGCGTAATATAGACCTGAGCCGTCCGTACATGCATGACGGACGTATCCGCACACTGGATGCCGTGCTGGAGCATTACCGCACGGGCATCGTCGTATCTCCGACGCTGGATACTTCACTTACCGGCGGAATTGCGATGACGGACGATGAAAAAGCAGACATCATCGCATTCCTGAAAACGTTATCAGATAAAGACATGATCAGCGACAGCCGCCTTTCGCAACCGAAATGATCAGAAATAGGCCTCCTGCATATCCTGCAGTAGTCCGGGCTGCGAAAACGACCAGCCTGTTGCCCGCATTGTCTGAGCGGCATCAGCTTTACAATCCATCGCCGCAAAGTGCGCAAACCAGCCGAAATGCGCGGCCACCTCTTCTCCGGTTATGCTCCGGTCGGGAACACCCAGACCAGCACTGATCTCTTCCGCAATGGCCCTGAACGGAATTCCTGTTTCGGCTACAGCATGAAACACACGTTGCTCCGGCTGTTGCTCCGCGATCAGACGGTACAGACGTGCTGCATCCAGACGATGAACCGCAGGCCACAGATTGCCACCTGTTCCGATGTACGCGGAAATTCCTTTTTCCCTGGCCAACGCAATAAGCATCGGCACAAATCCGTGATCTCCGCGACCATGTACTGTTGGCGGTAAACGTACGATGTACACCGGTACGCCTGCGGCATTCAGCGCCATAGCTGCTTCTTCAGACGCTGCCCTGGGAATAGACTCGGAAAGGGTTGCTTTCATGTCTTCGGTGATCATGCTTTCGCTTCTTATAAGTCCGATACCGGATGTCATAATAAGCGGTCTCCCGGTTCCGGCCAGCGCCTTACCCAACGCTTCGATTACTTTACGGTCGGTGGCACAATTTTCTTTAAAGCGGCTGAAGTCGTGATTGAATGCGGTGTGGATCACGACATCGCTGTCAGCTACTGCAGACACGATACTTTCGGGATCATCGAGGTTTCCGATTACTGCGGCTGCGCCGATTTGTTCCAATGCCGCCATCGCTTCCGGTCGCCGCACCATACCGGTTACGCTGTGACCTGCGTGCAATAACTCCTGAACAACTGCCGAGCCTACAAATCCGGAGGCTCCTGTAACAAATACTTTCATTGCTGATTTCATTTTGAGCTTACAAAATTCAGCCGTCGGCAATAAAAGAAAGAGGTCATTTGACGCATTTTAAATGCTAATGCCGTGCAGATGCCTGGCGGATACGGCCAAGCGTTTTGAGCGAAATACCGAGGTAGGAGGCGATCATACGCAACGGAACGCGGCTCAATAAGCCCGGATAGCTGTTGACAAACTCCTGGTATTTTTCTTCAGGAGTGGCACTGAGGGCGGATACCAGCCGGTGTCGGCTACTGTAAATATTACGGGAAACCAGTTGGCGCGAAAAAGCTTCAAGCGCCGGAATTTCATGGAGCAATTGATGAAAAGCGTCTTTTGGCCAGAGATATACTTCGGACGCTTCTATCGCGTCGATGTTGAACCGCGCAGGCGTCTGGTGGTCGTAACTTTCCACATCGAGCGTCCAGTGCAGTTCCGGACAAAACTGAAGGATATGTTCAGAACCGTCTGCAGCCACCGCGTAATTGCGCAGTAATCCGTCTGCGACAAATATCTTGTACCGGCAAATCTGGCCTTCCTGCAGCAGCATCGTTCCGCGCTGCAGGCTGCGGGCCTGTACAGCGGCGAGCGTACGGGCCACGTCCGCATCGGACAGGCCAGCTTTTTCATGCAGGTATTGTTCAAGAATCAGCGACATAATACGATTCAAAAGTAAGACATTAAAATACGCGTATGATCTTACACAGGCGCTATAATATGATGTCTTATCGCAAATAATACCAGCCCCGTAACGTTCCGGGATCCGGTTTTCTGTAACAGCGCATTCCTGTGGCCATTAACGGTCTTTACGCTCAGGAAAAGTATCTGAGCAATCTCCTCCGCCGTATGTTGCTGGCATACCAGCTTCAGCACCTCTTCTTCACGACGGGTGATGGTCGTGAGCGGTCTCTTCGCTGTATGCTTTTTGCCCATGTTTCTGCGAATTGCATTCAGGGTGCGCTCATTGATATAAGAACCTCTGTGAAAGACACTCACGATGGCATCATATACTTCATAGGGATCAGTATCTTTTACAAGATAGGCATGAGCACCGCATTCTATCAGTTGGTTGATAAAGTTCTCGTCATCATGCACAGAAAGGATGATGACCTTCATAGCGGGGTATACCCGGATCAAATATTCCGTAAGCTGCCGGCCGTTATATTCCGTATGCCCGGAGGACGGCAATGAAAGGTCTACGAGCATTACGTCCGGCAGTTCAGCACATTGCTCCAGTTTTCCCGGAACACTGTAGCCGTCCGCCGATTCAAATACCACGGAGATATCCTGCCAGTTGCCCAGAATCGCTTTTATTCCTTCCCGGAAAAGGATTTGGTCTTCCACCAAACCTACTTTTATCATTTGTTGCATCGTGAAACAATCGTTTTAAATTATTGCAAGTGGTATCCATATCCGTGCATCATATCCCGGAGCGGCCTTGTCTATTTCGAAAGTGCCGCGCAAAGCATGGATACGGGTATCAATGCTCTTCTGACCAATGCCCCGGTGATTGTCCTGCGCACCGCTGATTCCTTTCCCGTTATCCATGTAGCGACAGGTGAGGGATTCATCGGAAAGATCAAAACAAATGCATGCCGAAGTAGCTCCGGCGTGCTTCAGGGTATTATTGATCAATTCCATTACAATGCGGTAAACGCTCAATGCCACTACATTCGGAATCCGTTGCTGCGGTATATCTCCGGATAACGTAATGCTTATATTACCTGTTATCGCCACCTGATCCGTTATTGCCCTCAATGCCTCCACAAGCCCGAACGCTTCCAGTTGCGGGGGCATAAGGCGGTGACTGATGTTGCGCATATTTTTCAATGCCACTTCCGACAGATGACGCAGGTTGCCTACATCCGCAACCGCAGGCAGACGCGCATCTCCCACCCTACGCTCCATTATTGCGAGATTCATCCGGATAATAGAAAGAACGGCTCCCAGTTCATCGTGCAAATCCTGAGCAATACGTTTCCTCTCTTCTTCCTGTGCTTCAATATTGCCACGCAACAACTCGCGCTGATGCACTGTATTCAGTGTTACCTCTCTGAGTTGCTGCTGCAGCAGATTTTTCTGGAAATTGGCATAAAGCAACAGAACACCGATACCTACAGCGAAAATGACCACTGCAAATGTGATCAGTGCATGGACAAATGCAGCATCCCGGATCGTTTCCATAAACCGACTAAAAAACAAGAGTTCATAACAATAGAAAAAAGCGCATGGAAAGCCCAGGTAAACCTGCTCAATGCAAGCGGAAAACAAAACAGGATCGTATCTCCGAAGTAAAATATCAGCAGACAGGAAACATGGTAGATAAAAAGTCCTGAATTGATCCAACTGATGCTGCTTTTGTCGGGTATAGGTATGCCGCTTGCAGTATTGTTCAGCAAGAACGCAAAAGTGTACAGGGATAACAGGATGATGAGCATGGATTCCAGCACCAATGCATATGAGTTGAAGCGGAATATTTGCTGAACAAAAAGAGAATTGACAACGGTGAATACCAAAAAAACCGCGGTAACATAACGGATGATGCGGCTACGAATCTGCCCCTCCAGTACGCTCCGGTAAAACCGGCTTAGGCAGGGGAAACCCAGCAATACATAAAGATGCAGCAGCGGCATATTGTTCTTACCGGCCATCCAGAATAGTAAAGACACAAAATGAACGAATCCGGATAAAAAAATATAGTTGCAAAACTGCTTTAACGGCCTGCCGCATCGGGGAGTCAGACTTATCGCGCAAATTACGGTAGCCAAAACAGGCAGATCAGATAATAAGATGAAAAATCGCTGAGCGGTCACGATGTTTATTATTGCTTTTGCATCAGCGGACTGCTCATATCGCAGGTGCTGGGACAGGGTGTATTCAGGTCAAGCACATATTGCGTACGGATACCGGTTGGACCCGGCTGCACCGGTACTCCATGTCCTTCACTATTCAACAGGTAATCCTGACCCGCATTGATATTGGGCGGACTCAGTTCAGCACCCTTTACCGGCACGACAAACAGCTTAAACTGATGTTCCGGATTGTAACCCATGTACACACGTACATGCTTAAAAGTGCAGCTATTTGAATCATAAGGCAAGCCCAGCGCGCTAACCAAGTCAATGGCACGAATGGTAAACGCTTTTGCCGGAGGCGCATCACCATGAAAATGTGCCATGCAAAGGCTGTCGAATGCTGCAATATCTCTGCAAGCTGAATCAGCCGGATACAGTACGTCTTCGATCTCAGGATCGTAGGCTACGGAAAGATGTTCCGGTTTCCTCTCTTTCGCACACGAACAAATAGTGATGAGCGCTGCAATACACACAATGGAGTAACCAGTTAATTTCATATTTTTTTATTTAATAGATTGAAATACAAGATAATTATTTGATTAGAATTCAGTGCATATAGAAGATGACCAAAGGTAAAAAGAAAATGATTTTTTTAAAAATCTGCTTTTGGCCACCTGTATTACAGGTATTTCTACCTGGGAGCCTCGCAAAAGCGGTGATAAATACCTGTTTTCAAAAACGCATATTTATCCTCTTTTGCGCTAAGCAGTTAAGTGCAACTTTTGTGCTATCAAACTGCGCGCATTTGATCGCCGAGGCAGCATTCCGAACGACGATGCTTCCGAAGCAAAATTCCTGACTGCACAGGCACTTAAAGCAGGAGGCATAACCCGAAAAGCCTTAAAAAGAGTAGGGATAACCACATAAAGCAATTCATATGGCTTGGGGAGCAATTACGATCACCTTCGATCCGACAGGGTATCATCAGAACTACAAAAGAAGAAACGTGGACACACATGTAGAACTGAATACACTGATCGGCGACGCGGTACAGGATTCCGTTACGAGAATCAGAAATAACGGTTACGCGGGAAATATTATTGTCGATCGCAATAATGACCAGCAAGGGGTTCCTGATCCGGGTCCGAACTACCGCGAGATCTAAGCGCAAACGTGCCATTAACGGTACGTGATGTACAACAGAAAGGCGGTATCCGAAAAGCCTGAACAGAGTAGGAATTATTTTTTAAAACACATATCATGGAAAATCCAGGTTTAGTGTCGATGGCGCAGCAGTTTTCAGGTCTGCCTATCGATTCATTAATTGCAGGCCCCTTGCTTGCAACGGCTAAGGCCAACGCAAATATGGCCTTTACACAAACACAATTCCTGTTGGACACCTGCTTCAACAAAAACGTAACAGGCTCCGGCGACAAGACGGTAACGAACTACACGCCGATTATGATTCAGATGGAGCTGATCAGGGGTGTGCTTACACCGGGAACACCTGCCGGCCCTAACGGCACTCCCCCAGCTAAGTCCACCAACATCCAGAGTGTATCGACCGTTTTCAACCTCCCGCTGATGACCATCATGCCGCTGAACTCTCTTGCGGTGGACAACCTTGACGTGGATTTTGAAATGGAGGTTAAGTCCAGCGCTGGTGAGGAACAAACAGACACCTCCAGCACTGAGAAGTCGGCACAGGTAGGCTTTGAAGCAAAAGCCGGCTGGGGGCCGTTTTCAGTCACTATCCATGGGAACGCCAGCTACGACTCGAAAGAATCATCCACTCACAGCAATCACTATTCCAGAAGCAATTCTGCGAAATACACGATTAAAGTGCATGCGGGACAATTGCCTTTACCATTGGGAGTAACAACTATCATCGATGCTTACGCCAAAAACGTAACACCTATTGAAATGCCTGTAACGGCAAGCAATTCAGGAGGAGATTCCGGAAAATAACGTCTGCATCAGGCTTTGCTCATAATAGCTTCGGGGCCGTAAAAAGTCCCGAAGCCTATTTTCCAAACCATTAAAATCAGATCATGGAAAATAATAATCAAAACTATAGTCATCAGGCGCTTTCCATTGAAAAGCTGATGGCTGCGCCCTTCATAGCAGCAGCAGATGCTAATGCAAAAATGGCAAGAGAACAGGCTAAATTTCTGATGGATACCTGCTTTGAACAGAACGGAGATTCGTTCCGGCCCAAAATGGTAAGCCTCTCGATGACCAGATCATCTGCAAACAATGGCGGTAAAGAAGATACTTTACAATTTGAACTTCCGCTGATCACCATTATTCCGTTCAATTCGCTTTGCATCACAGACATGTCGATGAAATTCGATATGGAAATTGTTGCGTATACGGGCAGCAACGCAACGCCGGAAAAAGATGATCAGGGAAAAGAAAAATGCACCCTGCATGGCAATATCAGCTATGATTCCAAAGAAAACGGCGCTGCATCGAAAAGACGCCAGTCAAAAATGTCTGTAGAAATAAACGGGGGGACCATCCCTCTTCCTCCCGGCCTCACCACTCTTATAGATTTTTATTCCAAAAACATTAAAACTTCCTGAAAATGATCGCTGAACAAAAAATGGCCTGTCCCTCCTGTAATTCGGACATCTTTTTTTCCATACCGCTGCTGATTGCAGGAGCCAGTTTTACCTGTACTCATTGCAGTGCGCATGTAAAGCTGGCGGGATCAAGCGCCCCGGATGTAAAGGCCTCTTACGACAAATATCTTGAACTGAAAAAGAATGCTCTCGCTAAAAACTAAGCGCTATGATACAATTCGACAAATTAATGGAGGCCATTTATAATGCGACCACCATTGCTAACTCCAGCCTGGTAGACGGTCACAATGACATCATGCAGACATATTTCGATCAGAATAAGCAGGACGGAAGTTATACGGCGAAAACCGTTTCGCTGAACTACCCTGTAAAAACCAAAGACAATACGATCGAAACGGCACGGGTGGAAGTGCCGCTGATAACTGTAGTGCCTATTTCAGCTACCCGGATAGACGAACTGAGGTTTACAACAAATCTGGAAATCTCACTGGATGCAGACGAATTGCTGGTGAGCTTTTGCAGTGAGGAAGAAGCCGACGGAAAAGGGTTGTTTGCAAAAAAGCGCAAGTCGTCTTTTGCCAAAGTGGAATTGGTGCTCAAACCCACTGAGGGTACGGAAGGTCTGCGCAGCATCATTGAAGGATATGAAAAAGTATTGCGGGCTCAGATACCCGGATAAAATTGTAAATCATTTGTAAACACTCCAGATTATGAACTTTCTATCAAAATCAGTATTGGCGTTCCTGGTCTGCCTTTCGGGCGCTCTGATTGTCTTATTTGTGAAGCTGGAACGAAATTTCCGGGCACAACAGACAATGCATGCAACACTGACGGGCAAATTAGACGATATCAAAAATGTGTTTGAATCGGGACGGCAACCCTCACCCGATCTTCCGGAATCACATTTGTACGGGTTGGATATTTCGCATTGGGACGGAGATATTGTCAATGAAATTCCCGCGCTGGATCATATTTCCTTTCTGATCTGCAAAGCCACACAAGGGAAAAGCGGTGTGGACCCCGACTTTGCAGATAATTGGACAATGATCAGACAGAAAGGCGCTTTGCGCGGAGCATATCATTTTTACCTGTATGCAGACAACCCTGTTGAGCAGGCGATCCATTTCTGCAACACCGTAGGTCCGCTGGAGCAGAACGATATTCCGCTCGTACTGGATGTAGAGGAACTGAGCCTGCCCCGCGAAGGTGTCAACAAACATAAACTACAGGAAGATGTAGATCAGTTTCTGACAGAAGTAGAGCGCAGGATTAAACGAAAGCCGATTATTTACATGGATTACGCATTCGCGAATAAATATTTTGACGATGAACGTTATGCAGCGTACCCTTTGTGGCTGGCCGAATACTCCGGGAGCATTCGGCCGCAAATACCCGATGCCTGGAAAAAAGCAGGTTGCATGATCTGGCAGAAAAGCGATAAGTATAATGTGAATTCTGTCAGCACCGACTTTGATGTTTTTGAAGGCGTGGAGGCAGATATATTAAATCCAAAATCTGAAAACAGAACGGAGACAAGGCTATTACAATACCCATAATAATCTGCCTGCATGAAGCAGGTTTTATATAAAGAAGCCTTTCCGCATATGCCGGGAGGCTTTTATTTTGCTTGTGGAAATTATTGAAACGCAGATTATCTGATGTTCATGAAAATCAGGCCTAAAACAAAAAAGCCTTTCAGCTGTTCACTGAAAGGCTTTGTGGTCTTTTAGTAGCGAGATCGGGAATTGAACCCGAGACCTCAGGGTTATGAATCCTGCGATTATTGGTTTTATATGGCTTAATATGTTTTGAAATGGCTTATTTTACTGCATTATTGAAAAACTACAAATCGTATTGAAGCATGAAAAACCGATAAATGTTGTACCATTGTTGTACCAAAATTTGTAACTTTACCTTATAAATCCCTCGGTATGGCTACAGTAAAAATCGTTCTCAGAGCAAGAACGAATAAAGACGGCACACAGCCGCTTGCAATACGGATAACTCAGGACCGAAAAGCTTCCTTTATACATTTGGACAAAAATATTTTTGCCAAGGATTGGGACGCGATCGCTGGAAAGGTCAAGAAATCTCACCCAAATGCAACCCAGTTAAATCACTTTCTTGCCAAGAAATATTGGGAGGCTCAGGAAAAATCTTTGGAAGTCGAAACAAACAAAGATGAAGTAACCTCGGTGGCCGTAAAGCAAAAAATCAAACCTAAAGGAGGAAAAACATTCTTTAGTCAAGCTGACCTTTATTTAAAAAGTCTTGAGACGGCAGGCAAATACAATCGATTTGTCGCGGACGCTCCAAGAGTGAAACATTTCCGGGAGTTTCTTGATGGAAGAGATATTTCATTCTCCGACATTACAGTCCCACTGCTAAAAAGGTTCCGGGCTTATTTACAGGGCGAGCGTAAAGTAAAAGAACGGACTATTATCAACCATCTGGTTGTTATTCGTACAGTATTCAACCAAGCGATACAAGACGGGATAACTGACCCTAAGTACTACCCTTTCGGAAAGGACAAAGTTTCGATAAAGTTTCCGGAATCCATCAAGATCGGTCTCAGTGCCGAAGATGTACGGGCAATCGAGGCGCTTGACTATTCAGACAACGGTCGGCTCGATCATGCCCGTAATGTGTGGCTACTAGCTTTCTATTTTGCTGGTATGCGTGCCGCTGATGTATTACTGCTCAAGAAGTCAGATTTCAAAAACAATCGCCTATTCTACGCGATGGAGAAAAATGACAAAGGTGGTTCGCTGAAAATCCCCGATAAAGCACAAGCCATTATTTCAAAATATACAGTCAGGACTGCAAATAGCGAACATAATCTATTGTTCCCAGATCTAGAAGCTGTACCTGATCTTAACGATCTTTACACCGTACAACGGAAAACTTCTTATGCTGTAAAAAATATTGACAAAGCGCTGAGAAGTGTTGCCGCCGATGCTGGCATTAAACACAAATTGACGATGCATATTGCTCGCCATACTTTCGGGAACCTTTCCGGAGATAAAATACCTATTCAGATGCTACAGAAACTTTATCGCCATTCCAATGTTTCTACCACAATCGGTTATCAATCCAACTTTATCCACAAAGATGCCGATGAAGCCCTAGATGCGGTGATAAATACAACAAATTAACTGTTGAGGCTATCGAATTTAAACTCGTGAGTTTCATCTCGATAATTGATATTAATATTCAATGGTTCATTGGGGAATGCTTCTCGTACTCCTTTTATGACGCCCTCAAGTGATGTTGCGGCTGTAACAAAATGTAGACCTAACGCTACGAAAATTTCATGATCGGTTTTAGGAATCGATCCGTTTAAATTTATAGAACCGTCTAAAACTTTCTCTATTCCTTCATCAATAATTTGATGATGAATTTTAGTCAATTTTGACACTAATTCTTGAGGTAATCCGTCTATAAAGACTTTTCTAAGTTTACTTGCTTCCATGATTTATATTTTGAACTAAGGTAGGCAGCAGCTCCTTATCTAGAAAAAATAGTTATTCATATTGATTGTGGACAAACACGATTCAATCACATTTTTTGTTCAAGGCCGCTTAGTTTTGGAATATTTTGAAGGCGAGCTGCCCGACGTGGTCCCGAGAAACTGTAGACGCAGAAAGGAAAGAGCTAATAAAGGCACTTAAAGCATTCGTTACAGTTTTACTATGTTATCAAAATTTTGGATACTTAATGAAGAAATATCTAATTCCTTTGGAAGGATTAGCTTAAATTTTTTGCTTTCTGGATTATTCAAATAATTCTCAACAACCTCCTTCTTCTGATTAATTATTGATTGAAGCAATACTAAGTAAGGTGAGAGATTTTTAATTTTCGTCCCTCGCCCCATTGTCGTTTCACTGTTAATAATACTTCAGGCTTCGAATAACTTGATCTCAAGGTTGAGCAATAATTCCTTCGTATTCTTGCAAAGACGCACCAGATCCAATGGTAGATCGTCTTTTGTAAAAAGATCCCGGTAAAACTTGAGAATCTTTTTATACTCGCTCGTGTCCTTATTATCTTTAGAAACCTCAGGCAGATTAATCAAATTATTTACACCACTAATTGTTACCTCAGCCTGTTCTAGCACTGCTTTTATTTGAAACGCAATCCGTTCTTTCGACCAATTAATTTCATCAGATTTGTAAATCAAATCATGTGTAGCTAGTGTCCACGCATGCTGAATAAATGTCTTAATCTGTATTTCGAAAGGTATTTTAGCAATCGGTTCCTCTGGCATATTCTCCGGTTGCTTTAATGTGCAATAAAGCCGTAAATCATCAAATTGAAAAGATGACGGCTCTTTATGGGTAAACTTTGGATTTCTTGGCTTTTGATCAACAATATTGAATTTAGAGCGAACTAAAGCTTTTGCCTTATTTATCTGCTCCAAATTATCAACGACAATCGTACAAGCAAAAAAATCTTCTAAAGCTTTAGAATTGACAAAACGACCTGTCTCAAGCTTTAAAGCGAAGCTCTCCAACTGCTTTAATCTACTAAAATAGTGCCAATTATCTCTTTTTAATGAAATGAGCAAATCATCAACTCGCTTTTTTAAAACCGAGTTAATTTCCTTTTGCTCTTCATAAATGGCCTCTATGGACTGAATTACCTTCATGCTATTGAAGAATGGTTTCCAGTGCCCTCAATCTTGCAGTCCTTTGAGGCAACTCCGTACTGGCTCCTTTGGAATTTCTGAAGTACGAAAACTGAGCGAGATTATCATTTGGTTCAACGTCCTCCGGGGCTTTCGCGTTTACAAAATTATCTACTACATGCATAAATGTCAGATATCTTGCGGCCAACTCTTCGATTGTTGGTAGGTTATCCAAATTAAATGCAATAAGCGCCCACAACGTGTATAGATTATTTGCTGTTTTACCATAGGCATCTACACATTGGTTGAAATTATTCATTTCCATTAGGACCTGTTTGATATCTTCCTTTTTCACGATATAGGATTCGACATCAAAACCCTCATCCAATTGATATTCTTCCTCCAATTCATCTATAGTGTCATATTTGGCATACATAGCATCCAAGTAGTCCTGACTAAAACCCACTATCTTATTTTCAATAACAATTAAAAGCAGTTCAGATACGAACTGAATGTTTCGCATTCGCTTTTCTTTAGCCCTTGTGGTAACTTTTAAATCCCACCAAAACTTTGTATCGCTCTCGGTTTCTGCTTCAGTGATAAACCATCCGTCATATTTCGCGTGACGTAATTCCTGTGGCTGTAAATTTTTTGAGTTTCTATTAACTCGATCGAATACCTCTTCTATGTTTGTACCTACGATGCTGTCAATGAAATCAACAACAAGAACATAATCCCAAAATTTACGCTTATGTTCGGTATCCAGATCTCTAAACTTTTTGCCATTTAAGTTTTCGTCACCAAAATCACTGCTAATCGCTATTTTGCTATCTGCGAATGATAGTATTGTCTCTAAGCGTTGTTTGCCATCCACAACATGATACATGGCAAATCCACTATCATTGATTTCTCTATGTACAAAAATTGGTGGTGCAGGATAATTTCTAAAAATCGTGTCTAAAAAAAATCTTCGATCTTTCGGGGTCCAAACGCTTTTGCGTTGATAAGGAGGATCAAGGTCAAGTTGACCGTTTCGGTTCATATCTAAGAACCATGTGATATGCTGTGGAGTAGGCTGTCTTTTCATTTTCTTATCTGTGCGGTTACGAATTTATGTTTCATACGGACCGAGAAATCTAACACCATTAAAGTGTATCAAATGCGTTGGTGCATCCGCACACCAAACTTCTGTTTCCCAAGCTATAGAACCTAAGTAGGGAGCCATTACACGACGTGATGGGAAGGCGGTCACATAAACCAACGGAGCCGATGACTGCTTAAATAGTTTGCGAAGTTCCTCATGACGCTTACCGTCAACGGGACCATGACTAGTAACAGATTCAATCAATAGTAACCAGTTCTTCTCGGGATAAAACAGTACAACATCTGGCATTTTACCATGAGATTCGATATTGACGCCAAGCCTTGAAAGTAATTCCTCGTCAAAATATCCCCATTTATCCCCTGTATCGCCAGCGTAGACAAGTTGCCCTTCCGGCACGAAACGCGAAGCAAACTCCTCTATGATAGCTTTAATCAATAAGCTATGTTCGCCAGGACTAAGCTTTATATCTTTTCCGTTTGCCAAGTGAACGGGGATTTGCAACATTTTTCTCTCATTTGCGTATCGAGCTCTTAATGTTTCAATGGAAGCTAGATGAACTTCCAGCATTCTATCCCATTCCTTCGTACCAAACGACTTTAAGAGTTCAAGTACTGAAGGTTCGATCTGATAAACAGTCTTAGGGCTATTAACGGGTCGATCTGGTTTATCAGGATTTAGAAGTGCAAGTCCAGCATCAACCATTTGGTGCATAGAAAAACGACGAAAAGTCTCGCGTGTATTAGGCGCATATGTTTTCGCATAAACATCCCTTGCAAAATCCATCATAGGAGTAATTCCAATCAACGGAGACTGGCTTTCATTCCAGCTTTGATCAGGATGTAAATTGAGCAGTGCTAATAAGCAAAGCGCAGTTCTTTCATTATGCTGCTCTCTGGGAAGCCCGAGCGATTTTAATATTTCAATTGCGTTATTTATATTGCTCATAGGATGATCTCAATTTTCTCGTCAATAAGCTTCTGATCAAATAAAGGTAAAGATTTGGCCCATTTTCCTAGATCTTTCAAAACATTGAGCGAGGGATAGCGCATTTGTTTTAAATCAGTTGCATTGACCTGCGTATGACCGTTAAAACTACGAAAGTAGGTATCAACAAAGGATGAATTTAGATATGCAGCTAAACCATAAGCAAGATCTTCAGAAATGCCAGACTTCTTATGATGAAAGACATTAAGGTGATTTTCAATACCAACGAAAGATGAATCAAGCATCTCTGGATTAATGACCCTTGCAACAACTCTTTGCTTTTCCTCTTTAGAAGAAAAGCGCTTAACAACGGTGTAATATCCCGATGGATACAGCATTTTCTTTGTTGCTTCGTTTAACACAATCGCATTAGGTTTTTTACCATTCTTCGGCCAATCAATTTCCTTACAATTAAAGTGACTGGGGTACAATAATGGCACCGTGTCACTATTAGGTTCATGAGAAATAAAATCTCTCACTCTAAAATCTACTACTGGTCCTGTAGAGATCGATATTCCGAGATCCTCAAGTGTATGAATAACTAATTTTGAACTTTCTAATTCACACTGATTTTCCTCAGGTATATGAATAAAAATCTCGTCGTCGTTCGACTTAATAACCTGATTAAAGGGAACAGAATAAGACCTCAAGTCATTGAAGGTGTCATCTGTAGATTTCGAAATCAATACATTCCCCTGTGAGGCCCCTTTTACTAAGTGAATAACAATATTCTCCTGCAGAACAGCATCATCTTTAAATGCTCTGTCACGAGAGTCGAATAAGTGAATTTGTCTTATCGATGTATTACCAACAATCAACTTCCGGAACCCTTTATAATAATTCCCATTACAAAAGCTTCTCGGAATAATTGCAACTAACTCTCCTTTTTCTTTGAGAAGATGAATACTTAAGCCAACAAAAGCCGAATATAAATTTACGGTTTCAAAACCAATTGAACTTAATAGCTTCCTATGTCTGGACTGACTATTTATCTTCTTATACGGCGGGTTCAAAATGGCATGTGAAAAATTACAGACTTGATTATCAGCTATCATTTTGACAGCAATCTCTATAAAATCACCATGATTTAGCATCGAGTTTAAAGAGCAATTGATTTCTTTGAAAACGCTGCTGTACAAATTAATTATTTTATCATAGTATGGGAGCAATACAGGATCTATCTCAAATGCGCTAATTTTTACAGGGGCTTTTCCCCATGGCTCATGATTGATAAGTCTATCCAAAAATGCAGCAGTTAACGAACCTGCGCCTGCACCTGCATCTAACAAATGAATTGGGCTAGAGTTAACTTCAAAAAGTGATGCAAGGAATTTTGCGGTTGAGGACGGAGTCATAAATTGACCTAACGCTCCCCTAGTCGAAGCATTAAGCTGAGCTGTTGCTTCCTTTCTATTTTTATCAACTAGTGTAAGCATGGTCCGGATTCTCCCTTTATTAAATGCGGTAAAAATAAACCATAATCCACACTTATACTTTAAGAGTTAAAAGTGGGTACGACTATACCGCAAAACTTTGATTTTGTAAAATTTAATGCGCATTTCAGCTTAACTGATATCGAAGATTAATTTGCATTCTATTTTAACGAATAAGCAGAACGTTATACGTTAAAACCACCATTTTTATATAGAAATTTTCAGCAATTGCTCGAAAGCGTAAATTAATCGTCTAAAACTTGTTTACATACATACGAAGGTATGTGTGTGAACAAAAGCCGTCTTATTTTTTCCATTTTTTGAGCGATTGCATTTTCAAAACCCTTGTTCTGCAAGGGTTTTGTTGTTAGTGTTTTAGGGTGATATTCTTAAAACACGCCTTGATTTGTTCAAAGGTAAACCTTCGTTTACCCATGAACAACGGGGGCATAAAACAACAGGAAAAGCCATGCAAAAAGCAATCGCATATTATCGTGCTTCGACTAAACGGCAGGGACAAAGCGGCCTAGGTCTGGAAGCGCAGCAACAAGCTGTCGCCAGCTTTGCCGCTGTCAACAGTTACAAGCTGGTCGAAGAATTTATCGAACTCAATTCCGGCGCAAGGAATGGACGTGTCGGGCTGAAAGCCGCAATGGCTGAATGTAAGAAACAGGATGCCGTCCTGCTGATCGCCAAGCTGGACAGGCTAAGCCGCAGCGTGGCTTTTATCTCGGCATTGATGGAAGCCAAAGTGGATTTCAAGGTGGTGGATAATCCATATGCGGAACGTTTCACCCTGCATATTCTAGCGGCAGTCGCAGAAAAAGAACTGGCCGATATACGCGCCCGGACGATAGCCGCTTTAGCCGCAGCCAAAGCCCGTGGGGTGGTGCTGGGCAAGTTTGGCCGCAATGTACTGTCCGCAAGAAACCGGGAACGTGCGAAAGTCTTTGCCGAACAAATGCAGCCCGTTATCCAGCGATTGCGTCAGCGCGGCATCAAGACGGTTCGCGCCATTACCGCCGAACTCAATCGCCTTCATGTCCCGACCTATCACCAGCAAAACAGCCATTGGCACGTCAGCAGTGTTCATCGCCTGCTGCTGCGTATTGACAAACAATAATTCACCTTAAAATATCAGATACAATGCAATGTCCTAAATGTCATTCCGACAACACGCAACGCCTGAGCGTGATTTATCAGTCAGGCACACAGCTCATCAACACGACCAGCAACACCTATGGCGGAGGTATTGGTTCCGGGTATGGTGGAGGTATCGCCACCACCAATACCAGTGGAACCGCACAATCTTACTTGGCCATCAAAGCTTCTCCTCCGGATAAAAAGAAGTTTAAAATCGCTTCTATCCTGATAGTAGCAGGGATACTTATTGGTTGGGCATCAGGGAGCCTTATCCTCTTTTTACTCCCGGCTGGTGTCGGCGTGTTTTTAGGTCGCAAAGATTACCGCTACAACAAGAACGTTTATCCCGGACTGCGTGAGGAATGGCGGAACTCCTGGCACTGTAACAAGTGCGGGGCGATATACATTCAGCAATAAACATTCATCCCAAATTTAAAATACAATGCAACACACAAAAACATTAATGGCCTGTATGGCCGCAACGATGCTGTTTTCCTGTACTAAACCCGAAAACAAAAAAATTGATATTAAGCCGAAAAGCTTGGACAGCGTAGCAAATGAAGTCGTCCTTGAGGCTTGGAACGCATTTGATACTACAAATGATCTGAAAGATGTGGGCTTTTACAAAAAGCGTGAGATAAACGGTATAGGCATGTGGCCAGAAGATAAAATGCTACTATGGGCTTCTAAAGCGAGCTATAATGGGCCGTATAAAATCCGCTATATCGGAAAGGCTCGTCTCATCGACCCCCAAAAGGTCTACAAGGACGATGGGCCCCTCGGCGGTGAATTCTTCACCTTTTACCTTAATGACAGTTTGAAAGGGCAGCCAATTTTTGAAGTGTATAATGACAGTACCAAACAGGTATACAAACGGATTGTTGCCTCACCGGATAGCTGCGGCGTCACTATCTATCTGGGCTGGGTCACGAATCCGATTAAAGTGGATACTGGCCGTGTCCGGAACAATTATCACTACTTCCTAAGCAAGATCGAAGCGTTGAACTATGAAATAACCGAGGACGAATAATCCCCCGCATAAAGCAGTAAGGCCCCTAATTTTCGGGGCCTTTTAATTACAATATGCTTCGTCTAAAGATGACGTTTCAATTGCTTTGAGAGTTTGTCGATTTTGAAATAATGGTTCAATGCATCGACCAAATCCGCCGTATTATCCCATAGCTTCATAAGTTCCAAACCTAGATTTTCATCATTGTCATTTTCAAAAAGGTCAGAAATCTTTTTCAAGGGTGCGACAATATATTCTTGGATTGATTCCGGGAAGATAAAGGCCTTTGAACTTATTTGCCCATATAACGTCATATACTCAGGCTGAAGCTTAACAAGTAAGCTGGTTTGGAGAAATTCATATTCAAAAGCTTCGAGAGGTTTACCCGACATCAAATGCTTACTTAGCTCTTGCCCGACCACTTCTTTATAACCCTCATTAAATAGATTATTTAGCTTGGTCATATCGTTGACGATCGAATACCCTGCGGCTATCTGTTCTTTTAATAACTGATTATACAAATCTTTTCTTCTATACCGCCACGTTACAATAAAAGTCACTGCACTGATTACCACAGTCATAAATGCAATAACGCTCGGCTTTCTCAAAAGAGCAATTAGCAAGTCCCAATATTCAGTCATACTCATCAATTTAAATTCAATTTACTCCTTTTCCCTATCACGATCAGCTTGCTTATCCTTGCTTCGATATCTCTCGGTTTCTACACGCATTTGGGCAGAAATTTCTTTGTGATGGCGCTTCCGCATTTCCTGTTTGTGTAGACCGTCCTCACCCCAGACGCGTTCAAACTCTTGCTTGTTCCTTTTATGCGCATCCTTCAGGTAATCGGGAACGTTATTCCAGTCATTATATTCCTTCACAAGTTCTTCACGGAAGATTTCAACTTGTCGCCAGTTGTCAGCGACCTTGCCATTAAACTCGATACGTTCTTTCATATGCGTGCGGATGGTCTGCTGGTACGGCGACAGTTTAGTTTTCTCGTAGCGTTCGTACATTGCCTTTTGGTAATCACTAAGTTCCCATTGCTGCTCCTCCAGCATGGCGGTCATCTGATTGCCCTTTGGACCCCATTCAGCATCATACTCACGGACCTCTTCTTTATATTTATCCCAAAGTTCTTTTGGCACTTCGTCTTTGCCGAAATATTTATTGATTAACTCACTGCGCTTCTCTTCCAGCTTTGTCCATTTCATGTAAGCTTCGGCGTTGTATTCCTCGCGTTCCCGTTGATGTCGTGCCAGCATTTCCTTTTCCTGCTTTTCGCCATATCTGCCATCAAACTGGGCAAATGCTTTGCGCACTTCTGCCCGTTGGTCATTGGTAATTTGCTGCCCTGATTTGTAATACTTGTCGTATATGGCCTCATATTCCCGTCTGGCCTGTGATTGGGCTGCAATAAATTGATGGTCCTCGTCCCAGAGTCTTTCCTCCAATTTTTCGTTTGTAAGCATAACTATAAATTGAGTGGTTTGAAAATCAGTATTCGTAATCGCGGCCTTTGTCTCTGCCGCGGTTGCGTTCCTTTTGTTCCTTGTCCTGTTTCTGTTTTTCCCTGAATTCCTGTTTCAGGCGTTCGCGCTCCAGCACCTTCATCTGCTCTGTTGTCAGATCGTCCTGAACGTCGCGCTTATTATCCCGGAATTTCCGGGCGGCATCCTTCGCGCTCCCATCCGCTCTGCGGGTCATATCTCCTGCATTGCCATCATAGGTATCCTTGGCCTCGTTATAGCGGATCTGGTCTTCTTCCAGCCTGAAGGTGTCTTTCCTGTTGGCAGCAAACTCGCGGGCAATTTCTTCCATTGCCCGTTTGTCTTTGGTGATGTCGGCCTTGTTTTCCATCTGGCGCTCAGGGCTTGGCTTTCCCAGACCATCAGCTTTTTGCTTTTCCCTTCCCTTGTCTCCTGTATCGCCTTTATCTTGTTCGCCCCGGGCACGCATGATTTCAATTGCCTGCTTTTCATGGATAAGCTTTGCTCCCCTCATCCGTTCGCGCACCTCCTTAATCCGTACCCCCTTAAGCTGACGAACCAGGTCATAAGTCCTACCGTTCTCGTCCACCACCATAAACGGATGCCGTAACGTTCCCTCAGCCAGCATATAGCCCGCCTTATCCACTTCCCGCATGAACTCTTTAGACGTTTTGGTGTTCTGCCAGAGTTCGGTAAGGGTCGCTTTCAGCTCCGGGCGGTTCTTATTGCGACGAGGAGTTTTCTCTTGTTCAAGGATGCGCTCCATTTCCATCCGGGCGCGGTCTTGAGCAAGCCTTGAAAAGCTGTCCGAAACCATTTTGCCTTTATCATGGTCATAGCGCTCCCAGACACAATGGGCGTGTATGCGGCCCTTCTTCTCATGCAGCACGATGGCACGGCGTTGGTTTTCCAGTCCCAGCTCCTTAGCTAGAATATCGGCGGCCTGAAACCATTTGGCATCATCCATAAGCTTATCCTCCCCGATGGCAGGATTGATCTGCGCGTGGTAAAGCCCTTTTTTGCTTTTGGTCAATTCAGCCGTTACCGACATATCGTAAAGCAAATTGGAGAACTCGACTTCGCTCATCTCATCCCATCCGTCTGCGTCCAGTATCCGGATATGGTCATTCTCACCGGGCGCAAGCAGATAGTAGGCTAATTGCCGACCGTTCCCCCTTGTGTTGCCGCGAATGACCATGGTGCTATTTATCCGTTGTGTTGTTTTCCAAAACTTGCCTCAAATGCCGGGTCATCATCGAAACGCCCTGCAAGGCGTGTTCGATAATTTCATTCGGGAAGGTGTTTAAACCTTCACCGTCGCGGCGGTTCAGCGCGCGGGCAATTTGGTTACAATTGCTGCCAATTTTTCCGAGTTCAGCCAGCGCCTTTAAAAACAGGGTTCTGTCTGGAGTCGGCTTGCGGGTTTTGGGCACCGCGCCCAAAACTGTCTTTTTGATTAAATCCGTGATCGAAACTCCCGCATTTGCAGCAAGCGTTTCGAAGCGTTCTTTCTCGGCGGCATTTACCCGGAACTGGATTTTGCCACCGGATTTTTCTGTATCCGGTTTCTGTGGTCTGGCCATTGTTTTCAATTTTAGAGCATGAGGGTCAAGGGAGAGCGCAGCCATCTCCTTTGCAAGACGGGCTGGCGGGACAAACAACCCCAAAGGGTTTTTGTACTGACAGCCCACGTCTTGCAGCCCAGACTTATGAACACCCATTGGACTTAAGGAGCGGGCCACAACTTTGACCTATTCTTCACCTTGCCGGCTGCTGCATCGTTCTCCCTTGTAATGCCAGAAAAGAAGAAAACAGTTGCAAGGCAACCTTGGAAAATCGGCAACGCGAAGGGACGGTTTCAGGGTACTGAAGCCGTTTCGACGTTTCCGGGTTTGGTGTCGTTTTGGTGTTGTTATCCGCTCGGGTCTGTATCGGTATCATGTCGTCCGGGGATAAATCAGACGCTGCCGTTTTGTCGTTTCATTCTATCACAGTTTTCAAAAAAGTAAATTACGCATGAATGAAAATATTCTATCTAAAAACAAATTTATTGTTTTTGTTTTTAATTTAGTCGCATGGGCACAATGGAATGGCTGCGTAAAGACGGCCGATTACAAAAACTGGCATTGACTTTCGATACGTATTTTTTCAAAGCGTGCGGGGTCTCAATGTTTGAAGTCTGGGGCATCATTGCCCCGAGGCGTGACCGCGAGGGCAGGATGAAAATGCTGTTCTACCTGATCGGCACGCTGACCACCTTTATCACGCTTATAGGGATGTTTATGGGCTTTATGCGGGCCTATTACCGATACGATGCACCCAAGGGCATTCCACCCCTACTCTCGCCCCTGAGCCGACATACTCGAGCCGGGCTCGTGATCGGCGGGATTTTGATTTGGGTGTTTATTCTGGTCATTTGCATGACAGGGGTTGCGCTGGTGCAATATGATATCGTTAGCCCCAGCGCATTGATGGTTTATTTGTTTGCGAACACTATCGGTATGATTGTCGTTGTCCTGACCTTTAACGGGAAGCGCTATAAGGTAGCGCTCGACAAAAACGAAGCGCAGAAGTTTGGTTCGGCTCGGCTGGGCACGATTGCCGATGTGCAGGAGTATTATGAGTCCGGGAAAGGTATCTACTTTGGCGGCGGGCTATATTTCAACGACAAGGGCCACTTACTTTCCATTGCCGGAACGCGCGGCGGTAAGGGAACCAACCTTGTTATCCCCAATATGCTCGGCATAGGTCAATACTCCGGCTCTTGGGTAGTTGTTGACCCCAAAGGGGAAGCCGTGGCCATTGCGGGGCGCTACCAGCAGAAACAAGGTAAGCATGTTTTTGTTCTGAATCCTTGGCGTTTGTTATCTGAGCATATCCCGGTATCCAGCGCCTATAACCCGTTTCAATTGCTGGCCGATAAAGAAAGCTTGCACCTCATAGATGACGCCCAGGTGATCGCAGAAATGTTGGTCCCGATAGACCCGAAAGAGCATGAGAAGTTCTTTACTGATACGGCGCGTTCGATTGTGGCTGGGCTGATTGCCTATATTGCCTATACCAAGGATGAATCCGAAAAGACACTTATAACCTTATATAAATACCTGCGTCTGGAAGAAGCGGATTGGGATGAAGTGCTTGTTGACATGTACGCCTGCAAGGTTGAAGGCACCGAAAACGGCACGCTGATTTCTGTGATCGCGCAAGAAATCCGGAAAGTGATGAAGTCCGGGGAAAAAACTTGGGGCATTATCCTGACCACGATGCTGCAATCAACAGACTTTATCAAAAGCCCCGCTTTGCAGGAAGCCATGAAAACGGAATTTAACCCCGAGTTGCTGCGTCAAGGTAATGCTGTGCTATACGTCGTTATTCCTGCCGATAAGTTGACCAGCCACTCCAGATGGCTGCGACTGGTGGTGATGACCCTTATGCGGTCAGTGGTGCGCAACCCGGTTAAAGACAAACAGGTGTGCTTCCTGCTCGATGAGTTTTCTGCGCTCGGGTATCTTTCTGAGATTGAGATTGCGCTTGGTACTTATGCGGGATACGGCATCACGGTTTGGCCTATTCTGCAATCACTCATCCAGTTGAAATCAGTCTACGATAAGAGCTGGGAGAACTTCGTTGCGAATGCAACCGTTCGGACATTCTTCAGCATAAACGACAACTTTACGGCCAAATACCTGAGCGATGCGATGGGCACGAAAACGAACGTGTTCGCAAAGGTCAAGAAAAAGCCGGACGACCCGGACGAAAACGAAACAACTGCGCGGCCCCTTATGGCACCGGATGAAGTGCGACGGACATCAGGCGCAGACAGCATTACGTTCGTTGGCGATAAACCGCCGCTGGTATATCCAAAGCTGCCCTATTACCAGATGGAGAGGTTTCATCCGGATGGACACGCGGTTTATGAGGCTAATCCTTACATCTAAATTTTCAAAGCATTAAAAATGCCCGCTAAAAATGCGGGCTTTTTATTATCGGGGATCAGTTGCATGTAAGTTGATCAATGGGGTCGATAGAATGTCCACCTCTTTTGATTACTCCGTACTTCACATTTGCTCTTTCCTTAATTTTATCTACCTCTTCCATAACATCGATAGATGGGTCCTTAATTGCTTTCTCAAGCAGTTCAATAAATAGTCTGCTTTTTTCGTTAATATCACCTTCGATTACACCAATACTAGTCATTCGTCGAGTTGAAAACTTAGTAATAATAACAGGTGTTCTATATCCCTCTAGTGGCTGACAAACATAATTTCTAGCTTCTATGAAATCATCGATGATAAATGAAGTAAAATTAGACATGCTATCCTCTCATATAATCCACATTAGTCGTTGCCGTCTTTGAGTTATTTCCCTTTGGTAAATGAACATTACCATATTTCTCATCAATTGCAATACAAAAGTCATCTAAAACTTCAAATTTTAAGATTAAATCAACGAGATCTTCCGCATTTTCTCCCTTGATGGCCATATATAAACTAAGATTTGGCCCGTCTTCTCCATTAATGCATTTTACGACTATTTCGCTTTTATCACCCTCTGAAGGCAGAGGCAAACTTGCTTTACTTGTCGGAGAGAGCCTTATTAAGGAATACCTTTGGTGAAATGACTGCTTTATAAGCTCCTCCTCCTTCGGTGTTACCAAGGTGGTGATATTGTTTGAGGAGGCTATCGTCAACATCTTATCTTCTTTTGAATCGTATTTTCTGATAACAACTAAAGCTGACTTATCCGGAAAATCTTTAACTAACCCGTGACATGCATCCATTAAAAAAAAACTCCATGACTTTAGTTTTTCTTCTTTACTAGCATTAATTGAAATTTCTTTACTTGCCCTTTCTCGTAAGTTTTTAACAAAAATAGCTAACTGATTCACCAGCTCTAAATTAGCTGATTTGGAAATCAAGTTTTTATGGGTACGTTGTTGATCGAGGTCAATTTCGCTATTAGATGCATATGCGAGTAGAGCCGCGTTAGAATGCATGTCTTTATTGTTAATAATGTAAAGATTTGCCTCTTTATAAAATTTATGATGGCCAACAATTAGGTAATGCCCAAAGGACATTGGAACCTTTGCACCAGATAGTACTAATGACCTTTTTATTGGCAAATAAAAAAGGAAATAAGCAATAGGAAAGCCTAATAAGAACGCAACAATAAGCGCGGCAAAAAAAATTGCAGAGGCCCTTGTAGATGTTTGAGAAAAATGGAATTTATCTGTAAAAAATAGCCTTCCGTTAAGTAATCCGTAAGCGCTAAATCCGATATACGAGAAATACAAAAACCGCCTTGAATGAGCTATTAGGAACGCGAAAAGGAAGCTACCTGCGAATAAACCAGCGGAAAGTGCCCAGGCGCCGTGAGCTGTAACTAGTTGGCGAACGTGAAATTCTGGAGTCATAATAATGGATTTGTCAGATATACATCAAAAACCGTTCCATACATTAACAAAATATCATTTTATTTTTTTAAACACATATAATTGTAGGCCTTCGATAGAAAGGTTACAATCGGATATAATTTTCCTTTTCCAAACCTGCTACAACAAGGGCAATTTATCACCCTACTTTATGATCTAGACATCCAAAGATCACTCAGGTCTCTGTAGTCGCTGTACCGTTGCTCCATCGTTCCAATCGTAATGCCAGAGCCATCCAACGCCTCCGCTATTTGAACCGCTGCCATTCTTCCGGCATTATCATTGTCCATGTAAAGTTTAAGGGTCTTAGGGTGTGATACACGGGCCAATACTTCTTGTGCAAATTGCCCTGCAAAAGAAACCGAGTTCAGTACGTAAGCAGTATTGGGTGGAGTAATGACTTTCTCCATTTCCATCCAAGTAAGAAAGTCCCAAAACCCTTCAAACACGCAAACAACACTCTCATCCTTTCCGGGGATAGACGTAAACCATTTCGGTGTGGTGCTAGTCTTGAAACTTTTTCCGGTGTGCGGATTAGGGATTGAAATCTCATAACCGCCTTTATCATTTTTAAAAGCAAAGCCGTTCATTTTACGATCTGGTTTATCAGCATCTGAAAGATAGACTTGCTTGAGATATTTTGCCGCCAATGGCAAGGATATTTTGCGACGTGCAACCTCCGTCTTTATGCTATCAAAATACAGCCCATTGTGCAGCTTTAGAATCTTGAACCGAGGTTCGGTTGTTGGCGATGGAAGCTGTTTCTTTAGCCTCGTAACTTGGTGTGTGTTTTTGGAATACGAAGACTGCACGCTATTTGAAAAACGTTCGAGATCAGTAAGCGCCTCTTTGACGCCGCTCTTCCTGTCGATATTGTGGTAATCGCACCATAAATCAATAATGTCTCCGCCCGAATTTCTGGCATTATTTGTAAGACCGAAGTCATGCCAACGATTGGTTATTTCATCGATTTTGAAAGAAGCCGTGCGTTCTTCAGGGCGAAACGGCGAATGATACCAAAGCTCCCCTCGCCTGCCCTTACGGGCAAATCGCGCCCCCAAATTTTCGACTACGAGGGAAAGAGGTATCGCTTTGGCATCATTAATTTTCATTGTATTGCTTTCTGTAAAGTTACCGAGTTAATAAGGGATTTGACCTATTCACTATGGTCGCGGCTTTGGTCTGCATAAGGCCTGCAATGCGAGCATCAGATCACGCTCATCGGTTGTAATGCGTTGCTGCTGACGGGCAGCCTCTGCGTAAACAGACATTGGATATTTGCCATTGAAATGAAGATCGCGTTCCAAACTGAATTGATTGCGCGAGCATACTTCCGATACACCTTCTAAATCCAAATACCCAAGCTCAGGAAAACCCATACCCAAATCACAAAGCCCAAATGCTTCGCTTGGTCTCTCAGGGTCCAGCTCATTAAGCAGCCAGACCATTGACGTATTAGCGACAAAAAGCCGGACAACGGGAGTATGATCGTTGTCCCTGTTCTCTGGAGCTCCATTAAACGATAATTGCTGTTGTTGTTGCTCGGTAAAGAGGTGCATCGTGATTTTTCCTTTCTGTTGACCTTGAAGGAAGGGCTGCATGCAGCCCTTCCGGTTGTTATTTATTTTGCAAAGACTGGTAGTAATCGACCGCTTTGCTCGCGGCGCTTGCCGCGGAAAACACAAAGCGCTTGTCATTACGCAATGCTGTCAGCCAATTAGCGATGTAGGCGGCATGATCTTTGCGGGCTGGAGTCGTGATCTCCAGCTCGGCGCAAAGGAACGCCGCACCCAGTTCCGCAGTTAGTTCTTCGACTGCGTAGGCTTTATCGCCAAACTTTTTGCCAAACTCACGGTTCAGACGTGAAGGGTGTCCTGAGCGGTGGACCATCTCGTGCATCAGGGTGCTATAGTAGCCTTCCTGGGCAGAGCAATGTTCCTGGTCAATGAAGGTTTGCGGATAAGGCATTTTGATTTTGTCGGTCAGGCGGTTGTAGGATGCCTCATTTGGGCAGTATTCAATGATAGCCTTGGTGTTATCGACAAAGGCCTCAACATGCGCCAGACGGTCAAATAACGGCTTTTCAGGAAGTAATTGTGTGTCCGGTGTTGGTTGATAGCTATCAAGCTGGGCACGGTTGAACACCTTGCTGTACTTCGGGCACGGGATCTTGACGATTTCGCCGTCAACTTCTTTTTCGATGTCTTTGTAAAAGACTATGGTTGTGCCGCTTTCGCCTTTACGGATGCGTTCACCCATCTTGTTCCAGTCCTTGAGGGTTGCCCATTCGTTGCTGGCGTAATCTTTTTGAAGTGTCGCTCCCCAAAGCAGAACGATATTGACACCCCGGTACGGAACCCCTTTGAGGGCGTTTTGCGGGATTTTGAAACTTGCGGCTGTGCTTTTCCATGGCCGCTGCCAAGGGATTGTGCCTTCTTCAAGCTGTTTGATGATGATGTCGGTAACATGCTGGTGGATATCGAAACGAGTTGTTTCTGGTTGCTTTTGGGATGGGGTTGTAACGGTTTCCATTGTTTGACCTTTCTGTTGGAGTTGTTGGTTACAGGGGCATGAACAACCAAGGTTTAAGCGAGCAAACCAAATTGAATTTTGGGTAGGGCGAGGAGCGCAAAGCGCGGCGAAAATTCCTTTTGGTGACGCGAGCGGCCTTGGTATGAACCTGTAGAAACCAACAAGGACATACATACAGAAAGGGCAGCATCGCTCAGGAAACCGAAGCCCCTGACCAATGCCGCCCTTTGTTGTGACTTTTAGGTATCAGTCGACTACATGAATTTTTCAGAGTTCAGCTTCTCAAAGCACGCCTCTAACTCTTGAACCTTCCAGCCTTTGGCTCCCGGAGAAATGAAAACAGGCTTGGGATAAGCGCCTTGTTTGATATAGCGATAGAATGTGGATTTGCTAATTTTAATTCGTCTTAGAACGTCAGGTAGTCTAAGGAATTCTTCTGGTAAAGAAGGTGTGTTCATTCGTTTCCTTTCATAAAAAAAGCCAGTCAATAAATGACTGGCCTCAAAGTTCGCCGTCTACATTCCGCGGCTTTTGGCAGGGCTGAAATGAAGAGAGTAGCGGCGATCCTATTTGCTAATACTCCATTGGGAAACCCTTGTCAAGGAATTTTTTCCTAAGAGCATTTTTGTAGAACTTATTAAAATCAAATCTGTCATAATGTCTTAACCTCCGGCAGATTGTCAATCTATGGTTTATGGTATATAATTTGATGGTTTAATAATATATTTTTATAAAATTGCCTCATAAAGCTGAATTATGGATATTAACTCTTTACCTACTTACGAGCAAATAATTGAAACCTTGAACAAAAAGAATCGGGTTAAACATCTTCTTTTTGGGAATGGCTTTAGTATGTCCTATGATCCAACCATTTTCTCTTATAATTCACTCAGTTCATTTATTCAAAATATAGATGATGAGTTGCTGAAACTTTTATTTGAGAGATTGAAAACTAAAAATTTCGAAACAATCATGCAACAACTCGATAGTTTCGCAGAAATCGCAGAAGTTTTTCAGGTTGACGCATACATTATTGAAAAAATAAAAGCTACTAATGAAAAGCTAAAGACAAGTCTTATTGATGCAGTTCGCTCTCTACATCCTGGTCATGTATTTTCAATCCCAGAACACAAATCCAAGGCGTGCCACCGATTCCTAAAAGAGTATTTAGCAAAAAATGGCTTTGTTTTCTCAACCAACTACGACTTACTCCCATACTGGGTACTAATGCGCAATAGTGCCACAGAGGATGCCGCTGATGTCCATCCAAATGATGGATTTGGTCGTGAACTTTTAAGCGACCCAGATGATTTTAACTCTGAACGAGAGTATTCGAACGACCTCATATGGGGAGTTAATAAAGCTGGGCAAAATGTTTTCTATTTACATGGTGCATTGCCGATTTTTGATACGGGGGTCGACATTATAAAAGAAGTTTACAACAGTGAACATCTTCTCATGGAAAACATAAATGAAAGAATGAACCGGGGAGAATATCCTATTTTTATTACTGCGGGTAATGGGAATGAGAAACTTACTAATATCATGCATAACAAGTATCTCTCACATTGCTATGAGACGTTATCTTCGATAGGCGGCTCTTTAGTAACTTTTGGATTTAATTTTGGTGATTATGATACCCACGTGATAGAGGCCATTAATGCCGCGGCCAAACAGTCCAAAGACAAGAGGCTATATAGTGTTTATATTGGAGTATATTCAGATGCGGACATTGCCCAGATTGAGAAAATAAAAAGCAAATTCAGAGTTAAAAAAATTCACTTATACAATGCCAGAACCGCAAATATCTGGCAATAGTATATAGTCATCTCATTCATCAAACACTAAGGAAAATCAAATGGAAAATTGTAAAAGTTGTTCTAATCCATTGCCATTAACGGGCTATTTCTGTGGGGGTTGCCTGACGCAATTTAAATGTAAATCATGCGACGCGCCACTTGAAGTAGATTATGCTGGATGCACAAATTGCGGTACACCAAAAATTAATACTGCTAAAAATAGTGTCCCTAATAACTTCAATACTTTTCGTTTACATGAGACATCCACTGATAGGACCATAGAAGCGACATTTAGTAATGAAGTTGGAAAAGACTTAGCTGGTATCTTGCGCGACTCTTATGCTTCGAAGCTAGCGGCCAAACAATTAGGAACGGCTTATTCTGGAGCAAATCCTTTACCACCAGAGACAACGGAAGAAGCAGACGCAGAAGTCATAAATGAAAAACCTGTACAAAAGACTGTAATAATACCAAATAACTATCCCACCTTGTTAGCTGCTGCAATGAGGAATTTGCCAGCGACTGAAACAGAATGGGTAATTGTTTACTCTTTCTTTGCGTCAAATTTTGGAAATGACACTTTTACACGCAAGGACATTCTGGAAAAATACAAAGAGTCTAAAAGGTTCAATAAAGAAACTACTACAAAGACTTTAAGTGTCTACATAAAACTCGCCGTTAACGGACAATACATTAATCCCTTACAAGATGAGTTTGCTATGTTCGAAAAGGGCATCGAAAAGGCAAAGGAAATTTTAAGTCGAACAACAAGTTCATCGGCAAAGCCAACAAAAAACCGTTCTAAGAACGAGCAAAAAACTGAAGATGGAAATTTGGAGAAAACCGCCAAGAATAAAAGAGCTACCGCGAAAAATACTAATACTCCTAAAAGACTAAGCAATTTAGACTTGGCACCTACAGGGAAGCGCAGTTTAGAAGACTTTTACAATGAGTGGCCTGAAAAAAAGAATAACGAGAATAATCTCCTTTTTACTTACTATTTGCAGGAAATTCTAAAGATAGATACTATCACAGCAGACCATATCTATACTTGTTATGACGCTCTAAATTTAATAATACCTACAGCATTTGCTCAAAGCCTTGCCAATACAATTGCAAGAACAGGTTGGATACAAACTAACAATGGTAATTTGTCAGTTACAACGAAAGGTTCTAATTATCTTAAAACATGGAAGAAAAAGGCTGTATGACTTTAGAACAATTTATTACGAAAATAGAAGGGTTTGAAGCATTACCTTCTAGTAGAAAGATTGACTTTTTTGTGTATTATCTAACTGTGGAAAAAAACGAAGCAGGAATAAAAAGCAAAGATGTCGATGCTTGTTTTGACGAGCTAAAAATTAATAGATACAGCAATACTGCACAGTTTCTTCGTGACAACTCTAAAAAAGTTAAGGGGAGGAAACAAAGGTTTATCCTTCATCATGGATTATACCATTTAGAAAGAAGCAATAAAACCGATATTGATGTAATTGTAAATGCACCAAGGGTAATTGTAGCTACGGACAACTTTTTCCCTTTAGAAATATTTCATGGCACAAGAGGGTATCTAAAAACAGTATCTGAGCAAGCCGCGGCATGTTACGACCAAGGTCTCTATGATGCCTGCTCTGTAATGACTAGAAAGCTGTTAGAGATTTTAATTATCGAAGCTTTTGAACGTAAAGGCATAGATGATAAAATTAAAAATCCAGCAGGTAATTTTTTCTACTTGAGTGATTTAATTGACCTGTTCAAAAATGAAGCAACATGGAATATCGGAAGAAACACCAAAGAGTGTTTGCCGAGGCTAAAGAAAATAGGAGATATGAGTGCGCACAACAGGAGATACATTGCAAAGAAAGCAGACTTAGACAAAATTAAGGACGACCTAAGAATTGTTTTTGACGAGCTTATTCATCTTATCGATTATCCAAACTGGCGTTAATACGGGTAAAGTAGATGGTAAATTCAAAAAATGAGCTCTATTTTATCAGCAAAATCATTAAGATAAATACTTCATTTCAAATCCTGTCCTTTCATCAAGGAGAGCCCCCCGCGTTTATTCTAATTTCATAACTGCTCTTGCCAGTTTGATATTCTCCATGATTAAAGGCTATTTGGTCGCTTCTGATTTCTAATGTCAATATTGATGAAATAACAGCTCCCGGTTTTTGTCGGTCTATATAGTCCGCATATTCCTGCATCAATTTTATCCGTTGCTTTAAATATTCTGCACGATCATACGCACGGTCAACATTACCTTTCGGCTTATGAGCCAATTGCCTGTCCGGTATATCATGCTTGTATTCTAATTCTTGTTTTGCAATGCCCATGAATAATGCGCGAAATCCGTGCCCCGTATGTCGGCCCTGATATCCCATATCAATGATGATTTCGCAAATAGTGTTATGCGCCATAGGAATGCGTGGCTTTTTACGACTTGGAAAAACATACTTATTGTGGACCCCTTTGATTGAAAAATTTTCTTCCATTCGCCTCCTTAAAATTTTGCACACTTGCCGTGATAATGGGACATAATGTTCATGCCGCATTTTCATTCTCTCTTTTGGAATGGTCCACATACGCTTTTCAAAGTCAAATTCCGTCCACTCAGCTTTAATGAGCTCATTTGGGCGAACCACTGTAAGCATAAGCAACTCTATCGCGTCTAGTCGATCTTGGGATAAACCTGCATCATTCCTCTCAAGGTCACGAAGAAAATCAGGCAAGAATTCAATTTTCATTGATGCAAAATGACCATGCTTTTGCGGTGCTAAACTTTGCTCCATGCCCAAGACAATATTTGTTTCTGCGTATTCCTCATTTGTGGCATGATTAAATATTTTAGTAGCATGCTGGATACAACGTTTAGCATCCGAAGGAGATTGCCTTTCGACTTCTAGAATAACATCCCAAAGCTGTTTACGTCTCATCTTGTTTACTGGAATTTTTCCAATTGAAGGGAAGAGGAACTTTTCCAATCGATATAAAATGCGGGCTGCGTGTTCGGACGACCAGAGATTGATGTTCCTGGCATGCCATTCTCTGGCAACTTTTTCAAATGCCCGTTCTATTTCCTTTGCAGCCTGTATGGTCTGGTCTTCACGCAATTGTAGCGGGTCAATCCCATTTTTAATCAACTTGTAGGATTCGGCTCGCTTTATTCGCGCGTCACCAAGCGAGAGTGTTGGGTAATGACCGTATGAAATTTGCCTTGAACGACCTTGAAACGGATACTTGTGGTACCAATAGGCGGACCCGTTGGGAAAGGCATGTAAAAAGAGGCCTAGCCCATCTGATTTCTTAATTGATTTATTAACTCTTTTTGATTCGGCAATGAGTGCTTTACAAGACAAGTCTGTAAGCATGGGTATCTCCTTCTGTGAAGATAATTACCCCTGCTCTACCACCGAATTGGTGGGACTGGCCCGGACTGCATAGGGTAACTAGGAACGTTATCCTATGCCATTTTCTTTATTTGTCAATACTTAGGAACAGATAAGGACAAAATAGGAATAAAAGTGGTGGCCCGAGCCGGATTTGAAGCAGGATTATTATCCAGTTGATAAATAAGCAGTATTATAAAAGAGGAAGAATCTTCTACCCCTATATTACCACTATACGCATTATAGCATTACACGTCGTCTATTACAAACCTAAACAGCTCTTTAGGTTTGATGGGCACTTTGGAATTATATTCCATAATTGTATATTTGGTCACAGGCAATCTGCCTAACTTTATTCACAATATATGCCACCTAGAAAAAAACAAGAAACTAGTAATTCAAACGACGAAAAAATTTCGGTTGCCAAAACCCAAAATCCATTAGTTTTTATCAGCCATGATACCAGAGATGCTGAGCTAGCAGAGGAATTTAGTAATCTTCTGAAAAGCGCAAGTGCAGGTGCGCTTAAATCCTTTCGTTCCTCGGATAAAAAGGGCACTCAGGGAATTGAGTATGGGCAAGAGTGGTACCCGGCAATCATGGATAAAATTGATGAAGCCTCGGATATTGTTTGCCTTTTAACTCAACACAGTGTTGATAGACCCTGGATCCTGTACGAAGCTGGAGTCGCAAAGGGAAAACTTGATAAGAAGGTCATTGGTATTGCATTGGGTATTCCTTTTAGCACTGCGATAACGGGGCCGTTCGCGCTCTTTCAAAATAACGATGGGGACTCCGAATCAATCACTAAACTCGTTCTAGAACTTGTTAGAAAAGTACCGGGCTTAGACCCAGATCAAAGCTTAGTAAAAGACCTTGTAGATAAATTCGTAACTAAAGCAAAAGAAATAACTGATAAATTTAAAACTCCAGGTGCTAAAACTGAAAAAGAGGAAAACTCTGTAGCCAAATTATTTGAGGAAGTGAAAATTATGTTTGATAGTCTTCCTTCCAGAATAGAAAGCAGATTTGACCCCGATAATAAAAGGCGTAGACGCAAGTTTCATCCTATGATGGTTGAAGAAATTATGCATTTTGGAATGATGAAAGAAGACCAAAACATGAGCTTTCTTATATTTATCAGCTTTTTCAAAGAAGATTTTCCTTGGTTTTACGAGATAGGTATTGATACATATCGTGGCCTTAAAACCGCAAAAACTGCCACAGAAAGAGAAAAATTAATTCGTAATCTGGAATATGCAGTTGAAATGTTGGGGCATCCGATTATGAGAGAATTTTACGGAAAAAATGAGGATTCCTATTTTCTATTCAAAGATGCAAGGCATATGATGCATAATTTTTTGGATAGATATTACAGCGAGAAAAAAGAAAAAGAGTGAAAATCACTCCTTTTCTCGTTCTTTATTTTTATCAACACTGCGTTCAATCTTTTCTCTATCACGTTGTAATTCATCTTTAAATTTTTCCCTTAGATATTCTCTGCCCCCTGCCTTCAACCCTTGAAAATACTGACTATGGTCATTTTTTGATTGAAGAAGCGCCTTTAGCAATTCCGGGTCTTCTTTAGCTAGGGTATATCCACCGTTAAAACCTTTTTGATAGGCTGGATCAACCTCTAATTCCTCATCCATGTTAAATCGATTAAAATGTCCTATAACTAAGATGCTTTTAAATCCTTAGTCAAATTTTTAGAGTACTCAAATACACGTTCTCTTCTTGCTGTGGCTTTTTCAAGTTCACAAGTAAAATAATTTTCTGGATTCCAATCGTTATATACCATTTTTTTTATGCCATAACGATTAGATAAGTCATTTGACAATACAACTGCGTGCCTCCCAAATCCGCTATAATGATATCTTCGCTCATTAAACAGTTCTTCAAAATCCGGTGGTGTGGAGAAATCACTCGCAGCTTCGATCATCCTATCAGCGGCCTCAACTTCCGACGGCATTGATAATATCTTGTACATTAAATCGTGGTCTACAGACTTCCAATCTATATCATCTGGGAAAATTGGCGGTCCGGGAACTTTCACTTGGGGTTCCAAACATCCGTCTTTATTTCGCTGGCCCCATGAAAGGCCATCATCCTTCAACACTTCCGCACAACCCTGAATAAACTTATCTAATACGCAAATGACCCTTATCGCTAGGTATCGAGCAGCCCTTTTCTCCAAACGCCTCTGATTCCAATAACCTTGAAACAAAGAAATTGCCGAGCCAATCAACACGCCAACAAGCCCAATAATTGCTTCCGCCATATAATTTCCTTTTTTAAACCTTTATATGATTAGAAAACTTCTCGCGCGTTTTTATTCAAAAACTCCTGAATGGAATCCGTATCGTAAAGTATGATCTTCTTTTCAGGTTGCGAAAACCTGATTTTGCCTTCATCCCGAAACTTCTGCAAGGTTGCTTTACTAGTGATACGCAGCATCTGCATGGCCTCCTGACCGGACACCCACTTTTCAGTTTTAGGCTTACCGTCAGTCAGTCGCTTTACAACCTTGTCTATCAAGGCATAAAAAGCTGCATCTTCTAAACAAATGACCTCCATCGGTTAAAGATACGCAACCAGAAATTCTTTACAAATAACCCGGTGTGAGAAGCAATTTGTTGGACCATTGTTGTACCAAAACAAAAAAGCCTTTCAGTTTTTACGCTGAAAGGCTTGATTTTGAATGTAGCGAGATCGGGAATTGAACCCGAGACCTCAGGGTTATGAATCCTGCGCTCTAACCACCTGAGCTACCTCGCCATTTGGGAGTGCAAATGTAATCGATCCGTCAGAAAAAAGAAAAAAATTGCAAAAATAAATTTCGTCGCAACAGAATCACCGATAATTCACCGGCTCATGTATAATTCATCCGGGTATATAAACGGTACATGGTATATTTGCCGAAGAACGAACAAATCTACACCACTTACGATGCGCAACGTTTTTTTATCGGCTTTGCTTTTATGCGGCCAGGTGCTTTCCGTATCTGCACAGTCCGATGTAAAGGATAAAGTACAATGGACTTTGCAGGATGCGATCGAGTATGCGCTGGACCACAATATTTCCATACAGCAGAATGTACTGAATGCCCGCCTTGCCAAACTGAACCTGCAGCAAAGCCGCCTGGCGCAGCTTCCGTCGCTGAATATCGCACCTTCTTACGGCGTGAGCTACGGTCGTTCCATCGATCCTACTACCAACCAGTTCGTGCAGGGAAAATATTCATTTGTGAGCGCCAGCGCCTCTTCCAGCGTATTGCTCTTCGGATGGTTCCAGCAACGCAACAACATTGCCAAAAACAAATTCAGTCTGGAAGCAGCCAGAGCCGATGTGGAACAATTGCGTAATGATGTTTCGCTGAACGTGGCTACCGGATTCCTGCGCATCCTGATGGCACGCGAACAGATCCGCGTAAATGAAAAACAGGTAGCGCTTTCGGCGCAGCAGTTAAACCAGACTCAGAAATTTGCGGATGTAGGCCGGGTACCGGAGCTGAACGTAGCACAACTCGAAGCACAGCTTGCCAGCGACAGCGCGACGCTGATTTCCGCTATTGCTGATTACCGTGCCTCTATTCTGGACCTGAAGGCGATACTGAACCTGGACTTTGAAGTTCCGTTTGAAGCGGTGATACCCGAAATTCCTATGGAGGACCGCATTTCATTGCAGACGCTGAACGCTGATTATATCTATTCGGAAGCAGTAAGGAATATACCTTCGATCCGCAGCAGTAATTTAAAGCTCAGGGCAGCGGAGAAAAACCGCGATGCAATGCGCGGCGGATTGTTCCCGCAACTGAGCGTCGCAGGGCAGCTGGGCAGCAACTGGACCAGCACCTACAAGCAGTTTGCATCCTACTCTACCGACGGAACGTATATTCCCACCGGTGCTTTCGTGAATGTGGGCGGTACCAGCCTTGAAGTCATGCAGCCGAATTATGTTGCGCTGTATAATAATGTGCCTTTGTTCCGGCAATTGGATAACAACTTCCGTCAGACTGTTTCCGCTACTTTAAGCATTCCTATTTTCAACGCATGGCAGAGCCAATACGCTTACCAGCAGGCCAGAATCAATGTGCAGACCCAGGAGCTGAATCAGTATCAGACCGAACTGAAACTGAAACAGGATGTCTACAAGGCGCATAATGACGTCACCAATGCCATTCAGAAATATTACGCATCCCGCCGTTCACAGGAAGCGGCACAGCGCGCTTTCGACTTTGCCGAAAAACGCTACGCGCTGGGACTGACAAACACGGTGGAATACCTCGTTACACAAAACAACCTGTATAAAGCAGAAGCCACACTGCTGAATAATAAATACGATCTGATCTTCAAACTGAAGGTGATCGACTATTACCTGGGCAAAAAGCTGGCACTCTAAAACTAACTCCCGACCTTATTGACATGGAACAACTCAGACAAGCGATCATAGATGCCGCCAATGCTGCAGGAAAGATAATCAGCAGCTATTTCCAGGGTGTATTCACCGTTGAAAGCAAAGATGGTAAAAACAACCTGGTTACGGAAGTCGACAACCACTCCGAGAAAGTGATTATCGACATCATCAAAGAGCGCTTTCCGGGCCACAGTATTATCAGTGAAGAGGTAGGGGAAATGATCCAGGATTCCGAATACCAGTGGATCATTGATCCGATCGACGGCACCGTGAATTTTGCACACGGCATTCCGATCTGCTGCGTGTCCATCGGTTTGCGCCACCAGGGTAAAATGCTGATGGGCGTGGTGTATAACCCGCTGATGAACGAATTTTTCTTCGCCGAGCGCGGCAAGGGAGCTTTCCTGAACGGAGAGCCGATCCGTGTTTCCGCAAAACAGGATTTTAAAACTGCCTGTCTCGTTACGGGCTTTCCCTATAAATGGCCCGAAACCAAAGAACACCCGATTAAAGTATTTGAACGCATGATCCTGCAGGGTTTACCCGTACGCCGGCTCGGTTCGGCAGCAATCGACCTTTGCTGGGTTGCCTGCGGACGTTTTGACGGATTCTGGGAATATAACCTCAATTCCTGGGATGTAGCAGCCGGCTACCTGATCGTTCGTGAAGCGGGAGGCCGCATTTCCAATTTCGACGGCAGCGAAACGACTGTGTTTGATAAGGAAACACTCGCAACAAACGGACATATCCACGAAGCAATGCTGCGCGTGATCAATAATAAAGAATAACGCCCGCCGGAAATAAACTTTTTCGATTTACCCATTTTTATGATTTTTGTCATATTCATTGAGAGAATGACAGAGAGATGACATTCCAACAGGGTCATCTTTAGGCTGTTAGCCATGCGGGCAATAAATTTGCAACCGAAACAAACAGCCGACGCTCCACGGGTGAGTTTATTGAAGAACATATCAGATTTCCATATCGCAGGCATCAGCTACCGGAATACAGATGCTGAAACACGAGGCCGGTTTGCGATCAACGAACAACAATACAGAAATCTGCTGTCGACGGCCGCAGATTTCGGGATAGAGGAATTTTTTGTTGTTTCCACCTGCAACAGGACTGAAATATACGGCTTCGCGCCAAGCGCTGCGCACCTTGCAGGCTTTTTATGCAGTCAGACCGAAGGAGATGCTGGCAGCTTCCATCAGCTGTCTTACCGGAAAAACGGACGCTCGGCACTGGAGCATTTGTTCCATGTTTCCGCAGGGCTCGATTCACAGATCCTCGGTGATTATGAAATCATCAGCCAGATCAAATTAGCGGTAAAGACGGCAAAAGAAAACCGCTGCACCGGATTGTTCACTGAAAAACTGCTGGATCACACGCTGCAATCTTCGCGGAATATCCGCAGCAGGACGCAACTAAGCAGTGGTTCGGTATCGGTATCATTTGCTGCAGCACAATATATCCGCCAGCATTTTACGGAAACAGCCGACAAAAAGATATTGCTGCTCGGTACCGGAAAGATCGGTCGCAATACCTGTAAAAACATCGTAAGCACTTTAGGCACGAAAGATATAACCCTCATCAACCGCACAAATGCAAAAGCAGAGGCGCTGGCACGGGAACTCGGAATCCGGTTCCAGCCTTATGAATGCCTCGAAACCGAAGCGGCACGGGCAGATGTGATACTTGTGGCCACCAATGCCCCGCAGCCTACCCTGCTGCAAAAACACCTGGAGCACAGCGCTGCATCGCTGGTTATCGACCTATCCATCCCCAACAATGTGGAAATGAGCATTGCGGGGTATAAAGGCATCTGCCTCGTCAACGTGGACGAATTATCCAAAGTGGCTGATGCTACGTTACAGAAAAGGAAACTGGAAATACCCAAGGCACAACAACTGATCCAGGAGCAGATCAATGAATTCAAAAACTGGTACGTGATGCGCCAGCATGTGCCGGTGATCAGAGCCGTAAAAAGCACACTGGAAAACATCCAGCAGAAACATATGCAGCAGGATAGCGTTCCTCTGCAAAGCGACGACCGCATACAGAAAGTACTGAACAATATGGCCACCCAGATGCGTGAGAAAAACGAGGGTGGCTGCAATTTTATCTGGGCGATCAATGACTTCATGGCAAGTTCCTGATCAGCCTTTACACAATAACTCATGAACCGGAAAATCCGAATAGGCACCCGTGACAGCAAACTCGCCCTGTGGCAGGCTCATACCGTACAGGCATTGCTGGAAGCGCGCCATATATCCACTGAACTCGTGCCGGTAAAAAGCGAAGGCGACCTGGATCTGGTTACCCCGCTCTACGCCATGGGTGTGCAGGGCGTGTTTACCAAAACACTGGATGCATACCTGCTCAGTGACAAGATCGATATTGCCGTTCACTCTCTCAAAGATGTACCTACCCAATTTGCACAAGGTCTGATGCAGGCCGCCGTGCTGAAGAGAGGTCCGGTGCACGATATATTCGTTCCTCACCCGTCGAAAACCTCGACACACGGGCATGCGGTTATCGGAACCGGATCGGTGCGTCGCAAGGCGCAATGGCTGAACCGGTACCCGGATGCACGCATCGACAATCTGCGCGGTAACGTGCAGACCCGTCTGCAAAAGCTTGCAGACAGCGATTGGGACGGGGCCATATTTGCTGCGGCCGGACTTGAACGTATCGGTCTGCGGCCGGAATATGCCCAGGACCTAGACTGGATGCTGCCTGCTCCCTCACAAGGTGCCGTAATGATCGCCTGCCGTGCAACCGACGGCGATACACTGGAAGCATGTGCGCCACTTAACGATGCCGATACCGCACTTTGCGTTCAGATAGAAAGGGATTTCCTTAAAACGCTGATGGGCGGCTGTTCCACTCCGATCAGCGCTTACGCCGAACTGATCGGTGACACGATCCGCTTCCGCGGCAATATCCTCAGCACAGACGGAAAAGAAAAAATGGAAATCGAGCGAACAGTACCTCGTGCCGAAGCCTCGGGTATCGGCTTCAGCACGGCTCAGGAATTGCTGGAACAGGGAGCCGACCGTATCGTACAATCGATTCGCAATCTTGGAGCATAGACCGCAAATACTCAGTACCGCGCCCTTACCGGCTGCACTGGCCGAAAAGATACATTCGGCGGGACTGGATCTGCATGTATATGAGGCGATCGCTATCGAATTCCCGGAGGATGCCGCATTGCGGCAACAGGTAAGCGAAACAACCCATGCTTCCGGGAATATGATCTTCACCAGCAGTAATGCTGTTACCGCAGTTGCGCGGATGTCCGGATCCGGACATCCGAAAGATTGGAACATATTTTGTCTCGAAGGGAAAACTTCAGAGACAGTCCGAACATACTGGCCTCACCTGACTATATCCGCCACAGCACCGGACTCACGTGCACTGGCTCAATTAATCATATCCGCGGCACCGCAATCCTGTACTTTTTTCTGTGGCGGAAGCCGTATGGATACATTACCGGCGTTGCTTGCTTCCGCAGGTATCTCTGTAAAAGAGATAATCGTCTACCATACCTTGAAACGCCCGTCGAAACTGGATTTCCAACCTGATGCAGCCTTATTCTTCAGTCCTTCCGCGATAGAAAGTATGCAGCAGGATAATGACCTGTCCGCTATTCCGGAACTGATCTGCATCGGGCAAAGCACAGCCGCGGCATTCGGGGCTGCATTGCAGCAACAGGTGCATATCGCCGCAAGTGCGAGCAAGGAGTCGGTGGTGGAAACCCTCATTCAATTATATAAAAAACACCCTTAATTATATGTTGCAAAACGACCTGATCTTAAGAACCCTGCGCGGAGAACAAACAGAGCGTACTCCTGTATGGATGATGCGCCAGGCAGGAAGATATCTTCCTGAATATATTGCGCTGCGTAATAAATACGGTTTCTTCGAAAGATGTCAGACACCGGAGCTCGCCTGTGAAATCACCCTGCAGCCGGTAGACATCGTAGGTGTGGATGCCGCAATCCTTTTCTCAGACATTCTTGTGGTTCCCCAGGCTATGGGGCTCGAGGTGCAACTGAAGGAGAATGTTGGTCCGCTGCTGCCCGACCCGATCAAAACAACAGCAGACCTGGGCCGCATCCGTGTTCCGGACGTACAGGAAACGCTGCACTATGTGTTTGATGCGATCCGCCTGATCAAAAAGGAACTGAATGGTCGCGTACCGCTGATCGGATTTGCCGGTGCTCCCTGGACATTGTTGTGCTATATGGTGCAGGGTAAGGGTAGTAAAACATTTGACGAGGCTAAGGCTTTCTGCTACACGCATCCGGAACTCGCGCATCAGCTGCTGCAAATGATCACCGACACCACAATCGCTTATCTGAAAGGTCAGGTGGCCGCGGGAGCAGACATACTGCAGGTATTTGACAGCTGGGGCGGTCTGCTCGGTCCTCAGGATTTCGAAAATCTCTCACTGAAATATATCCGTCAGATCGTTGCTGCGCTGAAAGACGATGTTCCGACGATCATCTTTGCGAAAGGTGCATGGCACAGTCTTGAATCGATGGCAGCGACAGGCGCGGCGGGACTGGGCATCGACTGGTGTATCCCGGCAAAACTTGCAAGACAGTTCGCCGGTGACCAGGTAACTTTGCAAGGCAACTTTGATCCTGCAAAACTGATGTCACCTATTCCGGTGATCGAGGAGGAAGTGAAACAGATGCTCCGCGCATTCGGTCCGGGAAGACACATCGCAAACCTTGGGCATGGTATTCTGCCGAATGTACCGGTAGATCATGCGAAAGCCTTTGTGCGTACGGTGAAGGAGTTCCGGTTTTAAGTGTCATGACAATTGCGTGACTGACCGAAAGCACCGCCGATACTGATGTACATCATATTTTAAATAGCGGAAGCAACGGAACTTGCACTAAAATTTTTCAATTATGGAAACCACAACAAAAACCGCATTTACCAAACAAGCCTGGATCGATTTCATTCATGGATTACAGGATCGTATCTGTGCCGCGCTCGAAAAAGAAGACGGCAAAGCAACCTTTCAGGAAGACAAATGGGAGCGCCCCGGAGGCGGAAGCGGCAAAACGCGTGTAATTGCGAACGGAAACGTATTTGAAAAAGGAGGTGTGAATACTTCCGTTGTATTTGGCGACGTAACAGATATTATGCGTCGTCAGCTGGGAGTGGAAGGAGCGAAATGGTTTGCCTGCGGCCTGAGCATGGTGATCCATCCGAATAATCCGTTTGTCCCCACCACGCATGCCAACTGGCGCTATTTCGAGGTGTATGATACAGACGGAAACGTTACCGACTGCTGGTTTGGCGGCGGCGCCGACCTCACTCCCTATTACCTGTTTGAAGAAGATGCCAGACATTTTCACCAGACATTGAAACAGGCACAGGACCCTTTCGGAACAGAACTTTATCCCCAATACAAAAGATGGTGCGATACGTATTTTTCCAATACGCACCGTAACAACGAGATGCGCGGCATAGGCGGCGTATTTTATGATCACCTGCGCCCTTCGGTGGTGATGGATAAAGAACAATTGTTTGCTTTTCAGCAATCCAACGGCAACTGCTTTGTAGATGCCTACGTTCCTATCGTCGCCCGCCGCAAGCATACACCTTACAGTGATGCGAACAAATACTGGCAGGAGATCCGCCGCGGCCGCTATGTGGAGTTCAACCTGATACATGACCGCGGTACCATTTTCGGACTCAAAACCAATGGCCGTACAGAGAGCATCCTGATGAGCCTGCCGCCGACCGTACGTTTTGAATATAATTACCAGCCCGCGCCGGACAGCGAAGAAGCGAAGCTGCTTGACGCCTGTCTGCACCCGAAAGACTGGGCCTAAAACGCAATATTTATGCACCAATACACCGTAAATGCAGCCTTACAATTACTTCCTGTAGGAGGAACAAAGCACCCTTATGAATGGGTAGATGAGGCGATCGCGATCATTAAAAGAAGTAATCTTAAGTCTGAGGTAGGAGCCTTCACCACAACCGTGGAGGGCTCCTATTCTGATATAATGCAATTGATCGGCGACATCAACGAATACCTGATCAACGCAAAGTGCCGTGAGTGGATTCTTGGCGTACAACTGCAGATGCGCAGTGAGGCCGACATTACCGCTGCAGAAAAAACAGACAAACATCGATAAACAATCCATACAAGATATGTATCTGCAAAGAAGAAACAGGATCCTGCGTCAGAGCGCTGCATTACGCAGCCTTGTTGCGGAAACCACACTGACACCGAACGATTTTATTGCTCCGCTGTTCCTGAATGAAGGCAGCGGCTACCGGCAGGAAATTGCTTCAATGAAGGGCTACTACCGTATGTCTGTCGACAATACCCTCAAGGAGGTAAAGGAGCTGTGGTCGCTCGGCATCAAATCCGTACTGCTCTTCGTGAAAGCAGAAGACGATACCAAAGACAATACAGGGAAAGAAGCCTGGAACAAAGACGGGCTCATGCAACGCAGCATTAAAGCGATTAAAGATGCGTTGCCGGAAATGGTGGTGATGACCGACGTGGCGCTCGATCCCTATTCGATCTACGGGCACGATGGTATCGTGGAAAACGGGGAAATCGTGAATGATCCCACCGTTGAGGCTTTAGTGAAAATGAGCATCAGTCATGCTGAAGCAGGCGCGGACATTGTGGCACCGAGCGATATGATGGATGGCCGCATCGGAGCGATCCGCACGGGACTGGAGCAGAACAATTTTATAAAAACGGGCATCATGGCTTACAGCGCCAAATACGCGAGTTGCTTTTACGGACCTTTCCGTGATGCGTTGGATTCAGCTCCCGGCTTCGGAGATAAAAAGACCTATCAGATGGATTATGCAAATCGCACCGAAGCAATCAAGGAGACACTGATGGACATCGAAGAGGGTGCGGATATCGTAATGGTGAAGCCTGCGATGGCGTACCTGGATATTATCCGCGAAGTACGCAACGCGGTGGACGTACCGGTGAGTGCTTACCACGTAAGCGGAGAATACGCGATGATCAAAGCGGCAGCACAAATGGGCTGGCTGGACGAGAACAAAGCAATCCTTGAAAGCCTTACCAGTATCAAACGTTCCGGCGCAGATCTGATAGCCACCTATTTTGCGAAGCAGGCAGCGATGCTGATGCATTAAGACGCAGGCTTCGCCGCAATTTTCCTTTTTATAAGCAGCAACAATCAAATGACAACCAACAACAGCATATCCCTTTTCGAACGAGCCCAACAAAGCATTCCAGGTGGCGTGAACTCACCCGTACGTGCATTTAAAAGCGTCGGCGGCACTCCTGTTTTCATGGAGCGCGCCAAAGGTGCTTATCTCTATGATGCCGACGGTAACCGTTATATCGATTATATCGCATCCTGGGGTCCGATGATACTCGGCCATGCATATGAACCTGTGGTTCGGGCGATCCAGCAAAAAGCAGAAGGGTCTACATCATTCGGCGCTCCCACCCTGCTGGAAATCGAAATGGCGGAGCTGATCCGTTCTATGACAAAAAATGTGGACCTGATCCGCATGGTGAGCAGCGGCACCGAAGCCTGTATGAGTGCATTGCGTCTTGCAAGGGGTTATACGGGCCGTAATAAGTTCATCAAATTCGAAGGCTGCTATCACGGGCACGCGGATGCGTTTCTGGTAAAGGCCGGTTCCGGACTCGCCACATTCGACATTCAAACCGTGCCCGGCATTACAGGCGGTGTCAGCAACGATACACTTACCTGTGCATACAACGATCTGAACGCCGTACAGGCACTCGTTGCAGCTAACAAAAACGAAATTGCGGCAATCATCCTAGAGCCTGTAGCAGGTAATATGGGTTGTATTTTACCGGAACCCGGTTTTGTGGAAGGGTTGCGCCGTATCTGCGATGAGGAAAAGATCGTGCTGATCTTTGATGAAGTAATGACCGGCTTCCGCCTCAGTGCGGGGGGTGCACAGGAAACGTTGCATATCGATGCAGACCTTGTTTGTTACGGTAAAGTGATCGGTGCGGGAATGCCGGTAGGCGCATTCGGCGGAAAGAAAGAGATCATGTCGCACATTGCGCCGCTGGGCTCTGTATACCAGGCGGGCACCCTGAGCGGGAATCCGCTTGCAATGATAGCGGGCTATACGTTATTGAAAACACTGAAAGACAACCCGGCTATTTATCAGGAATTGTCGGACAAAACCGCATACCTGCATGCCGGACTGCAAAAAGTACTGGAAGCGCATGGAAAACCATTTGTGATCAACCGCAAAGGCTCTATGATCAGCATTCATTTCAGCGATAAGCCCGTAACCGATTTCGCAACTGCGGCGGCTGCAGACAATGCTTACTTCAACCGCTTCTTCCATGCAATGTTGAGCCGGGGCATTTATCTGCCTCCTTCCGCATTTGAAAGCTGGTTCCTGAATAACGCGCTTACTTATGCAGACTTGGACGAAACGATCCATGCTGCGGAGGAAAGCCTGAAAGCATTATAAGTTCATTTTCAATAAAAAATCAGAAGGGAGACCATAATTGGTCTCCTTTTTTACGGCCTTCAGTACTGAGTATTAATGGCAGTGTCAGGCCGGACTGTCAGACTCAGCGACATATTGCTGTCAATTTGTCCCTGAAAGCGCTTTTGGCAATATCTTTGCGCCTCGTAACGGGGATCTATGTTTTTTAAAAAAAAGAAAGAAGCTATGAGCGAAATGGAAATCAACCACGAAATGGAACAGGAAGCGACGACACCATCCGGAGAGGAGCAACAGGAACAAGCGTCTGCCGAAGCACCTGTGAGCGAAACCGATAAGCTGAAAGCAGAGCTGGAACAATCCAAAGATCAGTACCTGCGTCTTGTGGCCGAATTTGATAATTTCCGCAAACGTACTGCACGCGAGCGTATTGAACTCACCCAAACCGCATCGAAAGATGTGATGCAGTCTATGCTGGCCGTACTGGACGACAGTGAACGTGCGGCAAAAACGATGGAGACAGCAACGGACATAACGGCTTTAAAAGAAGGCATTAACCTGATCCTCGGAAAACTGAATTCCATTCTGAGCAATAAAGGTCTGAAAGCCATGGATACCAAAGCAGGCGATGTGTTCGATGCAGAGTTTCATGAAGCCATTACTGAAATCCCGGCTCCAACTCCCGATCTGGAGGGCAAGGTTGTGGATGTAATTGAAAAAGGCTATTACCTGAATGACAAGCTTATCCGCCACGCGAAAGTAATCGTGGGCAAATAACACCGGGGCGTGTTTCACTTTCACACAATCGATTTAAATCACCATGTCGAAAAGAGATTATTATGAGGTGTTGGGAGTTGGCCGCCAGGCCAGCGCCGACGAGATAAAAAAGGCTTACCGCAAAATCGCGATGCAATATCACCCGGATAAGAACCCGGGAGATAAAACAGCGGAAGATAAATTCAAGGAAGCAGCAGAGGCCTACGAGGTACTGAGCAACCCGGACAAACGTGCGCAGTATGACCGTTTCGGTCACAGTATGGGTAATGCAGGAAGAGGCGGCGGACCCGGAGCTGGTTTTGGCGGTATGAACATGGAGGATATCTTCTCCAACTTCGGTGACATCTTCGGAGACGGGATGTTCGGCGGCGGTGGCGGCTCAAGAGGCGGCGGTCGTGGCAGAGGCAACCGTGGCGCCAATCTTCGTGTGAAGCTGAAAATGAACTTCGCCGAGATCGCGCACGGTGCGAATAAAAAGATCAAGGTAAAAAAATACGTAACCTGCCCCCCCTGTAACGGCAGCGGAGCTAAAGACAAGGCTTCCGTTAAGACCTGCCAGACCTGCGGCGGAAGCGGACAGGTGCGCAGAGTACAGAACACGTTCCTGGGACAGATGCAGACGGTAACGACCTGCCCTACCTGTAACGGTGACGGTACGAGCATTACCGCAAAATGTACGCAGTGTAAAGGCGAGGGCCGTGTATACGGAGAAGAAACGATCAGTCTGGACATACCTGCAGGCGTTCAGGAAGGCATGCAACTGAGCATGAGCGGTAACGGTAACGTTGGCGAGCGCGGAGGTCCTCCGGGCGATCTGCTGATACTCATCGAAGAAGAAAAACACCCGCAGCTGATGCGCCGCGATCTGGACGTGATCTATCCGCTTTATGTGACCTTCCCGGACATCGTGCTGGGCACACAAGTGGAAGTACCCACAATTGACGGTCGTGCGAAGATCAAAATTCCCGCAGGCACGCAGAGCGGAAAGATATTCCGGTTGAAGGGAAAAGGATTTCCGGCATTCCAGAGCTATGAAAAAGGAGACCAGCTGGTGGAAGTAAATGCATGGTCGCCACAACATCTCAGTAAAGAAGAAAAGGAGATGATGGAAAAACTGCAACGCTCCTCGAACTTCAAACCCGCTGAGGATGCGGCAACTGAAAAAGATGAGAAGAGTTTTTTCGATAAGATCAAAGACGCCTTCAATTAACCATAAAAGCATCGATTCAGAAAAGCGAAATCATTTGATTTCGCTTTTTTTGTATACAGATCTCCGTGAAAAATAGTTCGCATTGCGATCAAATCCACTTTTTTTCCACACCCTTAAAACGGTATCACTGATGCAATTAAAAATTGCCTATTTTGCATTATATGAGAACAGCACCGCGAAAACTTATAAGGGATTCAGGGGAATGTCTGTCACAAGTTTATCTGTACCTGGAACGACTTGCGTCGATGCCGGATACAGAAGCCCTAGCAGAACTGAGAAAATGTAAGACAGATACGCTTTACTGGTTGCTGAATGAAGTAAGCATCGTAAATGGAGAGTATCACGTGGCTGCCCTCGCCAAAGACGTACTTACAGAACGCGGCGAGCAGCCGTAAAATGCATCAACTTATTTACCGCATATGACGAAAAAGCCCGGAAGTTCCGGGCTTTTTCGTCAATAGTTGTATTACAGGGAAAGGAACTTCAATTGCTCCCTGAGTTTCGCTTTATCGCTTTTGGACAGACGACTGTCGTGATACGTGCGCTGCATCATATTCCGGTAAACGGCCTGCTGCGAGAGACTTTCGAGGGTCTGTGCCGCCGGGCCGGATAAGCGGCTGTTATGGCTCAGCACCGCTTCAAACAAATGGGATATTAATGTTTCATTGCAATAGCCGAGGCTCTTCAACGCTGTAAATGCGTTGTTACGCGTCCGGAACTCCCAGGCATCCGACGCCAGGTATACCAAGCGTTGCAGCGCGGAGTCTTTCCTTGCCGGCACGTACAATACAGCAAGTTCGTTCCATTTAATGTGCACACTGTTGTTCATTCCGAAATCATGCTCCGTCGCACGTAAATACCGGTCTGCTTCATCGGGATAATTCCGGCACAATTGCTCCAGTGCGGTCTGCTCCACATCGTAGGAAGCATCCTTCAGTGCTCCGGTCAGTATATCTTTCCAGGAAACAGTCGCAGCATCGCAGGCCTTTATGGCTGCAAGGCGCAACGGTGGGTTCGACTCCTTCAGGAAGGTCTGTTCAACAGCAGCCTGTGCTTCTTTGTCCCTGCCCAGTTGTGTGATCGCTTCTGCTTTTACCCTGTAGAATTCATTACTGCGCAACACCTCCAACAATACCTCGCGCTTCCGGGCAATATCGATCGTGCGCATCGCCAGTAAAGCGTCATACCTGTCCAGCATATGGGGAGCATGCAGCAATTGCGATCGCAGCGCCGCAAAGCCGCGCGGGAATACCACCGACTTCAGTATGCGTGCGTTGGGATCGAAGAGTACGAAGCTTACCTTTTTACCATAACGGTTCGGGATCTTCACCAGGTTCACCTCTTCACGTATCCATTCTTTCACGCGGTCTTTGGTACCATCTGTATAATAGACTTCAAATACAATGGGCATGGAGAATAATCCGGTGACTTCATCGCGAGTATGCGTCTGCTTTACGGTAATTGCCGTGTAGCTCCCCTCTGACGCATTTTGCTGGGCTTCGTAAGCAATTGTATATTCCGGCTCTCCGCCACGGTACACCCACTGATCAAAAAACCAGGACATATCCTGTCCGAGCTCATCCTGTATGGATTGTACGATATCGTTCGATTCCACATTAGCGTACGCATGCTTCTGTGCATATGCTTTCAATGCGCGCTTCCAGGCATCTTCTCCGAGCACATAGGCAAGCATGCTGATTACGGAAGAGCCTTTTTGGTATACTCTTGCCGTTCCTGCAGCCGAATAGCGAATCGGGAAGCGGTCTTTTTTACCAGCTTCCAACGTGGTATTGTAATCGCCGATACGCTGCCAGTCGTATTCATCGGCTCCGAACTGCTTTTTTGTAAACAGCTTGGGATAGTATGTGGCGAAGCTTTCCTGGAGCCAGCTGTCGCGCCCGTCTCTTGCCGTGATATAATCACCGAACCATTGGTGCGTAAGCTCGTGGCAATTGACGCCAACATAGTTGCGATCCTCGTAAGCACGTTCGTCTACATTAAAAAAGTCGCCGAATATGGTAGCTGTGGTATTTTCCATTGCTCCGTACAGAAACTCCTGGACCATGATCTGGGAATAACTGTCCCAGGGGTAAGGGATGCCCGTCTCCTGCTCGAGAAAGTCGATCAGCTGGGCTGAATAACGATAGGTCGGTTCTCTTCTTTCCGGGAATTCGGGATAGTAATACAGGTTCAGCGGTACGCCACTGTTGCTTTTCCGCTGGTCGATGGCGTAATTGCCGATACCGAGCATCAGCAGATAACCCGCGTGCGGATGACTCATTATGTAGTGCCATACGGTCTCATTCCCTTCTGTGTGCTTATCCACCAGGTTGCCGTTGGACAATACTTTATAATCACCCGGGAAATGCACGATTGTCTCGGTGATAAACTTATCGTTCATATCATCGTACATCGGTATCCAGTGACGGTTGTCGATACCCTGCCCCTGTGTCCATATCTGTTTGCGCACCGCAAAAGCATTATGCTCGCGGTTTTCCGGGGCATTCCAGCCGATGAAATAAATACCGCGCTGCGGATTGGCTTCATAATCGAAGCTGATCGTTCCCGTTTCATCCCATTTCAACGGATGCGGCAACCGAACCCATACTCCGTCCTTTGTACTGCGGAAGCGCAAGGGCTTCCCATTCAACGCGGCCTGCGCAATGCGTATTGCCGGCGCATCGAAGAACACAGAATCCACTTCGGGGCGCAATACCCGGAAATGATGATCCACATGCCCTTTTACGAGTCCCTGCTCCGGAACAAAAGATACTTCCAGTTTCAGGTGAGTGATGTCCAGTTCATGCTCCCGGTAATGTGTTGCATCCTTCCAGTAGGAACGATAAGAGTTCTGGGCATTCGCTCCTGTATGGAGCAAAGCGGCCAGCAGCAGTAATCTCAGCTTCATTATTGATCGATTATAATTGCGGAAAGGGTAACAATTTCGTCAAAAATTCAGGATAAAGCAAGCGTGATTTATGTGTTATGATATAATGAATTTAGTTTTAAGTAGAAAAGTAAATCTGGCAGTAAATGCATCTTTGTATTCTAAAACTGTACGCGATGAATCAACAACTGGAAAACATTCTGTTCTTTAAAGAGAATCTTGGCATGTCACTGTATCCGGTTACAGACCTGGCCGGCAACCTGCTGCATAACGTAATGGCGCTTGTGGGCCTCAGAAGTCAGACGGAACTGGAATTATGCGCTCAATATATCAAGGGTAAAATCACCTTATTCGATAAAAGCCGTGACGGCAAATACCTCGTCATGAAAGAAAATGCAGCGGATCTCAGACGACACGAGCTGATCCCGGCGCTTCAGGGTCATTCCGCCAGGGGAATACTGGTGGAGCTCGCCTCTTAATCCGTTTATACTAATCTCCCTTTATAAAACCCTGTCGTTTGAGCAGGGCTTTTTTATTGTGAAAAAAATTCCAGACACACAAAAAAGTCCGGCCTGGTTTCCCCGGGCCGGACTTTTTCCTTGCGTTACATTAATCTGCCAAAGCGTTGTTCTCCTTAGAGGGAAGCCTGCAATTTATCAGGCAAGTGCTTCGTCAGTTTGTTGCGCAAAAGGTCTTTTACTTTTTTCTTGTTTTCAGGGGACATTTTTTTAGACCATGCCCAGCTGCCCAGCAGCGCTACGCCGCCCAACAGCAATAATGTTGTTCCTTTCATAAGTCATCTGTTTTTTAGGTTTGAACTATAGAACAAAGATGCGGAAGAAGACGCTTGCTGCTTTTACATCATCACCTAAAGTATTTACAGGATTATACGCATAAAAAAGCGCCACGCAGAAGCGCGGCGCCTTCGTTTCATCTTAACACGGTCAAACAGAAAACAGATATGTACTATCCATTATCAGCAATCCCAGTGGTGCTTCATTTTCAGATGCAGCAGCAGGGCGTGATAAGGATCGATTTCTTCAGTTTCATCGAAGCCGGCAGTAATTGCCGCTTCGCGGAAGTTTTCGTCGTTTCGGGTGTAGGGTTCAAGCAGTGCTCCGTCAGCTAAAGCGGGAGAACTTGTTCCGCCGTCATGAACAAAGAGAATCAGGTCTGAAATACTCATGTTATGTGCGTTTTGTGATATAAAAGTAATACAGACTCTGAAGCGCCGCTTTCCTTTTTTGTAAATGGCTCTTTTTTCAGGTTAAACGGCATTTTTAACCGGTTAAGCAATATGGGAAACATAAAAATCCACCTTACAGGAATAGTCCCGGAGTGGTTACGGCCGGATTTGATGGTTAATTCACAAAAAACATTATTTTTAATAGCATAGAAAATAGCGATTATGCCTGACATTATGGATAAAGTGACGGAAGCGATGGGTTGGATACGCATTGCGCTCTCCCCTGCAGTTGCGGGCGGCCTTACCGGTGGCTTTATATATCTCAGTTATCCCGGGCCGGACGGCGTACTCGCGGGTTTGTCCTGCGTGCTCATGGGTGTAATTACCGGAGCCGTATGGGCCACGCGCATTGCAAGGCGCAAAGGCACGATACGCTTTCTGTCCCAATCACGGTTCACTCCCGAACTGGACGACGCGGCGGCCTGCACCGGTAAAGATTCAGCGAATTAAGCGCTACATTCGGTGGTAACAATATGTCCGATCATTATCTTTTCGATCATACTTTTAGCAAGACCGACTTTACAGAGCAACCGCCGGAGCAGGGAGAATATGAACGCTGTACTTTTATCTCCTGCATCCTGACGCATGCGGATCTTTCCCGGTGCCGGTTCATCGATTGCCGGTTCGAACAATGTTCATTGAGCATGATGCGCATGCGGGATACCGTCTGGAACGAATGTTCGTTTGATGATTGTAAAATGCTGGGATTGCGCTGGGACGAGTGCAGTGCTTCCGGACTGTCCCTTTCTTTTAAAAATTGTCAACTCGATCATTCTGTCTTTTACAAATTGAAATTGCCGGGTACAACTTTCAATTCCTGTCGTCTGTTGCAATGCGATTTTTCTGAAACGGACCTGAGTGGCTGTATCTTTTCGGGATCGGATCTCAGCGATGCGCTGTTTGACCGTACGAAACTGGATAAAGCAGACTTCCGCTGTGCAAACAATTACCGGATTCACCCGGAGCGCAACAGTATTAAGAAAGCCCGGTTTTCATACGATGGCATTACCGGATTGTTGTCTTCTTATGATATCCGTATTGATCCATAACACACCCGCTGCAGGCTTCTCTCCCGCAACCGAAAACTATTGCTTCACGAACAGCTTCCGGGTTACAGTTCCCGAAACAGTATTGCATTCCAGCAGGTACAATCCGCTTTTCAAAGGGCTGATACTGATCTGCTCGTGCGTATGTGACGCGTTTGCCTCCAAAACAGCACGACCGCAAAAATCATATACAGACAGGTGAGCAAGCGGTTCGTCGCTTTCAATCTGAATCGACCCGGTAGCCGGATTCGGGTATACCGAAACGTTGTGGTTGATCTGCTGTTCCGCTATCGAAGTACCGTCGCTGCAATAAGCAGAACGCGGATTCTGAGTATCAGCACACGGATACTCGTATTTGCTTTGCGGATATAACGCGACCGGACGATCGGTTTGCGAAAGCGGCTTCATCGTGCCGGGCATTGTCACCTGAGCCGCACTGCCATTTCCAAGCGCTACATTTTTACCTGCCGCCGATCCGTTGAATGTATAGTCGCACAGCGCGTCTATAAAACGGTAATAGGCATAGTAGTCGAGCGCGTCGAAAGCGCTGGCAGTATTCGGCACCGAATGATCTGCCTCGTACACGTAACCGGCAATGGTATCGGACTTCAGCAACAGATAGTCTTTCTCTGAGTCGGCGATATTAATTGTCCGGAATATATCTTGGGCCATGCGATGGTCATTGGTAACATCATCATCGAATACTTCTGCAAGCAGCTTTGTATCGGCAGGAAAGGATTTCAGTTGCGTTTCGCTGATGTTGTAACTGTACCATTGTGCAAGCGCATACACAAAGCGCCCTTTGCTTCCCCAATTGTTTTCGGTGAAGCACTGATAGGCCAGCGCAAAACTGGCACCGCCGCCGAAAGAATGTCCCATAAAACCCACGCGTGTGGTATCAATGACAGAAGGATATGTGCGCGCAGCAAGCCGGAAGCCGTTCAGAAGGTTATCATAACGGTCGGCAACCGACACGCCGGTAGTCTGGTATGGTACAAATACGATCGCATAGCCTTTCATTGCCACGAAATCCAGCATACCGATAATGTTGCCGGAAATATTTCCGCCGAATGCATGACTGTAGAAAATGCAAGGAACAGGAGTGGTCGCATCAGACGGATAATAGATCTCGATATCCTTTGTGCTGAAAGCAGGATTGGCAAATCGCGCCACAGCTACGGGGTGCGGCCCGTCGGAACCATAACCGGAAGCAGGCTTGGGAAAATTCGGATCCGCATATTGCGCAATTGAATACATTGCCAGACACATACAGATCATCAGCGTAAACAAAGGCTTCATAAAAACACGATTTGATATACTAAGTTACAATGGCCCCCGAATACGATTCCGATAAATGTTGCCAACAAGTGTACATTTAGGATTATTTAGCATCAACATGAAACAGGCGATCCGGATTCTGGCCATTATCGGCAGTGCAAGCAAAAACTCATCCAATGAGCAGCTGATGACCCATATACAACGATTTGCCGGAGATCATATCGAATGGACATTCATCCCGGATCTGAAGATATTCCCGCATTTTGACCCGGAGCAGAGCGCGACGCTACCACCCGAACCGGTCGGCACAATGCGGCAACAGATAGCGGACGCGGATGCAGTGGTGATCAGTACGCCGGAGTATGTGTTCAGTATTCCGAGCGGACTCAAAAACCTGATCGAGTGGACCGTTGCGTCTACAGTATGGGATCAGAAACCCTGTGCGCTCATTACCGCCTCGGCTCATGGTGCAAAAGGACACGAAGAGCTTCAATTGCTGATGCGCACCGTAGGTGCACGGTTCAATGCGGCTACCTGCCTGCTGGTGCATGGTATCAGGAGCAAAATGAATGAAGCGGGCGAGCTATCGGACCTGCAACTGCGCCAGTCGCTGAGCGATCTTATGGCGGGGCTGGAAGCATTGATACACCAATCCCACCCTATACCTTAAGCCGCGCCATACCACCGTCCATTCCCAACACCTGTCCTGTCATAAAAGCACTGCCGTTTCCCAGCAGAAACGCCACGGCTTCTGCCACTTCAGCCGGATCTCCGATACGCTGCAAAGGGTGTCTTTTAGCGGATGCCTCGCGCTTTTCGGGAGTATTCAGCAGCGCAGCGGCAAGCGGTGTGTCCGTAAGTGAAGGCGCGATCACATTCACGCGTATCTGCGCAGATGCCCATTCCGCAGCCAGACTTTTTGCCAGTCCCTCCAGTGCCGACTTTGAAGCAGCAATAGATGCATGAAACGGCATGCCCACAGCAGCGGCAACAGTACTGAACAACACAACAGATGCTCCGTTCGCAGCTTTCAGCCGACTTTGTACGCGTTGCAATAATGTTACTGCACCCAATACGTTCTGACGGAAATCGTTCAGAAAATCTTCATTGCTCAGCCGGTTGAAAGGTTTCAGGTTGATGGATCCCGGGCAGTACACCGCTCCGTGCAATACGTCCGGAAGCTGATCCAGCACCCCGGCGTTATCAGGCATTGTACCCTCCAGCACCGTGGCATTGGCGGCACGGAGTTCGTCAGTAACCGTTCGGCTGAGTGCATAAACATTGGCAGTTGCCTGTAAGCGCTGTACCACCGAAAGACCGATTCCTTTACCGGCTCCTGCTACAAGTATATTATTCATGTTCTTTGGTTTGTCTGAGTTTATTCTTCTCACTACGGCAACGGTCGCTGCAGTAGCATACTTCGTCCCATACCCGTTCCCATTTTTTTCGCCAGCTGAACGGACGTCCGCATGTCGCACATATCTTTTCCGGCAGATCTCCTTTTTTCACCCGCTTCATACGTTCAACTCCTTTTGCAGAACAGCGGACACTTTTGTCCAGTAAGGGAAAAAGCCCGGATACCAACCGTTTACACCCGGCGCGAGCCAATCCCTGGGTTCCTCACAACCATCGTAATGATTCCAGGGATGCTCCTTATAATAAAAACGGGCATGCGGGAAATATTGCTTCAGTTCTGCAAAAGAACCAGTAAACACACGGAGTCCGGGAATAGCCCTTGCGAGCTGCAGCATGAAAGCGACAGAATGCGGGGCGATAGGATATCTTCCAAATATTTCAGGTTCGAGTAATAAAATACGGGTGCAAGGTTCATCCTTATGCCAGAACGGATCGAGATTGTACCAATTGTAAAGCAGCACTTTTTCAGAATGGGCGGATGCTATTTCGTCGGACGCGGGAAGCAGCGCATCCACCATAAACGGAGTGGAACGGGAGAGCACATCCGGCACCGGTATATGCTCCATTGCCTCATAAGGCAGATCGAGAAAAGTATGCTGTTGTGCAGTTCCGAAAAAACGGTTGATATTTTCCTGGTTTGCGAAATACCGCTTATTGCTGAATGCGCCGCAGACCCACTGCCAGCTGCAGGCATTGGAACCCCAGTCAGCATCCAGCAAATGGTAGTACATCCACCGCGCAGGCTGGAGCCAGTGCGCGCGGCCAATGTTGCAGCATACGGACGCAACATACATGCGCATATGGTTGTGCATATATCCTTCGCGGTACAATCCGAAAATGCCTTCATCGATTGCCTGTATGCCCGTAACAGCGTTGACGACCGCAACGGGAATTTCCCCATGCACGATGTGCTGCTGCGGATGCTTCAGTTCCTCCACCAGCGAAGGTCCGCGTACCTGCCATACCCTTTGGAAATAGTCGCGCCAGGCCAGTTCCTGAACCAACTTTTCCATTTCCTTCCAGGTGTGACCGGCAGCCCGCAGACGGTCGAAAATAAATCTTGTGGAAACAACACCCCGGGAAATGTAGGGAGACAACCGCGTAACCGATCCGGTTTGATAATTGCGTGTGCGTGCATAGGCGACAGGATCAATATTATCAATGCAGGACAGTAGTTCCGCATAAGGCAGCACAGCAAACATTGTCTAACTTTTGCTGCAATTTAGTTAAACAAATAGAAAATTACAGCGGAACAGCAATTTTGTAAGCACCTGCGTCATGAATGCTAAAAATTACTACCTTCAACCTTCGTGACATACAGGTCACTTCTTTTTTTACCGTCTTCACAAAACAACAGACGCATTATGCAACAGTTACGCAATCACAGCTTCGTACCGGTATCCTTCACTGTAAAGGGTTTCGCTGCACTGTGCTGTTGCTGTCCCCTGTATTGCTGTTGTTGTATGGCGTAATACCCTCTTCCTGTAACAGACTGACTGTAGCGGTCCGGCAAAACGCCGGTCTGCACCATGTTTGTTTCCATTCGTCCGCGCTTCTGGCCGGATAAATCATTTTGTTTTTTCCATTTTCAAACTATACAATTATGCATGGTACTTCTTTCCTGCAGCAATTGCGTCAGCGGCGTAATGCCGATGCGGCGCATTACATAGACAAAAAGCAGGTTGCGCGCCTGCTCGACGATCTTTTCGCCTTTTTGTTCCTCCCCTCGGGCATCGGGTTGCAGGAACTTTATGAAGAACAGTTGCACCTGCAACGAAGACTGGCGGTCTTACTGCATCTGGCGGGCGATCAGCCCGGAATGGTTGCGGCGGATGCCAAAGGTTTTTTCGATGTGCTTCCGGATCTCTACACACTGCTGATCGCTGATGCGGAGGCGATCCTGGCATTCGACCCTGCGGCCGGTTCCCTGCAGGAAGTGATCTATGCTTATCCGGGCTTTTATGCCACGTTCGTTTACCGTATCGCCCACCACCTGCACCAGCTGGGCATTCCGTCCCTCCCGCGCATGCTGAGCGAACACGCACACAGCCACACGGGTATTGACATCCACCCTGCTGCTCAGATCGGAAGCTCGTTCTTTATCGACCATGGCACTGGTGTAGTGATCGGTGCGAGTGCGATCATCGGCAACCATGTAAAGATATACCAGGGAGTGACGCTCGGAGCGTTGAGCGTTGCAAAGGATCTGGCAGATGTTAAACGGCATCCCACTATCGGCGACCATGTCACTATTTATTCCGGAGCTACGATTCTCGGAGGAAACACCGTGGTTGGCCGCAACAGCATCATTGGCGGCAATGTGTGGCTGACGCACTCTGTGGAACCCGATTCGGTGGTGTACAGCCGCAACAATATTGTGGTGCGCAGCAACCATGTATTCCCGGATGCCATCGATTTCGTTATCTGATTATTCACTTTAAAATACAATACAATGAAAGCAAACAACATTTTGCAAACGATCGGCAATACGCCGCATGTACGCATCAACCGCCTTTTTGGAGACCGGTATGATGTATGGATCAAACTGGAAAAAAACAATCCGGGCGGCAGCATTAAAGACCGACTGGCCCTAGCTTTAATCGAAGATGCAGAGCAGCGTGGCTTACTGCGTCCGGACTCGGTGATCATCGAGCCGACATCGGGCAACACCGGCATCGGACTGGCGCTGGTGGCGGCGGTAAAAGGTTACCGTATCATACTGGTGATGCCGGAATCGATGAGCGTAGAGCGGAGGAAACTGATGTCGGCATATGGCGCAACATTTGTGCTGACACCGCGTGAAAAAGGCATGAAAGGTGCTATAGAACGTGCGCAGGAGCTGGCCGCAGCAACACCGGGCGCCTGGATTCCGCAACAGTTCGAGAACCCCGCTAATGTGGAGATACACCGCAATACCACCGCACGTGAGATTATACATGATTTTCCGGACGGAATAGCCTACCTCATTACCGGTGTAGGTACGGGCGGCCATATCAGCGGGGTGGCTGAAGTGCTCAAACAGCATTTTCCTCAGCTGAAAGTATTTGCAGTGGAACCGGAGTTATCTCCGGTGCTGAGTGGTGGCAATCCGGCCCCGCATCCGCTTCAGGGAATCGGTGCGGGATTTGTGCCACCGGTGTTGAATCGTTCGGTTCTGGACGGGATTATCACTGTAGGGCGCGACGATGCATTCGCACATGCGCAACGGCTGGCGCGGGAGGAAGGTATTTTTGCAGGCATTTCCACCGGCGCTTCCCTGGCGGCGATCAGCGGGCTATTACCACAAATCGAGCCGGGAGCCCGAATACTCACTTTTAATTACGATACGGGAGAACGGTATCTTTCTGTAGACGGCTTATTTGGATCAGCACACTAAAAGAAGCGCCCGGAGAACCCGGGTGCTTTTGTTAATTGATTATCAATACTTAAACGGATAATTTAGTGTAATTATCGCAATTTTTGGGACGGAGTCGAATTGTGGCATCAAATTTGAAGCAATGGAATTAACAGGAATTAAAAATATTTTACTTCCTTCTTTTTGCTTCGCTACGATCTCCGACTCTATGAAGAATATATACGACAAAGAAGCCATAAGTCGCCTGCAATCACACTGCGACAGGCTAAACATCCTGTTCAGCCGCTATGTGCGCTACTGGGAATTGCGACCGGAACTGGGACAGTCCGTAAAAGCGTTCCGCGCGGAAAGTTTCCGCCTTACGAACCTGCTGCAACGGCCCGAACGGAAATTACCTGCTGCACCGGAAAGGAAGGACCTTGAACAGTTGCTGCACAGGCTCATCAGCATGTCCGAATGGGCGTTCCGTGAACTGGGTGAATTGTTCCGTGCCACAGAATTAAAAATTCTGAAACAGCGGATAGAGCCCTTTACGGATGAGCAGTTACTGGCGGAGTCCGTTGAACTTTATTTTTTCCTGAAACCCCGTCTGCGCCTACTGCATCGTTATAACATCGATGAAGGCGATCTGCTCGAATTGCAATATATGATACGTACCTTATGCGATAGCAGGGGCATCTCCTCCCATATATCGGGAAGGCTGCCTGATCCGATACAGGAGGCCTGCAACCGCCTGACCCAAAAATTGTACCGGCTGGATATGGAGATGGCGGCAGACACGGGTAAACTGGGTAAAGAATACCTGTCTGTCCGCATCAGCTATATAGACTGATCAGATCGCTTAATGCAAACGGTTAAAACGGCGCCGCAATAATTGCGTGCATTTCCGTAAGAGGAATGCAACCAGATAATACAGCAACAATACACTCACCGGAATTGCCAGAAAGGCCAGCCAATTAGCATCTCCCCGCATAACAAATAATTTATATAAAAATACAGCAATATTCCTATCCAAAAAAAAGAGGAAGCGACTACCGCTCCCTCTTTTTTATACCCTTTGCTTTCAATCAGTATTTTTCTTTCAACGCTTTGATCCTGCGGCTTGCTTCGGCTATGCGCGCTCTCGGAATGGTTCCGTTCAGCACCGCCTTTTTTATAATGGCATGTACCTGTGCGGCGGTAACATACTTCGACCGGTCGGGGAGGGTGTTGGCAAACATAATAATATCCAGGCCTGCGTTAACACATAGCTGGATCGCATTCTCCAGTCCGTAATGCTCGCTGATCGCCTGCATCTGCATATCATCTGAGCAGACAACACCTTTATAGCCCATCAGTGTTCGCAGCATAGTAATTGTGGCGGCGGACAAAGTTGCCGGCAGCATGGTGGTATCCCAGCGGCGGTTTACCATATGTCCGACCATCACGATATCGATGTCCCCTTCGCGCAGCAAGCGTTCGTAAGGCAGCAACTCCGATACAGACCATGTTTCCGTCACATCGACGATGCCATAGTGCGTATCTCCTTTAGAGCTTCCATGTCCGGGGAAATGCTTCAGCGAGGTAAGCAGTCCGCTTTCGTGATGGGCTTCAATACAATATCTTGCCTGCCGTGCAACCAATTCGGGATCGCTTCCGAAGCTCCGGCCGTTCTTTACAATAGGCGCATTATCCGGATTGGTTGCCAGATCCACATCAGGTGCATAATTGAGATTAATGCCCAAATCTTTTAATGTCGCTATCAGCCGGCGGTTGTACCAAAGCGTGGAATCTTTCTGGTCCAGATGGCCGAGGTAATCGGCGGACGGCATTGCCGGAAACCCGTATTTCTCTTTCAGCCGGTGTACTTTCCCGCCTTCTTCATCTATGGATACGAGCAGCTTTACCGGGCTTGCCTCTTTCAGGGTCTGCACCATACGGATCATACTGTCGCGGGAGTTTGTCTTGGCGATATTCTTTTCGAACAGCACTACTCCACCTACTTTACCCGATCTGATATCTTCAAGGAGCGGATCCGTTTCACTTATTGCCGTACGGTCGCCGACACCGATCATGATCATCTGTCCGATCTGCGCATCCAGACTGTCTTTCTGCTGTGCGACAGCGTTTACGGTTCCTGTCATGCACATCAGAAGGGCAAGCCTGTTCCAAATTTTTTTCATAAAACGCTCAATTGTCAAGGCCGTAAAACTACTACAATTCGGTTGATGCGCCGACAAGCATCGCGACCGATCTCATGCGGGGCCGGTTTCGGCCTGCACAATACATTATATTTGCGCATCGCCCTGGTACCGTACACATTCACAGAAAACAATAAACATGTCGAAATTCTCCCGGATATGGCAACAATACCCGTTGCTCCTGATTACGATCGTGCAACTGCTCCTGATATATATAGCATTCCGCAATTTCTGGTCAGATCCCACAGGCATTATTTTCAAAGATTGCTGTGACGGACTGAAAAATCTTTTCCATCTGCAGGCGTATGTATCGGACCCTGTCGACAGCAAAGGATTGTATCATCTGAAAGGGATCAACTATCCCTGGGGTGAGTATGTGCATACGACGGACAATACACCGGGCTTCGCGATCCCCTACCGCTGGTTCTGCGAGCATGTTTACAATGTCAGCGCTTACGCGATACCGGTCTACCAGGCATTCATTGCTTTGTCGTTCGTGCTTTCAGGATGGCTGAGCTATAAAATATTCAAAAGGCTCACAGGGGTGGAGTGGCTGGCGCTTGTGGCAGCCCTGATGCTTCCCTGGACCAACTTCCAGACCGTGCGTGTTCCCTGGGGACACTTTAACCTTGGTCTTAGTTTTTTTATTCTCTGGGCTATGTGGGCTTTTATCCGCTGGACCGATACCGCCCCGGAAAAAGGCTGGCATAAATATGGTGCATTGCTTTCCATGGTGCTTGCCAATTTCACCGGCTTCCTGTTCCACGGGTATTATATTGCTATATTAGGCATGTTCCAGGGAGTGCTCCTATTTTTCTATGCAATCGCTTTATTCCGGAGCGGGCAATGGAAACCGCATCTGGCGGCATCTGCAGGGGTAACGGTTGTTTCCCTGCTTGCGTGCATCTTATTCCAGAAAGCCACTGACCCCTATCTGTCCATGCGGCCGGACGCACCGAACGGTTATGACTGGATCGAGCAGAAGGTCCGGTTTTTCAGCCTGTTCACTGCACCTAAGTTCTACACATTCCAGTTCTGGATACAGAATAACGAAGGAGCCAGGGAACCTGAGAACATGGGCTACCTCGGGAATATGGCTCTTTGGGGTTGTATGCTGATGCTCGGGCTGATGCTGCTGCATCAACCCTACCGTGAAATGTTCCGCGATATTCAGCGGCGTTTTTTCTCGAATACGTTGCTAAAGACGATCTTCTTTGCGGGCATTTTTATGTATATCGTCAATGCCGGTGAATATTATTATACGGAAGGCAGCGGCGATAAAGGGATTACGCTCCACAATTACCTGAATCCGCTGCTCTGGGCACATATGGTTACCAAACAGGTGGAACAGTTCCGCTCGATGAGCCGCTTTGCATGGCCGTTTTTCTGGACATTCAGCATCTGGGCATTCTATACGCTGTACCATTTCTCACGGGGCCTCCGGGGCACGGTAAAGAAATTTTTCTGGGTGCCGCTGTTATTGCTGGGTGCACTTGAGGTGAAGGATTATGTAGACTTCTGCCAGCTGCATATACATGGCGAAAACCTGCTCAGCCGCAAAAAGCAAAATGAGCTGGTGATCCCCGGCCGCGTGCATATAAACGATTACCAGGCAGCCTTGTTTCTCCCCTACTATAATGTCGGGTCTGAAGTCAGGGCGATGATTCTGGACGATGATGATAACCTGAGTGCCTACTCGTTTCAGTTTTATCTGAAGACACGCCTGCCGATGATCAATGTAAAACTGGCCCGTACCGTACCGGCGCAGACGCAGCAGATCAGGGACTGGTTTCACGATCTGCAGCCCGGATCAGAACTGAAGGCTTTGCTCAGCAATAAACCGATCCTGGTAATACGGGACAAGCAATTGGTACCCGACAGTGCAAAGCAGGTGAACTATGAAGAAGTGCGCCGGGAGTTTATGATGGATGCATTGCTGTTGCCCGAACGTGCGCACATGCAGGCCATCGACTCTGTGGGGAAATATGTGTTTTACGCCTGGTATCCTTTACGCAGCATAGCTGCGCAACCTTAGCGGACGCTAGCCTTTATTTACCTGCACATACAGCGTATCAGCATTAATCCCGGTAAAGATGCCAACACCATTGCTGATGCCGTTCGAAGGAGTATAGAGGTTCTGGGAATTGCTGTTTGTATTCAGATACAAATATGCATAGTCTGCATTCAGCCGGTACAGAATGACGCGGTGGTACCCGAAATACGTAAAACTGCGTGCGCTGAGTTCATATGTATCGGTGATTTCAGGACGTGTGCGAAAACGCCTGTTGGTATCGATATTCGTAACGCTTGTATCTATAATGCGCTCCGGGCTGCTTTCCAGGTTTTGTACCACGATCATATAATAGGCACCTTCCGTATTGTCCCATGTAAAAGTAATTGCAGCTTCTTCTCCGGGCCTCGCCGGCTGTGTATCTGCGGTTACTTTTTCCACTGACAAAGCACTTGCATCCTGTGCAAAATCAACGGGCCTCGGCGGAATTACTGTGGATGCCGTAACCACTTTATTGTTGTATACAAAACGCAGACCGACGGATGCTCCTGCCTGCAGATATAAAACAGAGTCTGCATAAACCCCACCGCCCAGCGGACGTAAAATATAACTGCTGTCTCCCACCGATACCACAAGGTTAAGGGAGTCGAGCGGCGGAGCATTAAAGCTGTCTGATCCGGTAGCAGACTGGTGGCTGAGCGTAAGCGATAAAGGTATATCCGGCGAGAGATATGCTGCGATCACAGGATCGTAGTTGTACGCGGGCGTAGTTGTCGATTTTTTGCAGGCCGCGAGGAACAGGCAGGCACATAATATTAGTTTTCGTGACATCTTATCTGATCTTTAAGGAAAGCGTGAGGTTGGGGGTAAAACTGAGATAGTTCACATTGGTTTCGACAACGGCATTATCCACTACCGTAAATTGCTTGTACCAGACGTTTTCGCGCGCATAAGCATTGAAGAGGGATAGTCCGATATAGCCTACGTCTTTGCCCGCGTCTGTGTAAAAGTGGTAGTTGACCGCAACGTCCAGGCGATGATAATCCGGCAGGCGCAAAGTGTTTTTCGAAGTTGTGGTTACATAGCTCTGCGTCGTCCCGTCGAGCAGCGCTATATCGTAACTGCCGCCGGGAGCGGTATAGGGACGACCGGATGCATAGATCCAGGTTGCGGCAAAATCCCATTTTTTATACTTGTACATGCCCACCACTTTAAATTCGTGGCGTACGTCCTGATCTGCCGGTATATAGCCGGAACCGTACACGTCGAAATAGTTCAGGGTGCGGCCAAGCGTATAGCTGACCCAGCCGGTGAACTTACCTGTCTTTTTCTGTGCGGTAAATTCAATACCTTCCGAAAAGCCATTCCCTTTGTAAAATTGCTGTTCATAACTGATCAGTGCTGTGCTGGCTTTATAGCGTTCGGTATATTGCGTGAGCTGATCGAGTATTTTATAATAGCCTTCAATGCTGAACAGTAATTTCGGTGTTTCATAACTGAGCCCGGCAATACGATGTAATGCACTGCTTACGGGCACCGTCTGTCCGTCTGATAACACCCAGAACTGTGTACTTCCCGTACTCAGGTCCTCCCGCGTAATACGGTTGGCAAACTGATAATATTTTCCATAGGCTGCCTTAAACGTCAACCTGCCGGTAATCTTACCTATCAGCGAGAAACGCGGTTCGATATAGCGTTGCTGCGTGGCTCCGAAATAGCTTGCACGAATACCTCCCTGGAGCAAAAGCCTTCGCTGCCACAAAGCATATTCATCCTGCAGGTACACACCTGCAAGTAGGCTTTTGTGATGATTGTCGAGCAGCAATGCGGTGTCCGACTGAGCATATGTATAGCTGATATCATATTGTGTGCCGAAACCGCCAAACAGCAGACGGTTATGCCGTATTCCGCTCCATTCGTAATCGGAATGAAGCGATATATCCTGCAGGCGATTGTGCTCAAATACGCCGGTTTTTGTTTCCGTACTATCAGACCCGTTGCGACGGATCATTCCACTCGTTTCGCGGTTGCGATCGCTGCTGTATTCGGACATACTCAGGCTTGTATTGCCTTTGAACGAGCCCGACCATTGGCGTTGCCAGCCGCCGCTCATGCACAGGTTACTGTAATGGGTGAGGTCCGTGGTGCTCATGTCGAAGCTGATTCCCTGATCAGCCAGGAAAGCGGGCGCAGATATTGAGAAGCCATTGTCCAGATCGTCTGTACTACTGAAGAAGCTGTAGGTAAGCACGTCTTTTGTTGTGGCTCTGTATGTACTGCGTACATTGTAATCTGAAAAATAGGACTTCGCTTTGGTAACATTGTCGGATCCGCCGGGACCGCGCCGATTACCGGAGCTGGTCTGTTGCTGCGCGCCCGTCCCTTTGTTGAAGGAATTAAAGATCCAGTTGTAAATCGGGCCTCTCCACGAACGGCGCGTAGCCGCGACTACAGAGAGCTTTTCGGTAACCGGGATTTCCGTGAACATATTCATGCTCAGCAAACTGATATCACCTCCTATATTGAACTGCTTTGTACTTCCCTCCTTCCCATTCATCTCTGTAACGCTCGACAGTCGACCGCCATATTGTGCACCGAAGCCTCCTTTGAACAACTGCACATCTTTAATGGCATTAGCATTAAATGCAGAGAAGAAGCCGTACAGATGGTCTACCTGATATACGGTGTAGCCATCCAGCAGTACAAGATTCTGATCTGGTGTGCCACCACGTACATAGAGCCCGGAGGAGGATTCGTTGGCTGCGCTGATACCCGGCATCAGTTGGAAAGTACGCATGATGTCTTTATCGCCGACGTTTGGTATTTCAGAGAGTTTCGAAGGACTCAGGCGAATACTGCTTACCGTTTCTCCGGACAGATTCATGATATCCTGCCTGTTGGCTGTGATCACGGCTTCACGCAGCACGTTTTCTTTCGGGCGCAAACCGATTATGAAATCCCGGAGACTGATACCCGGCAGCAATAACAGTTCCAGCGGCTCGTACCCCCTTGCGGTAACCAGCAATTTCGTGGAATCGGCTGGCACTACGGATAACTCAAAAGAGCCGTCATCACGTGTAAACACTGCATCTTTAGTACTGGATAACTGCAGTTGCACGTCGGCCAGTGGCGTCCCGGAGGAATCGTCGCGTACATGACCCTTTAAAGTGTAAGGATTGAGCTCTGCCATATCCGGAGGCACAATCCGTGACTTATCCACCCTGCGGGCCACGTTGTGGAAATGGCGCGCTTTTATGGTTACGGTAAGTGTACTGTCTATCGTGTATTCCAGGTCCTTTTCCCGTGTGGTAATCTCAATCGCCAGGGACAGCGGCGTGGCGGAGTACCAGTAATCAAAAAGAAGGTTGCTGCAGTAAGCAGTATCATAGTGGATGCTGATGCCATAACGTACATGAAAATAATTGTACACCGAATCCAGGTATACGCGTGCAAAATCGTGCGTCACCATTACCGAATCCAGCGCATTAGGCGCTCGCTTTTCCTGCTTTTTGAATAGCTGCGCCATGCAATGTCCGTTCGCCAGCAGCAATAATATTGGGTATAGCAATAATTTTCTTCTCATCCGGTTTGCAAAAACGACCGAAAGTAGAGGATGCGTACGCCGGTGAAACAGGAAAGGGATTAATTCGCGGAATGTGAGCGTAAGACAGGGAATTTCCGTGGCGAAGCAGGAACATAAAAAAGGCAGACAACTGGTGTCTGCCTTTTTTTATTTAGTAAATAACGACTACATTTTTGTGATCCTGAAGTGTTCATTGATCTTAGCATCCGATGAACGAACATTTACAAAGTAATTGCCGGAACTAAGTGCCGGCAGTGGGAGATCAACAGATTGTGCGCCTTCCGGAAGGTCTAAAGATTTGCTCAGCATAATGCGGCCGTCCATACTCACCAATTGAATCTGCAATTGTGTTGCGTGCGTAACGCTTAAATCCAGTTTCACAGATTTTTGCTCATCGCCGATCAGGTTGGGATACAACTTGCAAAAGTCCGAAGCAGAAGTGCTGATTGCTGTACGGTAAGTTGCGGGCGGAAAAAAGCGGCAATCATTCATATCAGTTGAAAAATTATCCTCGTAAATTTCAAAATCAAGGCTTCCCATTGCATCATACACATCATACACAAACCCGATTTCGGTAGTGATATCGTTCAGTTCAACTCCCGTTTCGGGTGCTTCGCCGCATGTTGGGGGACTGAAAGTATTTATATCCGCGGATATCTGACGTACACCTATTCCCAGGGGGCTGTTTGCCCAGCCTAGTGTGACAGATTTCTCAAGTGTAAATCCTGCCGCATACAGTGTAATCGGACGCGTCTGTGTATGGGTATTATTGGCGACGTTAAATTTCTTAAATCCGGCTATGCTGCCGGGAGCCGGAGTTTTATTCAATGCCAGCAGTGCCATGTTTGTCGGAGAACCGGAACCTTCTGCGCCTTCAAGATCCAATGACACAACGTACTGGGTCCCAGCCGTACCCTTTTTATCCAATCCTACAAATTTGGTTACACCGGAACTGCCTAAATTATAAAAGTTTGCAGCAGGGGATTTGGTAACGGTGCCCACAGCGGAAAATATCTGCAGTCCTCCAATCTTGGCAATAAACGGTGAGCCGGGAGGGAAGTGTCCGTTTGCTTCAGTGTAGGTCATCGCAAACTCGAAGCCTGTCGCACCCTGGTCGTCGTAAATGGCGTGGGGCGATTCCATATACCACGCGTCATCCAGCATGTTGTACTGCTGATTGATAGAACCGTCATCGTTTACCGCCATGTAGAATCCTACATATCCCAAACCGTAGTACACTCCATAATCAAGCAAACCGGCGATCAGACTTTTTCCATTACCGTTTGCAACCGTATGCGGCATATTGGTCATGATAATATAAGTTCCACCAGGCCCGGTATTGCGTGACGCCGCATTCATTTCATATTTGTTGCACCACATTTGCGATCCGTTGTTTCCACGGATGCGCATCACGAGTACGCTCGCATCATTATCTGCAAAACGCAGCGGGTCACCCACCGGACGGCTGGCGTACAGATCATACCAGTAAGGACGTGTGTTACAGGTGATGATATAACTGTCGGCATCCTCCGCGCATTTTGTGATACTCACAATTGGATTTCTGCCTTTATTCAGCCAGTTTCCGGCATTCACCGTATATTCCTTCGCCCATTCCAGTGTAGTATGGTCACCCACCGAATTGAATTTGGCAGCGAACGGATTGTAACGGCCCGACCTCATAATCGTACCCACGACGATAAAACCTCCGTCCGCTGTGCGCACCAGGCGATCCGGCAGTATTGCCCCTGTTTCGTTCAGGCGCCATATACGCTCAAACATCACGTTCCCTATGTCATCGAATTTGGTCAGCCGTATATCATTTGTCCAGGTCGAAAGGTCGTATTCACGAGACAGCATCACCGATGCATCGTCTACCTGAACCGCTACGTGATCCATAGCGGTAAATTTAGTGGTGGCGGGATCTACATAGGTCTTGTTGTAGTAAAACTGGGCTCCTGCAGGCAATGCAGACAGACTTGCCAATAGAGCGGCGACTAGTAATTTTTTCATTTTAAATATGCCAATTGGTTTAGATGGCATACCTAAAATATAAAATATTTAAAATATAACAAAATATATAATGGTTATTTTTTTTGAAACCGCAATACCAATTATTGACAGTAATATTCATGTATACATTTTTTACTAACGGATCAGGAGAAACAAAAAATGGCCTCTGAGTGAACAAAGACCATTTGAAAACCAAAAATAAACTATTAGTGCGTTACGACGAAACTGCGAACGGTTCCGTTGTTGAGCCGCAGCAAATAATTTCCGGACGGTAGCCGTGCAACGGAGATACGATCGCTGATATTGGCAGCAGCAGCATATTGCTTACTGATGCACACACGTCCCTGCAGATCTATGACCGCAACTTCCAGGGCTTGCGGATGTTCCTGGCGGATCTGCAATTCCAATTCATCTGCAGCAGGTACGGGGAACAACCGGATCTCAGCCTGCTGTGCCTGCAGTTCTTTTACACCTGTCGTATAGTCTTCATAATAGTAATTGTATTTATGATCGCCGTCAGACACTTTCCAGCTTCCGGAATCAAACGAAAAAGAGCTTTCTGATGTTGCCTGGCCGTGAATATTATTGGTAAAATCAACCCTGACAATAGAATCGTACGCGGCGGTACTGCTGTTCCACATTGCGACACTGATGCGGGAGAGATACCCGGAAGCATCATACCTGTACACCATCACCTGATCGTTGTCCCATGTTGCCGTGCCGGTATTCCATATGTACGTATTGATCGTAACGGGCTTCCCGGAGGCGTTGTATAAGTAAGACGCCTTTGATACATTCACCAGACCGGTACCGCCGGTATTATAACGCGCCGTAAAGGTTTCACAATAACCGGCAGCATTATAAGTATAAGCCAGTTCCGAAAAATCGACCCAGGTCCCGGCCGTAAAATTTTTATCCGATATGGTCAGTAATTTTCCACCCGCATCATAAGTATTTACTGACACATAATTGTAATCTCCGGGTGTCAGGCTGTTCAGCCCTGTATCCGCCAGTTGGCGTCCGGATGCGTCGTAGGACATTTTATCCATGATCGAAAAAATCCAGGTACCCGACCACATTTCAAGCAATTGCGTGCTAATCTGGCCGAAAGTATTATAGGTAAGCGTATTGCGACTGGTATAGCTGAAAGAAGAGGATGCGGAAGAGTAACGCTCAGAGGTATCAGAGATACGTCTGTTGCCGGAGTTGTAAGAAGTGTAAGTGCGGGAATTTGTAACCAATGGAGCGCCAAAGGTCAGCGATTGATAATTGTAGAGAGAATCGGATTTGATCTCGCTGTTCAGATCGCCACCGCGGTCGCCGGAGTACACGCACCTGGCGGAATCGGTAAGTATCGCCACCCCTGCATCGTAAGTACGGGAAGCTTTCGCGATCAGGCGGCTCTGTACCGCTGTTGTCTTGGCTGTTGTTCCTTTACCTGCCGACTGCAGACCTAGTTCGTAAGCATGTTTTGCAACTGCGGCACGGATTTCCTTTGTATCGGAAAGGCGGAGTAAAGAATTTGCGTTGAAGGATTGCTGGGCCGCAGCAACAGCCGGAATTCCTGCTGCAAGCAGGAAAGCGCAGAAGTGTTTTTGTTTCATGTTTAGCGTTTATGAAGATTTGAATGCAAAGATAAAGACTTTTCTTTCCGGATCATTCATACTCAGACATTGAGCAAACAGGCAGGTATGGCCGCACGAACCGAACCGGCATTCCTGAAAAGACGTCCGGAACCCGTCGGCGTCAAAACCAGCTTACTACCTGCTGCTATGTTTTTGCGCCGGATTACTGTCGCGTCTCTCTGAGATTATTTCCGGCCAGCGGTTCAGGCAGGATTATTTCCGGATTTCGGAAAAGACAGAATAAAGGTAGAACCTTCACCCAGACGGCTTTCCAGGAACATGTGGCCCCCGTGAAACTCCATGATCTTCTTGCAGGTGGAAAGCCCGATGCCTGTACCGCTATATTCGTCCTTAGGATGCAGCCGCTGAAACAGTTCAAATATTTTGTGATGGAATTGTTCTTCTATACCGATACCATTGTCGCTTACCCTGATCACGGAACGGGAAGTATCGTCGGCCTCAAAACCGATCTGCACTTCCGGCCTGGTGCCGGCAGGTACGAACTTGATCGCATTGGAAATCAGGTTGGAGAAAAGCTGGGTCATCTGCACCCTATTGCCGAAGACCGAAGGCAGTAGCGCAACATTTACATGAGCATCTTTTTCCATCAGCAGTATCTCCATATCGCTCAGCACCGTATGCACTATTTCGTTCAGGTCTAAATTGTCGGAGAAACCATTGTCTGTATTGATGGTTGAGTAATACAGGATATCCCGCACAATCTCCCTTGTACGCTCGGTCTCGGTAACCAGCTTATCCAGGAATTTACCGCCTTCCGGTCCGAGCTGTGCGCCGTAATTCGTTTTGATATAGTTAGAGAAGAAACCGATTTTACGCAGTGGTTCCTGCAGATCGTGAGAAGCAACAAACGCAAACTGTTCGAGCATCTTATTGCTTTTATTCAACTGGTCTACTTTCTCTTCCAGTTCAGCTTTCGTTTCTTTAAGCTCGATATTATCTTTTAATGTTTCCTCAATGATCTTCTGTGCGTGTATGTCTACCATAAACGCGTTCCAGTAGAGGATATTTCCGTCTTCGTCTTTTATCGGGATGGATACGCCTGAGTGCCACCGGTACTCACCGGAGCCGCTTTTCAGCTTCCTTTCCTTATTGACCAGATTATTATTATGGTCCTTCTCCCAGTTAGACCAGATATTGCCGAAATCATCCGGGTGATAAATGTTACTGTATTTAGCTTCATTCAGCTGCGCCACTGTGAGCCCAGTGTATCGCAGCAGCCATTGATTGGCATACATGAGCTTTCCTTCATTGGTGAAGGTATAGATCATGATCGGAAGGGAATCGGCGAGCAGGCGATATTGCTGCTCGCTGGTACGCACGCGCTCCGAAAGTTCAGTCAGCTGGCGGTTCTTGCGTTTTATCTCTTCATACGGAGAAATGGCGGGATCGTTATTCAGGATGATTTTCCAATCTTCCACCAAAGCGTCGTTAACGTGCAATGCAGACGAAAGCGGCACTTCCAGCTCAACGGTGATCTGTTCTTTGTTTTCTGTAAACCGCACGCCCGGCACCAGTCGCCTTGCATATTGTACACCCTCTCTGATCAGCAGCTGATCTTTGACGAAATCGGCTTCCAACACGGCTCTGAGGTACCTGTCTTTCATACGCTGCGTGGCGAGCACCAGCGTGAGGCAGGCATGATTATTCCGGCTGATCGCAAAACGGCAGATTTCAGAAACCGCAGTGGCAAAGGTTGTCTGGGCAGACAACGAAAGGCCCAGCAATTCGGCAATCTTCATTGATTGCTTATGCGCCAGGATCAGGTCCATTTCATTTTCCAGGATAACCTTCGCTATTTCTTTCATCAGTTAAAGTTTATACGCCCTACAACCACAGACATATCATCGGTTTCCCGGCTGAAATCTTTAAAAACAGCAGCAGCCAGGATAGACAGATCGTACCGGAAAATGCCTGGATACTTTTGCAGATCAAGTCTTGTTTTGATTCCATCTGAACACATCATCACGATTTGTCCGCGCTCGCCGTCCAGCACCTGTTCTTTCATGGTATTCGGAATACTCAGTCCGATAATACCGTTATAAGACATATGCGTTTTTATCACCGTACCGGAAACCAGAGTTCTTGTAGCAATATTGCCAATACCGCAGATCGACCATTTCCTGTCCCTGAAGGAGTAGGTGGCGATACAGCCTACCAGTCCGCGTGTCTTTTTCACTACCACATGCAGGTCGCGCAATACGTGCAATGGCGACGTTTCATTTGTTTCTTTAAAACGCGCGATCGCAGCTGTTACCGCCTTGTTTGCTTCCACACCGTGACCCAGACCATCTCCGAGGAATATCTGCAGCCGATCTTTATCCAGTTTATAAAAAAAACCGTCTCCGCAAACTTCTTCGCCTGGCTTGCAGACAACGACGGATCTCACTTCGGCCGCACTTCGTGTGCGACGCGCCGCGCTTTCCTCTTTAAAAATACGGCACAGCAGGATTGTGCCCCAGTCTTTAAGGGAATATATCTGCGACAGGTCCGACAAACGTTTGATCGATCCGAGTCCGTGTCCGAGCGTATTGGTAGTTGAGTAGCCGTCAATTTCCATTTTCGCCACATCGGACATGCCCTTCCCGGAGTCGATGCTGATCAGCTCAAGGGCTGCATCTCCGTTTTCATCTACCAGGCGCACGAGTATATCTCCCCCACCCGCGTGTTTGAGCAGGTTGGAAGTCATCTCCGCCACAATAATGTCGATCTCACCGATCTTCTTTTCCGAGAAGCCTGCAGCCGCGACAATGTTGTGTATCTCTTTCTTCAGTATAGAGAAATAACTTCTGTCGCTTGCTTTGAATCGTATATGGTTGGTACTATCCATTTTTCCACTTTATAATTGTCACAGTCGTACCCTCACCAACTTTACTTTTAATATCGAATTCGCTGGATAGGCGTCTGGCTCCCGGCAAACCGAGTCCCAGGCTTTTTCCCGTTGTGAATCCGTCTTTCATAGCGAGACCGATGTCCTCAATACCGGGACCCCGATCGGCAAAAATGAGACGGATCCCATTTTCACGTCCTTTGCTGACAACTTCAATAAAGCAGATTCCCCCGTTACCATAACGAAGCATATTGCGGACAAGTTCGCTTGCCGCAGTGAGGAGCTTCGTCTGGTTTACGAGTCCCATCCCGATCCTGGTAGCATATTCTTTTACCCGGTTACGGAACAGTATTACATCCTGCTCTTTGTCAATTGAGACGGAATCTTTATTCAGAATCGTCGTAGGACTCGTCGCTGTACTCATTTTCTTCTCCATCAGTCAGGATTTTTGTGCGTAATAAAGCCATTCCCTTTTCAACGTCAAGAGCGGTATGTACGCCTGCTAATGGCAGACCGAGTTCGATCAACGTGATAGCCACCGCAGGTTGCATACCTACAACTACTGTGGTGGCGTCCATAATTTTTGACATGCTTGCAATATTGCCTATGATGCGTCCCATAAAAGAGTCAACAATAGACACTGCCGATATGTCGATCAATACGCCGCGCGCATCGGTTTTGCTTACCATTTGCACCAGATCTGATTCGAGATTCAGTGCAAGACGGTCGTAAAGATCCACTTGTATAGTGACCAGCAGAAACTGGCCCATTCTTAAAATAGGAATTTTATCCATTTACCACTCTGCTGTTATTGCCCGACGAAACCTGTTTCTTCCTCACTTCCAGCATCAGCATGGAAAACGCATACTTCAATGCGCTTGCCAATGTGCTCTTCGTAACGATGCCGGATAAATCTATGCCCAGATGCACAACCGTCTGTGCTATTTCCGGACGGATGCCGCTGATAATGCACTCAGCACCCATCAGGCGTGTGGCACTTACTGTTTTGATCAGATGTTGCGCCACCAGTGAATCCACGGCAGGCACACCGGAAATATCCAGTATCGCGATACTGCTTCCGCTCGCCACAATTTCCTGCAACAGGTTTTCCATCACGATCTGCGTTCTGGAACTGTCCAGCGTACCGATAATCGGAAGTGCGAGAATCCCATCCCAAACGCGGATAACCGGTGTGGAAATCTCGGAGATCTCGTCGGTCTGACGCAGGATCACTTCTTCACGGCCTTTGATAAATGTTTCAAACGTAACGATACCGAAGCTGTCGATGAGTCTGCTCACTTTCATTGTGGACTCATAGAGACTAACGGGATCGTTTTTGAACTCCTCCTGTAAAATCTGGAGCAAAGCGTCTTTCAGACTGAAAATGTAAACACCCGTTTCCCTGGGGGAAAAGCCCTGACGGGCGCGGGTAATGGAAATCCCTCCCAACACTTCATACACATCGTCAAAGTCGGCCGAGTCCACAACGCTCAGGTTGTCATCATTCAGCTTATTCACTAATACTTCTACAAGTTCTTCCGACTGCGCACGCAAATCGTCATTACTTATCAGGTCCTCCCTGAGGGAAACATCCTGCAATTGATTGTTCATCCATAAATCGATGACCTGCTTCTTCTTCTTATGAAAAAGCCTAGAGATGTTTGCCTTCATATACGGGTTTTAAAAAGCGACTTTGCTTTACTATAACAAATATATGCTTAATAGTTGGTATGAGCGGTCACATCTTTATGGATGCGACACACCGGGGGAAAACGCTTATTGTTGTGCGCTGTCTTTTCTGAGTTGATCGAGGTGCCGCAGCAGCTTTTTCTGATAATTATGCAGGTGATTTTTGGATACGGATATACGGGTTTTAAATGCCAGCGGATAGTCTTCGGCCGGGAACTTTCTCTTTTCCCATTTATTACGCCATTTACGATCGGTGAGCCGCATCAGCTGCGCATTCAACCAGTTGCTGCTCAGACTGTTGACCAGCCCGGCACCCCAAAAAGGTACAGGCTTTGGGGTGCCTCCCGGGGGAGAAATACGAAAATTAGGGATCTCACGCGAGAGCCATTCCCGGTTGTGGTTCAGCAGCTGTGTATAGTAGTCGTCTGCATCGATGAGCGGCTTTAAAGTGGAGAGCTCTATAGCCGTAAAGAAGTTTTGTTCCTCGATCAGCAGGGCCGTCTCATCGATAAAATAATTCATGCAATAGTAATGTTGCGAATCTTTGAGGAAGGTCATCTTTTTCATCAGGTGCAACAGGGTACGGCAGATCCAGAGCCGGTTCGCACTCGTGATAATAAAAAGATCTACATCCGCATTTGCAGGTGCATAGCCTTTGGACAAGGATCCCGATAAGCCTGCAAATTTCACAAAAGGAAATTTACGCACGCGATCGACAGTCTTACCGATCCGTTCCTGTAATGCTTCAAAGCGCGCTTCTCCTTCGATGCGTTCCTGCACATATGTCTCCACCGATCTCAATGCATAATATCCATTGAAACATTCAATGTGTTTATCAGCGCACAACTGAAGCAACGCAGGCTGCAGTTCCTGCTCGCTGTCCAGCTGTATGCTCAAAAACTGAAATATCTGCGCGCGTGTCAGCGGATATTTGAAATAGTCAAAATATCCGAGCACCACTAATACTTTTGCTGCAATAGCATTCAATGTAGATTCGTTGTTCAAAGCAGAAAGTTACAAGTATTTGGCATAAAACATATTCATCATCGCCGCAACACGGCTCCAGCTGTAATTTTCAGCAATGCGCTCGCGCAAAGCTTCACCGGGAGGAGCCGCTGCGGCTTTGCATACGGCGGCACGGATACTGTCCGTATCGGCCGGATCACAATACCAGGCCATGTGCTCCGGGAAGTAGTCGCTTACATCGCCTTTGTCGGTCACTACAATATTGCATCCGCAATAGGCGGCCTCAAGACTCGTTAGCCCTACCGTCTCAAACCAGCTCGGTAGTACATGCACGGCAGCACGATGATAGTAAGAAACCAGCTCTTCGTGATCAATGTTATCGATAAACTGTACGTTTTTTCCTGCCGCCTTCCTGCAGCTTTCGAAGTACGCTCTGTGGTTCGGTGAAGGCTTACCGATAATTACCAGCTCAAACGCGGTATTGCGGAGTGCATGAATCAGTGAGAGTTGATTCTTACGTGCTTCTATTCGGCCTACACACAACACCAGATTTGCGTCCCGTTCCACGCCGGATGGACTTCCGAACACGCTCGCATCCACGCCGCAGGGGACAATATCTGCGGCACCTGTATAATCAAAAACCGCTTTCAGACGCGACAATTCAGATGCGGAATTAGGAAACAGAGCGGTACACTCACTGAGAATTTTGCGTACGGAAGCCGTATGGCCGTTCAATAAATAATACCAGCTGCGTATCCTTTCTCCGTTCTTTAAACGGCGCGCAATGCACTTCACATACTCGGCAGCAGCCGGGGACAAGCTCCGGGTAATAAGGCCGGCCCATCCTTTTCTTGCTTTCTGTTCAAACTCCCGGAGATCCAGGAAAATAGGTGATACGAAGAACGGCTTTTTTGTTTGTGCTATATGAAACAGTATATCTGCAGGTCTCGTGAGGTTGAAATAATGAAACAGGTCGAACTGCACATAAGGAATGGGTGCATCTGTAGTGAATATCGCAACATCGTGGCCGATCTTACGCAGACACTCCGCCGTCTTGCCAATCTGAATCGTGTCGCCACCCGGCGAACTGTACAGGGTGCTCCGGGAAATAAACGCTATTTTCAGGGGTTTCTGTTCAGTTGGATGCATACGGCTGCGGTGTTTGAATATTTTTCCGGGAAAACATCGTGAGCGCATCGGAAAATACGAGTGCCCACATAACCCATTCGATCAGGTTATTGAAATAGCTTCCGGAAAACTGGTAGATAAACAGGAACACAAACAACGAGAAGCGGAAGATGTTCTCATATACCTTCCGGTAGAAAAACAGGAATATCAGCAGTCCCAGCCGGAGTATCAGACCCGTCAGTCCGTACACGATCAGCGTATCGGCGCATGCATTGGGAATACGGATGTCCCGCACATTACCGCTATACTGGTAATAATGAAACAAAAGTTCTTTACCCAGCAGCTTAAACTGTCCCGGACCGATGCCTGTCCACCAGCAATGGTACTGATCGCAGAGTCTGCCGGCAATTGCAAATGCTTCATAGGTTCTGCCACGGGCGGAAGTGTCGTGTCCGGAAAGGATATTGCGCAGCCGCAGAAACAGCAGGTTATCGTGGTCCAGCAAATACCAGGTCCCCAACAGCAAACAGCCGGACAGGAACAACAGCAGCAACTGACGGAACAACTGTGGTGAAAGGAACACCTTCCGGTAAAAAAATACCGTTACTGCGATTGAAGCGATAAGACAAAGGCAGACACCTAATGAATTAGACAATACCAGGGGCAATACCAACAGCAGGAAAAAAGAAAAGCGCAGACGCCTGCGGATGAGTACGCCATACAGGAAAAAATACAGGAAAAACGGACTGAAAACCAGAGAATAAACCGATGCTTCGTACCAGAGCATTTTTAAGCGATCGACAATACCGCTGCCCATCGTTACCGGGATCATATACCAGAATAAAGGTTTTACCGGCGGGATACAATATGCCAGCAAAGCAACAAGCACCATCAGGAAATTGAAATACACGATCCTGCGGAACAGCAGGTTCAGCCGGTCGTTGTCTGCAGTATTGAAAAAGCCATAGCACAGCACCACGAACGACAGATTCAGCAAGGTAAGCAGGTTGGAGCGCAGGTAATCTGTATAGCCAACAATAAGATGCCGCTGTACCAGGAAAAAACCGCATGCAATGGCGATATACCACAGATACGCACCGAAACGCAGCGTACGTACATGATGATACAGGAACAAGGGTGCCAGAAAAGTGGTGTAATAAATACCACCCGGCAGAAATAATGCATCGAAAAAAACATACAGGTATGCAAGGCACAACGGTATATCGAAACGGCTCGTCTTATGCATCGCTGTATTTTTTTTGAGTCTTGAACAGACTGATACGGAACGGATACAGCACCTTATACACATAGTAAAAGGCACCGATACTTGCGAGCAGCAATACGCCACGGATAATCAGTATCTGCTTATCCGAAAGGATGAATAATATAAGCAACACCGCAGGAGATAACAGTCCCAGCGTTTCCTGCAGTGCACTGCGCGAAAGCACCCGCGCAACAATCACCTGCTGGATCAGCATCCCTGCAAACAGGAAAACAATCGAACAGCCAACGGCCTGCCCGATACCATGCAGGAAATAATGCCCCGTAAATAACCCGGCAAGCGATAATGCCGTATAAATTAAAGTATTGATCGTCGCGAGGCGTTCAGATCCTGTTGCATTCAGAAAGAAGTACGGGGCGATCGTAAATGTCAGCAACAGTTCAAAACACATAAACAGATGCACGTATCCGTCCACATGCGCCATAAGGTCCTTGCCCAGCCACAAACGGAAAGCAAGATCGTGGAACAGGCTCATGAACAATATGCCGCAATAAGACACAATATGGATCAGGCTGCGGCAGTTACGGTAATATGCCCTGATCTCCATCCCGGCAGCAAACTGCTTCGCTATCTGAGGCATAGCCCAGGGAGCGAGCGCCACTAAAGCAAGATGCAGGTGGTTAAATACAGTGGAAACTATTGAATAGTAGGAAAAATCGCTGATACCGTACCAGTAACCGATCAGGAATTTATCGAACTGAAATGCAAGGATCACGAAAACAGACTGTAACCATATCCAGCGGCTGTATCGCAACTCCCGTATGATGAATGATCTGTCCAGCCGGAACACGACAGGGAAATCGCCTGTCTGTGCATGGAGCTTACGATACAGATAGTACAATCCGCATACATACACGAAAACTGTGGTGGAGAAAATAACCGTCAGATCGGCCCGTAACGATACGAGGACAAGAGTGATCAGCAGGTTGCAGATACGGATCGTTGAATTATACCGCGCGGCAGCGCCTATTTTCTCGAATGCGATGAGTGCGCTCGACAACACCTGTTCCAGTATTTTCTGTCCGCCGATCACACCTGCCAGACTGATCGTAACGAACGATGTATTCCGCAGCGAAACAGGAATACCGAACCAGTGGAAATGTCCGCTTAACTGCGCGAAGCTGAAAGAGGCGATCATGCACACCAAAGCGGTCACCAGTGCGATAGCGATGTTTGTCTGTAACAACGGAATGGCTGCTGCCAGCCTGCCCTTCCCGATCGCAGCTGCCACATTCTTCAGCGTATTGACGCCCAAACCGAAATTAAAAATCTGCATGAATACAACGATCGTATTCACAAGCACGAAGAGTCCGTAACCGTCTTTGCCGAGCTGCGCAACGAGTAAAGGCGTGAACAGCACATATACCGCAGGGTACAGCAACACATCGAAGATGCTCCACAGCGAATGCGCCAGGTTAGCTTTCAGTGTCCGGTCGCGCAGTTGCTTTGCCAGATTCATACACCATGTCTTTAACAGCCAGTAATACCCACGCCAGGATTGCAATGATCAGACTATACAGAACAGCCTTTTTGCGCAGGGAGGAGGGATTTTGCAGATGGATAAGTTTGAATCCATATATTTTTTGCACCGTTTCGTAATGCTCCAGATAATAGCGGATATCCGCGCGATAAAACGACATGGAATCGGAGAGCTTATATACATCCACAGCGGCATTACCGCGTTGCATCAGCTCCGCATCGTTATTATTGCTGAGGTAGGAAAGGCGGATCGCTTCTTTCAGCGAATCGAGCTTCAACAATTGCGCCGTATAAAATTCATCCCTGCTTTTCCATTTGGCCTTTTGCTGATCCACAGAACGTTGCGACAATTCATTATGATTCAGATACCGGAGTACCTGCGGTTCGATCACTGCCGCGAGGGCCGGATCTTCCACCTTTATATCCACGAAAAAAGGTGTCTTATTGCCGGAAAAATCGTTTTCCAGTACACCCAGCGTAACGGTCCTGCCTTCTATTGACACGAGCTTTTTCAACTGTTCCTCCCGCATATGCAGTGCTGCGGAGAGTGTGGCATATTCTTTATTTTCAAGCAGAAAATTCAACTGCGCAAGCAATTCGCCGAAGGTTCTGGCCTGATTATCATTATACACACAGCTCATGCGGAAGTCGTACACCCTGGGCCTTTTGTTCAGGATCCAGCCGATCAGCAGAAAAGAAAGCACCGTGATGAGCAGCAGGACGAGGTAATGCCTCCTTGCTGTTTTAGCGAAAAAATACAGGCAGCGGGACACGAACGAAAAAAAGTCGCGGAAATACTGCCTTAACTCCGACGGGGACAAGTCGTAGTGATGATTGGACATTGAAGGGTGGATTTCCACAAATATAAACAAAGTGTATGCAGAAAAACAGTAGCCTGACCTGCAGGAAACCACCTTTTCTCAAGAGTGCATAAACGTATGCATAAGCAATAATTAACTTGTAACTTTGAATGTTTCATGAAAAGAAAAGTACTCTTCACCCACTCCTACTTCCTGCAGTTCGATCCCAAACAATGGGAAATCATGCAGCCTTATGCGCCGCTCGGAACAATTTATGCGGCTGCTTTGCTGCGCGAAAACGGTTATGAAACGGCGTTGCATGACGTTATGTTCCTGGATCGGGCCGACACGATAGAGCCTGTACTGCAATCATTTAAGCCGGATGTTGTGGTCGTGTACGACGACGGATTCAACTACCTCACCAAGATGTGCCTTACCAATATGAGGGAGGCTGCTTTTGACATGGCCCGGCTGGCGAAACAATACGGGTGTACTACCGTTGCGTCGTCTTCAGATTCCACAGACCATTACCTCAAATACCTCGACAACGGATTCGACTATGTGATTGCCGGTGAAGCGGAACATACCCTGCTCGAATGGATCAATCATTTTTTTGCTGCGGCTCCTGTGGACCTTAAGCTCATTCCGGGACTGATCTTCAGGAACGGTCCGGACATTGTAAAAACACCAAAAAGACCCGTAATCACAGATCTCGATACACTGCCCTTTCCCGCATGGGACCTGGTAGATGTGGATCAGTATAAAAATGCATGGCGGAAGAAGCACGGCTATTTCTCCATCAACTTTGCAACCACGCGCGGATGCCCGTATAAATGCAATTGGTGTGCAAAGCCGATTTACGGTAACCGCTACAATGCCCGTACACCGGAACATGTATGCAACGAACTGAAAATGCTGCACGACCGGTATGGCTTTGATCATATCTGGTTCTGCGATGATATATTCGGACTGAAGCCCGGATGGGTGAAGGAGTTTGCGCGCTTACTGAAACAGGCGTCGCTCCGCATCCGCTTTAAGATTCAGTCGAGGGCCGACCTGCTGCTCAGCGATGAGCAGGTGCAGCCGCTTGCGGAAGCCGGATGCGAGACCGTGTGGATGGGCGCAGAAAGCGGTTCTCAGAAGATACTGGATGCAATGGATAAAGGCACCACTATTGCACAGATTGCCGAGGCAACGGCCCAGCTGCGGCATCATCATATCAGAACAGCCTTTTTCCTGCAGTTCGGATACCTCGGTGAAACAAAAGAAGACATCCGGATGACCTTCGATATGCTGAAGCAGCTTACCCCGGATGAAATCGGCGTTTCGGTATCCTATCCGCTGCCGGGAACCCGTTTCTATGAAAAGGTGAAAGCGGAACTGAGCAAAAAGACCAATTGGACCGACTCGGATGAAATGGCGGTGATGTTCAAAGGAACTTACGAACCGGAATTCTACAAGAAGCTGCATCGCTATGCACACACGTTTTACCGCAAACTGCAAAACGATAAGAAAGCAAAACAGCTGCAGCTCCGGGCATTACTGAAAATGCCGCTGTATGCATTCAGGGAATTCAGAGAAAAACGGATTTTAAAGTGAGCGACAATAAAAAGCTACAGGAAGAACAGGTAAATGCTGCGTTCTCAAAGCAATCTCCCATTTTTGATCAGATCGACGAGCAAAATCAGCTGATACTGTGGATACGCAACCGCGTACAGCAGGAAGTGATGCAGCATATTCCTCCGGCAGCTCATCTGCTTGAGCTGAATTGCGGAACGGGCATAGACGCACTTTTTTTTGCAAGCCAGGGTATACGCGTGAAAGCAACAGACAATGCGCCGGGTATGATCAGCGAACTGAAACGAAAAGTCGATCAGAAGGGGCTTCAGGATCAGGTGTCAGTGCAGCGATGCTCCTTCAATGAGCTGGAACAATTGGGCAGCGATACGCAGTATGATTACGTCTTCTCCAATTTCGGCGGACTTAACTGCACGAAACGGCTGGATAAGGTATTGCACGATGTCGACAGGCTGCTGAAACCGGGTGGCCGCTGCACACTGGTGATCATGCCCCGGATATGCCTCTGGGAAATGGGCATGGTGTTCAAAGGCTATTTCCGGACCGCATTCAGGCGATTGCGGCCCGGCGGCACGAACGCCAAAGTGGAAGGTCTTCCGTTTCAATGCTATTACTACAGTCCTTCTTATATCACGAAACACCTGGGCAGCTCATTCCGGCTCATTGCGCTCAAAGGCTTGTCCGTAACTGTGCCGCCACCATTCATCGAACATTTCTGCGAACGGCATCCGGGTTTGTTCCGCCGGCTCGAAAAGCTGGAAAACAAGCTTTGGGACAAAGCACCGTTCAATCGCTGGGGCGATCACTTTATGATCACCATGGAAAAACGGAAGTCCTAAATCCTGCAATTTCGTGCCGTGCAGATACACCGGAAACAAAAAATCGACAAACTACTCGGGTATTTCCTGATCGGTATATTCTGGCTGCCTACACGGCTGCTCGGGATTTCTATGCGGCGGGACCATTCGCTGAAGCAGGCTCCGGAACGGATCCTGTTTATCAAGCTGCTGGGGCTCGGAAGCCTCATCAACGCAGTCGATGCGATTGCCGCAATAAAACAGCGCTATCCGGGTACGAAACTGGTTTTGCTCACAGACAGCAATATCGCGAATGGCATAGAACCCTTCGGTTTGTTTGACGAGATCTACCGGACGGACACCGGTAAATTGTCCGGAAGCGCCTTCTATATGCTGCGCTTTCTGTCCCGTACCTGGCGTTGGAAAAGTCTTTGGGTACTGGACCTCGAAGTTTATTCCAAGCTGACCACAGTATTATCGCTGCTGACTGCGGCGACTAATCGTGTAGGATTTTACCTGCCTCAGGCTGCATTCCGCAAATACCTGAATACCCATAATATACCGTTCGACCAGCAGATACCTATCGAAGACAATTATGCGCTGATGAGCCAGGTGCTCGGCGCAACAGAAAGGTCGCGATTCCGTTACAGTGGAATAACGGAGCGCTTTCGCGGCAGATGCATCGTGCTGAACAATACCTGCAGTGATCTGGCGTATGTACGCAAGTTACCCGGCGAAACCCTGAATCAAACGGCCGAATGGATACTGACCCATACCCGTTATCCTGTTGCGTTTCTGGGTGCAGCATCCGACAGCGCGCAGGTGGAGGAGCTTATCAGCAGCAGCCCTTTGTTAACTGCATCCCGCGAACGCGTGCATAATTACGCAGGATTTTTTCCGGATTTCAAATCATATTATACGTTCCTCGCCAACGATGCTGTTTGCCTGATCAGCATTGACAGTGCACCCTTACACATCGCTAAAAAGCTCGGTGTACCCACGCTGTCTCTATGGGGACCTACGCATCCGGATCATTATCTGAAAATACATCCGGATGAAGTCTCGCTTCACCGGAGCTGCTACCTGGCAACATCCTGTTCGCCCTGTATCCATCGCAGCGAACAATTGCCCTGCGGTGGCGACAATATCTGTATGAAACAAATACCATCGGGTCTTATCACAGAACAGCTGCAGCAACTGCTTGAAACGATCAATACGGCAGTATGATCTTACGCAGTGTATAAAAGCAAATCCCCCTGTCGCGATCAGACAGGTAGATCAGTGTATTACCGTTGATGATAGCCGGCTTCCGTTTCCAATCTCCGGAATGTGTAAGCTGCGAATAACCCAGGTAGATCTGATTGTCCTGTAAACGAAGTCCTTTGTCTGTTATCGAATTGACTTGTATATCAGTTTCCTGCTCGTTACGTTTGCCGTCCCAGCTGTAACACACCAGGCGTCCGTTACGTACCGTGTACCCGGTGAGGAACAGGTCCTGCTGTTTGTGCAACAGGTAAGTGCTTCCGTCGCTTTGGGTTTTACGGAGTAACCCGGGCAATACAAACAGCACCGTAAGTGCTCCCAGGAGCGGAAGATGCAGCACCGTGTTCCGTTTCCAAAACATCAGGGCAAGCAGGGCCAGTAGCATAAACAACCTCGGGAATTGCAACAATAAGGGCGCCCGGGCGAACAGTCCGACGGGCACATTACATGCAAGACAAACCAGTACGGAAACCATAATCGGCATAACCCACTGTCGGGAAGGCAGATAAGCTCCGGGCTGCCATAACGCCAGAAACGGAATCAGCAGCAGCACCAGCGAATAAGTACTGCCATTGGGAGAAATAAGCATCGAAACGAGTATCCATACGGCAAACCGCGAAAAATCGCTTCCTTTCCCACGGACAGTGTAGGAAAACGCCACACAAAGCAGGAATGCTTTATACATACCGGTAGTAATCGTAAACAACAAAGCGCTTTCATAAGCAGGACCCGGGTTCAGCAGTGCATCCCTGACAAAAGCGTTTTTACACAGCATAAAGAACGACTGGAATGCAGGAGTGAAGGGCTGATTCAGTTCGCCTGCATTCAGCCTGGGCAATATATCCCGCAGGTAAAACAGCCACACCGCGCTGCCGTTAACGGCCAGCGAAAGCAGGAACAACAAAAGGCAGGAAACACCTAAGTACAGGCAATGCTTCATGCGCTTTGCGGATAAGAGATAGAAAAAGAGTACAGCAGGGAACAGTTTGAAGAGAATGGCAACACCCCAGAAAACAGAAGCGACGGCCGGCCTATCTTTCCGGAATGCCATAAAACCCTCCAGCAACAGACAAAACAACAACAGGTACGACTGACCGAAAAAAATGTTATTGACCAGCGGCAGGAAAAATACAAGCGGTATCAACAGCAATGCCTGCACCGGGATATGAAAGTATCTCCAGGCGCGTAGCAGGCTGATCACAAAACAGATACACGAAATGATCGAGAACAGCAGTTTCGCGGTAGCAACAGGAATGGCGTAAAACGGTGCGAAAACAAGCGACGTGAAAGGCGGGAAAGGTGCATACGAAACATATACGCCGGTATGGCCCTTTGCTGCCACAAGGTCATTCAGCAGCTCCATATCATAAGCATTCATAAAACGGCCGCTCCATATCTCTTTGCCGCCGAAGTAATACCCGGCGAAATCGGAAAGGGGGCGCTCCACCGACCTGCAGACTGCAAACGAAAGCAGGGTAAGCAGTGGGAGCAGGTATATAAACGTCTTTAAGCGGCTGGGCATGCTGCGGAACTATGGTTAAATCTTTTCGAAGATAGATAAATCATACTTGAATTATATTTGTGGGAACGGCCCGGATTGCCTCGGCAAGGGACCGATACCATAATCATTAAACTTCACTGCCTGAGAAAGACCATTGCCGAAGCGCTTTCAGTGCTGAACGCGTCTGAGCGTTCAAGGTTCCGTTTGCTGGTATTGCTGAATTTCCTGCTGAGCCTTGCAGATATCCTGCTGCTGGCGATGCTGCTGGCTATCGTTTGCCTGTACACCGGTTCGGATACCCGCGTGCTGCAACTGTTGCCGGCTGTCCTCCGCGACCGGGAGTCGCTTTTGCCCGCCTGCTCACTCGTGATCCTGTTCATCAGCAAATGCATATCAGGATATTACCTGTTCCGGGCACAGTCGAAATTTTTCTTCAGCATTTCCTTCAGACTGGCTGCCCTGCGACTGGACCGGTATTTCAACAGCCGTTATGAACAGTATGTGGCAACAGAAAGGGCGCAGCTGATAAATGCGGTAAACCATCAGCCGATCGAATTTGCGCAAAACATCCTGACAAGCATTCAGACGATCGTAACAGAGTGCTCCCTGATCGGTATCACCATCATCGCGATCCTGGCATTCAAGCCTACGCTGTTTCTGATGTTACTGTTATTCCTGATGCCCCCGGTACTACTGGCGGGCGTGCTGATGAAAAGAAAAGTCAACCATGTAAAGCAGCATATCAGCAACGATATAGAAAAAGCGAACCAACACCTGAACGAATCGTTCAGCAGCTATATAGAAAGCGCAGTCTACGGTCGCAAAGATTTTTTCGGCGGACGTTACCTGCACTTCCAGAAGCGGCTGAGTACAGATGTATCGGAATTGCAGATCATACAATGGCTGCCCTCCAGGCTTGTGGAAGTTTTTGCGGTTCTCGGCTTTTTCGCGCTTGTGCTGTTCCATAAGCTGGCGGGACAGACTTCGGATCTTGCAGACATCGGTGCGTTCATCGCCGCCGCCTACAAGATTATGCCGGGTATCTCGCGTATTACCAATGCAAGCGCGCTGCTCAGGACCTATCAAAGTGTTATCTCCGCTCTTGCCGCACCGGCCGAAACCAAACCGGAGACTGTGGCTGACCCCGCTTTACAATCCATTCAGGAGATATCCCTGCAACAGGTACATTTTGCATACAGGGGAAAACCGGTACTGAAACACCTGACGATGACCATCCGCAAAGGGGATTTCCTGTTTGTGAACGGACCTTCGGGGACCGGAAAAACCACATTTCTGAATCTGCTGCTGGGCTTTATACCGCCGTCGGAAGGGCAGGTTTGCTATAATGGTATTCCGCTCAACGAACAAAATGCAGGAAACATACTGAAACGCACAAGCTATATCCGGCAACAGGCGCTTATCATCCGCGACACGATCAAAGCAAACATTGCGCTGGAAGATGCGCCTCGCAACGAAGAACAATTCCGGCAGGCAGTAGCATTTGCAGGACTCGAATCCCTGCTCTCCGGACTGGAGCAGGGAGCAGATACGTTACTGGCTGATGAAGGTAAAGACATCAGCGGCGGACAAAAGCAGCGGATTGCCATGGCAAGGGCCATGTATCATGACGCAGACCTGATCGTACTCGATGAGCCATTCAATGAACTGGATCAGGAATCGGAAAAGAAGATACTGGTGCAGTTGCAACAACTGGCAGCTTCCGGTAAAATAATCGTGCTGATCTCCCACAGCCTGCTGGCAACAGAATATTGCAGCAAACAGCTTACACTATCAGCCTGATGCGCCGGAATCGCGTATTGCAGTTATCTTACGGAATGTTTTTGCATTCAGTAAAGGCAGCAGGCGGTACATCAGCGGCCACCCCAGCCAACGGTACATACGCATGACTGCTGCGTCCAGAAGCGTTCTCGGACCGGAGGGTAGACCAGCGGCTTTCCGCGCCTCGAAAAAAAGCTCGGTGTATTGCCGGTAAGCACGCTGCAAGTCCTGCTCCCCGCCCTTCTTGCGGTCCATAACCAGCATCACCAGGTTATTCAGAAATGCTTTCTGGTAATAAGCAAACAACAAAATCTGCAACGGTTCATTCCTTTCCGGTTGCAGTATGTAGTCCCAGCTGAGCCGGAACGCCGCATAAGTATCGGCAATACGCTTAACAGAAGTAAGCTTTCTTGTTTCGGAGCCTGGCCGGCAATAATGTCTGACTATGCTTTCCTCACAGAACGCAGTTCCGGATGTACAGGTATCAAAACAGGACAACAGGAACGGACCGTCTTCAAAAAGAATGCCTTCCGGAAACAGCTGCTTTCGCGCGAGGTCGGTCCTGAATAATTTTGCCCATACCACCGAGGCGATCTGACCGCGCAGCAGCAATGCGATTGCTTCCTGTGCACTTACGCGCTGCGGCAATCTGTTTATTTTGTTGACCTGCAATACGGTTGCGTCTGTTCGGCACATGGTAAAACTGCCCACCACAGCATCCGCCTTTGTCGCTGTTGCATGTTTCATCAGATGTTCTATAGCATTCGGTTCGAGTTCGTCGTCGCTGTCGAGGAAACTCAGGTACACGCCCGTAGCATGCCGTATGCCCGTATTTCTTGCCTTGCCAATACTGTGATGCGCGCAGCTGATCACCCTCACACGGGTATCGCGCTCAGCGCAGGCGGCTGCTATCCCGTGGGAAAGATCTGTAGAACCGTCGTCCACCAGCAATAGTTCAATCGCCGTATAGGACTGCGCAAGCACTGATGCAACAGCTCTTCCGAGATACTGCTCCTGGTTATAAAAAGGAATAATAATACTTACCAGCGCTGCCATCCGTGTCTAGTTATCATTGCGGGAACGAAGCTGTTGAACAGTCCTGAACTGTTTACGTTTCAGGTAAGGTAATATCTTACAGGTAATATTCCAACCCAGTTTACGATAGAGGGACAATAGCTGCATATGATACCAGGTTCTGAAACCCGGGCGATGCATCTGCCCCGAAAATAACTGCGCAAAAGCCCTTTCATGCTGCTCGTAGGCAGATTCCACGGCCCTGCTGTCCGGCAATTCTTTCCGGTCGGCAGCCAGGAAAAACAGATTCAGCAAAACGGGTTGTATCTGATAACGAAGAAAAATGGTCTTCAGTCCGGGCCATACATCGGAGTTTTGCAGCAATTCATATTCGCGCAGCAATGCGAGCCAGGCATCACCAATACGTTTACAGCTGATCGTGGCTCTTGTTATGGATGCAGGTTTCGCATGCACTCTGTACAGACTGTCTTCAACCAGTGTTACGCATTCAGAGCAAAGAAGGTATTGCACCAGGAAAGGGGTATCTTCAAACCATTGCCCCTCGGGGAACGGGCATTTCCGCACCAGGTCGGTTCTGTACAGACGGGCGCAAACCATAAAAACAATTTTCCGTGTATACAGAGCCATGAGCGCGTCTGCCGTGCTGATAGTACCGGCATTGCCCGACCAGCCCAATGATGCGGTATGATTACCGTACGGATCGTGTAAGGAAAATCTGCAGACCGTGAGCGATGCCGATGTACGCTGAGACGCACGCATCAGTACTTCCACAGCATCAGGTTCCAGCTCATCGTCCGCATCCAGGAATGTGATATAAGTACCGGAAGCACGCCCGATACCGAGATTGCGCGCATGGCCGGGACTGTGATGAGGTGCGTCTATATACAGCACGTTATCATATGCTCCGGCAAGCCGGGCAGCAATTGCAGCAGATCCGTCGTCCGACCCATCGTTCACAAGTATAATTTCTACTGCAGTATATGTCTGTGACAGCGCGGAGTTTACGGAGCGCAACAAATACCGCTCTTCATTATAAAAAGGAATGACAATACTCACCATGGCAGGCCGCATTATGCAAGGAATTTAATAAGTCCTCGGATCAATTCGCTTTGCTTCCTCAATAAAGCCGGGAAATCGGCGGGCGACTGCCACTCCGGAGTAAGCGTGTCGGCAGCGATAAGGAGACACGCAGCACCCACCCGGTAAAAATGACTGAATGCATACACAGCGGCGCATTCCATTTCTATCAGTGTCGCTCCGCGCGCCACACATTGCTGCAACAGCTGGCGTGTTTCACGGAATGGTGCATCTGTCGAAAAGCAGGTGCATGAGCCAATGTTCAGGCTACTGCTCATATCCTGTAAGAAGGGTTCGTTGAACGGGGCTGTTTCCTCACCTGGATGATAATAGCGCGTTACCCCTGTCCCGGAAATAGCCTTGCTTACAGAAAAACAGCTTCCTTCCGCTATACCTGGTACAAGCCGGCCAGCAAGCCCAACGAATACAAAACGCTGTACGCCCAACGCATGCAGCTCTTCCAGCAGGTTCAGTATGCCCGCGCCGCCATTGTCGAAAGAAGAGCTAAATAATATTCCCTGCTGTACAAAATGCCTGCCTTTGATGCCTTTGATGGTCCGGGCACGGAAAGTTCTGAATGCCTTCATTACAGCATCATCCACACAGATAACTGCCGTTTCAGGCAGGGACCGGAAATTGTACACCGCACGGCTCTGCTTCCATGCAACAAGCATACTGCTTTGCAGGACAGATTCGTTATCGGGGAAATATACTTGCATCAACAGAACAGCAGGACGTTACCAATCCTTCAAAAATACGGCTAAATTCCGCAAAACTGTGCCATTCGTAACCGTAAGGAACCCGGCACCGCAAGGCGCATATTTTATTAGCTTTGGATACACAACCGGTACCATAAAAGGATTCCAATGATCGAGCAACTGAAACATCATATCGAACGCTTTGTGCCTATGGACGAAGATACTTTCCTAAACGTGCAGGCAGGCTTTCAACAGCAATCATTCCGTAAAAAAGAAAACATTCTTACGGAAGGTCAGATCTGCAAAATGCATTACTTCGTACTGAAAGGTATCCTGCGCAAATTCTTTGTAAATGATAAAGGCGTGGAACAGACAACAGAGTTCGCTATCGAAAACTGGTGGATGACCGACAGCTTTTCTTTTATGAACAGGACGCCTGCCTCGTTTTGCATACAGGCTGTGGAAACGGCGGAAGTGCTGGCCATACGGCGCGACGATTTCGACAGTTTGCTGGAGGCAGTACCCGCGATGGAAAAATATTTCCGCTGCGTGTTCCAGAAAGCCTATGCAGCAGCGCAGATGCGTATACGCTATCATTATGAGCATTCACGCGAAGCCCTTTATCATCACTTCCGGGAAAGTCAGCCGGAATTTCTGCAGCGGGTACCGCAATACCTGATCGCTTCCTACCTCGGCTTTACTCCGGAATACCTGAGCGAGATCCGGCGTAAAAGTATTTCTTAAACCTGTTTAAGATTTCCCCGACCAATATGTTCCAATTTTGTGTGATCAAAAAAACAAAACAATGGAACAACGTTTCAATATGCAGCAATTGCAGCCGCAGGCTTTCAAGGCGGTGCTCGGACTCGAAGGGTATCTGGCAACAACAGATCTTCCGAAAACACTGAAAGAACTGATTAAAATACGTGCTTCACAGATCAACAATTGCGCCTACTGTATCGACATGCATACGCGCGATGCGATCAGGAACGGGGAAGATGTGCATCGTCTGCTGCTGGTAAGCGCCTGGAGAGAAGCGAAAAGCTTCTTCAGCGAAGAGGAGCAAACCGCAATGGCTATGGCCGAGGAGATCACATTGATTCATCAGCAGGGCCTGAGTGCCGACACCTACGCACGGGCCACAGCAGTATTCAGCGAAACACAGATCGCACAGATCATTATGGCTATTGTCACTATCAATGCGTGGAACCGTATTGCCGTGAGCACCCATCAGCAGATCGGACAATAAGCGATTCCGGGTCTCAGAAGAGCCAGTACCATACGGTGCTGGCTTTTTTGTAAAAATTCAGAATATATAACTTCTGCATACAATTCTGTAAAACAAGACAATGCTCCATCCTACATCTTTGCAAACACTTTAACCAAAAAATAAGGCTGTAACTGCCGCCGATATCAGATGATACAGATGAACACAGAATACCTGCAGATTTTAAGCGCTTTGTTGTTGATTACCGCCGCTGCGCTCGCATTGAGCAGTATCAACAGAAAAAGAAAGAAAGCAATATTGAGAAAGCTGAAAACAGCTCCGTCTCAATATTGAGCCCCCCAACTCCATCATTAGCCTGTAAAACGCAGAGGATGTTTGTAATACTGATCGCGCTGATAGCGATAATTGTTATTGTCGTGTATTTTCTCGCCTCGCCTGCAAGGAAAAAAACAGAGGCAACAAAAGATGATACGCAAGGCGTTAACGCTCGCTGCCGATGAGGGAACGCAGCAGTTCAAGCAATTCATACCTGGTACCGAACGAAAATTTCGCTTCGGTTTGCGGAACCGCACCGATACGGAATGTATACGCATAGGGCACTTCCTTCAGCGCAACAAACATACCTTCATCCGTAAGATCATCGCCGGCCGACAAAATAAAATCGTAGTCCCCTGCTTCAGATAAGGAACGGGCTGCATGTCGTTTATCTGCACCGACACAGCGGATCTCAATGACTTTATTACCATATAAAAGTTCCAGACCAGACTCAGAAAGCAGTTGTTCCAGTTTATCCGTCAATTCCGGTATAAAAGCGGAGGCTTTCTCTTCAGCTGTATTACGGTAATGCCAGGACACAGAAAACTCTTTCTCTTCTATAAGCGAACCCGGGCATTGATGCACTGCTTCCTGCAACAGGGAAACCGCTTGGCTTTTCCAGCCGGTATTCAGCTCGGAAAGCATGCGCCATGCCTCGCCCGGAGTTCTCATCGCAGCTCCGTGTTCGGCGACAAGACCGATCGGTAAAGTGCCCAGCCATTCCTCCAATGTGCCCCGGTCTCTGCCGCTGATCACATATACGGTATTTGTCACGCACAAACGCTTCAACAGCAGTAATACCTCCGGATCCGGAACAGCAAGTTGCGGCAGACTTGCAAAAGGCACCAGCGTACCATCATAGTCAAGCAGTATTAACCGGCTTGTCGCTTCGCCGTATGAGTGCACTACGTCCTGAATGCTGTAAACACATGTATCCATAGCCCAAATGTTGCGTGTTCTTTTCAGCTTCTCCTTACACGATTGCAGGCTGTTCTTACATCATCCCACCACTCCGCCAACAAAGAGAAATTTTTACACTATCAAATCTGTGAATTTCATAAATAAGAACCAATGTGTTGAAACAGAAAACCCTTATACAAGAAATAGCTTTACAATACCAATAAAGTCTAAAAAAGATGATAGCACAACTGACGACACAAAACAGGATTATCAATGTTTCAAACAGACTGCCTGTGAAACTCGCGAAAGAAGGAGGCACGCTCAGCTTCCATCCGAGTGAGGGGGGCCTGGCTACAGGTCTCAACAGTTTGCTGGATTCCTACGAAAGCTTATGGATCGGATGGCCGGGAGCAGTAGTGGAGGATGCAAAAAAACAGGAAGTGAAAGATTACCTGATGAATCAGTCTTTGTTCCCGGTATTTCTGAACCAGGAAGAAGTGGATAAGTTTTATGAAGGGTTTTCAAACGAAACACTGTGGCCGCTCTTCCACTATTTTCCTACCTACAGCATTTATAAAGAAGATTACTGGGAGGCTTACGTGAAAGCAAACCGGAAGTTCGCAGACGCTGTGATCTCTATGGCGCAGCCGGACGACATCATCTGGATTCATGATTATCAGTTGATGCTTGTTCCCTCTATGATACGGGAGGTATTACCTGATGTGCGCATCGGCTATTTCCAGCATATTCCGTTTCCGGATTTTGAAATATTCCGTTCACTGCCCTGGAAAACAGAATTGATAGAAGGAATACTGGGTGCGGATATTATCGGCTTCCAGACAGATGAGGATGTACGTTATTTTATACGTACGATTGAAAAAGTGCTTGGTAAACCCTGCACAGAGGACGGACTTACGATCGGCAACCGTTCCGTTGTGGTGAAATCTTTTCCGATCAGCATCGACTACGGAAAATTCCGCTCGCTCGCAACGCATGAAAACACGCTGCTGAATGTGAGTCGCATCAAAAATATCATCCATACTAAAATAGCTTTGTCGGTAGACCGTCTGGATTACAGCAAGGGGATCATACAGCGGCTCAAAGCTTTCGATCTGTTCTTATCCCGTTATAAAAACTGGCATCAGAAAGTTACGCTGATCCACATCATTGTCCCTTCGCGCGATACGGTAAGCAACTATAAAGAATTAAAAACAGAAATGGACCAGTTGGTGAGTTGCATCAACGGCAAATATGCATCGCTCGGATGGCAGCCGATCCACCACTACTACCAGTCCTTTGATCCGTATATGCTTTCAGCATTTTACCAGTGTGCCGACCTCGCGATCGTGACACCATTACGCGACGGCATGAACCTCGTGAGCAAGGAATATATCGCCTGCAATATCAACAAAAATGGTGTGTTGCTGCTTGGAGAAGCCGCAGGTGCAGCCAATGAGCTCCATGATGCATTATTGCTGAATCCTAATAACTCCGACGAATTTGCCCGTAAGATTTACGAAGGATTAAACATATCGTCGGAGGAAAAACAGAAGAGGATGAGCAGGATGCAGCAGGTGATCGCAGACGCGGATATTTTCAAATGGGCCAATTCTTTCATTTCGAAATTGCTTTCTATCGTAACCGACAGAAGCAAAAAGACAAAAAAAAATACGGTTGCACTACCGCTGACCACCCCCACACCCAACAATATGGCCGTTTAAAAAATAGCACCTTATGATAAAAGTACCCGGCAGGAAACGTGTTGTCATCACGAATGTACAACCTGTTATAGATGAGGGTCAGTTTCCTGCAAAGGCAATTCAATGTTCACCCGTTACCATTTCCGCAGACGTATTCACCGACGGACATGACGAAATCCTGGTTCAGATCTGGATCCGGCACAGCACAGAAAAGCGCTGGCAACAGCACCCGATGGTTTTTGAAAACAACGACCATTGGACCTACACATTTGAGCCTGCTTTTGCCGGCATTTATGAATTCCGCATTAAAGCCTGGACAGATGCCTTCCGCAGCTGGCAGAAGGGATTGATGAAAAAGTGGGAAGCGGGAATGGATATAGATGTGGAAATCCGCAACGGCATTGCGATTGTGCAGGAACGCAGCGAACAACTAAAAGGCAGCAACCGGAAAGATCTGCAGCGCTGGATCAGAGAAATGGAGACAGCAATGGGTACAGAACAGCAGCTGAGACTTATCCACGATACTCAGTTAAGCGCGATCATGCTGCAGCCGGAACTTACGGATATCCCCTGCACGGAGTGTAAAACCTACCAACTGGAAGCCGACCGGCAAAGGGCCCTGTTCAGTACCTGGTATGAATTGTTTCCGCGTTCTGCAGGAGCCGGCGGAAAGCACGGAACATTTAAAGATGTAGCCGCGCTGATCCCCTCCATCAGGCATATGGGCTTCGATGTGCTGTATCTGCCGCCGGTGCATCCTATAGGAAGGGAAAAACGAAAAGGAAAAAACAATGCGCTGATTGCGACAGAAACCGATCCAGGATCTCCCTGGGCTATCGGTGCCAGGGAAGGCGGACATAAGTCGCTGCACCCGGAACTGGGTTCCATGAAAGACTTCAAACAGCTCGTGAAAACTGCTGTGAAGCATGACATGGAAATAGCGCTGGATATAGCATTGCAGTGCGCACCAGACCATCCGTATGTAAAAGAGCACCCGGAATGGTTCCGCTGGCGCGCAGACGGCACCGTACAGCACGCCGAAAATCCTCCTAAAAAATATGAAGACATCCTCCCTTTCGACTTCGAGTCGGAAGCCTGGGAGTCGCTTTGGGAAGAACTGAAAAGTATTTTCCTGTTCTGGATCGACGCCGGCGTAAAGATATTCCGTGTGGATAACCCACATACGAAATCGTTTTATTTCTGGCAATGGCTGATACGCGAGATCAAAAATGAGCATCCGGATGTATTGTTCCTTGCCGAAGCATTCACGCGTCCGCGCCTGATGGAACAGTTGGCGAAAGCGGGCTTTTCCCAATCTTATACCTATTTTACCTGGAGGAATACGAAGGAGGAGATAGAAACCTATATGAAGGAACTGAGCTCCGCGCCTCTGCGTAATTTTTTCCGCCCGAATTTCTGGCCCAATACACCGGACATTCTGCCCCCGTTCCTCTCGGACGGCAAGGAGAATGCACATCTCATCCGTTTGCTGCTCGCAGCCACGCTTTCTTCTTCTTATGGAATATACGGACCTCTGTTTGAGCTGGGGGAATCGACTCCGGTAAGCGGGAAAGAAGAATATACCGACAATGAAAAATACGAGATCCGCCAATGGCAGCGCGATACATATACCAAGATACGTGAAGTGCTCATCCGCATCAACAGGATACGGCAGCAGCATACTGCCCTGCAGCAATATACCGACATTCATTTCCTGCCTGTAAACAATGATCAGATCCTCGCGTACTATAAAACTTCCGCCGACGGATCCGATACAATGATCGTCGTGGTGAACCTGGATCCGTTTCACCCGCGTGAAGCAACCGTGACACTCCCGGCTTCGATCGCCGGCAGGCAATATCATTTCGCTGTTCACGATCTGCTCAGCGGCGACCGCTACGACTGGCATACGGGCGAAAACTACGTCCGGCTCAATCCCTATGATCTTCCCGCACATATTCTTCATTTACAATAACACTATTTCATTCGACGCATGTCAGCCAACACTATTTTAGACGACAAACTGCACTGGTATAAAGATGCGATCATCTACGAAGTGCATATCAAAGCATACAAAGACGCAAACGACGACGGGATCGGGGATATAGAGGGTTTGCTGCAGAAACTGGACTACCTGCAGGGACTCGGTGTAACAGCTATATGGTTGTTGCCGTTCTACCCTTCCCCGCTTAAAGACGATGGCTACGACATTGCGGACTATTACAATATCAATCCGTCTTACGGAACCCTGGAGCAATTCCGGAAACTGCTGGAAGTAGCACATTCCCGCAACCTGAAAGTGATCACAGAGCTTGTCATTAACCACACATCCGATCAGCACGAGTGGTTTCAGCGCGCACGTCGTGCCCCTAAAGGCTCCGACGAACGAAATTATTATGTGTGGACCGACGATCCGAAACAGTTTAAAGATGCACGGATCATCTTCCAGGATTTTGAAGCGTCCAACTGGACATGGGATCCGGTAGCAGAACAATACTACTGGCATCGCTTCTTCTATCATCAGCCGGATCTGAACTACGACAATCCGCAGGTGCAGGAAGAAGTGTTCCGCATAATGGATTTCTGGTGCAGGATGGGCGTAGACGGATTCCGTCTGGATGCCGTACCGTATCTCTTCGAGCGTGAAGGCACCAATTGCGAAAACCTGCCCGAAACGCATACGTTCCTTAAAAAGCTCAGGGCTTATGTAGACGAACACTATCCCGGAACCCTGCTGCTGGCGGAAGCCAATATGTGGCCGGAAGACTCTGCCAGCTATTTCGGCGACGGGGACGAATGCCATATGAATTACCACTTCCCGGCAATGCCGCGGATGTATATGGCGTTGCAGATGGAGGACAGCTATCCGATCAAAGACATATTCGATCAGACACCGGAAATACCTGAAGTGTGCCAGTGGGCAATGTTCCTGCGCAACCACGATGAGCTCACCCTGGAAATGGTGACCGACGAGGAGCGCGACTACATGTACAAGATGTATTTAAAAGATCCGAAAGCACGTATCAACCTCGGCATCCGCCACCGGCTCGCTCCCTTAATGGATAACGACCGCAGAAAAATAGAATTGCTGAATCACCTGCTGCTCTCTATGCCGGGCACACCCGTGATCTACTATGGCGATGAAATAGGAATGGGCGACAACTATTACCTGGGTGACAGAGATGGTGTGCGCACCCCGATGCAATGGTCGATGGACCGCAATGCGGGCTTCTCCGGTGCGAATGCACAGCGGCTGTATCTTCCCGCTATCACCGACCCGCGCTACCATTATGAGTTCCTGAATGTGGAACTGCAGAGTGGGAACACTTCATCCCTGCTCTGGTTCATGAAACGCCAGATAGCGCTTCGGAAGCGATTCCGGAGCCTGAGTCGCGGTAATATGAAATTCATCACTTCTGATAATGCCAAAGTGCTGGCCTTCACCCGCAGCTACGAACAGGAAACGGTACTGGTAGTGGTGAACCTCTCCCGGTATCCCCAGCCGACCGAACTGAAGCTAAGTGAATACGGCCCATGCCGGCTCAAGGAAATATCCGGAGGAAACTATTTCCCTTCCGTTCATCCGGAAAAGCCCTACTTCATTTCGCTCTCGGAATATCAGTGTATGTGGTTTCTGCTGGAGGCACAGGAAGCGGAAGAAAATACGCATACGAAAGAACACGCTGTACTGGAGGGCTTCGACAGAAGCAACCTTCAGGCCTGGAAAAACAACCTCGATCTTTCAGGGCTCATTCACAATTATATGAATGGCATGCGCTGGTTCGGCGGTAAAGGCAAAAAAATACAATCCGTAACGGTTACAGAAATTGCGCAGGTAGCAATCCCAGACGATGAAGTGCTGCTGCTGCTGGTGGAAGTGGCTTATAAAAGCGGACTCCCCGATGTGTACCAGTTGCCTGTATCCTTTGCGTCGGGAAGCAATTCCGAAACGGTCAGAAAAGACCATCCGCAGGCCGTAATCTGTACTGTCCGCTCGGGCAATGAAACGGGAATTTTCTATGATGCATTGTACAATCCGGAATACCGCACCGCTTTATACAAGTATATGCAGGAAAGCCTGAGCATCACGCCGCAGCGTGGAGAAACCATTTCATTCAAAAGCACCCGGTTACTGAAAGACACGCGTGGTCAGGATATTCCGCGTTCAAGGATATTGTCGGCCGAACAGAGCAATTCTTCAATCACTTACGGAGACGAATTTTTCCTGAAGATCTACCGTAAAGTGGACCGCAGCATCAATCCCGATCTGGAGATCACAAGATACCTGACCGAAAAAGCACATTTCCCATTTGTGCCGCGGTACACAGGTTCCGTGGAATGGAGTTCGAGAGAAGGTACCGTTGTTCTGGGAATGATGCAGGAAATGCTGAACAACCATGTAGACGGCTGGAAGTATATGCTTGAATCGGTAAAAAAATATAAGGAACATATCCAGTCGGACCCTTACCAACAGGAAATTGCGGCCTCAGGAAATGCCGCCCCTGACGAACTGAAGGAACTGCTGGGACCCGATGTCTATGCGAAAGCAAGCTTGCTGGGAACGCGTACGGCAGAAATGCACCTTGCATTGCTGGCTGCTGACGAAGATCCCGCATTTATCCCGGAGCCGTTTTCACTGCATTATCAGCGCTCGCTATTCTCATCCTTCCAGGCGCTTACCAGAAGTGCCTTCCAGTTACTGGAGCAGAACATCGGCACCCTGTCAGGACATATCCGCGCGGAAGCAGAAGCATTGCTCACACGCAAAGCAGATATCCTGAACCGGTTCCGGGACATCTACCGGAAAAAATATGACGTGGTAAAGATCAGGATCCATGGCGACTATCACCTGGGTCAGGTGATCTTCAAAGGCCCGGATGTATTCCTGCTCGACTTTGAAGGAGAGCCGGCGAGAAGCTACAGCGAACGTCGCTTGAAGCGTTCGGCACTGCGCGATGTAGCGGGCATGATCCGTTCATTTAATTATGCTGCTTACAATAGCATATTACTCGAAAACAATCAGGAAGAGGCCGAACCCGAGCTATTGCATCAGATGCAGCAATGGCAGCAGTATATGAGCGAGGTATTCCTGGATGCATATATAGAAACAGTACAGGGCACGCCGCTGGTACCGGAAGACAGGAATGATCTGATGCAACTGCTGCAGATCTTCATCCTCGAGAAAGCAGTGTACGAGCTCGCTTACGAACTGAATAACCGCCCGGACTGGGCGTTGGTGCCGATAAAAGCCATACATGCCATCATCGGCTAAAGCAAATGACATGGGAAAAACAAACACAAAACATATACTGTCTGCAGATGCAGCATCGCTGTTCTCCGACTTCGATATAGAACTGTTCAAAGGCGGTGTGCACTACCGGCTTTATGAAAAAATGGGCGCACAACGCGTTACAAAAGGAAACGCTGAAGGAATCCTTTTTTCCGTATGGGCACCCGGCGCAGGCTCGGTGTCGGTAGCGGGCGACTTCAACGGCTGGGATAAAAATGCCCATCCCATGCATGCAAGATGGGACAGTTCCGGGATCTGGGAATTATTTGTTCCGGATCTGGCACCGGGAACACCGTATAAATTTATCGTCCGGAATGGCGACTTTGAAGCAGAGAAATCAGACCCGTTTGCATTCCAATGCGAAGTACCGCCGCGTACCGCTTCATTAATTCCTGCAGCCGATACCTTCCGCTGGACGGATAAAAAATGGATGCAGGAAAGACATCTGAAACAAAATGAACATGCACCGCTCTCCATCTACGAAGTGCATCTCGGATCCTGGAAGCGAAAAGACGGCAACGAATTCCTTTCATACCGCGATATGGCCGGCGAATTACCAGCCTATTGCAGAGAAATGGGTTTTACACATGTAGAGCTGATGCCGGTGATGGAGCATCCGTTTTACGGATCATGGGGATATCAGCAAACCGGCTATTTCGCTCCCGGCAGTCGCTTCGGCACTCCCCAAGATTTTATGCACCTGATCAACGAGTTGCATAAAGCGGGCATCGGGGTGATCCTGGATTGGGTGCCTTCGCACTTCCCGACGGATGCACACGGACTCCAGTATTTCGACGGAACACATCTGTATGAACACAGCGACCCGCGCAAAGGTTTCCACCCGGATTGGCAAAGCAGCATTTTCAACCTGGGGCGTAATGAGGTGCGTGCATTCCTGATCTCGAATGCGCTTTACTGGCTGGACCGCTTTCATGTCGACGGACTGAGAGTGGACGCTGTTGCGTCGATGCTGTACCTGGATTATTCCAGGAAAGAAGGAGAATGGATTCCGAATGAGTTCGGTGGCAGGGAAAACCTGGAATCCGTGCAGTTCTTCCGTCAGCTGAACGATGCGGTGCATGCGTCTTACCCGGATGTACTCACCATAGCAGAAGAATCAACGGCCTGGCCGGGAGTCACCCAACCTGCATCGGCGGGCGGACTGGGTTTCGACCGCAAGTGGATGATGGGCTGGATGCACGATACGCTTCTGTATTTCGCACAGGATCCTGTTTACCGGAGCTACCACCAGGAACTGCTTACGTTCAGTATCATATATACTTATTCGGAAAAATTCATCCTGCCTTTTTCTCATGACGAAGTGGTTCATGGTAAACATTCCCTGTTACGGAAAATGCCGGGGGATGAATGGCAGCAATTTGCGAATCTCCGCCTACTCTTCGGATACATGGCAGCACATCCCGGCGGGAAACTGCTCTTTATGGGCGACGAGTTCGGACAGTCCGGAGAATGGCGTCACGATTACAGTCTGGACTGGCATGAAGCGTCCGGAGATAAAAACAAGGGAGTGCAACAATTGGTGAAAGACCTGAATCATCTGGGTAACCATCCCGCCTTAGCGGATAACTATAACCCGTCAGGTTTTGAATGGATCGATTTCAGCGACCGGGACAATTGTGTGATCAGCTGGCTGCGCAAAGGTACCAACGGCAGTTTCCTCGTATGTATATTTAACTTCACCCCTGTGGTGCGCCGCAATTACCGTCTGGGAATGCCGGAAGCCGGGTACTATACCGAATTGCTGAATACCGATGCCGCTGTTTATGGCGGAAGCGATGTACATAATACGCAGCTTGAGACTGCACCGTTCGCACGCCATGGCCGCACGCATTCGCTGTCGCTCACATTACCGCCGCTGGCCACACTGGTGCTGGAATATAAAGGGCCGAATTTCTAAATCATACACGATTGTACATCTTTACCATTGCACGGAGCTTTCCGGCGATCTGTCTGCTGAAAGCCTCACCGGGAATACGGATATTCCAGTTGCCGGCAGCAGATCCCGGTGTATTAATCCGGTAAGATGCATCCAGGTTCAGCAGATCGTGCATCGGGATGATCGCTGTGGCCGCTACCGATGCGTAGGCAATACGGATGAGTTCAGAGGACACATTTTCAGGTCTTATCTTTTTACCGGTATATGCTTCCATGCATTCTTTCACGGAAGCATCCGTGTCGTTCACGAACCAGCCGTTTGTCGTGTTGTTGTCGTGCGTACCGGTGTACACAAAACATTCCGGCGTATAGTTGTGCGGAATATCGACAGAGACAGCCATATTGCGTCCCCAGGCAAACTGCAGCACTTTCATACCCGGCAGCCCCAACTCTTTACGGAATGTATACACAGCGTCCATTTCCTCTCCGAGATCTTCCGCAATAAACGGCAACTGACCCAGTTCTTTGGTCACCTGTTCGAAGAATGCTGCGCCCGGACCTTTGATCCAGTTACCGTTTACTGCTGTCGCTTCGCTTGCAGCTACTTCCCAGAACGATTCAAATGCGCGGAAATGATCCAGCCGCAACAGGTCGAACTGTTCCGTATTACGCCGCAGGCGTTGGATCCACCAACTGTAAGCGTCTTCCCGCAGGGCGTCCCATTTATAAGTAGGCATCAGCCAGAGCTGACCGGTTTCGCTGAAATAATCCGGAGGCACACCGGAGCTGAGTTTCATGCGATACTGTTCATCCAGTTGAAATATGCCGGGATTCGCCCAGACTTCCGCTGCATTATGATTGAGGTAGAACGGCAGATCACCGATCACTTTTATCCCGGCGATACGACAGTCGTCGCGCAGCATCTTCCATTGCCGGTCTGCAATAAACTGGGCCCATCTGATAAGACGCAACTCTTCAGCACGCGCATCGGCGAAGGCCGTCAGTACGCCAATGTCTCTTTTGCGGAATGCTTCCGGCCACTCGTACCAGGGCAGCCCGTTATGCTCTCTGCTGATTACGGTAAACAATGCATAATCGTTGAGCCACCACGACTCTTTTGTGCAAAACGCATTGAAGTGAAAATGAAGTTTATCCCATTGCCTGAGTGTAAAGTTGTGGTATGCTTTCTCCAGGAGCTCCTGACGCATGCGATCGCAATGCGCATAGTCGATATGCTTTTTTGCAGGGAGATGCGGCAGATCAGCACGCGAAATCAATCCGTCGGCAAGCAGTTGCTCCGGACTGATCAGCATCGGATTGATCGCCATGGAAGAAGTGGCGCTGTAGGGAGAATAATCCTGTTGCGCTTGTACCGGGTTCAGAGGAAGGATCTGCCAGTAACGTTGTCCCGCAGCATGGAGAAATTGTATAAAACTGCGCGCTCCGGGTCCGAAATCTCCGATACCGGATTCCGAAGGCAGGGAGAAAACAGGCAACAGTACCCCACTTCCGCGCGTATGCTCAGGCAACTCTGAACGAAGCAGCGATATCGGCAAAGTACCGAAAAGGCGAGTCACGGGGCATTGCTCCGGATGCTTCACACGCGTGTCGGCTGCTGTATCGGTCCATTCCTGCTGATTGTTATCCGGCAGCTCAACACGCGTATCTGCCCAGTCGATTTCCGCGACCATGCATTGCTGTTGCTGAGCCAGCTGCAGTGTGTTCAGTCCCATTACCACCAGTACATAGCGCCTGTCGCAGATGCGCGTAAATGCCAGCACATGATCTTTATATTTCCCAGATACCTTGCAGGGAACATACATACCCGATGCAAAAATATCGGGGTCTGCCGAACGCAAGGCCAGCAAGCGACGCGTAAACAACAATTTGATCCGGCCATCCGCGCGTTCTTCCCATAATGCCTCGTCCGGCGGGGAAGTAAGTTCATTCGCGGTCAGGCCCGTCAGGTAATTGGTACGCATGCTGTAATCCACCGGTCTGCGATTGTCGGGATCGACCAGACTGAAATCCCATAATTCCGTTCCCTGATACGTGTCGGGTACACCCGGACAGGTATGCTTCAGCACCAGCTGTTGCAGGCCGTTGATATAACCTGCCGTTGCAAAGCGTTCGAGGAAATACCGGAATTCGGCGAGGAAGTTGGCATCGTCGAGCAGATGGTCCAGGAAATCAGCCGCCCGCTGTTCATAATGTTCATCGGGGTTTGCCCAGCTGCCGTGTTCTTTCGCCTCCCGTAACGCCTTCACCAGGAACTCATGCATGCGCTCCCGGTAATTGTCTGTCAGCGCTCCGTCCGCAGGGAAAGTAGCAAACAGGGTCTGGAATACCAGGTAACAGTCGTTCGCATCGGGCAGCTTCCCGGCAAACAATTCCTCCTGTCTGCGCATCCACGACTGCACCTGGTCAAACCATTGCGGAGCAGATTCCGTAAGGGTATTGAGCCGCGCGCGCGCGTCTTCGCCGCGTTTCGTGTCGTGCGTGGCAGTGGCATTCATCGCCAGCGGTGTATCGATAACGCGTCGCTTCATAAAGGAATGGAACGCTTCCGTAGAAATGCCGAAAGCAGTCGCATCGTCCCCCACTTCATTATGTGCGATCATATTGTTGTAGGTGTACATCATGGTGTCCTCCACGCCTTTAGCCATCAGCGGACCGGTGAACTGCATACAGCGCTGATAGAACGCCAGCAGCTTTTGACTGTATGACGCTTCATGCGATCCGGTTTCGGAAAAGAACAGCTCCTGCAGCCAGGAAATACCTGTCTTTGCTTCCGGAACTGCCTGCCCGGCATCGGAAAGTATCTGCCTGAGCTGTTGTTCATACTCACCTTCCAGCGGAAAACGGTAAGCGTAATATTTATAGACAGGGCAATAGACCAGCATAGCGGTAACTGCCTCTTTAAGTTCGGCGTCTGCTATGGCCGGCATTTCCGGGAATTCATCCTTTGCCAGCCGCACGAGGTTTTCTACTTCTCCCTGCATGTATTGTTCGAGGATCAGGCGCTTCTTGGAAAGCCGGATTAATTCAGGGTCTTCGGCAATACCGGAAAGACGATTATAGTATTGCTGCCATTGCCGTTGATCGCCCGTCGTAAACAGATTATTCACCACAGCGAGGAAGTCGTAACCCGTCGTTCCTTCCACGGGCCAGTGTCTGCAGATCTGCTCGTGCTGCTGCAGTATTTTTTCCACAACGATATAGAGCTCATCTCCCACCATTTCTCTCAGGTGGAACAGATATGCGGAAGGGTCGGCAAGTCCGTCTACATGGTCTACACGCAAGCCACGGAAAATCCCATCGTCACAAAGCGTGCCGATGAGGCGGTGATAATCGGCAAAGACCAACTCGTCCTGCATATTCATTCCGATAAGACCGTTTATCGTAAAAAACCGGCGGTAGTTGATGGTATGATCTGTATCCTGCCCGCTGACAAGCTGATAGTGTTGAACACCGAGCAACTGCCGTAAAAAAGTTGTGTCTTCATTGAGCTGCGGAAGCATAGCCGCATGCCCGCCCGCAAGCATCGATTCTTTTGCGGCCGCTGTGATCATATCCGCACCCGCCTGCGACACCGGAAGCATCCAGTCTCCGCAGCACAACTGAAACATCGTACCATTGACAGCAAGCTTCAGCTTACCCTGTCCGATCGTATCGTCTGCAGTTGTCTCAAGGATGGGCAGCATCAGCTTAGCCTGCGCATGCGGATGATTCCAGTCTATATCGAAATAGTGTGCATACTGCGACTGAACACCGTTCTGCAGCACATCATACAGCCAGCTGTTGTCTGTATGCAAAGCCATATGATTGGGGACAATGTCCTGTATCCAGCTGATTCCCGCTTCACCCAGTTTACTGCTGATTGCATATAATTGTTCGAGCGTCCCGATCTCCGGATTAATCAGGTTTGCATCGGTAACATCATATCCGTGTGTACTTCCGGGAACCGCTTTAAATATCGGCGATGCATAGATGGATTTGATTCCGAGCTCCTGGAGGTAAGGGATAATGGACTCCAGGTCGGAAAATCCGAACGCTTTGTGGAATTGAATACGGTAGGTGGATATCGGGTTAAAAGGTTTCATCGCCATAAAATAATAAGTACAGATTCAGGTTGAAGCAGTATACGGGAAGGAGACTCCTGCGGAGCGGTGCCGGGACCCTCCCATTGTTTTGCTGCAGAGTCGAGCAGCAGGATTGCGTTTTCCGGCAATCCGGGAACATCCGTATGTTGCTGCTGCTTTGTAAAATTGAACAGGCAGACAAGGTCCTGGCCCGGAGCGCTGCGATAAAGTTGCAGCATGCCCGAAGGGTCGGTAACCGATGTGCGCACGCCGGAGCGGTCGCCGGAATGTAAAGCCTGCAGGTCTTTGCGCATCGCAATAAGGAATGTATAATATTCATGCAGACATTTATGAGGATAGGCTTCCAGTTTGTTCCAGTCGAGCTTGCTGTTCTGAAAAGTTTCCTCAGCCTGCGGATCGGGGCATTCGCCGTCTTCATAGAACCCGGAAAATTCTGCCTTACGCCCTTCCCGCACCGCATCGGTGAGCTCGGGATCGCTATGGCTGATGAAGTATTGGAATGCGCTTCCCGAGCCCCATTCCTCTCCCATAAAAATCAGCGGCAGGTAGGGACTTACAAATACGGCAGCGGCAAGCAATTTGAGCATTTCGAAGCTATGCAGTGCTGAAGTACGTTCTCCGAACATCCGGTTGCCTACCTGGTCATGGTTCTGCGAGAAAACGATGAACCTGTTTCCATCCAGTCCGTCGGTCTTACTGCCGAAACTGCGAGCACGCGTTTCGGAGTAAATGCCATCATACACATAAGCATCCCGGTACGCCTTCGCAAGGTGTTCCGGTCCATTGAAATCGGCATAATAACCGGTACGTTCCACTCCGGCACATACACGCAATGCATGGTGAAATTCGTCGTTCCATTGCGCATCCATTGCGTAGCCGTTCAAAGACCGTTCATCCAGAAAACGCCTGTCGTTCAGATCGCATTCCACGATCAGATGGTAATGCTCTCCGGTAAAAGCACTCAGCTCATCCACATATTCGCGGATTTCCTGCAGGATATGCTTTGCGCTCATATCCTTGATCGCATGCACCGCATCGAGCCGCAGGGCGTCAATATGAAAATCGCGGAACCACATCAGGGCATTCTCAATAAAAAAATCACGTACCTGGTCGGAGCCTGCATCGTCAAAATTCACCGCATCTCCCCAGGGTGTTTTGTATTTATCCGTAAAGTACGGACCAAAGCTGCTGAGGTAATTCCCTTCCGGACCTACATGGTTATACACCACATCAAGCACCACGGCAAGTCCCTTTTCATGGCATTTGTCCACAAGCGATTGCAGCCCTTTTGCGCCGCCATAAGCATAATGTACGGCGAATGGAAATACGCCGTCATAGCCCCAGTTGCGTGTTCCGGGAAACTGTGCCAGCGGCATCAGCTCCACAGCGGTGATACCCAATTCTTTCAGGTAGTCCAGCTTTGCTTCCACACCTGCAAAAGTGCCCTCTTCAGAGAAGGTGCCGGTGTGGAGTTCATAAAATATATAAGCGGATAAAGGCGGATTCTCCCATGCGTTATCCGTCCACGCGAATGAGGCATCCACAACCTGCGACCAGGAGTGAACGTCTTCCGGCTGGCATAAGGAAGCCGGATCGGGATACACACAGTCATCGAGCTCTATACGGTATGCATCACCGGCGCATAACGACAGTTCCGAACTCCAATAGCCGAAGGCCTGCGCAGTAAGCGGCAGTTTATCTTCCCGCGTGCATACAAAGGCCTGCTTCGCCTCCGGAGCCCATACCTTCAGCATGCTGCGGCCACCTTCACAGACCATCCCTATCCCACGCCGCTGCACATCTACCCTTTTCATCCTTTACGCGGATTTAGCAATACACATACCGACCTGCTCTCTATATGCATTTCCGAACCGGCACCGAAAGCGTTTTCAGCAGCGGCGCCGTTTGCGGTGTTCAGCACCACCTTCCATTCCGTTCCGTATTGTTCCTGCGGCAGGCGGAACGTAAGATCCTCTTCGGATGCATTGAAGATCAGGTAGCAGTTATCATCTGCAATGAGTTCTCCTTTCGGACCGCGCGATTTAAAGCCTTTTCCGCTGAGGTAAATGCCCAGCGATTTCGCAAACCCTTTATCCCAGTCCTCGTCATTCATCATCGATCCGTCCGGACGGAACCACGCAATATCCTCTGTGTCGGCCCCATGTATTTTCATTCCCTGAAACCAGCCTTTGTGCTGGAATACGGGATGCGCACGGTTCAGTTGTATCAGCGATTTTGTGAAATCGAGTAACTCCGTATCGGCGTGCTGCCAATCCAACCAGGATATTTCGTTGTCCTGGCAATAAGCGTTGTTGTTTCCCTGCTGCGTTCTTCCGGATTCATCACCGGCAAGCAACATCGGTACTCCCTGGGACAGGAAAAGCGTAGCCAGCAGGTTTTTCTGTTGCTTCCGCCGCAGTGCAAGCACTTCCTCATTGTCCGTCGGCCCTTCGGCACCACAGTTCCAGGAAAGGTTGTCATTCTGCCCGTCGCGGTTATCTTCCCCATTGGCATCATTGTGCTTTTCATTGTAAGACACCAGGTCAGCCAGCGTAAAACCGTCGTGAGCCGTAATAAAGTTGATACTTGCTGTCGGCTTACGGCCATCATCTTTATACAGATCCGAACTACCGGTGATGCGCTCGGCAAACTCGCCGAGACCGCTGTTCTCACCGCGCCAGAAATTACGGATACAATCCCGGTAACGACCATTCCACTCAGACCATCCCGGCGGGAAATTCCCTACCTGGTAGCCGCCTTCCCCGATATCCCAGGGTTCAGCGATCAGCTTTACCTGCGAGATCACGGGGTCCTGGTAAATAATGTCGAAAAACGAGCTGAGCCTGTCGACCTCGTGCAGTCCGCGGGCCAGCGCCGAAGCCAGGTCGAAGCGGAAACCGTCCACATGCATTTCCTCGATCCAATACCGGAGGCTGTCCATGATCAGGCGCAGCACTGCCGGCTGTTGTGTGTTCAATGTATTGCCGGTGCCGGTATAGTCATTATAATAACGCGCATCTTCCGCAAGGCGGTAATACATACTGTTATCTATTCCTTTCAGGGAAAGCGTGGGTCCTTTTTCGTTCCCTTCGGCAGTGTGGTTAAATACCACATCGAGTATCACCTCGATACCCGCACCATGCAGCGCCTTCACCATTTCCTTAAATTCGTTTAATACCGCACCATTCTCATCTTTACGGGAACTGTAGCGGCTTTCGGGCGCAAGGAAACAGATGGTGTTATATCCCCAGTAATTACTCAGTCCCTGCTCGCTCAGCGTTTGCGTATCGGTAAAGTAATGGACGGGCATCAGCTCCACGGCCGTCACGCCAAGGTCCTTCAGATACTGCAGCACCACGGGATGACCAAGCGCAGCATAGGTGCCGCGCAAATCTTCCGGAATATCCGGATGCTGTTGTGTAAACCCTTTTACATGCAGTTCGTAAATAATTGTCTTATGCCAGGGAGTGCCCAGTCGCCGGTCATTTCCCCAGTCGAAAGACGGATCGGTAACCACACACTTCGGCATCGAATCGGCACTGTTGCTTTCATTAAAGCTCAGATCATCTTCCTGAAGATTATAGCCATAGAGCGTTTCGTTCCATTTCAGTGTTCCGGCCAGCGCCTTTGCATAGGGGTCGAGCAACAATTTATGCCGGTTGAACCGGTGCCCGTTCTGTGGTTCGAAAGGACCGTCCACATACCAACCATACAATTGCCCCGGCTTCATTCCGGGAACGTATACATGCCATATATAACCGCTTCTTTCACTGAGTTGAATGGTCGTAGTCTCCTTTTCGTCTGCATCGAAGAGACAAAGGAAAACTGCTGTTGCGTGCTCGCTGTATAATGCAAAGTTGACGCCGGCGCCATCCCAATGCGCGCCCAGGGGAAATGGCTTCCCCGGGTATATTGATTGCTGTTGATCCACAGTATATATGCTTTAGAGTAGACAGCAAATTTCCACACACCGCCGCGCAGGCTGCTTATAACAACCCATGCGATCATTATATGATTGCCACATTGTAATCGCATAAACTCCCGTAACACAGGATATGAAAAGCTACAGCAGGCATCCGTTGAACTTTGGATTCTGAATTTTAATCTAAAAAATAAACCGTATGAAAGCAGCCGTATTTCACAAGCCGGGAGACATCAGCGTTGATAATGTAGAAGATCCGAAGATCCTGCATCCCGAAGACATCATTCTTAAAGTGACCACCACAGCCATCTGTGGTTCCGATCTGCACATCTACGACGGATTCGTTCCCCAGTTGCGCGACGAAGTACTGGGACACGAATTTATGGGTATCGTGGAAGAAACAGGAGCACAGGTGAAGCATGTAAAAAAGGGCGACCGCGTGGTGGTTCCGTTTACAATCGCGTGTGGCAGTTGCTTTTTCTGCCAGCAGGGTTATCACCCCAGCTGTATGCACAGCAATCCCGAACACTATGGTCCGGAAGGCGACCTTCTTAAAGGAAAAGGCGGAGGCATGTTCGGTTACACCGATCTTTATGGTGGCTACAATGGCGGACAGGCGGAGTATGTGCGTGTGCCGTTTGCCAATGTAGGCCCCAAGATCATACCCGATGAACTCACGGACGACCAGGTGGTATTTCTCACCGATATCTTCCCTACCGGATGGAGCGCTGCCAAATGGGGCAAAGTAAAAGGCGGTGACACCGTGGTGATCTTCGGAAGCGGTCCCGTAGGACTGATGGCGCAGAAGGCAGCCTGGCTGAATGGTGCGGAACGTGTGATCGCGATAGATCCGCTGGAGTATCGCCGTGCCAAGGCCCGCGACGTGAACAAAGTGGAAACACTTGACCCGAATGAAGACGACCTGATGGAAAAGATCTATTCGATGACAAAAGGGCGTGGTGCAGACGTGGCAATAGATGCCGTAGGTATGGAAGCCAGCCGCACATTCCTGGAAAAGGTAAAAACGGTGATCAATGCCGAAAAAGGCACTTCAAAAGTGATCGAGATGTGCACGCAGGCCGTGCGCCGGAACGGTATCGTATCTGTGGTAGGCGTATATGCCAGTCCTTACGACAATTTCCCGATCCACCGCATATTCGACAAAGGGCTTATTATGCAGTTCGGACAGGCACAGACACATATGTACATCGATCAGTGCTTTGAACTGGTACGCAGCGGCAAAGTGACGCTCGACGATATCATCACCCATCGCCTCCCGCTCTCCAAAGCATCCGAGGCATATGATATGTTCAAGCACAAAACCGACGATTGTGTCAAAGTGGTGCTGAAGCCCGAAATGGACCGTTAATATTTATTGCAGCAAAAAATCAACAGCTATGAGAGAGATCAAAGACATAGAACAATTGTTCTACCATGAAATACAGGTACTCTGGAGCGCGGAAAAAATGCTCACGGAGGAAATGCCGAAAATGATCGAAAAGGCGACCAATTTCGGACTGAAAAAGGCACTCGAAATGCATCTCGCCGAAACAAGGCAACACCTGGTAGCGCTGGAAGCCATATGCAAACAACTGAACATAGAACCGGAAGGTGATTTTAATCCGGGTATGAAAGGCATACTGGAAGAAGGTACCAAAGTGATGAACAAAGACACCACACCGGCCGCTATGGATGCAGCAATTATTGCGGGCGCGCAGAAAGTGGAGCATTATGAAATATCCGGCTATGGCTCGGCAGCTTACTATGCAGAGATGCTGGGACTGGAAGGCATTGCGAAACGATTGCGGCTCACGCTTACGGAAGAACAGGAAGCGGATACAAAGCTCAACTTCCTTGCAAAGTCGATCATTAATCCAAAAGCACTTACCGTATAGGTAAGTGCTTTTTTTATAATTAAGCAGCGCGTCAGGACTGCTGTGGTTTATTCTTCAATTGTTTTACGGCGGACAACAGGCATTCCTGTATCTGCAGTTTGGTGTCCTGGAATCCATGTGCATTCACCCACACATTCACGGCCACCTTATACGTATCACCTTCTATGGCCGACACGCCTATACGTTTCTTGGGAACGGACAATGCACTTTTACAATTGTCTATCGTTTGTTCCAGCACAGCCCTCACCTCCTTAAAGTCCATAGTAGCCGGGAAAGCCAGCTCAATATCCAGACGACGGTTTCCGGCTTTGCTGATATTGATGATCACTTCGTTGGACAGCTTACTGTTCGGCACGATCACGGTACGCTTGTCGAAAGTGATGATCACGGTGTAAAATATCTGGATAGAACTTACCGTTCCTTCCACACCCTGTGTCACAATATTATCGCCCGTTACAAAAGGCTTCAGCAACAGGATCATAATACCGCTGGTAAAATTCTGGAGTGTACCCGATAATGCCAGGCCGGCCGCAACGCCGAAGGCACCTACAATAGTAGTGAACAATGTCATTTTGAAGCCCAGCGTCTGCACCGCACCTAATACCACCAGCACCCGCAGCACCACGCCTGCCATATTCAGCAGGAATGGCTTCGCAGTGTCGGCCACATCGCGTTTATGCATTTTCTGCTGCAGGAGGCGCAGTACAATCTTTACCAGCCACAACCCTACAATGAGTACGAGCAGTCCGAGAATGAACCGGGGAGTATACAGAATAAGCCAGTCGTATGCACGATCGTACACCTGGTCTATATGAAATGCGGCCGCCTGCCGGGTAGTTGTATCCTTCATCTTATATCGCTTAAGGCCACAAAGGAACAGGAAGCCGGGCGCAATGCCCTTACAGGAAAAGCCGCATTGCTTATACAATCTTCAGCCGGGCATGCTGTTTTATCCGGTGCGCAGCAACCCCTTCATCAGGCTTTTCCAGCGCACGTGGGCAAATCCCATCCAGGCGCCTATCGCAATTGCAAGGTTGCGTAGCGCGGTGAGTAAGGGAACGTGGGTATTCGCTACTTCATTGCGCCCGAATTCCATCGCCCATACCTCCTTTCGCCTGCGCAGTAAGCAGAACGTACTGGTTGCTTCCGTGGTGTAGAAATGCGCGGTGTGCGGTTCTTTATTCACCGGGGCGGAGACAGGACGAACCCGTATCGCAATACTTTCAATCGGAGTATGCTCGTTTCCTTCTGCTTCTATAGCCTCAATGCGTACCCAGTCGTAGCCCCCGCCGCTGCCATTGCCCGGCGCCGGCAGCTTTATGCGGATGAGCTGCCCCAGCTCCGGGGTAGCAGTATCAATTGGCTCACCCTTGTTACCGGTAAGCAGGAAACTATCTTCGTCGGTTCCCGAAATACGCCCCCAATTGTTCACCGACAGCAACCGCTTAGCGGCCAGCCGGTACAATTGCGCTGCTGCATGTTCGTTTACGCAACGCACACGCGCACGCGCACCGGTTTTAGATCCGGTTTTCTGATCGGGAATAATATTTCGGAGCTTACTCATAGCAGATGCACGGAACAAAGGTGCTGTCAACAGGAGTAAGTATATTTATATGTTGCGTGATGCGCACTTTCACGATTATGGTGCTGGGCATATCCAGACATATGTAAAGACAGCTGGACATCGGCCTTTGAAATCTCCAGCCATTTACCGAAAAGCTTCCGGACCGGCATCAATACAAAAAAGCCATCACGCAGGCGTAATGGCTTTGCTGAATACTGCTGCAGACACGTATTATTTGCATCTGAGGATTGCTGCAAGTTGCTTTTTGTCTGTGAACAATCCGTGGTAGATCAGGTTTTGTTCCCTGTCGAAAATGAGTTTATATACGGTGCCTATCTCCATAAACTTACAGTCGTAGCAAATATCGTTGCGGAACAGCATACCCTGTTCGCGTGCGTCTTTCCTGTCTGTTTTATAAGTGACATCGTTGATCAGGTACACTTCATTTTTATCTACGCGGAACGTCTTAATCGCCGCTTCCAGTTCCGCCTCACGATCCTTTCCTCTGCTTGCCTGTGCAAAAATGAATTTCGTCCTGCCGTCCGTGATACTATCGATCTGATTCCGGAGACCGGTCATGTACATACCACCACCGCAGCCGTTTGTGAAAATGAACACTGCGAAATACTGGTGTTCTTTGTCCTGTGAAATAAGCGAGGTCAGCGCCGCCTTATCTATAGACGGATAGCTTTGTGCGCCGGCATGGAAGGAAAGCGTGAGCGCGAGCAGTAATGAACAGACTGCCGGATAGGTTTGTTTCATAGGGGTTATGTCTTATTGAACGGTCGCAAATCTAGCGTATAATTTTATTCGTATAAACGCCCTCCGCAAATAGTAAAGGAAGGGCAGTTAGCCGATGCCTGGGATCACAAATGCCAGTAAACCGATCGCCAGCAGGGCCAAAGCATACTCAATGGAATGGAAAGTACGATACAGAGCAACCATTTAAGGAAGGGTCTGCTGTTGCGGAACCGGCGATAGAGCAAGAGCTGCATCAGCCATACAGAGGCAACGAACATCAGCGCAACCGGCCACATGATCTGCCGCTCATCCAGTATCAGCGAATCGCTGCCACCCGACTTCGCGATAATTGCAGTGATTGCAATCGCCAGGAACAAATGAACCAATAAGCGGGGAACGGCTTTCATAAGCGGGATGCTACGCAACAAAATACGGCTTATTCTTTACAGAAGCATGCGCTCCGGGAAACCGAATCCCGCCACGACGAAATCCGCAGACTCCGCCATGCAGCGTATGCAATACTATAGCCAGAAGTAAATATAATTAAATGATAAATTTTATTAAAATCACCATATATATTTGTGCGCGTCCGGATTTCGGGCAAGAGATCGTTTAATCAAATGCACAATGACAAAAACACCAATTATCACAACACTAACGCTATTATTAAGCGCTTAGCTATTTGCGCAGACACCCATTGATGTTGCCGACAATACTATTAAAGTGGCGGCTTCAGCAGAAGAGATTTTCTACTATGGTTTCGCGGAAGGAGACAAGGTGATATTCAATTTTGAAGAAGTGAATGGTAAGGAGTTGAAAGAACTTGAGATTTTAGCGATGCCTTCTTCATCACTTTTCATGGATTACAAAACGAAAAAAGTTGAGAATAAAACAGTGGTTATACCGGAAACAGGTATATATAAATTCCGGTTCGCCAACTCAAACCTGCTGGCGGGCAGGATATGCAAGTACAGGATACAGCGGATACCTGCGAACGATGCTTCGCAAAAGTTCAATACTGTTGCCTACAAGCGAACAGTATATGATACCACCTATTTCGAAGAGCCGGAAAGATACCTGGTAAAGGCAGATACATTTGCTACGGAAGTGATGAACCAAACCGTAAAAGTTCATTCAAAAAATAATATGAACGGAAACAGAACCGTCTCTAATTTCCCGCTTCCGCCCAATACAATAGCCTGGAGCTATTACATTGGTGTGGATCAGGCTGGACAGCAGGCATACGAACAGGCAGCAAGAACCTTAACCGAATCGAAAACCTTTGTTTCTGCGATAGCGAATTCAAGCCCGCTCGCGGCTGTCGCATTGGGTTTTGCACCGCTTATCACCCACCTTCGGGCAGGCGAGGATATCGATTATTATCTTTCTGATGGGGACAATGCTACCCTATTCTATGAAAGAAGGCCATTCAAGTGTTATAAACAAAGTAAAGTGATAAACGATTTCGCCCAGATGTCCCCGCTGCCGGGTAGTCTTGCGTTCTGCTTTTCAAATGACAATGAGATCCAGGCTGTAACTGTAGCAGTGCGTGTAATGGCCATACAGGTAAATCCTGTTTGGGATACAAAAATGGTTTCCAGAATGAAAGTAGCACAGCATGAAGAATGGTATTTAAAAAATTGACGGGCTACAAATAAAGTAAGGCGATGCCTTACAACGTGCGTAGCGGCTCCGGTTTGTATAAACAACGGGAATAGTAATCAATCTGTGGCGGTAGGGAAACCCGAATCCCACCACGGCGAAATTCTTCACCAGAATTCGTGCACATAAATAAAAATAATAGCATACTTTAGACCTGTAAAACTTAATTCGCATCAGACTTCACCAAGCAGTGGGTGCGACGCGCAGGCCGTAATTACAAACTACGGTGAACGCGGTAAACATTATCTTCACATTAAAATTTTAAATCTTAGAATGATGAAAAAATTACTTCTGATGGGTGCTTTGGCTGCAGTGTCTGCGGTTGGTGCCCAGGCACAAAGTTCAGTAAAAGCCGGGCTTAAGGCTCATGTAAATGCAGGGCTGATCAACGAGACACCTGCCGTTGCGCCCGTATCCGGTAAAAGCACCGCAAAAACAACTGCCGGTGGGTCACGTGAATACAGCCACTTCGATTACAATCTGTCAGTCAGCTCATTTGAAGCTGACAGTATCTGGGCCTGCCGTATCTGGTTTGATTCTACAGTAAAACAAACATATGGCACAGGCTTGGGTAATGTAAACTACAGTTCCGTTGCGCAGGTATTGTACCCGATGGATGGCATCTTTAATGATGAAACCAACCCCAACTATAAAGGTTTAATCAGGATCCGATCTGCCAATGCCTACACTGTGGATTCAGTTCGTATAAATGGTTTGTATGTGACTGGTCTCACACGCCCAACATCTGTCGTGGATACTTTGATTGTTTCAGTTGCTTATCAACCTGCATACTCTCACTATCGTTATTCCAAAACAGTGTTTGCCGGATTTACGCCTCCGATTGATTTGGGGCCTTATATCGTAGCTGCTGATAATGATACAATGCATATTGCTCAGCCTATCGGAGTAGATAGTGCCAACCGGTCTGTACTGAGTTATCCTGCAGCCGGTACAACACGCGTTACCTGGAAAGAACCGTTGACTGCTGCTATGCGTAGTCCGATTGCCACTGCTGATATCCAGACATTCACATTTGCCGTTCCGGGCGGCTTAAGCGTCCCTGCCGGAAACGGTATCGTAATGTCGTTCACTTTCAAATCCGGCGACACATGGGCTCCCAACACTTCCCATATTGATACATTCAGTCGTTTCATGGCTATCTTCGGAGGTTCCCGCAAGGTGATGCCTTATGCAGGTAAATGGAATGGAGCACTGACAGATCGCAGTCACTCTGCGCTGATGTTCTCCAGCGATACTTCTTTCTATTACGGAAGTGCGTTGATAGAAGCTATTAACAATGTTAGCTTCTTCTATGAGTATCTGGCTGCTTCTGCTGTTGTTACCTGTCCTACATGTACTTTATCTGTAAACGAGAAATCTATCGTTGCTGAGACAAAAGCATTCCCTGTTCCTGCTAACAACAGCCTGACGGTTCCCTTCTCTGTTTCCGAGAAAGCAAATGTATCGGTAAACATCAGCAACATGCTGGGTCAGGTAGTTGCTATGCAAGATGCCGGAACTTTCAACGCCGGTCAGAAAGGTAATGTGATCTTCAATACTTCAGCTCTGGCTAACGGTGTTTATATCTACACGGTAGAAGCTAACGGTCAGAAAGTATCTGAGCGTTTCTCTGTAGTTCACTAATTATTGCTGAGTTACTCAATAAAAACAGGCCGCCTCAAAAGCAATTTTGAGGCGGCTTTTATTTGGCTTCACAGGAGTTTTTTTGCTTAGCATCGCTTTGTCTTGAGACTTTCCGGAAAGGAGCGTTCACATTTGGGCTTTAAGTGTAGTCTCCTGAACGGGATACGACGATTGCCAATAAAGAACGTTCAGGTGAGCACAGGTACCATATTCGGTAAATAAACTTTTCATGCAAGTCCGTTCCGCAGACCGAACCACATCATGACAAAGTCCGCAGACTTTCAAAGAGCAAGGGGCATGTCGCGTAGGTAGTAAATACACATTACGGCGAGCAGGGACTCATTCCCGCACACTTCGCTTTCAATGGGTTGCACGCACTCCATCGACCGATCCACGGTATATAATACCTGGCTCCATGGTAATATAATCCCGTTTCCTCATCGCGCTCCTTGCCCGTGTAGCGGTAAAGCCGATCTCTACGTCAATAAAAAATACTTTTCTATTAGCTCAAAGAAGATGAAAACAACTTTTGTGTTTCCTTACAAGAAATCAGACGTACGCATAACCACTTATTCTTCGTGGATAGTGCGGGAATATTACCATCTCTATTCAGGAATATTAATTCCGATGCTTTTTGCCCATTCTCGAAAGTATTCCGACTGTTGCTGAGTTGTACCAATAAAATTGATATTCTCCGCCTCTAAAGGGGCAAAGATATCAACTAACTCTCCACCTCCTTTACCAATTGTATGGATATATGCTCCAAAGCCTCCCATACTCGTCTGCAAGCCACTTGGATGAACATCAATACGACTCCCTTTAATTAATAAAAAAATCCCATCTTTTTCCAACACTTCCCGTAAACGAGTCAACAAAACAAATAAGGAGGCATTTCCTGAAATCTCCTCTTTTCTTGTAGGATCGGAATACTCAATTTTATTATTCTCGACGATCAAATTTGCCACCGAAATACCATCTGGCTTTTTAATTTCAATCTGCATGTGTCAATTTTTGAACGGTTTAATATTTCTAATAGAGATAAAAGGAATAAATAAAGGTACGGCAACTTCTTGTTCCTCTGGATGAGGTGAGGCTGCACCTAGGGTAGCATTTACATCAATACCGGTTGGTTGCCAAGCGATCGTATAAATATAGCCAGACGCACCTTGCGGTAATGATTTAATTAACGCGTCGACACTTTTTGATGTCGAAACATAACCACTATTTGGGATATCGGCTATGTGGGTTGAATATCCAATAGCATGTAATCCTAAATCCATATTTGTACCCCATGCTCTAAATCCCCCTTCTTTCATTATCTCTTCAGGGCCCCTAGTATCAAATCTGTATAAAAATTTTTCTTGAGATTCATCCGGAACAGTTGTTGTAATAGGAATTGCTGGTGCAATCGGAATGGCAGGAGGGTTAAGGGGTTTAGTTTTTGCATATTCATCAATTAGTGCAGCCGTACCAACCACCACGGTTGCAACCGCTGCAACCGCTATTACTTCTGGTGCAAGCAATACAGAAGCTGTCGCGGCTAATCCGTATCCGATGGCTTCGCCTAAAGCAAATGCTGCGCTTTCTTCAACAGCAGCGGCAAGTACCGCAGCACCCATTGCGGTCATAGGATTGCCTCCTGAAGCATTCAGTAATCCTGCTCCGCTTGGCATTGATGGTTCAGGAGTTCCGTAACGAGCAGTTAATTGATAATCGCTAACACTTGGCAGATTTGCTATGTTCTTTAACGTACCATCGTTAATCACAGGTCTGTCTGGATCCTTATAGGTCACGTTACGCGTATATTCTCCATGAATAGGATGACTAGCTGATTCATTGGAATACATACTACTTACGCTACCCAACAATTTATTATTATGGTCATAAAAATTGGTTGTTAGTGTATAGTTGGCTAATGATCCATTTGCCATGGTTGGAGCCTGCACAACAGGGACATCATCGCCCGGTCCCATCCCGCTCGGATCATTGAACATTACAGGATTGTTGAAGGAGTAGTTATACGGACTCATTCCCGCATACTTCGCTTCCAATGGATCGCACGCACTCCATCTTCCTATCCACGGTATATAATACCTGGCCCCATGGTAGTAGAGACCCGTTTCTTCATCACGCTCTTTGCCCGTGTAACGGTAAAGGCAAAACCTACGGCAATAAAAATCACTTTTATTTTAGCTCAAAGAACTTCAAAACAACTTTTCACTTGGGTGCATCAAAAAAAGAAAGCGTACGCAAATGCGTACGCTTAATCTGTTAATGATTCTTCATAGACTGTGCAGCGAACAAAACGAGAATACATCGTGTCTTCCCATTTTGTTCACACCTAAGATTTAGTGACTATTTTTATTGGAATAATTCATGTTCATAATCTACACCATTAATAACCCAGTATTTTTGTTCGGTAGGAATGTCATCTGTAAATGTTCCATATTTACTACTCCAACCTTCGGGAGCATAATTTTCAAGCATTAATGCTTCACTGTATACAGAGAGCAATTTTTTGCTATCAAAATCGACAAAAAGTTTTGGAAATAAATGATATGCTTCGTCAAATGAAGTTAAAGGAAGGGATGCCGCAAATAGGCTTTTCAGTTCTTCTATAGAACAACTATACTCTTCCATGTTCTCTAAAAAATGAGCGGCAGTTTTTTCGTCTAGAATACCGATATCAAAACGTTCGGAATAATCATTGTCAGTAGGATCAAATTGATGAGTATACTTGACATAATCCATGATCCAAAACACTTTATCACTACAGAACCAGTTGTACCGATTATCTAATTTGGTCAAAACTATTATGTTTACAATCCCATCTAGACCTTTAAATTTTTTCATATTTATTTCTCATTTTACTTTAACACTGCCTTTAACGTAGTTTTCTTGGAACCATTTAGCCCATTCCGAAGGTAACTCATAAGATAACCCAGGAGTAGTAGGATCAACAATTTTGGGAGCCATACCTTTCATGTTCAAAGGATTTTTATTGTAGCCCTTTTGCGGTATCGCATATTCTTGAACCATTTCGTCAAGCCATTTCGGAACATCAAATGAAATAACAGTGGAATTAGGTCTTAGCGACATAAAGTGATTTACGTGTTCCATACTTCCGGTACTTACGTTAATTGTTGCATCACTGAATATAGCTTCACCTTCTCCAGTCATTTGAATTAAGCTTTTACTTGTAGCATTACCTACTCCACCTTGAACTCTGTAATATGTTACCGTCTCTATTTCTTTTGCTGTTGTAGGAGCAACTGCAAAATTTGTATTTGGCTTTTTTGTTAATAATAACGGGACAAGATTTTCGTAAAATCGAACATCCGTAACCATACTCTTTAACTGAACTTTTGTATCAGACCATTGTTGAGACAGACTAGTATTGAAGTAATAATCGACAGTAGAGGCAAATTCTTGCTTTGTAGCTTCCCCAGTTCGCCGTAGTGTTCCTCCAGCAACGTTCGGCATAGTCTCCTGACTATGTCGCAGCGGGTCCGGTCTCCTGACCGGAATACAACGAATATATTAATTACGGCGCAGCCTGAGCACAGACTACCGGATAAACGACCAGAATGGTGCTTACTTGTGGTATGCCTGTTCAACAAAAAGCTCGGCGACGTCATGAGACTATGCCTAGCAGTGGGTAGTATAGTCCAGTCTCTTCATCACGCTCCTTACCTGTGTAGCGGTAAAGCCAATCTCTGCGTCAATAAAAATCACTTTTATTTTAGGTCAAAGAACATCCAAACAACTTTCCAGTTTCTGTGCACCAAAAAAGAAAGCGTACGCAAATGCGTACGCCTGATTTCATATTCTTCGTGTAATGTGCAAAAGCCCTACCAAGCCTAAGCATCTTTAACTCTGTATTCTAATAGTCGTTCAGCTATTTCTAGATTAGAATAACCTTTTCCTTTCAAATCCAAATCAGACTCTATTAACTCTATTGCATATTCAACGGGAAATAGTTGAAAATACTGGATTCCATCTTTTTCAAAGATAATCTCATCTTCCGTTTCTTCCATTTCAAATAAAACAACATCACATTCTAAATCTAATGCGTATTTCATATAAATTATGATAGCATCAGATTCTGTATTGAGGTTTTCTTCTTCATACAGATTTTCCAACCTTTCTGGGTTGAGCAGATAATCAATTAATTCTATTAAAGTCATTTTAATCTCTTTGGTAAAAAAAGCGTACGCAAATGCGTACGCTTAATCCCGTTTTCTTCGTCGAATGAGCAGAGCACCTTTGATACAGCTGGTGTAGCATTTTATTTCATTAACGTGCGTTTTGGCGGCCTAAAATAAAAGCGGACGAACAAATATTCCTCTGCTTTTTTACTTCCTCAAAATTACAGAATTGATATCTAAATATTATACTAGCAAAAACGCAATCAGCTACTTTGATACACGACCTACACTAGGATCGTACTTTTTTTGCTCATAGTTTATTAATTCTATAACCCTTTCTTTTACATAATTAGCTTTCTTGTTTAATGACAAAGTTTGATTATCACTTGAACTTATTTCAGAAATTTTTTCGCTATCGAAATCACTAAAAGCCTTATCACGTTGCGCAAGCCATCTCAATTGCTCTTTCTTTAAAGCTATCTTAGCAGCATCATCTGAATTTTTGATTATCCCATTATATACAACATTCAACATACTATCCATTTCGGAATAATATTTTTGAGAACACCCTAGCATATCATCTCCTGTGTCAAGGCATTGCTGATGAATTGCTTCAGACTGTACCAAAAATTCAGAATAGTTTGATTGATCACTATTCGAAACGATTTTGTGTTCTACTATTTGCGCAGTTGTATCTAAAGACGTATCCTTTACAGGATCAGCGTTAGTGCTACATCGAACGAAAAAAATCAAAATCAAAATTGAAAAACTACCTAGTTTCATATTTTATACTATTTACACGTTTAAATAATCCTTTTTGCAACCCTTGCAAAGTATTATCATTAATTTGTTTTTGCGTAGCATTGGGATGCTTTTTTAAGTATTTTTTCACATTATCATCAATAATTTTTTGAAGGTAACTTTTCCTGGTAGTTAATACCAAATTGAAGAGGTCTCTACCAGGAATATTATTCAAAGCACCTATCTCTGCAGATGTTAATTTGCCATCAACTGTTATATTTCCATATCGTTTGCTAATAGCGTTTTCTACAGCTTTCACTCCTCCACCAGAGTTTACAGAGAAGTCATATATAGCAAACGCTACATTACCATCTTTAAACGAATCAAAATTCTGAGTTTTCCAGAAATGTTTTTGATACAAAACTTTTGCTTGTGAGGGTGATAGTTTCTTTAAGTTTTCAATTGTAGGTGCAACACCTAAATCTGGTTGAGCCCATTTTTTAAAGTTGCTAAAAATTATTCCACGATTGGTCGCACCTCCAGGATCATTTTTTGCATTTACCCAACCACCTTCGAACTTAGATGTATATTCATTGGCTCTATTAAAATCTGGCCTAACACCACTTCCACTTTGTGCGGCGTTATTCTCGTTCTGATTTGGATCTGCATTATTATTGGCAGTACTTTTTCCTATGACTACGATTTCTTTTAATTGACCTCCATAATACATTGAATTCTCAGAATTGTTTGCTGAACTGTTTCCACCAGATCCCATTTCATTTGGGGTGGGCAAATTCAACCTATCACCTTCTTTAATTTCATTCTTATCTTTAATTTGTGGATTCAATGCCATCAATGCCCCTACAGAAGTATGATAATCTTTTGCTATCTGAGATAATGTATTTCCTGGAGCAACAATAACTTGATTTTTATTATCTGGGTCAGCTCCATCATCATCACTTTCCATTATTGGATTGTTGAAACAATAATTATACGGACTCATTCCCGCATACTTCGCTTCCAATGGATCGCACGCACTCCATCGTCCGATCCACGGTATGTAATACCTGGCTCCGTGGTAGTACAATCCCGTTTCTTCGTCCCGCTCCTTGCCCGTGTAGCGGTACCGTTTCGCGGCGGCGGCAATAGCTGCGTTGTTGGACTGGTAAGCTGTGGTGCCAAAGGGGTGGTATTCTTCATAAGAGATCACATTGCCCGAGGCGTCCAGTTCCACGACAGAACTCTGCAGCATATTGCTGTAGATCACACGCACCAGCGGAGCCCCGCCGGTCTCGGTTTCCAGCATGGCGATGCGGCCGCTGTCGTCCGTTACATGCACCGTGCTGCGCTCCAGGTCCAGCACACCCCCGATATAGCGGCGATAGCGTTCGTAATTTCCGAGGTAAATACGCTCTTCCACAATCCCTCCTGCTTTCTCACACACTTTGCGGATACGCTCTCCCCCCGAATAATTGAAGTAGGTGTACGTCATCCCCACGCTGGTCTTCTGCAACTGGTTATCTGCATTCCAGTCCATAGAACTGAGATGCGGCATAGAGACCATATTCCCCCGGTTGTCGTAGGTATAAGCATAAGGCGTAGCGCCCACCATGGTGCTGTCGAGACGGTTAGTACCGCCGATGTAATGATACATACGGGTGTATGATCCTGTCACGCCGCCGATGTGCTGCAGGTTCAGGATATTGCCTGCTTCGTCGTAACTGTATAGCTGCGTGTAGGTCTGCATCGCATTGTAATCCAGCGGGTGCAGGCCTGTCCAGGCAGCATCGTTAAAGTTGTCGTCTGGGCCAAAGGTGGCTGTACCCTGCAGCTCAAAACCTCCGGCTTGGATGAGGCGGTACAGGCTGTCGTAGGTATAGAGCTTAGCCGGAACGCTATAAGGTGGCGCCGGTGGCGTACTGGTGAAGTAGAGGCTTTGTGTGGCGTCGTCCTGCATCTGGGTTACGTTACCCACCGCGTCATACCAGTAGTTCATATCCTGGATGGCGTTGTTGGCATTGTCGCGGGAGAGGATACGCGTAACGCGGAAATTGGCGAGGTCGTAGGTATACTGGGTATTGGTGTTATTCACAGAGAATACCTCCCTGGTCTTCTGTCCCCGCGCGTTGTACTGAATATCACTTATGTAGGAGTTACCGTTCAGGGTCACGGTCTTTAATGTGCCGCCCTTATCGTAGGTATTTGAAGTAATGTTGGCTCCCGGATCTACGGCATTCACAATACGGCCCAGAGCATCGTAACTCACGGAACTGGTGAATACGGTTGGATCGAGCGCCGGTCCTCCACCCGACCAGTCTACTGTCACGATCGTATAGTCCATCAGCAACTGCTGCTCGGAGCCCTGCGGCAGGCCTTTAAAATCGTAACTGGTAACGGTGTTCTGACCGGCATTGTCCTGTTGCCGGTATAACTGTCCTTTGAGGTTGAGTACATCGGCTCCTGCCACGCTCTCTCCGTATTGCCACACATCGGTGAGATAGTTTGTTGTAAGGATCGTAACATCCTTGTTCAGCGGACGACGCAGGCCGTCATACGTAAAGTGGAAAACACGATCGTCGGCATCCCAGCTGTACAGCGGGTTGCCTGCCGCTTCTGCAAGCATATATTGCATACCTGAATCAATACTGAGCTGACTCATGGGAACCTGAAGCAGGTTGTAAGTGTAGCTGAGTGCCGTATTGCCGCGGCCATCGGTAACGCTGAGACGGTTGCCCTGCAGGTCCAGCGTTTCGTAACTCTCTATATGGTCTATACCGGTAAGGCTGAACGTCAGTCCGTCCACTCCGTCCGTAACCGCCATTGCTTCCAGCAACTGGATCGTAAAGAAGGGACGGGCCAGCGTATCCAGGCAGGAAATCGTCGGTGTATCTGCATGTGCCGCGGCTTTGGCGGCGGCGTCCTGCTGCTCGGGCGTGCCGGTGCTGTACGCTCCATACCACTCACTGCCCAGGCAGGCATCATTCGCATCATACAATACCTGCGTCCATCCGTCCCATATTGTGTAGCTGAACGTTCCGTCCGGCATATCGGTACGGCGCACTCTGCCCAGGGGATCGTAATGCATTCGTGCGCTTACACCGTCGGCGGCAGCCTGTTCCGCAGGATCGTATGCAGCCGTGGTGCTGAAATAGGGTTCGTATTGCAGCACTACATTTCCTTTATTGTTGTACACCGTCTTTCCGCTCCCGATCCATCTTTCCGCGGAAGTGGCCGGATCGTCGGCGGTCTGTTCCTTGCTCATCGCCACACGGCCCAGGCCGTCGGTATAGGTAATCCGGATCAGCACTTTGTCCGGATCGTAATGCGGATCGTGGTAATGCCGTTCATTACCGATCATTGCTACGGCCACAGGCTGTCTATTCAGGTCGTACACACAGCGCATGGTGGCATGTACCAGCAGGTCGGAGGCATAAGCCTGCGGATCTGTCCAGAAATCCGCCTGAACGCTGGTATCTTCAATATTCATGCCCAGCAGTGTGTCTCCTTCGGTGCCGTCGTCTTTTGCTTTGAGCGCCATTGCGGCGGGCATCCCGAGCGCATCATAGATGATCTCGCTTACATTCCCGTTCATATCGGTGATCCGGGCTGGCTGTAACACTCGCCAGTCGTAGCGGTTCACCGTCGTTTCGTTCGACAGCGGATCATGCGTGTAAGACGGCAGCAGCCAGTATGCTTCCAGCGTGTCGTAATACCCCACGCCGGTGACGTTGTCCCAGGGATCGGTATACGAATACACGCTGTAGAAGTTCGTTTCGGGATGTGCGCCATATACCAGCCTGCCTCCCGGCAGCCAGTAGTTTCCGTCACTGTCGAGGTCTGTATAAGCACCTTCTGTGAGGCGGGTACTGTTGAAACGGCTATCTGTTATATCTCCGGGGAATGCCAGTGCATACTGACAGTCGGGGATGGCCAGCGCGGCCAGTACGCCCTGCGCCAGCACAGTCACGGCATCGTCCGCACGGAACACCGTCTTTTGCTGTCCGGTCATTCTCAGTATGGGACTCGGTCCGCTCATCGGTGTGGTGTAGTCGCTTACGGTAGCAGGCAGCAAAGCCAGCAGTCCGCTTTTGGTCAACAATGCATCGGCGGCCGGATAGTAAGATACAGGCAGGTATAATTCACACGACAAAGCATGCCAGCCTGCACGCAGGCGGTACATAAGGTCATCGGTTGTGATATCATTGGTGTATGCATTACGCTGGTAGCTGACATGCAATTTTGCCTGGGCGGTGCGTACTTCGGAGGGAAGAAACGTCGGCAGCGTCACACGGGGATATACGATCTGCACCGATTGCAGTGTATTCCCATATTCATCGGTCTCCAGTGTGATCTCATGCGCCACCCGTGGATCTGCGGTAAAGCGCTCTGAGGACTGGCTCAGCTTTTCCCGCTGTATGTTCAGGAACACACCGTTCGGATACGTACCGTTGCCGGTGGCGGGCCGGTCGTAAACAGGCTGCAGGCAGCTCACCTCGTAGAAGAAAGTACTGACAGCATAAGGCATCTGTTCCTTCACGGAATTGTCCAGCGCATAAACCTCCTGGCGCAGCGGCGAGCCCTTCAGCGCGCGGAACGCTTCACGCTCCTCCTTCGCGGAAAGCCCGGCGGGGATGTTTACATATGCTGGGAGCTCTTTCCATCCGGCAGGCAGAAAATACTCCCGGGCAAAAGCATCGGTAAGCAATTCCAGCTCCATCCAGGCACCCGTATGGTACCAGCTTTTGGTGAGTACAGGGTCTTGCTTCAGCAAATCCCCGGGATCGGTACCATCGCCTTCGGCAACAGCCCGTTCCGTATCTGTGGAATCGACCCGCCCGAAGCCGCGGAACTCCCGCTCCGGATGATCGTAATACCCATGATGGTAGCTGAAAGACTGGCTATACTTTGTCTGGCTTACCGCATCTGAGGTGGCGATCGTATCCACACAATGAACCGGGAAGGGAAGCTTTGTCGCCCAGGGCGTGCCATTGCGCCGGTCTTCCAGGTAATATTCGGTAGAACTTTTGTAAGTGAGTTCCACCGTTTTCCCCATACCATTGTCGTATGAGATCATCAGGTGCGGCTTTTTCCCGCCCATCAGGTCTATATAGCGCAGAGGAGCATCGGTGTATTGCGGCAGCGGACTGCTCCACACCACGCAGCCCGTGCCTTTACCGAGGAAATCGATCACAGCGATACGGCTCTGCGGATCCACGCCCGGCAGGGATAATAAGGAAACGGCACCGGAACAGGTGTTGCCCGATTGATTGATGTATGCGGTACAGCCACCGGGGCTCAGGTATAATATATCGGTAGCACCCGTACCGGTAATGTCGTTCAGGTAAATGTAGATGGGATTGAACAATTCGGGTTTATCGAACACCGGCGCATTACTCATCACTACAATGGCGCCGAAACGTCCGTAGCCGAGATTGGGCCAGTAACACACTTCACCGTTGCGGATACGTACAATATCTGTAAGTCCGTCGCCGTTCATATCGGCCAGGAAGACGCTCTGCACCTCATCGTTCAGCAATAAACGGGGACCGTCCTGTTCGTCGGTCACCACGCGGGAATAGCCTCCGAGCGTGAAACCCTCTTTCCCTTCGTTCCGGTACCAGGTGAATACCCTGTCTTCGCATAACAGCAGATCGGGTCGTCCGTCACCATCCAGGTCCAGCATTTTATTGAAGGGACTGTTCATATCCACGTTGATGGTCTGTGCAAAAGCGCGGAATGTCTCCCACTCCTGCACACCGTCAAGATCGTCTTTAGCAGGTAAAGCTGCTTCGAAATATCCCGGAAATTCCGGGCTGTAGCTCACCACCTGCCGGCGCCCGTCGGCGTCCAGGTCCTGCCACTGAAGGCTGGATCCAAGACCTGCAAATGACGGCTTGGGTGCGAGGTTCAGGGCATGAGTGAAATGCCCGTCACCCAGGTTGCGCTTATACCACCAGGCATTGCCCTGCTCGGACAGGATACCGGGCAGACCTTCTCCGAAGAAGTCCGTCCACTGGTAATTACCGGTAAGACCCTGAGGTGCATTCGCCGCATCGTCCGGCGCCACCGTATGTATCGTATGATCCCACACCACCGGCTGATAAGCAAGCGTCATGGCCGGTAACGATTTCCGGATCAGGTTATCGGATGCATCGTAATAATAGCCGGTCTGTGTGACCGTGCTGATGAAATCGATATGTGCATAGTCGTCCGGTACCGGAGGAACGGAAGGGTCAGTGTCTAAGAAGTAGGTCAGATCCAGCGAGCGTACGATCACCGGGCTTAGTGACTCGTCGCTGTTCAGCTCCCGGAAACGGTGGAACATCAGCACCCGGCGACAACGCCTGTAGGTACGGATCTCGAACCCGGCCCGGTAATCGGAGAACGCATCGGTGCGCGCCGGCCACGTTGAATCCGGATCGTAGGCGGGCGTCTCCCAACTATGATCGCCATAGTCCAGCACCGCTTCCATCAGGAAATCGCCGCTGCTCATGTCCGGCTCGTAAGCGGGTGTCTCTACAAAAAAAGGTGTGAGGTTACAATAGGCCACACGCTTCAGATAAGTATTCGTAAACGGCGCATGATCGTGCAGGCGCTGGTATTCGTGCGGAGCGGCTGCCACATTGTCTTTATTTTCCTGCGCATAATAATATTGCTGCACATTGCCTTTATGATCCAGCACCAACTGGGGAAGCCACTTAAAGACCCGCCCGGCATTTTCAGGATCGGCAATACGCGCCTCAGTTGTGAGTCCGTAATAGGTCAGCAGGTTGTCCTTTGTGGTGACACGCCACCAGCTGTTGCCGTCGTCTTTACGTATCCATTCGATACGCGCAAACAAACCTTCGATGCGGGGCCGGTACAAAGCAATCCGGTAAGCACCTTCCGTATGCACCACCGGAATACCGGAATTATCCAGCACAGGCACCAGGTCTTCAGCTCCTGCCAGCAGGAATACGTCAGCTTCCTCCGCATCATCATAACAAGGCAATCGTTTGTCGGTTTTGCGCTGAACAGAAGGCAGACTCATGGACCAGCCAAGCCCGAACTCACTGTTGCCGGCTCCTGAATTGTAAGACAGGGATAAAGAAGGCGTGAATCCGCTGCGGGCCGGACTGAGCGGGAATGCCACTTCCAGCCCTGCAGTGCCGTTTACGGCATTCACATTGAATTTTTCATCAATACCCCTGAGCGCTCCCCCGCCCTTCGGCAGACTGATCTGCGGGGCCTGCGATCTGTAATAAGGGCTCTTCTCGTCCTGCGTTCCCCCGCTTTGCTGCGGAGGAACGGTATAACGGTCCAGAGGATAAGCAGTATTGGCTTTTGCTGAGTCCGGTCTTTTATTTTCAGGTGTCATTGTGCTGCGTATGTTGGCGTTCTTGGATGGGGGATTTCCACTTAACAGGGGATCAGGATTTTTTATAATGCACGATCATCCAGCAGTTACCGATCGATGTCTTCGCTCCGGACGGATCGAGGTGCGCATACCAGGCAGCGTCGTCAAAGGAAGGCAGATAGTTAGACAATGCCATCTCCAGGGTTCCTTTGGGAGCAGAGTTGGTCATCGTACCTGTGGAAGAAGCACTGTCATTTACATTCGCAGAGAACTCCGTGTCCATCCATACCTCAATAGATTCCACATCCCAATCTGCTCCGCTTTCCTGGACCAGGTAAGGTAAACGGCCTTTGACATTGGGCAGTTGCAGCGGCGCGGTATCGGAAGGAGCCAGGGAAAGCCATTGGTACCACTCGTTGGAGAACTCCTGTTTCAGGTTGAAGATGCGGAACATTCCCGCTTTATCATCCGTGGAGGACATCATATCCTGTACATAGGCTTTTGCCTGATCGCCAAGCGCGCCTGCGTCCTGTGCGGTATACCGTATGTGCAGTATCACATCTGAAATCGTCTTGTAGTCGAACTGTGCTACTGCTGCAGGCAGTTCCAGGTTCCACTCGCTGATTGCGCCACAACCTTCAAAAGGCAGGTATCGTTCATCCCGGAAATTCAGTTCAAATAAGCCTCCGTCGTTTTGCGCCGAACTGGTGGCAATGGACTGTATATTGCCATAGATATAGGTAAAGCGGTCGTCTCCTCCCACAGGCGCCTCCTGGTATTCCGCATGCCCTCCCATATTACCGACTTTACGGTAGCGGCTGTTGGTAAGCGACAATTTAGCGCTGATGGTCGTATACGGGCCGGCCACGCAGGGAATGGAAACACTTACCGATTTGATGCGGCGCATATGTTGTCCTGCAAAATCCAGATCGAACAACCATTCCGGAATCGAGAAGTTGCAATTGCCGGTTCCGATCAGCGTCAGTAATGCATCCGGATCCAATGCGGCGAGCGATACATGCTTGGTGATTTCCAGCTGGCGCTTGTTGCGGTCCAGGTAAGCCGCTTCCATACGCTTGATATCGAACGACAGGGATTCCCCCGCGAGCAGGCCTTTCTTCAGGCTGTCCCAGTATCCGTAGCGGATATAGTCAGAAGTATCCAGGTTCAGTTCGTAGCGGAAAGAGCGCTCCGCTTTCTTCGCCGTATCGTATGCAAGCTTATATGCCTGGAAGTAGGTGTAGGATACCTGGCTGATCATCCAGTCGTACAGCTGCTCATTCGTGTACTTATCCTGCATGGCCGTATTCATGTCGCGTGCATTGTTTACCTGCAACTGGTGGTTGCTGTACTCCATTTCCGCAATAGCGATACGCATTTCCGCAGCGGTCATCTGTTTGGTCATCTGATCCACCTCGTTTTTAGCCAGTGTGTACTGGAAATTCCATTCCTGCGCGCGGCGCCGGAAGCCGGCTTTGATTCCGGACATCGAAGAACGGATGTTGTTGCGGGCGATTGAAGTGCCTAATATTGAAGCTCCGGCAGCAATGACATTGGCCAAATGCAAACCTCCGAATTCAAGTTTAGGTAAAGGACCTGAAACCTGAGGAATAGAACCTACAAAAGAAGAAACGCTGTTCAGTGCCCCCTGTGCTATGGTCATCGGCAGTGTATCATTTAAACTATTGATCTGCGTATTTTCCTCTGAATTCCATCCTGCGTCTATCAGGCCTTTGTAATACGTTTGTTTCGCCTGTGCGGCCGTCAGCTGGGCATTCAGCGCATTCCACTGCGCTCTTGATTCGTCTACCTGCGTTTGCTTGATTTCCGTCATCGCGTCCAGCACCTGCAATTCCTGTCCGCTGCGCAGCAATGCAAGCATCTCTGCATCTTTCTTCTCCAGTGCCGACAGCAATTGTCCGCCCAGAGCCTTTACCTCGCCGGCCAGCTCTGTAGCTTTCTGTGTGATCACGTTGAAACGGTAAAAAGGCAGCGGTGCATTCATATCGCTGAGCACCTGTGCAAGCGATAAGCCCGAAGCAGCTGCTTTTACGAGGATCGCAGGATCGATCGGAGGATCGTACAGAGCCAGGGTACGCGTGATGCCATCTATGTTCTGACTGTTGCGTATCTTAAACAACCTGTCGGCCAGTATATCCCAATAGCTCAGCAACTTATCGTTGAAAGGCGTGCAGAACAGGTACATCGATCCTTTCAGATCGAAAGGCACGTTGATAACACGATCCAGCTTCACCGCAGGTGTAAACGGAGAGTAGCCCAAAGACACACTGCTGTAAAAGACTACTTTGAAATAATGACGGCTGGCGCCTGAAGACAGGAGCACGTTCTCTGCATCCACCATTACATTCCCGAATGCATTGAGCTTATCATAGATATCCCGGTAGGTTTGCACTTCGGGTTTGGCACGCGGAGGAATCTGTTCCGGCTTGCGGCCCAATATCTGCAAGGCCAGGATGTACAACAGCGCGGCTTCGTTAATAGCTTCACGCGAATCGGTCCGGAACAGGTTGTCCCCCCAGGCAATCAGATTGTCCAGGTACTTCATCACCGTATTTTTCATGTAGGCAGACAAACGCGTGCGGGCGACCAGGTGGGGCTTGAACGGATTATTCGCCCAGCGTTCCACTGCCGACTCAAGCGCTGCGCTCTTCATTACATAGTCGATCGTTTCGGACGTACCCAGTTTTTCGTTGAACGGTATGAAATTCCAGAAGCGTGCTTTAGAGCCCGATTCGTGCACCACGTTCGGATTGAAAACATATTGATACCAGGTCCGCGCCTCGTCAAACTGCTGGTTCTGACTCAGCTTATTTGCCACGAGCATAGGGATATGGAAAAACAATTCCCAGTTGTACTGGCTATACGCTCCTTCGTTGGAAAAGTCGACTTTATTGTCCGGATAATAAACGCCGCCATGCACCTGGTCGGTAGGATCGTACACGGAATCAAAATTCATGGTGTCTGCGATACCCTCCAGGTATTCGCGGTCCAGTAACCCTTCAAGCCCTTCATTGTATAATTTCTCCAGGAAAGGCTCCACCTGCTGATGTTCGAAATTGTGGAAGCGATAAGCAGCACGGGTGAAAATGCGGGTGGCCGTCATCGGCACCTCATCGCCCCAGGATATGGAGGCTTCAGGGAACACCACATCGTATGCGGCGGTACCGATGCCTTTATCCAGGCCGATTGATGTAGCGGAACCAGGATCCATTTTTACCGGCAATGCACTCGTCCCGAGCAGTGTGAAAGGACCCGCAGACGGAGACATGGCGATTGCCAGATCGTATTGCAGGATCACCTTCTCCACGAAGAAGGTATTCACATGATCCTTGTAAAAGAAATAAGGAACCTGGATGGGGCTGTACTCCGTATATCCGCCGGGCTGATTCCGCGGAAATGTAAGCAGCTTCTCTTTGTACTGATCCTTCAGGGTTATCCTGCTGGAACTGAACTTCAATCTATTTGCCTGCAGACTATCCGAATCATTATAATTTTCAATCGGTGAAACATAAGGCATCGTCATACCGGGACACTGGCGAAGCAGTTCTACAGAACTGTCCGGGTAATGCTTGTATCCGAAATAAGGATCTGCATACGGTACAGGATAAGGGATTAATGTGCGCCTTCCTGATATGTCTGTTGTCACATAATGGTTCACATTTGTGATGGTAAATGCGCGATAGATGTATTGGGTATTTTGCGGCCAATAGCAATGATGGAACAGATCTATCGCCGCGCCTTTGTCTTCCACATGATGCGAATACAGGGAGGCAAGCACCTTAGATACGTCGGGAGACGGGATAACGGACGCACCGTTGAATTTTACCACAAATTGTCCCACTTCCCTCGCACCGGAAGTAGTACCAAAGACGCCGCCCCAGTCTTCGCGATCAATAATCTCCTTTTTGATATCGAATGCGAACGCAGTATTAGATATCTTACGGCTATCCGAAAATGCAGAGAAATCGCCGTCCAGATTCTGGAATCCGATAGTACGCTCAATGATGCGGAAGCGGACGCGTCCGTCGGAATCGATCTCTGAGAAGAAATTAATTCCCTCTTTCCGGATCTTCTCCAGGTCGCCCATGTCGTTCCACATACGATGTTTATACCAGTAGATCGTTTTGTAATCGTCAAAGTGCTGAAAGCTGAGCGGACGTTCTTCAAAAATATACTGGGTGTACAGCGACTCCTTACTCATCTGTTTCGCCTGCCAGTGGCCGTCTTTCAGCTCCGTCCACGCCAGCTGGATCTGCCAGCGGGAGGCAGCCGGGGTTTCAAAAGAACCTTCGGTCTGCTGGGAACTGCCCTGCTGCTGCTGCACATCTTTGTTGAACACAAGCCAGTACAACCTTACGCGGCCTTTCCATACAACCGGTACAAAATGATCGCCATCTGCCTGCACTTCCATCTTGGTCCACGGCGTCCATGCACCCGTAACCCTTTTGCGGTAGTAATACAGATGGGGAATTTCCTTAGTACGCGCAAAGACGTGTAGCGTATCCAGGTTGTCCTGCGGAGTGGAATCCTGGTAGCTCTTGCTGGTTTCGCGGTACATACCGATAATATCCATCTGAGACAGCTGATCCAGTCTTTCAAGGTAGGTCTTGTAAGCCGCTTCCACATTATCCGCGGTAACATCATTCTGCTGCAGGAAGCGCTCCAGTTCCAGGAACAATTCCGTCTTATCGTCCCGCAATTCCGGCTCGATCCAGTTTTCCGGGTAAATAAATATTTTACGGTTGGCTTCCCATACACGGTACAGTTTGCGCCACATCGCCCACTGCCTTGCACCTTCCGGGGTAACAGAATATTTTTCCAGCCCCAGCAGGGTACGGCTCATCCATATCTGTGTGGCATTGATGGCCAGCAGGGTTCTGGTAGTCTGTACGACAGGCATCATTTCCACATCCACCAACAGTGTTTCAAAAATATCGTTGCTGGTCAGCCAGGAGAATGTATAGGGATAAGGTGGAAATGCGAGCAGGCGGGAAACAAGCATATCGCGCCGTTCCACACGCAGCAGGTCGTTTACCGGTGTGATCACATCCAGCCAGGCAGCATCCGTATACGGGGCCTTCACCAGATGAATCACCGCAGCCACATCGTCCTGGTCGGCCGCAGAGAATGTCGCCTGGGCCACCAGGTACAGGCTCAGCATAGGAGCGGGCAACAGATGTTGTATCTCCAGACAGTCGATAATACGCAGGTACGTAAGCGCGCTCTGATATTGTGCAGGTGCAATATTCAATATGCCGTCGTAAGCGGTAGAAGGCGGCGCATCGATGATCAGGCTGTTTACATCGTCCTGTGTCATACGGAATACCGCTGCTATTGCGGGTACAATATCGCCGCTCTGCTGGATGGTACTGAACAGGATATTGATATCCGATCCGGTGAAATCCCGCACATTCGTCCACCAGATCAGGTTGCGCAGCAGCCGGAAGGTTGCAGTGCTGTTTGTACCCGGAACAAAGGTATCGTCCTCGTGCTCCCGCACCGGCAGGTCTTCAATTTTCAGGATATCCGGGAGAACGGGATCGGAACTGCTGCCGACCGTATTATGCCAGAAATAAAGGATTTCCTGCGTACCCAGGCTGAAGCGGTTGGCAAGGATAGCAACTTTCTGCACCAGCACCACCACTTTAAACTGATCGAAGAAATCTGACCAGCGATCCAGGTCGCCGACAGAAAAGACATATGTTTCGTCCAGCAGCAGCGTGAACCCGTCGGCACTGCCCACATGGATCACTTCCTGCAGCAGGATATACACGCTGTCTTCATCCAGACTGAAGGATTTGGACAGATAGCTGACGATAGTGGGTTTCAGTACATGCTCAATGATATATGCCTTATCGTTGTCATAGACATAGTTATAGCGATCCGTAATATCCGCCAGGTAATCGGGACTCGCCGGTGTGGCCAGTACGTTAACGGCATCGGGGAAGATTCCGGCGATGAAGTCTGTTTCCAGGAACGCTTTTTCTTCAGTTGTATAGCTGGATGATCCGGGCTCACGGTTGACGATGCCCATAAGCAAACCGGCGCTGGAAGGATCGATGACCGTTGCCGTAATCAGGGAAAGCTGAGTGGAGGCATCTCCGGCAGTAGCATCAAATGCAGGATACCAGTTGGCGGCAAGATCGCCCCTTAAGGCCTCCATCAGGTTCTGCAACTTATCCGTGTTGTTCAGATCCGCTACGGCATCCGACTGCTGATCACGCAGGATATATTCCATATTGGCGGCCAGCAAGCCGGTGTTCTTACACACCTTTACAAAGCTTACGAAGCGGATCGCGTCATAAGGATTTGCCGTGTACGCACTGCCCGATACGGGACTTAAAATACTGATCGGGTTGGCAGCAGTGTTATTCGCATCCCCACCGGAAAGTGTTCCGAAATAGTTGGATGTGACACACCAGAGTTTATAGAATGTCCAGTCTTCAATTTTAAGCTTCAATGCACGCATCAGCAGCGACTGGCGGTAGATATAGCTGAGGCTGGCCAGTGAAGGCGTGAAAGTATCCCCGGAAGACGCGCCATAGCGGCTGTAGGCATCATCCAGGATTACCTGCAGATCCACCGCCTTAAGCTGTGTCACACCGGACATAAAGCTGCGGAAAGTATCTTTGGGTACTGCGCTGAAGGAAGAGGCGGGAGAAGGCGGGAACGGATTCGGCACGTGCGCATTTGCCAGTGCTTCGTTCCGGAAAATGCGGGTGTACTGATCCGGTATGTCTTTCAGCTCGCAGTCATCTCCGCTCATCTGGTAATCGCGGTAAGGCAATACCTCAACGTTCTGGAACAGGATACAGGCATCGGCCACTTTCATGTTCAGCTGGTCGGCCAGGTATTTCAGCTGAGCGATCCTGATAAAGCCTGACTGATCCAGTACATTGGAAGCCACCGCACGCATTGCGATATCGAGATCGTAATAAGTCCAGCCCAGCAGCCGCGCAAGACGCACAAAGCGATGCAGCCGGTCGAGGAAAGGAGGTATATCCGCAAAATCGTACGGTTCTATCTTCAGCTCAAACAGGTTGCAGGTGGTGATATCAACCGTGCTGCTGTTGCGTAAAATCGCAAACAGGCGCGAATCCGGTGCCGCATTGTTAACGGGATTGATATAGTAACAATCCAGCAACTCCAGTAAATCCGTATAAGTAAGCTGGGTCTGCTGCAGGAAAATATCTATACGATTGGTGATGCCGGCTACCCAGGCACTCTGCGCAAACGTAATGCCCGCACCACGATGTTGCGGATCAGGCACGATATCGCTGTAAGGCGATCCGGCATAAGGTGTGGTTGTCATTCCGTAAAACACCTGCAAGGCGGTATAGTTCGGACTTGAAATAGCAGCTGCCGTGGTAATTACTGCCACCTGCTCATCGGTAGCTTTAAGGTAATTGCGGCAGAAGTCGATCGTAGCCACGGAATTCATCAGATCCAGTGTGCTGAACCGCTGCACCAGCTGATCGTTTCTTACGTCGGCAATATTCAGATGCTCGTCTATCTGGCGCTGGTACACATTGTAAGGGAAACGCCAGGGATATACAGCGGTTTTAAGTCCGGGATAAGGACTATTAATGGTGATGGATCCGGTATAATAGCTGGTGGTGTTCATGTACTCCGGGATAGCGCGCTGGTATTCCGCTGCGGCTTTGGTCTGGCGCACATAGATTGTACCGATGCTTACCAGGTCTTCCATCATTTCATTGACGATATCTATCTGCGGCACGGCTATGTCCGAGTTGTCACAAGTCAGTTCCAGATCCAGCAGGTCTGTACGCCGGTTCAGCAGCTCACCCCAGGAATCGCGTCCTTTCAGCTTCAGAAAATTCAGCGTATCTATAAAATAGGCAGACGGGCTGTAGATGGATTCGCAGTGGCAGCAGGCACAACTGTCCAGGCTTCCGAACAGCGTACGCCAGTCGGCGTAAGGGTCTACGAAGGGATAAACCGGCACCGTATCGCCGATCGGTGCATAATCAGGGTCATGGGCCACCCACGGACGTCCTGAAGACACATCCGGCGCATCCGCATACGATTCATAAAATTTGGCCAGCACCGTTGTGGTCACAGAGTCGGCGGTATCAAAGGCTGCTCCTGCATCACCGGCCGAACCAAATACCGGCTCATAGGTATCCACAAATGCGTCTTTACCTACAGTCGTTATATGATAGGCAGAAGTAAGGCCGTCAGTTGCCAGTGCCGCCATCACATCATATGAAGAACTTACGGTAGCCAGACGCTGCACGGTTGCGATCTCTTCAATAAAATCGCTCACGTTTGTAAGGCCGGTCATCACATAGGGAATATTACCGTCGGCTTTGAGCGCAAGGATAGACAGCGCTTTGATATCGAGATTGGGATTGTTGGTGAGGAATGTATTGATATTGGCTTTCAGCGTAGGGAACGGCGAGCTGCTGTCTGTGGCAATACGCGCAGCAATACTCTGGATCGTATACAGTGCAAGACAATTACCCTCCATACGCGCGGCGTAGAAGTTGATCTTTTCGGTATGGGTATTGCCTTCGATAAAATCGGGGAACAGGAAATTGGACGCATCAGCCGCTTTGCAGGCAGTGATGATATCCTGCCAGTTGCCGTAGGTAAGGCGTCCGAGCAATTGCGGCTGGTATACACCCGGGGTTACCGGTAAAGTCTGCGAGCCGGAGAACGATCCTCCTTCAAGAATATCCAGCAATGCACCCACCAGCGCAGGGTTGTTGCCGCCGATAATGCCGAGTATGGTGGCGGCCTTCAACCCCCCGGCGTAGCTGGCGTACGATGGGTAGGACGTGACAAGGTATTCCCAGAAATTATCGGAGCTTATATCGAAGTTTTCGTAAGAGAAGAAGATGCCCAGGAACTCATTCGTAAGGCTCTGGCTATTCAACACATAGTAATAGATGCGGTAGCTGATTGTAAGTTCCAGCTGTCCGGAATTGCCGGTATTCCAGTTGGTGACAATCGTAGGCTTCAACGCGGCGATGAATGTATCAATATCACCGGAACTGAACACCTGCACGGTATTAGCCACTCCCGCATTCTGAATGGCGGTGACAATAACCGAACGCACGGGAAAAAGAAGCAGCTCGGCTTTTTCCGGCAGGTTGCCTTTGAGCATCGCATAGAACATTTCGGGATTCAGTCCGGACAACTGGTAACTGAGCCGGTGGGCGATCACCATGTACCTGACATCCCTGGGACTTTCCTGCACACTTCTTGCCAGGAAATCGGCTTGTGATTCGTCTGTATCGATGGTGATGTCTTTGATGGGAGTAGCACCGATCTGTGCTTCCAGCTTGGTCTTGATGGAATAGAACTCCGTTTCGATGCTGATATCATTTTCGATAATCACATTGATCTCAAAATCCCTGCCGGACTGGGCCGCGTACAGAATCGGAGAACTGTATTCCTCACCTACCTGCACCTGCACAACAGCCTCCAATGCCCAGTAGACGCCACTGTTGGTCATCTGGCCCACACTGAACGAGACGGAATATTCACCCAGCGAACCGGTGGCGGTGCTGGCCAGCACCACATTACTGCCGAACAATACCTGCCTGATGATAACCGTGTACGATACCGGTATCAGGTTGCCGGTGAAATGCGCCACAGAACCATGTACCGTGATCATATCCTGGTTCGGGAACTGAGATCCCGCCAATGTATTCATCAGTCCCGCAACCGGACCGTTTACCAGCTCGTTGGGTCCCGACTGGAGCGCATACTGGTTTTTGAACAGGTTTACAAATGCAGTGGTTGCATCACCGAAGATGGCCTGCTCCTTTTCGTTGTACAAGGAGGTCACCGGCAACTGTGCAACTGCATTATCCAGCTGAACGGTTTCGAGGAGATACAGCAGAATGTCCTGCAGGTTCTGAACGTCGGGCCCTGTCTGGCCGGTGGTCAATGGCGGTACTATAGGATACATGATTGCGTTGTTTATGTCGTTAAAGAAGAGGTCTTTGTTTTGAAAAGAGACATAAAATTAGCCGGCAATATTGCCGGCTCTTTATCCATTTCGGACACACAACTATCCATTTCGGACACCAGGATCAGAAATTCCCGTTCCGGAGTATGCAATCACGCAGATATGACGGCGTTTGTCCTGTAAGACGTTTTACATATTTGTCGAAAGCCGCTACAGTAGAGAATCCCAGCCTTCCGGATATGGCCGTTACCGATAAGCGGTGATGCCCGAAAAGCCGCATGGCTTTCATGAGCATATGGTGCTTCAGCACTACTTTTGCGGGCACGCCGAATACCGACATGCAAATACGGTGCAGCAAACGCGGGGACGCTTCCATAAGGGTGGCCACATGCTCTACGGTGCAATTGTCCAGACGGAGATCGGTGTTTTCCAGAAAGTGCAGCAGGCGCAACGCATGTGTATGATATGCTCCGTAATAAGCACTGCTCCAGCTGTCCGTATCCAGCTGATCAGACATCACGCGCATCAGCTCATTGCAGCTGTATTCCAGACAGGCGCAATTATCCGGCAATAAAGCGTGCAATACATCTGTGTGGCCCGCTCTTACCGGCAGCGATTTCTGGGGACGGTACTTAATGGTAAACACCTTGTTCCAGTCGTCGGAAGAAAGCACTTTGCCCGGTATATCCAGACAGGCAAAAGTCTGCGAACCGGAAATATGGAGCCGGTAGGCGTGTGCAGGCGGTACGATAAACAGCCGCATGCCTTCGCTCTGCTGCTGTACAAAATCGATTTCGAAATACTGCGGGGAATGGGTGAAAATAAATACACGGATATCCTGCGTGATATGCAGCCCGTGTGTGTATCCCGGAGAGTTGAACAGCGGCAGTTTCAACGCTGCTACAGAATTGTTTCGTAGCGTGAACATAGATTGTATAGACGGTTTTCAGTTGGTGACTCATGCGCACGTTCTATAGCTACAATTGTTTACAATTCTGTCTGCACGCGCATATAAAAATAGGAAACAGATACAAATTGCAGAAAAAAATATTGCTAATTATTAATATTTTATAAAAAAATGGTTATCACTCAGAAATAATAGTCGTTAGTCGACACATTGCCGCCTTTCACAACAGAATGAAACAATTTATAGGTAAGAGAAGCCGGCTTTACTGATAGCGTAATCACCCGGTGCAATGTGCTGAGGACAGGCATAAAGATCCCCGCCTGCCACGGCGGAAGCGATCGGCCGTATGCACGCCGCCGACGGAATGAAACCGAAAACACTACCGGCCCCGGATCTCGGGTCGCCTACCTTTTGGGTGGGCACGCCTACCCTTTTAATAAGGCCCGCCTACCTTTTTGGTAGGCGAGCCTACCCCTTTAATAAGGCGCGCCTACCCCTTCAATCAGGCGGACCTACCTTTTGAATAAGGCGGGCATATCCCAAGAGGTAGGCGAGCGTACCCTTTTAATCAGGCGAGCCTACCCCTTTAATAAGGCGCGCCTACCACTAATAATAGGCGGGCCTACCCTTTGAATAAGGCGGGCCTACCTCTTAAGGTAGGCCCGCGTACCCCTTCAATCAGGTGAGCCTACCCTTTTGATAAGGCGGACCTACCCCTTTAATAAGGTTGGCATATCCCATGAGGTAGGCGAGCCTACCCTTTTAATAAGGCGTGCCTACCCTTAGAGTCAGGCCCGCGTACCTTCCATAATAGGCGCGCCTACCTTGGATAATAGGCGGGCCTACCCCGATAACAGGCGCACGCAACAGGCACATTTCCCCCGCCCCCGACCCTTCCGATAATCGCAGAATTACTGCATCTTTGCGCCAAACTTGCAAATTTCGCAATAAATGCAAACGTGTTCAATCACATATTATATTTGCTGCGACTGAGATTCTGAAACACACACTTTCAGATTAATTATTATTAACTAATACAAGGGTAGCCCCCTGTATATGCTGGTGCGGACGGGAAACCTCCGCCGGATGCCGTTTCGGGATTTCAGTCACAGCTACGTACAGGGGGCTATCTGCGTGCATAACTTTTTTCATGACTGAAGAAAAAGAAAATTTGCCGGGAACCGCCCAGACGCGGTTAGAAGAATTACTGGAGCAATTGCACCAGGTACGCTGCGGCCTGCGCAGCTATTACGAAAGCGAACCGGAGCAGGAGCTTCTGTTCCGGGATTATTTCGATGTGGAGCATTGCCTCAGCGAGGCCACATTCGGTATCGGCAACCTCATCGGTATGAGCGCCGTCTGCCGCGTGTGCAACACCCCATCCTGATCCCGCACAACCAATAGATCTTATCAAAAGGGCCTTCCCTCACGGGAGGCCCTTATTCATTTCCGGAAATTCCACTGTCCGGGAATACAATCGCGCACTATTTCGCTTTCATCTCCGATTCGGTATGGACTGCGCAGCGCCATTCACCGTTTTCCTGTATCCAGGTAGAAGTGCAGGCGCATTGGGATGCCGTGGTTGTACCATCCTTCGTGTATTCGAGCTGAATGACGTAGACCAGCAGACCCGTATTGTCGCCGATCATCTGGTCCTGGGCATTGGAGATCCCGAGCACCTTCATTTGTTTGCCCTCACCGGAGTCGAACATCTTTTTAAACGATTCCTCGTCTACCTGCATTACCCCGTCTTTGCCCGCAACCATGCAGGGGAAGTGTGTGAGGCGTTGCACCGTTTCAAAATCGCGGCTTTCCATAGCCTGCCAGTATTGCTTTTCGAGTTCAAGAATTGCTGATTTCATAGCTGTTGTTTTATCCATTAACGTGTGCTATAAAATTAGCATGCCCGCCGGCGCTGGGCGGGTAAGGTTATCTTAAAACGGAGGGGAGGGCTTTTGTGGTGAGGGGAGAACAACTATGATGAACGGTGCTGCTACGTATTAAGTGGTCAGGACGCGCTCCACGACGAGGTCCGGAGACTTCGCCGACGGAGTAGAAGACTACTACGGAGAACTGATTCGCAGATGTTTAAGAAAATACGAATGTTGGTAATATCCCTATTTAGCATTGTATATAAGCTTTACATTATTGCTTATCTGCTGAAGCAATTCTTCATTCCTAGAACGTACTCGTTGTTTATAGGAATGTATTTTATTGCTTAGCGGTATAATCTTTGTTCGATCATTATTATCTAGCCAAGTCCGCATAATCATGTTATTCAGATCGAAAAATTCTTCCATTACTTTGCAGAATGGTGTATAAGTCTCTTGATCGAAATAAATTTTTATTTCAAGAACCGCTTTTTGCAATTCTCCCAACGTGGGCAAAATAATTTCATCCAACTCTTTGGGAGTATATTTTCCGTTCATAATGTCATAATGACTAAGTTCCAAATACACTCTATCAGCCTTTGCGTAATTCATTAAAAAATTGGATATTGATTGTATTCTATGTTGTTGGAATAGAGTGTAATTAATTTCCAACTTTTTAGATTTAAGATCTAATACTCTTTTTACAAAATACCCAACACCAAGGAGTACCAATGTAATTTGACTCCAATAAAGTCCTATAAAGTTTAGTGTACTGTTCATACTACGACCTCGACAATTTAAACATAGGCATTAACGTACCACTTTACAGTAAGTCGATGAATTATCTATTCTGTTTTTTTACTCTTAGCTGCTTCTTGATTTAATTTAATTTCCTCTTCATCCATGAATTTATCAAACATCCATTTTCTTATCTCTCCGTTTGTCCTAACGTTTGCACTCCAAGATTTTGAAGAAATTTGGATTACAAGGGTTTCTTTACCACCTATTATTTGATAAATCGCTTCCCTTAGTGTTGTGGTGTTATACTCTCCATCCCTATCTACTAAAATCCAGGATTTAAAATAATGAGCCCAAAAGAACTTCTTTGTTTTAAGAAACTCTGATATTTTGAGTGTATCATCACTATCATCACCTGCTATTGCCAATAAAAATCTCTTAGTTGCCATCGATTGATTCTGTTGTTTGCGGTTCACCAATAGTATTTTGGGGAAGTGAAAAAGTTTCCCTTAGTCCTATATCGTCATTACCTATAAATCCTTTTTCAATTCTCAGTTTATCTGTAATAAATTTTTCGCTTCGGATAAGATCTGGATTTGTTTTAAGGCAATAACCATAGCAAATAAGAAAAAATATTGAAACTAACAGACAAAGGATGTATAGGCTTACAGGTACCCAAATTGGTATTTTAGGATTCCAAAACATTGACGTGGCAACTATTAGTAGAATGGATATAAACCATGTTAGTGGTTTTAATACAGTACTCTTATGTCCAGAGTTAGTATAATTTTGAAGTAGTTCTTGAAATCCCACTTTTATTCGTTTGAACAAATGTATTATATTTTCTATAGTTTCTAAATTAAAAAGGAGCCTAATTGGCTCCTTTATTTATCTTCTTTAGGCTTTGGCACTTTCATTATTCCGCCTAATATTTTGTCGACTCGGTGGGTCCCCAGCTCACCGTAGTGTTCCAACGACAACGCTCGGCGAAGTCTCACGACTTCGTCGCAGCGGCCCCGGTCTCCTGACCGGAATACAACGAATATATTAATTTCGGGTCAGCAACAAACATTCAGATGAGCACAGGCTACCAGATTAATGACCAGAAAGCTGTTTACTTTCTCACCTTCACTATTGTCGATTGGGTCGATTTATTTACACGTAAAATTTATCGGGATGTACTGATCGACAGCTTCAACTTTTGCTGTCACGAAAAGCAATTGTTGATTTTTGGCTACGTAATCATGAGCAATCATGTGCATGTAATTGCAAAAGCAGACGGCGGTATTACATTGTCGGATATCATCCGTGATTTCAAAAAGTACACGGCAAAGAAAATACTTGAACTCATTATCCGGGAGCCGGAAAGCAGGAGAGAATGGCTCCTCCACAGATTTGCCTATAATGCCGCTCAACATCTGCGAAACAGCCGGTATCAAGTATGGACTCACGAAAATCACGCTGTAGAAATACACTCCCGTAAATTCTTCGATCAGCGACTTAATTATCTGCACCAAAATCCGGTACGTGCCGGATATGTATCCTTTCCTGAAGATTACGTGTATAGCAGTGCTTTTGAATTTGCAAAACGTGGTGACAAAATCAAATTGAGTGACTGGTAAGAATAATTCGTGTCTCGGCCACTCGTCCAAATCGGTCAGGAGACCGAACGCCACCACGACATAGTCCGGAGACTATGCCGAGCAGCGGGGCTTTTTGGTGGCTCTCCCTGCTGGACTTGAACCAGCGACCCTCTGATTAATCCCGCACATGCGGGACTTTAACCAACTGAGCTAAAAACCTTACAACAAAAAAAGCCTCACATCTCTGTAAGGCTTCTTGGCGGCTCTCCCTGCTGGACTTGAACCAGCGACCCTCTGATTAATCCCGCACATGCGGGACTCTGACCAACTGAGCTAAAAACCTTACAACAAAAAAAAGCCTCACATTTCTGTAAGGCTTCTTGGCTGCTCTCCCTGCTGGACTTGAACCAGCGACCCTCTGATTAATCCCGCACATGCGGGACTCTGACCAACTGAGCTAAAAACCTTACAACAAAAAAAAGCCTCACATTTCTGTAAGGCTTTTGGCTGCTCTCCCTGCTGGACTTGAACCAGCGACCCTCTGATTAATCCCGCACATGCGGGACTCTAACCAACTGAGCTAAAAACCTTACAACAAAAAAAAGCCTCACATTTCTGTAAGGCTTTTGGCTGCTCTCCCTGCTGGACTTGAACCAGCGACCCTCTGATTAATCCCGCACATGCGGGACTCTCACCAACTGAGCTAAAAACCTTACAACAAAAAAAAGCCTTACATTTCTGTAAGGCTTCTTGGCGGCTCTCCCTGCTGGACTTGAACCAGCGACCCTCTGATTAATCCCGCACATGCGGGACTCTAACCAACTGAGCTAAAAACCTTACAACAAAAAAAAGCCTC
>NZ_BAABEZ010000023.1:0-3857 GCF_039540495.1 Rurimicrobium arvi | reverse complement strand
ATCAGGTACGCTTTCTTTTTTTTCTTTTCCAGAAAACCACCGGACGTATGCCCTATGAACTGCGGGAGCTGCTGGCCCTCCCCCTGTCTGAGCGCTTAGCCATAGCGGAGCAGACCCTGTCGGCCACACAAGAATCACGTAACATCCAAAAACAAACCAAAATATGAAAAAGCAAGTCTATGCACTAGCCACTTGTATGCTGCTGCTTTGCAGCAGCGGGGTGTATGCCCAAAGTAAAATGAAAGACGGAACGATCAGTTCCTCGGCACTTCCGAATGCGAATGCAATCCTGGACCTGGAAAGCAACCGTCGGGGTTTACTGCTGCCGCGTATTGCGCTCACCGCCACGAACAGCGCAAGTCCGCTGAGCGCCCATGTACAGGGAATGGCAGTGTACAACACGGCCACGGCAGGCAGCGGCAGCACCGCTGTAATACCGGGCTACTATATCAACGACGGCACGAAATGGATCCGCCTGATCTCCAAAGGGGAGGTAAGCCTGGCAAATACAGCATTGAGCAGCAGCACCACACCGGCCGGTAACAGCATCGGGGACATGGTGTTCAACACTACTGCAGTGGCAGGCCCGCCCGCGATACCTGCAGGTCCCGTATTCTGGGACGGCAGCGCCTGGCAGCCGGTAGGGGCAGATGCAGCCGTAGGCAACGAGGTACTGAATGCAACCACGAATAAAGGACTCACGCGTGCCGGCTCCGGCACAGCCGCTTCGCCGTTCACACTCGGACTCACAGACGGTAGCGCCACCAACCAGACAATGGTATGGGACGGCTCCAAATGGGCACCGGGCAGCGCGGGCCTCACTACTACCGCACTTACGAGCAGCACCAGTCCTGCGGGAACGAATGTGGGCGATATGGTGTTCAACACTGCAGCGATAGCAGGCCCGCCCGCCATACCGGTTGGACCGGTGTACTGGGACGGCAGTGCCTGGCAGCCTGTAGGTGCAGATGCAGCCGTAGGCAACGAGGTACTGAACGCAACCACGAATAAAGGACTCACACGTGCAGGCTCCGGCACAGCCGCTTCACCCTTTACGCTCGGACTCACAGACGGTACTGCCACCAACCAGACAATGGTATGGGACGGCTCCAAATGGGCGGCAGGCACCACACCGATGGACAGCTCGCAGGTGGCAAAGATGGTGAACAAAAGCCCTGTAAAGGATTCCCTGGCCGTAGGCATCACAAAGACTCCGGTGAAAGACAGTGTGATCTCCGTGATCAACAGTGCGCTCAGCTCGGGCAGCATTACCGGTAAAGACCTTACCAACAGCAACGGAATCCTGGTAACAGGCGGAACGGGAACAACGCTGAAGGCTACTTCTTTGAGACTGGACAGCACGGCAGTGGCGAAACAGATGCTGCAGAGTCCGGTTAAAGACTCCATAGCGAAACTGATCGGCAGCAGCCCTGTTAAAGACAGTCTGAATGTGAACTACTGGAACCTGAAAGGCAACGCAAACACGAACAGCGGCAGCAACTTCATCGGTACGACAGATAATATCAGCCTGCGGGTACGCAGCAACAATACGGAACGCATGGTGGTGGACAGTACGGGTAAGGTAGGTATCGGACTGAGTGCGCCCACGAACACACTGCATGTAAAAGCGACGAGCAATCCGCTGAAGCTGGAAGGCTTGCAGAGCGGAAGCTTTACGACAGACTCTGTACTGACGGCAGATGCAAACGGAGTGGTACGCCGGGTGGCGATGAGCACGGCTCCGGACCAGACGGTGGGCAGCATTGAAGCATTTGCATTCAGCGCGATCCCCAGTGACTACCTGGAGTGTAACGGTGCTGCGGTAAGTCGTACCACGTTTGCGACCCTGTTTGCGAAGATCGGTACTACGTACGGAGCAGGGGATGGTACTACAACCTTTAACCTGCCTGACCTGCGTGGTGAGTTTATCAGAGGATGGAGCAATGGTAGAAGCGGTGTGGATGCGAGCAGGACAATTGGTAGTTGGCAAAAGGGATCATATATTGCACATGAAAATAGCTCGTCTGCTTCTTACACAAGAGACTATATAGCTGCGGGAGGAATCTCAGATATTGGAATGGAAGATCCTTCGAATAACGGATATAATGGTTCTGAGTCGATTGCAATTCACGGTTTCAATGGAACTTTGTTCAGTTATTCTTCACTTTTTAATGTTCTTGGCGGAGTTACCCGTCCCCGCAACGTAGCGATGATGTATGCGATCAAAGCGAAGGAGAGTGTGATGTTGCCAACGGGACAATCGGTAACGAGTCTGATTACGGCAACGGAGCCCTGGGAGAAGAAAGGCACGGGAGTGGGCAGTACCTCGTTTACTGATACGATCACGCACAGCGGCCCGATCCAGATCAAAGACGGATCGCAGGGTGCAGGTAAAGTATTGACCAGTGATGCAAATGGGGTGGCGAGCTGGCAGAATATAGGACAAACTTTAATTTACGGAACTATTCCTTCAAGTACGAGTTCTGTAGTTGCAAGCGGTGTCAATCCTGTGGCTTATACAGGTTGCAGTATTACACTTACTCCCGGAACTTGGATGCTTTCTTTTAATGCCTGGGTTGTACCAGTTGGAACAAATGCCAAGACGTCCACGTCAATGACAGGATTTTCTTCTATTTTCTTTTCTACATCAAGCTCTGTAAATACACCTCCTACATATGCTGGTTCTATTAAGAGTATTCTTGCCGCTAGACTTTATGCTGCAACAAGTGGAGCTGGGGCAGACTACACCTGTTCTGGCTCTATTCCGATAACTGTATCGACTACAACAACGTTATACATGTGGTGCTTTATGTCAGCCGACAACTGGACTTCATTGGGTAGTGCATCGGCATCTTCTATTATGTCTAATAACGGTAATGGGGGCGCATTTGGACCATATACACAACTTTACGCAACAAAAATAAACTAAAGAAAAGTCAACTGCTCGGCCCCGCTCGGCGTAGTCTCCGGACTACATCGCGGTGGATTCCGGTCTCGGGACCGGATATTGTAAAGAATATACAGGCTTAAGTAGGCCTATAAAAATACTTGCTTGATCAACATGTTTGGTCGGCGGGGTGGTTTCTACCGCCCCGCTTTTTTATTTTGGTTTGTTGCAGCCTTTTGGAGAACGCCTTGTCGAACCACCCCAGCTCCTCTCTGCTCGGCGTAGTCTCCGGACTACGTCGCGGTGGGAACGCCTTGTCGAACCACCCCAGCTCCTCTCTGCTCGGCGTAGTCTCCGGACTACGTCGCGGCGGATGCCGGTCTCCGGACCGGATATTGTAAAGAATATCAGGCCTAAGTACGCCTATAAAAATACTTGCTTGATCAACATGTTTGGTCGGCGGGGTGGTTTCTACCGCCCCGCTTTTTTATTTTGGTTTGTTGCGGCTTTTGGGAGAAAGCGTTGCCAGACCCACCCCCAGCCCCTCCCTGTCCCGATAGCTATCGGGATCGGGAGGGATTTGCTCCGTGTTGGGCACCGTCCAACTTGTTGTGGTGTCATTGCGACGAGCGTATAGCCTGTGCGTGCAGCTAGCGAGGAAGCAATCTACAGTAATCGTTCAGAGATTGCTTTGCCTTCTTCGCTTGGGTTGTTCCAACCCTTCGCTCATTGGCGCGCTCCCGATAGCTATCGGGAGACATTCGGGTTAGGTATTGTTGTAAATAGGTTTTTGCACTGTGCACAATCCCCATTGCGCCTCGAAGCAATCTCTCCAGCACGCCGCTCGCACACGTTGGCTTCCCCTCCATCGGAGGGGATAGGGGTGGGTCTTCGTTCCTGTATTTTTACAGTCCGCCGATGGTATTCCGCCTACCTAAAAGGTAGGCGTGCCTATTATCAGGGGTAGGCC
>NZ_BAABEZ010000022.1:1253436-1333649 GCF_039540495.1 Rurimicrobium arvi | reverse complement strand
GGATCCGCCTGATCTCCAAAGGGGAGGTAAGCCTGGCAAATACAGCATTGAGCAGCAGCACCACACCGGCCGGTAACAGCATCGGGGACATGGTGTTCAATACTACAGCAGTGGCAGGCCCGCCAGCCATACCTGCCGGACCCGTATTCTGGGACGGCAGCGCCTGGCAGCCGGTAGGGGCAGATGCAGCCGTAGGCAACGAGGTACTGAATGCAACCACGAATAAAGGACTCACGCGTGCCGGCTCCGGCACAGCCGCTTCGCCGTTCACGCTCGGACTCACGGACGGTACCGCCACCAACCAGACAATGGTATGGGATGGCTCCAAATGGGCACCGGGCAGCGCAGGCCTGACCACTACCGCACTTACGAGCAGCACCAGTCCTGCGGGAACGAATGTGGGCGATATGGTGTTCAACACTGCAGCGATAGCAGGCCCGCCCGCCATACCGGTTGGACCGGTGTACTGGGACGGCAGCGCCTGGCAACCGGTAGGGGCAGATGCAGCCGTAGGCAACGAGGTACTGAATGCTACCACGAATAAAGGACTCACACGTGCCGGCTCCGGCACCGCCGCTTCGCCCTTCACACTCGGACTCACGGACGGTACTGCCACCAACCAGACGATGGTATGGGACGGCTCCAAATGGGCCGCAGGCACCACACCGATGGACAGCTCGCAGGTGGCGAAGATGGTGAACAAAAGCCCTGTAAAGGATTCCCTGGCCGTAGGCATTACAAAGACACCGGTGAAAGACAGTGTGATCTCTGTGATCAACAGTGCGCTCAGCTCGGGCAGCATTACCGGCAAAGACCTTACCAACAGCAACGGAATCCTGGTAACAGGCGGCACGGGAACAACATTGAAGGCTACTTCTTTGAGACTGGACAGCACGGCGGTAGCGAAGCAGATGCTGCAGAGCCCGGTGAAAGACTCCATAGCGAAGCTGATCGGCAGCAGCCCTGTCAAAGACAGCCTGAATGTGAACTACTGGAACCTGAAGGGCAACGCAAACACGAACAGCGGCAGCAACTTTATCGGTACGACAGACAATATCAGCCTGCGGGTACGCAGCAACAATACGGAACGCATGGTGGTGGACAGTACGGGTAAGATCGGTATCGGACTGAGTGCGCCAACAAACACGCTGCATGTGAAAGCGACGAGCAATCCGCTGAAGCTGGAAGGCTTGCAGAGCGGCAGCTTTACGACAGACTCTGTACTGACGGCAGATGCAAACGGAGTGGTGCGCCGGGTGGCGATGAGCACAGCCCCGGACCAGACGGTGGGCAGCATTGAAGCATTTGCCTATAGCGCGATCCCAAGTGACTACCTGGAGTGTAACGGTGCTCCGGTAAGCCGTACAACATTTGCTACCCTGTTTGCGAAGATCGGCACCACGTACGGAGCAGGCGACGGCTCTACGACCTTTAACCTGCCTGACTTAAGAGGTGAGTTTATTAGAGGATGGGATCATGGAAGAGGTATTGATGCAAGTAGGGTGTTGGGAAGTTTACAAATGGATGCATTTCAAGGTCATAGAATGAATGTTCAACTTAATACAAGTAAACCATACTCATCAACTGGATCCACAGTTGGCGACTATTATAGTAATGTTGGCTCAGGTTCTGCTACAGGAACAACGCTTGATCCGGTTACTAATGGAACCAATGGTACACCTCGAACAGCATCCGAAACCCGTCCCCGCAACGTAGCGATGGTGTATGCGATCAAAGCGAAAGAGAGTGTGATGTTGCCAACGGGACAATCGGTAACGAGTCTGATTACGGCAACGGAGCCCTGGGAGAAGAAAGGAACGGGAGTGGGCAGTACCTCGTTTACCGATACGATCACGCACAGCGGACCGATCCAGATCAAAGACGGATCGCAGGGTGCTGGGAAATTGTTGGTCAGCGATGCAAATGGAGTCGCAACCTGGAAGGATGTTTCAACTTCTTGGACCAAAGTGGCAGTTGTAAATACGCCTAAAACCGGAATTTCTGCCGCTTCCGGAACTCAGACAATTGGCACAATTACCATCACACAGAAAGGTGTTTACTTATTGTTCCTAAAAGCTTTGGTCGGAGGTGCCGCATCCTCTGTAAATCAAGTCGGATTTCTCACACTGTCGGCGGTTGCCGGATCGGATTTAATAGATGATGGTAATTTTTCGAATTGGAATACAACGACACTTGGTAATTCCAACGCCGCGAACCTAAGACTCATAGGATTAATGGTTCCCGGTACATATAATGTTCTATTTACTGGAGCTTCGAGTGGAAGCGGATATTCCGGTTCGTTTGATGTTTCGAGTCTGGGTGGTTTCGCCGCCTTGTTATATAAGGCGGAGTAAATCTAACTCCCGCTCGGCGTAGTCTCCGGACTACGTCGCGGTGGATACCGGTCTCCGGACCGGATATTGTAAAGAATATACAGGCTTAAGTAGGCCTATTAAAATACTTGCTTGATCAACATGTTTGGTCGGCGGGGTGGTTTCTACCGCCCCGCTTTTTTATTTTGGTTTGTTGCAGCCTTCCGGAGAGCGCGTTGTCAGACCCACCCCCAGCCCCTCCCGGGGAGGGGATTCGCTCCGAACTGAGCATTGTCCATCTTTTCGTGTCATTGCGACGAGCGTATAGCCTGTGCGTGCAGCTAGCGAGGAAGCAATCTACAGTAATCGTTCAGAGATTGCTTTGCCTTCTTCGCTTGGGTTGTTCCAACCCTTCGCTCATTGGCGCGCTCCCGATAGCTATCGGGAGACGTTCGGGTTAGGTATTGTTGTCAATAGGTTTTTGCACTGTGCACAATCCCCTTTGCGCGTCGGAGCAATCTCTCCTGCACGCCGCTCGCACACGTTGGCTTCCCCTCCATCGGAGGGGATAGGGGTGGGTTTCCCGTTGCGCGTCATTGCGAGACGCGCATAGCCCTTCACTGAGGTGCGTCGAAGCAATCTTTCTTGCCCGCCGTGAACTCATCGTTTTTCACAGACCCACCCCGGCCCCTCCCCCTCCCGATCCCGATAGCTATCGGGATCGGGAGGGATTTGCTCCGTGTTGGGCACCGTCCAACTTGCGCGTCCTTGCGAGACGCGCATAGAGCCTTCGTGTAGGCGTCGAAGCAATCTTTGCAGTACGCTGCTCGCACATGCTGTATTCCAATCCTGCAAACAAAAAAGCTATCCCGGAAGAGACAGCTTTTTTTAAAACCCCGAAACGGGATTAAAATAACGCAGCACAGATTACAGGTGCTGTTGGATTTTCTTGTCGTAAGCAGATTTTGGAGCGGCACCAACCTGTTTGTCTACTACTTCACCGTTTTTGATGAACAGTACGCAAGGGATGCTTGTAACTCCGTAATTGATAGACAGGTTGGGATTCTCGTCTACATTTACTTTACCCACGTTGATTTTTCCATCATATTCTTTGCTCAATGCATCTATGGTCGGACCTAAAGCCAGGCAGGGACCGCACCATGGAGCCCAAAAGTCAACTACTGATAATCTATCGGCTTTCAGCACTTCTGTGTCGAAGTTTGCATCGGTATAAACAGCTGCCATTTTTCGTTTTTTTGTTTGAATTAAAATTAGGGAACAAAAGTATGCATTTTTACTCAAGCAGGCGGAAGGATTTACTATATGTCGCTATCAGGGTATCTTATTATACACACGTTAATCACATGTTGTGTTATGGCTATATTTATTACCCTAATTATTCACCTCTACGCCAAATTCTATATAATCGTGTTCGGTTAAAAAGTGGATCAGTTCATCGTTCAGTTCAAACTTCAACGAGCTGTTTCTGAGGGAGATGCTGCGCATTGTCGTCAGATCGGCCACCTTCAGCGAGAGTTCGGTGGTACCCGGATGTTTCCGCAGGTTCTCAGTCAGGAAATGCACCAGCTCCGGATCTACCTTATGCAGGGGCACCATCATGTTCAGTCGTTTGCCGAGTACCTTCCGCGAATGTTCCAGCAATACGATGTTCTGCACCTCAAACTCCCAGGTGCCGGGACGGAATCGCTGTTCTGAGTACTTACCTGTGATCATCAGTTTCTGACCGTCTTTCAGATAATCGCCGAACCTTACAAAATTCTCTTTCCAGAAGCTCAGTTCCATCTTGCCGGAATAGTCGTTGATCACGCAGCGTCCGTATTTATCGCCTTTCTTGGTGTAGAGTTCCCGTGCATCGGAGACGAAGCCCGCAATGCGTACGGGGCGGCCTTTGTATTGTTCGATGTCGTTGATGGGCAGGAACTGAAAATGGGTCATCTCAAATTTATAACCGTCCAGCGGATGTGCACTGAGGTAGATACCGACCACTTCTTTTTCTTTTTCCAGTAATTCCGGAAGCAGCCAGGGTTCGCAGTTCGGCAAATCCGGCGATTTTACTTCCGGCATCTGCAGATCTCCGAAAAGACTGTTGGTGCTGGCATTTGCATCGGCCTGGAACTGGCTGCCGAAGCGAACGATCTTTTCAAGGTTGTTGACCAGCTCTCCGGGCGCCGTATGGAAGTACTGCGCGCGGTGCATGTTAAAGCTGTCGAACGCACCCGCCAGTACAAGGTTCTCCAGCGATTTTTTATTGACCGTACGTTGGTTTACACGTTTGATGAGATCGAAAATATCTTTATAAGGGCCATTCAGTTTGCGTTCTGCAAGCACATCTTCCACCGCAGCTTCGCCCACGCCTTTGATCGCGCCGAGTCCGAAACGTACCACACCGTCTTTGTTTACCGAGAATCCCTGCAGGGACTCGTTGATATCCGGACCCAGTACCTTCAATCCCATCGCGCGGCATTCTTCCATAAAGAAGGTGATCTTGTCGATGCTGTTAGCATTGTTGAGCACCGCAGCCATATATTCAGAAGGGTAGTGTGCTTTGAGGTAGGCTGTCTGATAGGCTACGAGCGCATAGCAGGTGGAGTGCGATTTGTTGAACGCATACTGCGCAAATGCTTCCCAGTCGGTCCACACCTTCTCCAGTTTATCCCCCGGCAGTCCTTTTGCAACGGCGCCATCGATAAACTTGCCTTTCATTTTATCCAGGGTCTTACGGTCTTTCTTACCCATAGCCTTCCGCAGCACGTCGGCGTCTCCTTTCGAAAACCCTGCCAGTTTCTGCGACAGCAGCATCACCTGCTCCTGGTACACCGTGATCCCATACGTATCGGCGAGATATTCCTCCATTTCCGGAAGGTCGTAGACGATCTCTTCGATACCGTGTTTCCGTTTGATGAAGTTGGGGATGTATTGCAGCGGTCCGGGCCGGTACAGGGCATTCATGGCGATCAGGTCGGCAAACTTATCGGGTTTGAGGTCGCGCAGGTGCTTCTGCATACCCGGACTTTCAAACTGGAAAGTACCGTTGGTTTCTCCACGCTGGTACAGCTCGTATGTCTTTACATCGTCCAGCGGAAGTTCGTCTATGTCTATGCTGATCCCGTAGTTGAGTTTGATGAGTTCCAGCGCGTCCTTGATGATGGACAGGGTTTTCAGTCCCAGGAAGTCCATCTTGATAACGCCGGCGCTCTCAATCACATTACCCTCGTATTGTGTGATCAGGAGGTTTACGTCCCTGGAGGCGCTTACCGGCAGCAGGTTGCTCAGGTCTTCCGGTGCGATGATAATACCCGCGGCGTGGATGCCCGTATTGCGCACGGAGCCTTCCAGCTTTTCCGCCTCATGCAGGATGGCAGACATCGGAGAATGCTCGTCATCGTAGATCTCCCGCAGCCTGCGCACGTTTACCAGATCTTCTTCCCGCAACTCTTCTTTGTCTTTCAGACTTTTCTGCGTATCGGTAGAGTTGTCGATAGGAGCGTGCAGCACACGTTTCAGGGAAATGCCCGGTTTCTCCGGAACCAGTTTGGCAAGTCCGTTTGCATCGGGCAACGGAAGATCCATTACCCGCGCCACGTCCTTAATACTGCTTTTGGCAGCCATAGTGCCGTATGTGATGATATGAGCCACCTGGTTCTTGCCATACTTATCCACTACGTAATCGATCACCTTCTGACGGCCGGAGTCGTCAAAATCCGTATCGATATCCGGCATTGATTTCCGGTCGGGGTTCAGGAAACGCTCGAAGAGCAGGTTGTATTTGATCGGATCGATGTTCGTAATACCGATGCAATAGGCTACGGCTGATCCCGCAGCCGATCCGCGGCCTGGCCCGATGAATACGCCCATATCCCTGCCGGCTTTGATGAAGTCCGATACGATCAGGAAGTATCCCGCAAATCCCATCGTGCGGATGGTGAACAGCTCGAACCGGAGTCGCTCATCGATTTCGGGTGTTATTTCTTTGTACCGTTCTCTGGCGCCTTCCCAGGTAAGATGTTCGAGGTAGGCATCCTGGTCATCGTTGAACGACTGCGGTACTTTAAAGTGCGGCAGGAGAATATCTCTTTCGAGTTTCAGGGGCTTGATCTTATCCACGATCATGCCGGTATTGTCGATTGCTTCCGGCAGGTCGTGGAACAGGTCCGACATTTCGTCGGTGGTTTTAAAATAAAACTGGTCGTTGTAGAATGCAAAACGTTTGTTACGGGCACCGGTATCGTCATCACCGAAGTCCTTCATTTTCTCCGTTGCCTGCTTTTCGCCGGTATTGATACAGAGCAGGATGTCGTGCGCGTTGTAGTCTTCCACGTCCACGTAATGCGAGTCGTTGGAAGCGATGATCGGTACCCGGTATTTGCGGGCAAATTTTACCAATACCTCGTTTACCTTGATCTGCTCCGGTATTTCATGTCGCTGAAACTCGACGTAATAATCGTCCCCGAACAGATCCAGCCACCATTTGAAAACCTTTTCGCCTTCTTCCTCCCCTTTTTCAAGGATCGTGCGCGGCACTTCCGCACCGAGGCAGCAGGTAGTGGCAATCAGTCCTTCGTGATGTTTCAGTAAGATTTCCTTATCAATACGGGGGTATTTACCATATAAGCCCTCAATGAAGCCCAGGGAGCAGAGCTTTACCAGGTTCTTGTAACCCGTTTCGTCTTTTGCCAGCAGGAGCTGATGGTAGCGTTTATCCCTTTCCTCTTTCGTAAACTGGCGTTTGTGGCGGTTTTCCACAAGATAGAATTCGCAACCCACTACCGGTTTTACCACCGGTTCCACGATATCCTTTCCGTCTTCGGTCTTTCCGACAACCTTGGTTTTTTTCCAGGCCTGTGCCACGAATTCAAAAACCCCGAACATATTGCCATGATCCGTAATGGCCACGGCGGGCATCTCATCCTTTATCGCTTTGTCAAATAACCGGGGAATGGAAGAAGCACCGTCGAGTAAAGAAAACTGGGTATGGTTATGTAAGTGGGAAAATTTCATCTGAATACGAAAAAGGAGAACCACAAAATAACGAAAAAGGCGTGGAATAGCCTGCAAAAAATGCGGTGTCGGGCGCGGAAACCGTAATGTACCGTTACATTCCGGGCTCCGCCTGATTTTTAGATATATAGGGATCTGTGCAACCGTCCGAAATGTATAACTTTGCGCACCTATGTTGATTTCATTACAAAATCTGAGTTTTTCCTTTGGTGCCCGCACCATGCTGGAAGATGTGAACTGGCAGATCGGCAATAACGAGCGTATCGGGCTGGTGGGTGTGAACGGTGCCGGAAAATCCACTGTGTTGCGCCTGATGACGGGAGCTTATACCCCGGACAGCGGCACTATCAGTAAGCCTAAAGATGTGAATATCGGGTTCTTTAACCAGGACCTGCTGAGTTTTTCCACTTCCGATTCTATTCTGCGTGTGGCCATGCAGGCGTTTGAAAAAGCGCATATCGTGGAACATCGCATGAATGATATTCTGAAGGAGCTGGAATCCAAACCGGATGACGAAAAGCTGCTGGACGATTACAGTCATGCATTGCATGATTTTGAACTTGCCGGAGGTTATGAGATGGAGCACCGGACAGCCGAGGTGCTGGAAGGGTTGGGATTCTCCACTGAAGACCTGCACCGTCCTTACGACCAGTTTTCGGGTGGATGGCGTATGCGTGTATTGCTTGCGAAAATGATGTTGCAGGCTCCGGAACTGTTGCTGCTCGATGAGCCTACCAACCACCTGGATCTGCCTTCAATCGAATGGCTGGAACGCTACCTGCAGAGCTATCCCGGCTCGGTGGTGGTGGTATCGCACGACCGTCAGTTCCTCGATAAAATGGTGACAAAGATCGTTGAAGTTTGGCAGCGCGACCTGGTGCCTTACACCGGCAACTATTCTTTCTTCCTCAGGGAGAAGGCCGAACGTATGGAGTTGCAACAGCGTGCATTTGAAAACCAGCAGGATTATATCCGTCAGCAGGAGCGCTTTATTGAGCGGTTCCGCGCGCAGGCCACCAAGGCTGCGCAGGCACAGAGTGCCATCAAGCGGCTGGATAAGCTGGAGAAGATCGAAGCGCCTGATGCAAGTGTACCGGTGATGAATATCAACTTCGATGTGGCGGTACAACCCGGCAAGATCATCTGCACATTGAATGATGTGAGTAAATCGTTCGGGAAGAATCAGATCCTGAATCATACGAGTGCCGAGATCATGCGGGGCGATAAGATCGCGCTGATCGGAGCGAACGGAAAAGGAAAGTCGACATTGCTGCGTATCATTTCCGGCGCGGAGCCGATCGAAGGTGAACGTAAGCCGGGACATAATGTGGAGGAAAGTTTCTATGCGCAGCATCAGCTGGAATCGCTGGATGTGCAGAACGAAATCCTGGAAGAAATGAAATTATGCGGCAGCGGCAAAACGGAAGTGGAGTTGCGGCAGATACTCGGTTGCTTCCTGTTCAGCGGTGACGATGTGTTCAAGAAGATCAAAGTATTGTCCGGGGGAGAAAAGGCACGTGTGGCGCTTGCAAAGACCATCGTGGCCAAAGCGAACTTCCTCATGCTGGATGAGCCGACGAACCACCTGGATATGCAGAGTGTGGAAATGCTGATCGATGCGCTGAATAAATACCAGGGCACGCTTGTGATCGTTTCACATGATCGTCACTTCATCAGCAAAACCGCCAACAAAATATGGGAGATTGAAGGCGGTCAGATTAAAGAATTCAAAGGCCCTTACGATGAGTGGCTGACCTATAAGGTAGAGAAGGCTGCACAGGCAAAAGCTGCAGAACAGCAATCCGTTACTCCGAAAGCCGCACCGGCACCCAAACCGGAGAAGAAACAGGTGAATGAGGACGAATTGCGCAACCTGCGCAAAGAGCTTCAATCGAAACAGAAATCGTTTCAGAAGCTGGAAGACGAACTGAGTAAGATACAGGCAGAGCGTGCGAAGCTTGAAGCCGATCTCGCCGATCCTGCGATCTATTCCAATAAAGAACAGTTTAAAAAGCTGGATGATGAATACCGCCGCGTGAATACAAAATTCGAGGACATCACGGCGCGGTATGACAAAGCATTTGAAGAGATTTTGCTCCTGGAGGAAAAGCTCTCCTGATGCACAAATTATCCCGTATACCAGCAGTGCTGCTGCGCCGGTTCAGTGAGGCAAAGCTTGCCCGCAAACTGCCGCAGCAGCGTGCTCTATGGGAAAGCGATATAGCTGCGCTTCCTCCTGCATGTCCGCTGGATGGTACTGTGGCGCTGGTGCGACTGGATGATATCGGCGATTACCTGCTATGGCGTAATTGCCTTCCCGCCTACAGAGCTTTTTTTGCCGGACGTCCGCTGATACTCATCGGCAATAAGGTATGGCAGCCGCTTTTCGAGACATTAGATGCAGCCTGTGCCGACCGGTTTATCCCATTGGATAAAGGCCGTTACCTGAATGACGCTGCATACCGGAATGCTTTCTGGGCGGGAATCCGCGCAGCCGGGATAGAGCAGATCATTTGCCCTTCGCGTACCCGTCCGCTGCTGCTCGATGATTGTATTGCACTGGCCAGCGGTGCTCCGGTGCGTATTGCCGTTCAGAATAATTTCCCTTTTGCATCCTGGAACCGTATTTCGGATGCGGTGTACACCCGCTTGCTGCCGGGTCAGGAAGGGACGCACGAATTTTACTTCAACCGCTGGTTTACCGAATGTATTACCGGTCCGGTAACGTCCCTGCCCGCACGCATGTCCTTACCGGTAGCCGGTGAGCCGCAACCACGGCGTATCGTATGTTTTATCGGTGCTTCGGCAAAAAGCAAGCGCTGGCCTGCCGGATACTGGATAGCGCTGGTGCGGTTATTGTCGCAGGCGGGTTTTGAACCGGTATTATCCGGAGGGCCGGCTGAATCTGAGCTGGCTGCAACTATCAGTGCTGCTGTTCCGGTAACCAATCTGACCGCTACGGGTTCGCTCATACAGACGCTGGAGCTGATTGCAGGCTCCGGAGCTCTGATCACCGGCGATACGATGGCTGCCCATGCGGGAGTGGGCTTGTCTGTTCCCACGATCATCATTGCCAACGGGGTGAATGCTGCCCGCTTTGTCGCTTACGGGGAAGCAGGGATACAGGGTGTCAGTACATTATACACCGAAGCATACAGGAATGCTTCGCCCGCGCGCAGAAAACGATTCACTGCCGTTACGAAAGATATGCTGAGTATACGTCCGGAGCAGGTGATGCAGGCACTTTTGTCTCTATTGACTCATACGCGCTCCGACGTGCAGGATCCTGCATAGGTAATACGGTCTTGTCGCTTTATCCCTTGATCCGTTTCCCAGAAACGTGGGCGTAAGTTCGCTCACCTTAAAGAGACGGCCGGAGAAAACGGTTTGCAGTTCATACCCGCGCTCCTTCAGTTCCTCGAAGCCTTCCTGTTCGGTAAGTACATATTGTCCGGTATCTGCCGGAAGATACCCTTTCAGTTCCTGGCGGCGTACCACACCGTTTGCATAGAAATGCAGGCTCGGCAAAGGATCATGCACCCGGTAGGCTACCACATCTCCGGAACCGATTCCATGCGCGTGCATGTAACGTCCTGCTGCGTTGCCGATCTGGTAGCTCATCAGGTGATAATAGAAATAATGTGTGAGAAATATATTGATCAGGATCATTGCGGCCGCACCGATCCATACCGGTTTAACAGGTGTTTCAGGGCGGAGACATACGTAAAAGAAAATGCACAGTGCAAGCGCGCAGCCGGCCAGCCATGCCCATCCGGCGGGGAATACGACGGTCAGTATCAGCAGTAAGCCTACAAACAGCAGCGTGCCGATTACGGGTAAAGATTTTTTAAAGAATACACTCAGCTTCGGATAGCGTTGCTGCTCTGTGAGTTCGAATACGAGTCCGGCACAGGCTATGGCAGCGAAGGGAAACGCGACAAAAATGTAATGCGGAAGCTGGTATTTAGACATGCCCACCGCTAGGTAGCATAAGAGAAATCCGCTGTAGGAAAGGGATTCCCGGATATTATTGCCCAGCTGAAAACGGTTGCGGGCGAGGTTGCGGTAATGGAGGAACAGCGCTGGTAACAGTAGGAATATCCAGGGCAGGAACGACCAAAGCATGTTCACCAGTTGAAAAGATATATCGGAGCCATTGTTCCAGTCGTTTTCCCCGGTAATGCGGCCAAAGCTCTGCGTCCAGTAGAAAAAGCGCAGACCGGATTGCCCGTAGTGCCCGTTCAGGAACTTTTCACGGTGGAGATCGAATTGCTGGTACAGCCCGATGCTCATCGGTATCAGGCAGACGCCGATAACAAGAGCCATCAGCAGGTAGGCCGGGTGGAATACCGCGCGCCACTGACGTTTTAGGGCACGGTTTGACAATACCGCAAATGCCGGCGCGAGCAGTCCTATCGGCCCTTTCGTCATCATGCCGAGTGCGATGCATATGGCCGCTCCGAGAAACAGTACAATGTTTTTCCTGCGGTCCAGCCATTCGTCCCACAGCCAGGTGGCCAATGCAACCCAGCCCATCAGGGCCAGATCGCAGCGCACATCATTTGTCATCAGGAACATACCCTGGCAGCTGGCCAGGATGAGTGCGGCGATGCGCCCGGTCTGTTCATTATAATACTTGCGTGCGATGCGGTAGGTGGCATAGATCGCCAGCAGGCCCAATAGAATGGAGGGCAATTTATAAGCGAAGTTATTTACGCCGAAAAGCCTGATGCTGGTGGCCCCGGCCCAGAACAGGAACGGAGGTTTGTCCAGATAATCCCCTCCACGGTCGTAGAGGTGCAGGTAGCTGCCGCTGTTGGCCATCTCCCTGCTCATTTCCGCATACTGGCTTGCATCAATATCCATAATGTCTACCCTGGCAGCTGAAAAGTACAGCAGGGCAATGATGGCAAAAAGCCAGAGAGGGATACGGCGCATGGGAATTGTTTTATTGTCTGCAAAAATAGTCGCAATTTTATCCAATGCTGCAACTCGCGTCATTTCGCTTTGAACTTCCGTTTGAATATCCGTTTACCATTGCCAAGGGCACCAAGACGCGTCAGCCTTCGCTGGTGGTTTCGCTGGGTTTGAGACACTGGCGCGGTTTCGGGGAAGCCCCCGCTATCAGCTACTATAATGTTACGGTGGATGCGATGGCGGAACTGCTGCAGGAAAAATCGGCCATGATCAGTCGTTATGCAATGACCGATCCGCAACGGTTCTGGCATTTTTTACACCATCTGATACCGGGAAACAACTTTCTGATCGCTGCGCTGGATATAGCTGGGTGGGATCTGTTCGCACAAATGCGGAATATGCCCCTGCGGTATCTGCTTGGCGCAGGACCGGAGCGGGTGGCACCGATTACCGATTATACACTGGGTATTGATACAGTGGAGCAAATGCTGGCCAAAGCACGCCGCCATCCGTGGCCGGTGTATAAAATCAAGGTGAATAGGGCGGAAGATCTGGATCTGTTGATCCGCCTGCGTGCGGAGACGGAAAGTCCTTTCCGGCTGGATGCAAATGAGGGACTGGATTATGATACGGTGCTGCGGTTGCTGCCCGAATGGCAAAAGCTGGGCGTGGAGCTCGTCGAGCAACCATTACCGAAAGGGGAGTGGGAAGCAATGAAAGAGTTGAAAAAGCGCTCGTCAATCCCGTTCTTTGCAGATGAAAGCTGCGTGGAGGAATCAGATGTGGTAAGGTGCGTCGATGCTTTTTCCGGGATCAATATCAAACTTACCAAGTGCGGTGGTATTACTCCGGCACTGCGTATGATCGCGGAAGCGCGCAAACGCGACCTGAAAGTAATGCTTGGCTCTATGAACGAGACGACGATAGGGACGGCTGCGATGGTACATCTTAGTCCGCTGGCAGATTTCCTCGATGCGGACGGACCGTTGCTGCTTTCCGAAGACATTGCCGAGGGGCTGCATTATGAGCAGGGCCGCGTAACCTGCCGTCCTGCTCCCGGATTAGGGATACGCTTCCTTGGGCAGCCGCGTCAACGCTCTTATTTTGAAAACTAATTATGGAAATACAATATCAGGTTCCGCTTAAAGCTTTGAATACATTCGGTATCCGCTCGGTGGCAGATGCCTGTGTGACGGTGAAAGAAACGGAAGAATTGCCTGCTTTATCCGGGTATACGCCCAAATATATACTGGGAGGGGGTAGCAATGTGCTCCTGCCGGCACATGTACATGGTCTGGTGATCAGAAATGAGCTGAAGGGTATCCGGCAGACGGCGGATCAGGACGACTATGTGTTGCTGGAAGTGGCTTCCGGTGAGGTGTGGCACGATTTTGTGATGTTCGTTTTGTCGAAAGGATGGAGCGGTGTGGAGAATATGGCGCTTATCCCCGGCACTGTTGGTGCTGCACCGATACAGAATATCGGTGCGTATGGCGTAGAGGTGAAGGATGTGATCGAGTGGGTGGAATGCTTCGAATGGGATTCACATGCGATCAGGCGCTTATCCGCTCCGGACTGCCGCTTTGGCTACCGCGACAGTATTTTCAAACAGGAATACGCCGGCAAAAGTTTTATTACTAAAGTCTGTTTCCGCCTTTCAAAAAAGGCAGAACTGAATACTTCTTACGGGGCAATCGAATCAGAGCTTGCTGTCATGGGAACAGATCATCCCGCTCCGAGTGATGTGGCGGAAGCTGTGATGCGTATCCGCCGCAGTAAATTACCCGATCCGGCTCAGATCGGTAATGCAGGATCTTTCTTCAAGAACCCGACCATTCCGCTTGCACAATACGAAACCTTGCGGGAAACCTATCCGGATATGCCTTCCTACAGGGTGGACGATAGCAGGGTGAAGGTGCCTGCTGCCTGGCTCATAGAGTCCTGCGGCTGGAAAGGCTTTCGTGAAGCGGATGCGGGGGTGCATCAGCGTCAGTCTTTGGTGCTGGTGAACTACGGAGAGGCGAATGGAGAACAGCTTTGGGCTTTGTCTGAGCGTATCGTGGATTCGGTTTGGGAAAAGTTTCAGATCCGTCCCGAGCGTGAGGTGCAGGTCTGGTAAATTCTGAACAATGCTTTTTTTTCAAACAGAGATCATGAATTCCGGTGCACGCGGCAGGGGTGTTTTTGCCGCCGAGCACATTCCTGCAGGAGCTTTAATAGAGAGAGCCCCTGTCATAGTAATGCCTGCGGAAGACCGGCCGCACCTGGATCAGACATTGTTGCACGATTATATTTTTGAATGGCAGCCGGAAGGCCGTCCTATGTGCTGCATGGCGCTGGGCCAGGTACCGATCTACAACCACTCGTACCGGTCGAATGCATCCTATGAAATGGATTACGAAGCCCAGACGATTGCTGTAGTTGCGGAACGTGCGATCGCTCCGGGTGAGGAGATATTCATCAACTATAACGGAGACTGGGATGATGAAACTCCCGTCTGGTTTGATGCGAAATAGTACCTTTGCCGGATGGAGCAAATGACTACACAACTGATCACCGCGGTTGCCGTTTCTGAAGATAAAGGACTTGAGAAAGGTCGCCAGTACCTGTTTTCCCTGCAAGTGTCTAATGAAGGTATTATCCGTATTGTTACTACGGATGATGTGGAAATATATTATGGAAGTGTACATGACTTTCTGATCTCCTGGAGTAATATCAGTAGCCTCGGATGGGCCAACGACCGCGAAACGTTCCGTAAAATGCTGAACGAACTGAAGGGAGAGGCGTAAATCTTTTCTTAGCAAGTCTTGTTTGGCGCTTTTTTTAGATAGATTTACCTTCGCGGTTCAATTTCAAATTTCAATATGGATCGCAACATGCAATCGGCGCTGATCTCTGTATTTTACAAAGATGGCCTCGAACCAATAGTTCGTAAACTCAATGAACTGGGTATCTCTCTTTATTCTACCGGCGGTACACAGACCTTTATCGAATCGCTGGGGCTTCCCTGCAACAGTGTGGAAGGCGTTACCAATTACCCCAGCATCCTGGGTGGCCGTGTTAAAACATTGCATCCGAAAGTGTTCGGAGGTATCCTGGCCCGCCGCGAGATGGAAGAAGACCGCCAGCATGTGGCGGAATATGAAATTCCTTTTTTCGACCTTGTGATCGTAGATCTGTATCCTTTCGAGGAAACAGTCGCCAGCACGGATGATGAGTCTAAGATCATTGAAAAAATTGATATCGGCGGCGTGTCGCTGATCCGTGCAGCAGCAAAAAATCATAAAGATGTTGCTATTGTTTCATCACGCGCGCAATATGCGTCTTTCCTGCAAATGCTGGAGAGCGGAAGCGGAACACTGACGTATGCACAGCGTCGAGAACTTGCCGCTGCGGCGTTTGCGGAATGTGCCCATTACGATGTCGCTATTTCCGACTATTTCAATACAACCCGCCAGGTATTGCGTTATGGCGAGAATCCGCATCAGCAGGCTCATTTCTCCGGTAACCTGGAGCAAATATTTGATAAGCTCAACGGTAAGGAGTTGTCCTACAACAACCTGGTGGATGTGGATGCAGCCTGCCAACTGATCGGTGAGTTTGAAGACACTGTATTTGCCATCATCAAGCACACGAATGTATGTGGTGTGGCACAGCGGGATACTGTATCAGAAGCCTGGGAAGCGGCACTTGCCGGCGATCCGGAAAGCGCTTTCGGCGGTGTACTCGTAACCAATGCGGTTGTTGACGTCGATACGGCTCAGAAGATCAATGAAATTTTCTTTGAGGTGCTGATTGCTCCTGATTTCACCAGCGAAGCGCTTGAATTACTGCGTAGCAAAAAGAACCGCATCATTCTGAAACAGAAGGCAAACCTGAAACAGGGAAGTGTCAGCAAAACAATCCTGAACGGTACGCTTACACAGGATGCGGATACCTCCAATTTTGCAGAGTGGAATGAAGTGGGTGCACGGGAAACGAGTAATGAAGAACGTACTGACCTGCGTTTCGCAAATATCATTTGTAAGCACCTTAAATCAAACGCGATTGCGCTGGTGAAAAATGGTCAGCTGATCGGAAAAGGTTGTGGACAGACAAGTCGTGTGGATGCATTGCGTCAGGCGCTGGAGAAAGCACGCCAGTTCGGCTTCGAGCTGAAAGGTGCTGTAATGGCTTCCGATGCATTCTTCCCGTTCAGCGATTGCGTTACCATGGCAAAAGAAGCGGGTATCGAAGCGGTGATACAGCCCGGTGGTTCGGTTCGCGATAACGATTCCATTGAGTATGCAAAAGGCAATAATATGGCAATGGTGATGACAAAGCTGCGTCACTTCAAGCATTAATTTTCTTCCTTTCTATAAATGAATAAGGCTCCCATCGGGAGCCTTATTCATTTGAATATACCGGGATTATTGTCCCCCGGTATATTTATTAACCTTTTCCACTCCGAGTAACCGGCCTTCGGAATCATATACCGAGAACAGGTACACACCGTCGGCATACATACCGAGGTCGGCTTCTTTCGCATCTTTCAATGTGATCAGCAGACGTCCCGTTGCATCGGTAACGCGGATGTCCACATTCACCGGCGACTCAACAAATACTTTTGAGCGGGTAGGATTCGGATAGATTTTTAACGCGGTTCCGTTCAGTGACGATTCATGGATCGCGTTTGGAATATCGGTATCCACAGTATCCGACACCTCGGTACAATCATTGCCGTCCGTTACGTCACACCAGTATTTACCTGCAATGGTCCATGTATAGGAAATGCTCACAGCGCCGGAAATTATTTTTCCATTCCGGTACCATTGGTATTTCAGATAACTGCGGTTGAGTCTAAGGATCGGGTCTGTACGTATGATCGTCGGTTTCGGTACCGGCGGGTAGGTGCTTGCCAGAGAGTGATTCGTTGGCTTCACACAACCGAGGGAATCTGTGACGATCACCTGGTAATCGCCCGCCTTATTGATGGTAAGCTTGCTTGTGCCTGCACCTGCAATAACGGCGCCATCTTTCCACCACTCGTATTTATAGCCGGATGCTGCCGGTGTCACAAAGATCACGATGTTCACATTCGGACAGAACTGCAGGTCAGTAGGCGTCAGGATCGGGTCCGGCAATGTGTCGGCAAATACATAAACCGTGGTGTCTTTATCACAGCCATAACGGTTTTTCACTACGATTCTGTAATATCCGTTGGTATACACTTTCAGCGAGCTTGCCGTCGCACCGGATAGGAGTGATCCGTTTCGGTACCACTGGTAAGTGCTTGCAGCCGCAGAAGTGGCGAGCAGGGTAACAGAGTCACCTTTACAATACACATAGTGTGTTTTGCCTACAGGTTCCACTTTCAGGTCTGGCTTATCGGTGATTTCCACCACCAGCGCAGCACGCGGGCTTTCACAACCTTCAAGCGATGTCTGTGTCACATAGTAGGTAGTTGTTCCTGCTACTGCTGTGGACGGTGTCGGCGCCGTAGTGGTCGCAGTGCCACCGGTTGCAACGGTGTACCATTTCAGGGATGCACCTGTTGCGGTCAATGGTACGGGAGTTGCTCCCACACAGTATCCTATAGGAGTTACTACCATTGGTGCCGCCGGTGTCGGGTTGATCACTACGGTGAGCGAAGCACGCGGTCCTTCGCATCCTGCGGTCGTTGTCTGACTGACATAATATATGGTGGAGCCCGCTGTTGTGGTGGATGGGATCGGAGCGGTTGTGCTTCCGGTTCCACCTGTTGCAGCGGTGTACCATTTCAGGTTAGTGCCTGTTGCAGTCAACGCAACTGCCGTTGCATTCTGACAGTAGCTTACCGGGGTAACCACGGTTGGCGCAAGAGGCAGCGGGTTCACGGTTACGTCAATGGCAGCGCGGGATCCTTCACATCCTGCAGTGGAAGTCTGACTTACGTAATAGGTAACGGTGCCTGCTGTAGCTGTGGACGGAATAGGAGCAGTTGTACTTCCGGTTCCTCCGGTTGCCGTTGTGTACCATTTAAGCGAGGTACCCGTGGCGCTTAATGCGGTTGCTGTAGCGCCAAGGCAGTAATTCACCGGAGTGGTCACTGTAGGTGATGCAGGTAAAGGATTCACCACTACGGATATGGATGCACGTGCACCTTCGCAACCCATGCTGCTGGTCTGACTCACATAATAAGTAGTTGTTCCTGCGGTTGCCGTAGATGGAACAGGAGCTGTTGCACTTCCTGTTCCTCCGGTTGCTGCTGTGTACCAGAGCAGAGATGTGCCGGAAGCGCTCAGCGCGGTGGCTGTTGCACCCTGGCAATAGTTAACCGGGCTGGTTACTGTCGGCGCAGTTGGTAACGGATTAATCACGACAGAAATGCTGCTCCGGGTTCCTTCGCATCCTTCAGCAGATGTCTGGCTTACGTAATAAACGGTAGTTCCCGCAGTGGCTGTGGATGGAACGGGAGCGGTGCTGCTTCCGGTTCCGCCGGTCGCAACGGTGTACCATTTCAGGGAAGTACCTGTTGCCGTGAGCGCACTTGCTGTAGCTCCGGCACAATAGTTAACCGGACTGGTTACCGTTGGAGCGGCAGGTAAAGGATTCACGACAACTGTTATTGTTGCCCTCGGTCCTTCACATCCGGCCGTGGTGGTCTGGCTCACATAATAGTTCGTTGAACCCGCACTTGTGGTGGAAGGTGTTGGCGCAGTACTGCTTCCTGTACCTCCGCTTGCAACGGTGTACCACAAAAGCGTAGTTCCCGTAGCGCTTAATGCAGCGGATGTTGCGTTTTGGCAATAAGTAACCGGACTGGTTACTGTCGGAGCTGCGGGCAGCGGGTTCACCACTACGGAAATAGCAGCTCTCGGACCCTCACATGCGGCAGCTGAAGACTGACTGACGTAGTAAACGGTAGTTCCTGCAGCGGCTGTGGACGGAACAGGCGCGGTAGTGCTTCCTGTTCCGCCTGTTGCAGTAGTATACCAGAGTAACGAAGTGCCTGCAGCGCTCAGTGCTGTCGCGGTTGCTCCCTGACAATAATTTAGCGGGCTGGTTACCGTTGGCGCAGCCGGAAGCGGGTTGACCACTACGGAGATGCTGTCCCTCGGGCCTTCACAGCCAAAGCTGTTGGTCTGGCTTACATAATATTTAGTGGTTCCGGCTACCGTTGTGGACGGTACGGGCGCTGTTGTGCTACCGGTTCCGCCTGTGGCGCTGGTGTACCATTTTAATGAAGTGCCTGTCGCGGTCAGCGCACTTGCCGTTGCATTCTGACAATATGTTACCGGGCTGGTAACCGCAGGATTTACAGGCAATGGATTGATCACAACGGATATTGACGCACGCGGGCCTTCACAACCATCGGTTGAAGTCTGACTTACATAGTAGACAGTTGTTCCGGCTGCACTGGTTGATGGCGTTGGCGCTATAGTACTTCCTGTTCCGCCTGTTGCTGCAGTGTACCATTTAAGGCTGCTACCTGTTGCACTCAGCGCACTTGCCGTAGCATTCTGACAATACGTAACTGGGCTGCTTACTGTCGGTATTACCGGCAACGGATTAACCACTACAGAGATAGCAGCTCTCGGACCTTCACAGGATGCTGCTGAAGACTGACTTACGTAATAGATTGTCGTGCCGGCAGTTGCTGTGGATGGAACCGGAGCTGTAGCGCTTCCTGTGCCTCCCGTTGCACTCGTGTACCATAAGAGGGAAGTGCCTGTCGCACTTAATGCGGTGGCCGTTGCTCCTGCGCAGTAGGTAACCGGACTGGTCACCACCGGTGCGGCAGGCAGCGGATTCACCGTGACAGTAATGCTGTCTCTTGGGCCTTCACAGCCAAAGCTGTTGGTCTGGCTTACATAATATTTGACAGTGCCTGCTGTAACCGTAGACGGCGTGGGAGCAGTGCTGCTTCCGGTGCCGCCTGTTGTGCTGGTGTACCATTTCAGAGAAGTACCCGTAGCGCTTAATGCGGTTGCGGTCGCATTCTGACAGTAGACAACAGGTGTTGTAATTGCCGGAGTGGAAGGTAGCGGGTTTACAACCACGTTGATCGTTGCTCTCGGACCTTCACATCCTTCGGTTGACGACTGACTTACGTAGTATGTTGTCGTTCCGGACGCGCTTGTTGATGGTGTGGGAGCTGTTGTTGATCCCGTACCGCCCGTTGCCGTGGTGTACCATTTCAGGGAAGTTCCGGTAGCAGTAAGTGCAGATGCAGTGACATTCTGACAATAAGTAACAGGTGTGCTTACTACAGGAGCCGCGGGCAGCGGGTTGACAACAACTGTGATACTCGCGCGGCTTCCTTCACAGCCGGCAGCAGATGTCTGACTTACCCAGTAAGTGACTGAGCCGGCCGTTGCGCTGGACGGAGTAGGTGCCGTTGTGGAGCCTGTTCCTCCGGTAGCAGAAGTATACCATTTAAGGCCGCTTCCGGTTGCGGTCAACGCGGTGGTTGTTGCGCCCACGCAATAGTTTACAGGAGACGTTACGGTTGGTGCAGGGAGCACGGAATTTACAATAACCTGAATACTGTCTCTTGGTCCTTCACATCCGAAGCTATTAGTTTGGCTCACCCAATAAGTAGTGGTTCCGGCTGTTGCGCTGGAAGGTGTCGGGGCAGTAGTGCTTCCGGTGCCTCCTGTTGCTGCGGTGTACCATTTGAGCGAAGTTCCGGCAGCGGTCAGCGCAGTTGTTGTTTCGCCGAGGCAATACGCCACTGGCGTACTCACCGTCGGTTTGGAAGGAAGCGGATTGATGACCACGTCTATGGACGCTCTAGGTCCTTCACAACCGGCAGCAGAACTCTGACTTACATAATAGGTTGTTGTGCCTGCGGTAGTGGTTGCAGGTGTGGGAGCTGTCGTGGTTCCTGTTCCGCCTGTTGCCGAAGCATACCATTTCAGGGAAGTTCCGGTAGCGGTAAGAGCAGCTGCTGTAGCATTCTGACAATAAGTAACAGGGCTGCTTACCACAGGTGCCGCCGGCAGCGGGTTCACGGTAACGGTAATAGCTGTTCGCGGTCCTTCACAGCCTGCAGCGGAAGTCTGGCTTACATAATAGGTTGTGGAACCCGCTGTTGCCGTGGAAGGAGTGGGGGCGGTTGCGCTTCCCGTTCCGCCTGTTGCTGTGGTATACCATTTCAGGGAAGTGCCTGTTGCCGATAATGCAGATGCGCCCGCATTCTGACAGTAAGTGACAGGACTTGTGGCGGCAGGTGCTGCAGGTTTGGGATTCACGGTAACAATGATGGAATCCGGATTGCCCTCGCAACCGGCCGAAGACACACGGCTTACATAGTAAACTGTTGTTCCCGGTACGGAAGTGTTGGGTGTTGGGGCGGAGGAAACCGGTGTTGCGGTCCGGGAGCCTATATACCATTTAAGTATAGAGCCTCCGGACGAAGCGCTCAATGCGCTTGCAGCATCTCCTTCGCAATATACCACAGGGCTGCTTACCACGGGTGGGCTCAGCAGTGTATCGATTGTTACAAGGATTGCTGCACGCGGGCTCTCACATCCGCTGGATGAAGTCTGACTTACATAGTAGTAGGTCGCTCCTGTAGCCGATGTGCTGGGGGTTGGTGCAGTAGTGCTTCCTGTTCCGCCTGTGGCGCTTGTATACCATTTCAGGCCAGAGCCTGTGGCAACAAGCGGTCCTGTTGTCCCGCCGAGGCAGAGCGTCACCAGGAATCCAACCGTAGGTGCGGAAGGCGTTGCATATACGATTACGGATATTTCGCTGCGTGGGCTTTCGCAGCCTGCAGCTGATGTCTGTGTTACCCAATAAGAAGTCGCTCCGGTGCTGGATGTTCCGGGTGTTGGCGCGGTGGTGGCCGGCGTTCCGCCTGTGGCGCTCGTATACCATTTCAGGGAAGAGCCTGTCGCGCTGAGCGGAACTGCCGTTGCGTTCGAGCAGTATTCTACCGGGGTGGAAACACCGGGAGCTGCGGGTGTCGCATTTACAGTAACGGTAATGCTGCTGCGCGGTCCTTCACAACCATTGCTGTTTGTCTGGCTGACATAATAGGTGGTTGTGCCGGCGGCAGCTGTTGAAGGTGTGGGAGCTGTGGCAGATCCGGTACCACCGGTCGCTGTCGTGTACCATTTAAGAGAAGTGCCTGTCGCGCTAAGCGTGGTTGCAGGCGTTCCCTGGCAATAAGTATAAGATGTGGTGCCCACTGTTGGCGCTGCGGGCAACGCATTAACGGTTACGGTAATCGCCGATCTCGGGCTTTCACATGCCGCAGCAGACGTCTGGCTTACGTAATAGATTGTGCTTCCTGTCGTACTGCTGGAAGGTGTTGGTGCTGCAGATGAGCCTGTGCCACCGCTTGCTGTAGTGTACCAGAGCAGGGACGTTCCTGTCGCAGTAAGCGCGCTTGTTATGTCGTCTTTACAATAAATTACCGGACTAACCACGGCAGGTGCCGCAGGTACGGTATTTATATTTACAGTGATTGACGTACGAGGTCCTTCGCAGCCGTCGGCGCTCGTCTGACTTACATAATAAGTAGTCGTTCCAGCCGTTGCGGTAGAAGGTGTGGGAGCAGTGGTTGTTGCGGTTCCCCCGCTTGCCACGGTATACCATTTCAGTGAAGTGCCCGATGCGGACAGGGCGCTTGCTGTAGCGCCAACGCAATAATTTACCGGGCTCGTTGCAGTTGGTGCAGCAGGCAGTGCATTTACCGTAACAGTGATCGCTGTGCGCGGTCCTTCACAACCATTGCTGTTTGTCTGGCTTACATAGAAAATTGTTGTTCCCGCGGTTGCGGTGGATGGAGTAAGTGCTACAGTTGCGCCTGTTCCGCCGGTGGCGGTTGTATACCATCTCAGAGAGGTGCCGGTAGCACTGAGCGACGAAGGTCCTGCTCCCACGCAATAGGTGATGCTTGCGGATGGTACGGTTGGCGCCGCAGGCAACGCATTTACATTTACGATAAGCATGGCACGGCCACTTTCTCCGCATCCGCCTGTCGACACTGTCTGAGTGACATAAAATGTATCTGAATGAGCGGTGGTGGTGGAAGGCGTCGGAGCAGTCGCGGATCCTGTACCTCCGGTAGCCGAAGTGTACCAGCGTAAACTGGTGCCGGTAGCCGTGACAGCGCTCGCGGTCTCTCCCACGCAATAATTCACCGGACTTGAGACGGTAGGTGCCGGAGTAGCTGTGGCCACGTTTACCGTAATAGACGCCCGGGGACTTTCGCATCCGCTTACAGTTTGCGTTACATAATAAGTGTTGCTGCCGGCACTTGCTGTAGAAGGTGTAGGTGCGGCAGAAGATCCGGTACCTCCACTTGAAGCAGTGTACCAAAGCAGGCTGCTGCCTGTGGCTGTAAGTGCAGTGGCAGTAGCGCCCACGCAATAAGTTACCGGTGTGGTAACTGTCGGTGCAACGGGGATAGCGTTAATGTTTACAGTAATGGAATCCCTGGGGCTTTCACAGCCAAAGCTGCTTGTCTGGGAAACATAATATTTTAAAGTTGTGATGGTACTTGTTGAGGGTGTCGGTGCGGTTGTTGATCCGGTACCGCCTGTAGCTGCAGTGTACCATTTCAGGGAGGTGCCTGTAGCAGTCAATGCTGTGGCGGTTGCTCCGATACAATAGTTGACAGGTGTTGTAAATGTTGGCCTGGCAGGTATCGGATTAATCGTAACGGATATGGAAGCTCTGGGGCTTTCGCCGCAGCCATACTGAGAGGTTGCACTTACCCAATAAGTTGTGGTGCCCGTGGTGGCAGAGCTGGGTGTCGGTGCGGTCAGGCTACCGGTACCACCTGTAGCCGTCGTGTACCATTTGATCGTGTCGCCCGCAGTAACTGATGCCGTCAGCGTAGCGGTGCTGGCGCCCTGGCAATAGTTGACTGTACTGGTTACGGTGGGAGCCGATGGGGTTGCATGTACCATAACCACAATGGGTGCACGGAGACTGGGACAGGCCGCGGTGTCGGTCTGACTTACATAATAAGTTGTGTTTCCGGCTGTGGCTGTCGACGGAGTGGGTGCTGTGCTGCTGCCCGTGCCGCCATAAGGTACTGTGTACCATACCAGGCCGGTTCCGGTAGCCGTTAAAGGAGTTGCTGTTGCGCCTACACAATAATGGATAGGATTTACTACCGTTGGTGCTGCCGGAGCCGGATTAATAGTTACTACGATAGCGGAGCGCTCACTTTCACATCCATAAGCATTGGTCTGGCTTACATAGTAGGTGAAAGTGCCTGTCGCGTGGGTGCTGGGTGTTGGCGCTGAACTTGAACCCGTACCGCCTGTGCGGCTGGTATACCATTTAAGAGAGGTGCCGGTGGCAGATAGTGCAGATGCGGTGGGATCCCCCTGACAATAAGTGACCGGACTGACTACTGTCGGGCTGTCCGGCTTTGGAGTGACATTCACCGTAATTGACGATCTCGGGCTTTCACAGCCGTAAGTATTGCTCTGGCTTACGTAGTAAACCGTTGTGCCGGCAGTCGAAGTGGAAGGTGTCGGAGCGGTCAGAGAACCGACTCCGCCCGATGCGGAAGTATACCAGGTAAGTGAAGTTCCGGTAGCTGTGAGCGCCGAAGCGGTTGCTCCCAAACAATAATTGACCGGCGAGCTTACAGCCGGAGCAGTTGGTAAAGGATTCACTGTTACGGTAATGGCTGCACGAGGGCCTTCACATCCGTCGGCGGAAGTCTGACTTACATAATAAGTGGTAGTGCCCGCACTTGCGGTGGATGGTGTTGGCGCTGTGGTTGATCCGGTGCCCCCTGTAGCCGCAGTGTACCATTTCAGGGAAGTTCCTGTGGCGGTAAGGGCAGATGCGGTTGCACCCGCACAATAGGTTACAGGGCTGGTCACTGAAGGCGCAGCCGGTAAAGGATTTACGGTTACGGTAATGGCCGTGCGCGGACTTTCACAGCCCGAGCTGGTCTGGCTTACATAATATGTTGTAGTACCGGAACTGGCCGTGGAGGGTGTAGGTGCAGTGGTTGAACCTGTACCTCCTGTAGCTGTTGTGTACCATTTGAGGGATGTTCCGGTAGCGGATAATGCGGTAGCCGTTGCTCCCTGGCAATAAGCGATGGAGCTTGAACTTACTGTCGGTGCAGCGGGCACTGCATTCACGGTTACGGTAATGGCTGTGCGTGGGCTTTCGCAACCTGCTGCGGAAGTCTGACTTACATAGTAAGTGGTACTGCCCGTTGCAGATGTGGAGGGGGTGGGAGCGGTTGAAGAACCCGTACCGCCAGTCGCGGCAGTGTACCAGAGCAGGGAAGTTCCAGTGGCAGTGAGCGCGCTGGCCGTGGCTCCGGCGCAATAGGTTACGGGGCTCACAGAAGGAGCGGCCGGGATTGCGTTGATGTTTACAACAATCGATGCCCTCAGGCCTTCGCAACCCGTGCTGTTTGTCTGACTTACGTAATAGGTTGTGGTGCCGGCGGTGGTTGTGGAAGGTGTTGGTGCTGTGATCGATGCTGTACCTCCGGTAGCTGTCGTGTACCACTTCAGAGATGTTCCGGTGGCACTCAATGCGGTTGCCGTAGCTCCCACACAATAATTAACCGGCGAGCTCACTGTCGGTAATCCGGGTGAAGCATTAACATTGACGGTGATAGACGCCCTGTCGCTCTCGCAACCTGTGGAAGATGATGTCTGGCTTACATAGTAGATGGTGCTGCCGGTGGCGCTTGTAGAGGGCGTGATGGCGGTTGAAGAACCCGTGCCACCTGTAGCGCTGGTGTACCATTTCAATGAGGTACCTGTAGCTGTAAGTGCACTTGCTGTGGCATACTGGCAATAGTCAAGCGGGCTGCTGACTGTTGGTGCGGAAGGTTTTGCATTTACGGTTACCGAAATGCCCGCCCTCGGGCCTTCGCCGCAACTGTTTGTCTGACTTACATAATAAGTTGTCGAGCCGGCGCTTGCAGTGGACGGTATAGGAGCGGTTGAGGAACCGGTACCGCCAGTCGCGGCAGTATACCATAACAGTGAAGTTCCGGTCGCGGTTAAAGCAGTGGCGGGTACTCCTTCACAAAGGTTCACCGGGGAGCTTACCGTTGGAGCTGCCGGGTAAGAATTAATTGTTACCACTATTGCAGCTCTGGGGCTTTCACAGCCGGAACTGTTCGTCTGGCTTACATAATAAGTTGTGGAGCCGGCTGTGGTGGTGGAGGGTGTGGGAGCAGACGTTGAGCCTGTTCCTCCGGTTGCCGCGGTGTACCATTTCAGGGAAGAACCTGTCGCACTTAATGCGGAAGCCGTTGCCCCCACGCAATAAGTAACCGGTGTTGTTACCGTTGGTGTCGCAGGTAACGCATTCACCGTTACAGAGATCGAGTCGCGGGGACCCTCGCAACCGTAAGGGGATACTGCGGCCACATAATATTTGGTTGTTCCGGCTGTGGCTGTGGAAGGCGTAGGGGCGGCAGGAGATCCGGTACCGCCTGTGGCGCTGGTGTACCATCTCAGAGAACTTCCGCCTGTTGCTGATAATGCTGTGGCGGTTGCGCCTACGCAATAGCTGACAGGAGTAGTTACTGTTGGTTTTACGTCATAGTTGCATATGAAACGGATACGGTGGTTTTCGCGATCGGCGACATACAGGTTACCCCCGCCATCTGACGTCAGTCCGGAGGGATAGTTCAGATTGGCTGCCGTTGCCAGGCCTCCGTCTCCGCTATATCCGGCAGTGCCTGTTCCGGCCATGGTGGATATAACTCCGGTTGCCGCGCGCACACGGCGGATACGGTGGCTGTACTGCACGGCAATGTAGATATTGCCGGAATCATCCACGTCCACATCTACGGGATAATTCAGGTTTGCCGAAGTGGCCGATCCTCCGTCTCCGCTGAAACCGGATGTACCGCTTCCTGCCACTGTTGAGATATAGCCTGTGGAGGCAGTGATCTTGCGGATAACGTGGTTGAATAAGTCGGCAACGAAAATATTCCCGGATGCATCCACGCGGAGGCCCGCCGGGTTCTTCAGTGTCGCGGAAGTAGCCGCGCCGCCGTCTCCGGAATAGCCGTAAGTGCCCGTTCCGGCAACCGTAGAGATATTTCCCGTTGACGCTGTTATTTTACGGATGCGCTGATTGTACTGATCGGAGATGTAGACATTACCCGAACCATCGACAGCTACAGCCACAGGGTTGTTCAGCTGAGCGGAACTCGCTGCGGAGCCATCCCCGCTGAATCCAGCGGTACCCGTTCCGGCAATGGTGGTGATCACTCCGGTGGAAGCCGTTACTTTGCGAACCCGCTGGTTTGCCTGATCGGCGATATAGACGTTTCCTGAACCATCTACGGCTATTCCAGCCGGATAATACAGCTTGGCAGAAGTGGCTGCGCCGCCGTCACCGCTGTACCCGGAGGTACTGGATCCTGCGATCGTGGTAATAACCCCGGTGCTGACTGTAACTTTTCGTATCCGGTGATTTCCCTGGTCAGAGATATAGATATTGCCGGAAGCGTCTTTCGCTACGCTAACAGGCTGTGCTAGTTCCGCAAGTGTTGCGGCGGCGCCATCCCCGCTGAAACTGGAGGTCCCCACACCGGCTACGGTGTTGATAGTTTGGGCTCGTGCAGTTAATGTGATGTTCAGCAGTAGACATAGCAAGGCGATCTTCCTCATAGGAAAGTAGCTTTGAATCATATACAGTTATTGGTTTGGTATCCCAAAGATAACTATAGAATATTACATTCATAGCTTTGATAATAGAAACTTTACAATCAGGGATATATCAAATAACCAATTTTTTATTGAATGGAATCATAACAAAAAAACAGAAGCCACTCAGTTGATTGAGTGGCTTCTGCTTAGATACTTGTGCTATTTATTGATTACTCTTCGCGATGCGGGTAATCTGAACTATATTTTTGTTTTCGTCAAGTATGCTCAGGAAGTATATTCCGTCGCTCAGATCGGTAATATCACACCGATTTGCGTTCACTTCACGGATGATTTTGCCGGTAAGATCGCTGATACGGAGGCTTACCGATGCGGCGGCATCCACGCGAACCAATCCGGTTGTCGGGTTAGGATACACCCTGATCTGATTGTCTGTGCTGAAATTGCTTACAGAGCTTGGTTTCTCGATCGTTACGGTATCAGATAATTCTGAACATCCGTAGATATTGTCAACTTCCACATGGAAATTACCATAGCCCGTTGCTACATAAGTGCGGCTGTTGGCACCGATGATCATCGAACCATCTTTAAACCACTGATAATAGCTGTAGCCGCTTGGTACGGATAAAGTCGGGCTTGCGTTGGTGATGGTCGGTTTCGCAGGTTTTGCATAGAAAGAAACGACAGCATCGCCGGTGTTGTAGATACAGCCATAGGTATTCGTAACCACTACTCCGTAAGTTCCGGAGCTTGTTACGCCTTTAGAATCATCTGAAGGTGTGGAAGGGAATACCGGAACACCGTCTTTATACCAGTCGAACGTATAGCCTGCAAAACGAGGGGACACATTCAGCAGAACGGTGTTTCCTTCACATACCGAAATAACGGAAGGAGTAAGCACCGGGCGTGGTGACGGATCTTCCTGAGCATACAGCTCTGCATAGTTTTTACAACCGTAGATATCTGTTACTTCAACACCTGTAAAACCGGTTGTGCCTACGGCGTAAGTTGCACTGATAGCTCCCGGAACATCTGTTCCTTCTGTCTGCCACTGGTAAGAAACTGCAGTTGGAGCGGTTGCTTCAAAAGTGATTGTTTTACCGGGACAGAAGATCAGTCCTGATGTGGCAAGCGATGCTACAGACACTACAGGGGATGGCTGTACATTTACCTGGATCGATGCGCGTGAACCTTCGCATGATCCGGTTGCAGCAGAAGATGTCTGACTTACGTAGTAATAATAAGTGCCTGTGCTTGCTGTAGCAGGAGAAGGAGAGATAGTCGCTCCGGTTCCGCCGGTTGCCGCACTGTACCAGAGCAGGCTTGTACCTGTAGCCGACAAAGATGGGGCAGGAACACCAACACAAAGATCGATAGGGCTGGTGACTACCGGTTTGTCCGGACGTGCATTAACGGTTACCGCGATTGCCGTACGACCGCTTTCACAACCACCCGCTGAAGCGGCCAAGGATTGTGACACATAATAGGTAGTAGTACCTACAGCAGCAGTTGCAGGAGTGGGGGCAGCTGAAAGCAGTGTGCCCGCAGTTGCATCATCATACCATTTCAGGTTGGAGCCGGATGCAGTTAAAACGCTGCTTGGGCCGTCCACACACAGGTTGATGCTGGAAGCAGGCACTGTAGGAGCAGAAGGGAAAGAATTTACTGTTACCGCAATACTTGCGCGGGGACCTTCGCAGGAACCAACGCTTGGGTCTGAAGTCTGGGAAACATAATAAGTTGTGGTTCCGGATCCGCTGGTGGAAGGGGTTGGAGCTGTTGTGCTCGCTGTGCCACCTGTAGCGGCCGTATACCATTGTAAAGAAGTTCCGGTTGCGCTCAGAGTAGTTGCCGTTGCGCCTACACAGTACACAATGGATGAAGTAACTGTCGGTGCGGTCGGTAAAGGATTGATCACAACATCAATTTGTGTTCTGGGTCCTTCGCAGAATCCGGGACCATCTTCTGTCTGGGCAACAAAATAAGAAGTTGTACCCGCTGAAGCTGTGGAAGGTGTTGGAGCGGTAGTGGAGGCTGTTCCGCCTGTAGCCACCGTATACCATTTCAGGGAAGATCCTGTAGCAGCGAGTGCAGTGGCAGTCGCTCCTTTACAATAGCTGAGACTCGTAGTTGCTACCGGAGCAGGAATCGTCGGCTCAATCACGTTTATGGTCATAGCCGCACGCGGGCTTTCGCATGTCGGTTCGAAGCTTGTCTGACTTACGTAGTAAGTAGTGAACCCGGCAGTGGCGGTAGAAGGAGTGGGTGCCGCAGTGAGCACAGTGCCGCCGCTTGCATCGGTATACCATTTCAGATTTGTTCCGTTTGCAGTGAGGGCACTTGCGGTAGCCGCTTTACACAGGTAGGTAGTGTCTCTCACCAGCGGTGCGGAAGGGTCGCAGATCATGCGCAACACGTTTGCATTGAAATCACTCAGGAACAGATTGCCGTTCATGAACGCAATGTCATAGGGACGGCGGAATGTAGCCAGTTCAGGATCTCCTCCGTCGCCGGAGTAGCCTGCAGTTCCGGTACCGGCAACTGTGCTGATATAACCGGAAGCATCTACTTTACGTACAAAACGTCCTACTGCTTCAACGATGTATAGATTACCGGAAGCGTCAAAAGCAAGACCTGTCGGTTGACGGATTTTGGCAGCCGTTGCAAGTCCTCCGTCTCCGTCACTTGCCGCAGCACCTGTTCCTGCGTATGTGTACACATTGCCGGAACTCATTTCTATCTTACGCACACGATTACCGTTCTGCTCAGCGATGTAAAGATTACCGGAGGCATCAAAAGCCATCTCAGCAGGACGGCGGATCTTCGCGTTGACCGCGAGATTGCTGTCACCTGCGCTGGACGCAGTACCATCGCCGATCACTGTGGAAATGGTGCCTGATGTGTTGATTTTTCTTACGCGATTACCTGTTCCTTCGGCGATATAAATATTTCCCGAAGCATCTACAATGATACCGGTAGGACCATTCAGCGTAGCTGATGTAGCGGCAGAACCGTCGCCGGTGCTGCTCGCGGTGCCATCACCTGCGATAGTGGAGATCACACCCGAGGTGTTGATCTTGCGAACGCGGTTGCCCGCAGTTTCCACCACATACATGTTACCCGAGCCGTCAAAAGCAATTCCGGCAGGCCCGTTCAGGGATGCAGCAGAAGCAGCAGAACCGTCACCGGTGCTTCCCGCAGTACCCGTGCCCACAACAGTGGAGATGACGCGGGTGCTGACGTCCACTTTGCGGACTACGTTTTCCAGGTTGTCTGTGAAGTATAGATTTCCGGCTGCATCCAGCGTAATGCTGTAAGGGCTGTTCAGCTTGGCGCTTGTTGCAGCTCCACCATCTCCCGAATAACCGGACGCTCCTGTCCCGGCGATGGTGTAAATAGTTTGAGCGGTTACTTTGTGAGTACCGCAAATTCCGGCGGCGCAGAGCACGCCGGTAAGCAATAGCTTCCGCATAAAGTACTTTTTTGTTTTCAAAATGAATTGTTTAGACACAAGTGCCAAAACGTTGGGTTTGGCGCCGCAAAGGTCACCTATTTATATTAGACGATCAAACTTTTTAAAAAGTTTGTAATTTTTTAACCTATTCAGTTATAATTCGTAAGGTACTTGCCATAAAAAAAGCCGCGTCCCTTTACAGACGCGGCTTTCATTGTCAGAAAAAAATCTATTGCGTAATCTTATTTATTTTATCAATAGAGATCAATTGACGGTTTTCGTCAAATATGCGTAAAATATATGTTGCGTCCGGAAGATTCACCAGATTGATAGAGCTGGCATTTTCCTGATAGATCATACGTCTTCCCATCATATCTGAAAGTTCGGCATTTACTTTCACCGGCGACTCGATCTGTAACATACCGCTTGTTGGGTTAGGGTACACTCTGATCGATTTATCGGTTCCTGCAATTTGCTGAACGGAAGTATTCGTGACATTCAGCGTATCGGAATACGCGAGACATCCGTTCGCATCAGTTACCTGTGCATGGTATTTTCCGTCACTCGTGTACGTGTAATGATCTGCGATAGCACTGAAGATCGGAGATCCGTTCCGGTACCACTGGTAATGGATATAACCGCTGGTCGGTGTAAGGGACAACGTCGTTCCGGATGCTACGATAAGCGGTTTCACAGGTTTCGGATACAGATATACGGTGGCTGTATTCGTTGTATTCACGCATCCGTAAAGATTGGTAACGGTAACTTTATAGGTTCCGGCCTGATTTACAATACGGGTGTTGGACTTAGGTGTAGCGGGCGTCATAGAAACCCCATCCTGAATCCAGTCGAATACAAATCCTGTGTAACCCGGATGACAATACAACAGTGTAGATCCTTCTTCACAGATATAAGCTTCTGTCGGGGACATCGTCGGGAGGGTGGTGGTATCCGGTTGTACAAATACCGTTGCTTCACCTTTACATCCGTAGATGCTTGTCACTACCACTTTAAAGTTGTTTTTCGTTCCGGCAGCGAGCGTATCGTAAGTTGCTCCTGTCAGCGCCGTGCTTTCGCGGTACCATTGGTAAGTTACCGTTGCGGAAGCTGTAGCTTTCAGGGTGACTGTTTTGCCTGCGCAATAGAAGAAGCCCGGCAGATCCTTCGGAGTGATTGTTACTGTTGGCAGCGGTTGTACCACAACGGCAATTACCGCACGCGATCCTTCACACCCTACGGATGAGGTCTGGCTTACGTAGTAATTGGTTGTTCCGAGAACAGTTGTTGAAGGAACCGGCGCAGTTGTACTACCTGTACCACCGGTAGCGGATGTGTACCATTTAAGATTTGTACCTGTTGCGGTGAGTGCACCGGCAACGGAACCCTGACAGAGGTTCAGCGGTGAAGTTACGGTCGGTGCAGCTGGCAGTGGGTTCACCACTACGCTGATGCTTGCTTTCTGACTTTCACAACCGGTGCTCGGGTCGGTCTGGGTTACGTAATAAACAGTGGTTCCGGTCGGGCTTGTTGCCGGTGTAGGTGCTGTACTGCTACCTGTTCCGGTAAGCGACGTATACCAGAGTAATCCGGTGCCTGTAGCCGTAAGTGCGGAAGAAGAACCTCCGAGACACAGATTCACAGGGCTTGTCACCGTTGGAGTGGCAGGCAGCGGGTTTACGGTAACCGTGATCGTTGATCTCGGACCTTCACAGCCGAATGTGTTTTTCAGAGATACATAATAGCTTGTGGTGCCCGCCGTTGCAGTTGAAGGAACCGGTGTGGTAACGGAGCCTGTTCCGCCCGTGGCAACGGTGTACCATTTCAGTGTGTCGCTCACCGATACTTTGGATGCGCTCAGCGTTGTTGCTGTTGCATTCTGGCAATAGATCACCGGAGTGGTTACAGAAGGAGCGGAAGGTGTTGGATTCACGTTTACGGAAAGTGCCGCTCTGAGTGTTCCTTCACAGCCGTACTGGGATTTCGCCGATACATAATATACGGTGGTACCCGTGGTTGCTGTTGCGGGAACCGGTGCGGTACTGCTTCCGGTGCCACCTGTTGCGGTGGTGTACCAGTAAAGCGTATCCGTAGCACTTGGTTTGGTTGCCGTTAATGCAACTGCAGTTGTTCCCTGGCAATAAGTTACGGGACTCACCACGGTCGGAGCAACAGGGAGTGAATTGATCGTTACGGTGATTGCCGCTCTGCTTCCTTCACAACCCGAAGCATTGGTCTGACTAACGTAATAGATAGTCGTGCCGGCAACGGTTGTGGATGGGGTAGGTGCGGTTGTGCTACCAGTTCCGCCTGCGGCAAATGAGTACCATTTGAGACTCGTTCCGGTTGCGGTAAGGGCTGCTGTTGCACCACCGATACACAGATTCACCGGTGTGGTGACGGTGGGTGCAGCCGGAGTTGCATTTACGGTAACGGTTAGCGCCACTCTCGGACTTTCGCAGCGATTCGTATTACGCTCGCTTACGTAGTACGTGGTGGTACCGGCGCTGGCAGTAGACGGAGTCGGTGCCGTTGTAGTGCCTGTACCTCCGGTGGCAGCCGTGTACCAGTAGAGCGTATCTGTTGTTGCAGCTCTGGTAGCTGTAAGTGCCACTGCTGTAGCTCCCTGACAGTAAGTGACAGCAGAAACGGTCGGGCTCGACGGTTTGGCGTTCACCACCACATTCAGTGACGCGCGGTTGCTTTCGCAGTTCGCGGTTGATTTCTCACTCACATAATAAGTAGTGCTTCCTGCCGCTGACGTAACAGGTGTAGGTGCTGTAACTGATCCCGTACCGCCGGTGGCAGCGGTGTACCACAACAGGGTATCTGTACTGCCGGATTTGGTAGCGGTAAGTGCCGTAGCTGCATCGTCCTGGCAATAAGTAACCGGAGAGGATACTGTAGGATTGCCTGGTTTCGCGTTCACCACCACACTGATGGAAGAGCGGCTGCCCTCACAACCTGCTGCCGATTTCACGCTCACCCAATAATTGGTGGTGCCGGCGGAAGCAGTGGAAGGAGTCGGTGTGAAGTAGCTGGCAGTGCCGCCTGTTGCTGCGCCATACCAAAGCAGCGTATCTGTGGCACCTTTAGAGGCAGTCAGAACTGCAGAAGATGATCCCTGGCAATAAGTGATCGGTGTGGTTACGGTTGGTGCAGCGGGGATCGGATTAACGGTTACCACAGTTCCGCTTGATGTGCGGCTGCAACCCAGTGAGTTGGTTGCCGTAACTGTGTACGTGCCTCCTGTTTTTACTTTGATCTGGTCTGCAGTGTCGCTTGTAGACCAGGAATAGGTATAAGAGAAGGCTCCTACTGGTGTATAGTTGAGCGCCACGCTGCTGGAATAACCGAGTGTTCCTGAGAGCATACCGGTTGCAACATGTCCCGCAGGAACCCAGATGGTACCGGAAGTCCATGGAGAGAATGCTCCGTAGATGCTGGTCAGCGTGGTAGGCGAAGATGTAGGATCACCCGCGCTGCTGATGTAGGACAGTGTTTGTCCCTGAGCCTGTATGCCGCTAAGGTAATATCCTCCGGAGAAGCCGGTCTGAGCAGCGTTCAGTCCCACCAGGAATGTACCGGAGCTGAATGAGTAAGGGCCGTTCGGTCCTCCACCCAGTCCGCCGTTCAGTGCAGTGGAATCGAATCCTGAACCAATGACTCCGTAGCGGTTGATCGGAACGCAGATAAATTTAAATCCGTCAAGGATGTCACCCGTACGGCCGTTGTATCCGGCGATCGCATAACCGCTCGGGCAGTTGCACGATTTTGTGCCGTCGCTCTGACCGTATGCCGTATAGAAGGCAGTAGTACCTGCAGCCATATTCACTTTCGCACTCACTTTGAGGGTCACGGAATCTCCGTTACAGAAAGTAGTGGAACTGAGCGGGCTGATGATTACGCTGTCCGGGCGCGGATTGATATTGGTCTGTATCTGTGTGCGGGCTCCTTCGCAACCATACACATTCACCTGTGAAACGTAATAATAAGTGACACCTGTGCTCGCCGTGGAAGGTGTAGGAGCAGTTGTGCTCGCTGTACCGCCTGAAGCTGCCGTGTACCACTTCAGCGTATCGGTGGCTGAAGTTTTTGTAGCCGAAAGCGCAGAAGCTGTTGCAGCGTTACAGAAGTTGACAGGAGAAGTAACCGTCGGCGCGGTTGGCAATGGGTTTACCGTAACAGCAATCGCTGTACGACCGCTTTCGCATGATCCGGAAGCGTCTGCCGACTGGCTTACATAGTAAGTGGTTGTTCCGGTTGCCGCAGTGGATGGGGTAGGGGCTGTTGTGCTTGCCGTACCACCTGTGGCCACTGTGTACCAGCGGAGATTAGTGCCACTTGCCGTCAATGCACTTGCTGTTGCACCAATACAATAGTTGATTGTTGCCGTAGCAGAGGGTGCAGTCATTGCACTGTAAACAGTTGCGGTGAGGGTAGCCCTCGGGCTTTCGCATCCGCTTACGGTCTGGCTTACATAATAGTTGGTAGATCCGGCCGTAGCGGTGGATGGAGTTGGAGCTGTAGCGCTTCCTGATCCTCCGGTTGCTGCGGTATACCACAGCAAACCTGTCCCTGTAGCCGTCAGTGCGCTTGCAGAGAAGCCGAGGCAATAGGTAACAGGGCTGGATACTGAAGGCATAGACGGAACACTGTTAACCGTTACCGCGATGGTAGCACGCGAACCTTCACAACCGCTTACGGTCTGGCTTACATAGTAGTTTGTTGTTCCTGCTGAAGCCGTGGATGGAGTAGGGGCTGTGGCGCTTCCTGTTCCGCCTGTGGCAACGCTGTACCACAAAAGTCCTGATCCGGTTGCGCTCAATGCCGTTGCGGTTGCGCCGGCACAGTAAGTAACAGGGCTTGTTACTGAAGGCGCGGCTGGCAGACTGTTTACAGTGACCGCAATATTTGCGCGCGGACTTTCACATCCGCTTACAGTTTGGCTTACATAATAGTTGGTCGTTCCGGCAGATACTGTGGATGGTGTCGGGGCGGTTGTCGCACCCGATCCTCCGGTGGCTGCGGTATACCAGAGCAAACCGGTGCCGCTTGCTGTAAGTGCAGACGGAGTAGCTCCGGCGCAGTAAGTAACAGGAGATGAAACCGTTGGTGCAGACGGAATACTGTTGACGTTAACTGTGATGGAAGCACGTGGGCTTTCACATCCGCTCACCGTCTGACTCACATAATAAGTAGTGGTTCCGGCAGAAGCAGTGGAAGGAGTTGGAGCGGTAGCGCTTCCCGTTCCTCCGGTTGCCGCACTGTACCAAAGCAATCCCGTACCTGTTGCCGTAAGTGCAGATGATGAAGCACCAACGCAATAATTCACAGGACTGGATACGGTAGGAGCCGCAACAGAAGATACTACATTTACGGTGATCGTTGCTCTCGGGCTTTCGCAACCGCTTACTGTCTGACTGACATAATAATTAGTTGATCCTATTGCCGCAGTGGACGGAGTTGGTGCTGTAGTGCTTCCCGAACCTCCGGTTGCTGCACTGTACCAAAGTAATCCCGTTCCGGTTGCCGTAAGCGCAGATGCAGTGCTGCTGAGGCAGAGCGCTACCGGACTGGTAACGGTAGGAGCAGACGGAATTGCATTTACATTTACCACAATTGCAGCGCGCGGGCTTTCGCAACCGCCTGTTGTCTGCGAAACATAATAAGTTGTTGAACCGGCTGTTGCAGTGGATGGAGTGGGAGCCGTACTGCTTCCAACGCCGCCCGAAGCACTTGTGTACCAAAGCAGGCTGGTGCCTGTTGCAGAAAGCGCAGATGCAGAAGCTCCGGCACAATACGCAACGGGAGAAGTAACTGCAGGTGCTGCAGGAGCGGTAGTTATATTCACAACGATAGCCTTGCGATCGCTTTCACACGTTGCAGAGGCATCTCCGGATTGTGTTACATAATAGGTAGTCGAACCTGCAGACGCCGTAGACGGTGTCGGAGCAGTGCTGCTTCCGGTACCGCCTGTGGCGGCTGTGTACCATTTCAGGTTGGATCCTGTAGCTGTAAGCGCCGTAGCGGTGGCACCGGCACAATAAGCAATAGGAGTGGTAGCGGTAGGAGTATCAGATACTACATAGATACCATAATCTTCTGCCTGTCCGTAAGTGTAAGGACCACAGGCATAATCGCTGGGTGTGGCTCCGGAATATACAGAAACCACGCGCATACGCAGATAAGTACATGTGGTAATGGAGCTGGGAATCGTGATCGATCCGCTATGCACTTCAGATGTTGTCGTTCCGTTGTGGCTGAACACCTGTTCGCCTGCATCCGAGAAGTCGCCATCGTTATTCATGTCAATAAACGCGCGTACATTTTGCACGTTTACAGCGGTAGTTACATTCAACGTGTAGGAACTGCCTTTTTTCACCGTGGTCTGCTGGTTGTAGGCATGGTCTACATATCCTGCATTTTCCAGGTAGCTGTCGCCCGTCCACACTTTCATGCCGTTAAACTCCACAACAACCGGTCCGATATTAACGGCAAGTGTTCCAACGGAAGGAATACAGGCAGCCGTGGCGATCGTTCCGGATGGAGCGGTAAGTCCGAGAGACGTTTTATAACCGACACGTTCATTATCCAGTGTATTCAGTACCCTTGTTCTCTGACCCGCAGTAAAGCGGTTGGGAGGACAAGTGGTATAGTCCATGATGTTATACTGCGTGTTGTTGTAAGAGAGCCCTGTACAGGAGTTCACGTCTGTGGGCGGACACCAGGTGGAAGGAAAGGCAGAGCTTTCGCGGATATGCGGTTCCGTATCACACACCAGGTCGCCTGTAGTAGAGCAGGAAGTAGTAGAAGGACAGGTCGTCCCTCCGGCATCACCTTCAAAAGTATGGTACAGGCTGAACGCATGTCCGAATTCATGAGAAACGGTAGTGCTTCCCGATTTGATCTGGGACGCGGCAACGATCATACCATCAATGTAAGGGGTGCCTGGGAAATAAGCGAATCCAGCAATCCCGCCCGTGGAATACAGGTCATTACCGTCGATCTTATTAACAGAGTATACATTGTAATAATCCGCCGGAGGCCATCTGCTGAGCGCCATAATGTTTTGCGGATCCACACCTGTGGTTGTTGCTGCATTCGCACCATATGCGGTGTAGCCCGAAAGCGAGCTGCCGTTCACGCGAACAATACCATTCGTGGAAGCGCCGGTAGGAGATCTTTTTGCAAGAACGAATTTTAGCGGAATGCGGCATCCTCCATGCGCAGTGTCGGGGAAAGGACTCTGAGCAGCATATGCGTTATTCATGTAATCGATCATCTGCGCGATCTTGGTGCTGTCGGGATTATAGGAAGAGCCGACGGTGTCTCCGGTATGAATCACGTGCACCACGGTGGGTATCTCGTAAACATATCCTGCAGATGTGTACGTCAGCAAAGCAGATGAAACGAGCGCACTGTACTTGATCCAGCGATCATCATGCTGCCTGACTGCACTGTCATAGCGTTTGTCTGCGGTTCTCAGACGCTGATGCACAGCATCGAATCCGCAAGGATCGACGTGCTGGGCCATCATGGGCAGAGCGCACAGTACTGTGAGAAAACTTAATAGCAGTTTTTTCATGTGGTGTCTTTTAAAAATGACTGTTAAGGAAATAGAGTGAACAAACGAACGTTTTCAGGGTAGGTTTAGCCGGCGACCATATTTCGCTCCGAAGGGGGTAGGGCAATAAAGCGGGGAGTGACCATCGATGGATCATCACTCCCCGCATACTTTTACTGATTGCTTATTTTGTTGATTTTCTCAACGCCGATCAATGTTCCTTCTTCGTTGAATACACGGAAGAAATACACACCGTCAGACAAACGGGTCAGATCAACGGATGCAGCTTTTTGTGCTGATAACACTTCTTTTCCGACCATGTCCAGTACTGTCACATTTACTGCGAAAGGAGCATCAATGTGTACCGTTCCCGTACTCGGATTCGGATAGATCTTCACAGATGCATCGCTGGCCAGGTTTTTCACACTCAGCTGAGCTACTTCTACCGTGTCGGATACTGTAAAACAGTCATTGTTATCCGTAACTTCTGCATAGTAAATGCCGTCGAAGCTCATTGTGTACGTAGACGAAGTGGCTCCGGGGATCTGTTTGTAGTTGCGGTACCACTGATATTTTGCATAGCTGCGGTTCAGTTTCAGTACCGGATCCATACGTACGATCACCGGACGGATCAGTGCAGGATAATTGCTCACGATAGAGAAGTTCGTGTTGCGTACACAGGTATAATAATCCGTAACGGTAACATAATAAGCACCGTCCGCACTCACAGGCGTGTTGTCTGTTGTCGGAGGCAGCAGCATCGGGTTGCCGTTGTAGAACCATTCGTAGGTGTAGGTAGGAACCACAGGTTTGGCGTACAGCACAATATCCACGCCCTGACAGATCTGAACGTCTGTTGGGGACAACGTTGGCATCGGCAGTGGATTGTCTTTTACAAGAACGGAATCTTTGCGTATACAACCGTAAACGCTGGATACCGTTACGCCGTAATAAGCTTTTGTTCCCGCTTTGAGACTATCGTTTGTTTCGCCCGGAATATTCACCCCGGTTTTGAACCATTGGAAAGATGTACCGATATCGGTGTTCGCTTTTAATGTTACTGTACGGGAATCGCAGAATACGAAATCCGGAACTCCCACCGGAGTGATGGTAAGTGTAGGGGAAGGATTTACAATAACCGAGATGGAAGAACGGTTGCCCTCACATCCTACAGAAGAGGTCTGACTTACATAGTAAGTTGTTGTACCCAGCGTGGTTGTGGAAGGTACGGGGGCTGTCGTATTGCCAACGCCGCCCGTCGGGGCCACATACCATTTCAGGTTAGAACCCGTGGCGGTGAGCGCACCGGGTATAACATCGATACAAAGGTTTACAGGAGTTACCACGGTAGGTGCAGCAGGCAATGCATTTACCACAACAGTCAGGGTAGCTCTTGTTCCCTCACAACCTACAGAAGAGGTCTGGCTTACATAGTAATTGGTACTGCCCACGCTTGCGGTGCTCGGAGTAGGAGCGGTTGTGCTTCCTGTTCCGCCGGTAGCAGCAGTGTACCATTTCAGCGTTGTGCCGGTAGCGGTAAGCGCGCTGCTGGAACCACCCACGCAAAGGTTGAGCGGTGATGCCACAACTGGAGCTGCAGGCAGATCGTTCACGATAACGGAGATAGCTGATCTCTGGCTTTCACATCCGGTAGTACTGCTTGTCTGACTTACGTAGTAAACGGTTGTGCCGACAGTTGCGGTAGTCGGTGTGGGAGCAGTAGAACTTGATGTGCCGCCGGTAGCCACGGTATACCATTTGATATTGGTTCCTGTGGCTGTGAGCGCACTGCTTGGTCCGCCGATACACAGGTTCACCGGAGTAGTAACGGTAGGAGCTGCCGGCAATGCATTTACGGTCACCACAATGGAAGCTCTCGGACCTTCACATCCCAACGGTGTTTTTTCGCTTACATAGTAAGTGGTCGTTCCGGCTGTGGCAGTAGACGGGGTAGGAGTGGCTGAGCTTCCGGTACCGCCTGTTGCAGCAGTGTACCAGAGCAATGTGTCTGCGGTCAGGGCTTTGGTCGCAACCAAGGCGCTTGCCGTAGCGTTAAGACAGTAAGTAACGGGAGTCGTCACCACAGGTGCAACCGGTGTAGGGTTGATCGTTACGGTGATTGCTGCTCTCGGACCTTCGCATGAACCTGATGAAGGGTCGCTGCTCTGGCTCACATAATAAGTAAAGGTTCCTGCTGTAGCTGTGCTTGGAACAGGCGCAGTAGTGCTTGCGGTGCCACCCGTCGCAACAGTGTACCACTTAAGGTTTGTGCCTGTGGCGGAAAGAGCGGTTGCTGTTGCATTCTGGCAATAAGTAACCGGAGTGGTTACCAGCGGAGCTACCGGAAGCGGATTCACATTTACCGTAATGGTCGCGCGTGAACCTTCGCAGCCGAGGTTTGTTTTAAGGCTCGGATAATAGTTAGTGCTGCCGATTGTTGCAGTGCTTGGAACCGGAGCCGTTGTTGAACCTGTTCCGCCGCTTGGCGCTGTGTACCACATAATGGTATCCGTCGGGGAAGATTTGGTTGCCGTCAATGCTGAAGCAGAGCCGCCAAGACAAAGATTCACCGGACTTGTTACCACCGGTGCGGAAGGAGTAGGATTCACCGTGATTGTAATTGCCGTTCTGGGCCCTTCACAACCTGTAGCGGTGATCAGCTGGCTTACATAGTAAGTAGTAGTGCCGGTGATGCTGGTAGACGGAGTGGGCGCTGAAGCAAGCGGCGTGCCGCCTGTTGCCACCGTGTACCATCTGAGCGTATTTCCGGAAGCGGCAGTAGCAGTAAGTGTGGTGGCGGTTACGCCCTGGCAATAAGTGTAAGATGTGGTAGTGGCCGGTGCAAGTGGCAACGGGTTCACATTCACCAGTACTTTATTGGTATTTGTACACCCGTTAGCGCTGCTTGTGGATGTAAGCGTATACGTTGTGGTAGCAGATGGATTGGCTACTACAGGGCTTCCCGTGGCCGGAGTAAGACCTGTGGCAGGAGACCATGCGTAAGTGATTGTTCCGCTTGTTGCGGCGATCATCGGAGCTGTTGACGGCTTCTCGCGACCGACGGTGTTGGTAAGCGTTCCGTGATTGTTTCCGGCTGTAAGGTCATAGAAGTACTTGCCGTTGTTTTCATCGAAACGCCAGTAGGCTTTAAGGTTTGCGCTGCCCGGATCAATGACGTTTTTGTAAGTGCCGCTGATCTCGGATGCAGACCTGGTTTTGTTCCAGATACGCACTTCATCCAGTTTGCCATTCATCGGGACGCGGCCGCCGCAGCCCGGGTCAAATCCGAAATATAATTTTTCCGTAGAGTTCCAGGGTACACCGGACGCGGCTCTTGTCGCGTTCAGTACACCGTTTACGTATAGTTTAAGGTTGGAACCATCGTAGGTCACCGCGATGTGTGCCCATTGATTGGTTACAACAGTGTCTGCACTTGCCACATAATTAACACCTGATCCGTTTCCGGTAAGGAAGGAGAACCACCATTTTTTCGGAGTCCATTCGTTGCCCGCTTCAAAGCCGCCGATGCCCATGGTCCAGTTGTGCCAGCTGGAGCAGCCGAGGGAGTGGAACAGGATGTTCTGATGTTTGTTTTCACGTGGGTACACCCAGGCTTCAACGGTAAATGCGCTGGAGCCGCTCAGGGATATATCGGATGAATTCGGAACAGAACCGTAATAACCGTAAGCGCCGCTGAAATCAAGTGCATTGCCTTTTGTGCCGGATGCCGCTGTAAGCGTTACAGACTGGCCTGCACATATTTCCGGAGACGAGGTGTCGACCATAGTCAGCGGAATAGCGAGCGGTTTTACAGTAAGCGTGATGGTGTCGTTGAGAGAACAGGTTGCAGATAAAGGTGTTCCGACAAAAGAATATGTTACGGTAGAATCGGCACGTGCAATCAGGGAGAAGGAATATGCACTGCCCGAAGCGAGTCCAGCGGGGAAAGTATAAGCGTAAGCGCCTCCGTTTTCAATAGTCATGCTCAGCGTAGAACCCGCGCAGACGCTGACCGTATCACCGTTCTTGTACTTGTTCGATCCTTGTGCAAAATTCGGTTTGATGTTGTTCAGCGCGCTGTCCAGATCAGGTTGTCTGAGGATATAGGCATAGGAACAGGTGGTGCTGTCTCCGGCAGCAAGATTGCCGAGATTGAAAACTACACCGATGAAATTATTTTGTCCTGATGCGCCCCCCGAAAAATAGTGTCCGTTAGATCCATCGCCGGCGTAGATACCTGAAAGCAGTGTGCTTGTAATAAAAGGAGAGGTAGCGCTAAAATTAAAGCGGAACACTTTCGCGCGGCAGTCTTTGGAACCCAGCCCCAGGTAGGCACCCGAATTCCCGCGGGCACTGACAAGAGATCGGTTGGCAGTGTTGGGAGTCTGATACACAACCGTGTCGGCAGTGTTCAGGTCTCCGGTTGCGCCGGCATCGTTGTCCGGATTCACACCCTGACCGAAATAGATTCCGTTCAGTGCAGTGGCACCTGTATTTTTTACCTTCACTTTTTCGACGAAGTAAAGAGAGGTCGTATCGATATAAATATCCTTGGTGATGGAAAGCGCTCCTATTGTACCCTTCCATATAATATGCTTTTCTCTTCCGGCAACGTAATAAGTATCGACCGCACCGGTAACACCTGCAGGAAAGGTAGTACCGCCGGCAGAAGATGCCGTATAGCGGTTCATCGTATAAACGGTTCCGTTGATCTCGATTGCCCAACTCTGGTATTCGGATGCCGGCATGAAATAGTCGCCGACATAAGTGGGAATACCGGTTGTCCAGCCATCTTTATCCGGGTCGGCCACAAAACCAATTGCCGCAGCGGGAGAATATGTGGCAAGAGACCGGCCGTGGAACCCTAGTGGAGCTCCATACTGGGAACCGAAACATCCGTTCGGAGCAATGCCAACCTCTACATATTGCCCCTTAAGGAATCCGTCGCCGGATACCTTCTGAGCTTTGGCATATGAGGCGCCCAAAACCACTACCGCACTGATTAGTGCGGTCTTACAAGTAAACCTTAATCCCATAAATGTGTTGTTAGATAGTTCTGTAAACTAAATAGTTTGTAAAATGATTGTTTGTTTTGCTAAATGGAGACAGTATTAAAATCATACATATGTTTTGCAAGATATGAATTAAAATTCTGTAAAGGAAAATTTAACAACAATAAATTATATTGATAATGTATATACGCTGTAGATCAGCATGAATGGGCGAATTTTGCATGCACAAAAAAGCCCTCTCCGCAGAGAGGGCTTTAACATATGCTTTTTAGGAGATAACTAATCTATGTAATCTTACAAATTTTGTAGAATAAACCGCGTCATCCGGTCATACAGGTGCAGTCGTGTGTTGCCGCCGCTGATACCATGATTCTTGTTCGGGTAGTAAGCGTCTTCAAATGCTTTGTTATTCTGAATCAGTTGCTCTGCCAGCATCACTGAATTCTGAAAGTGCACGTTATCGTCTGCAGTACCATGAACCAGTAGGAACTTGCCCTTCAGCCGGGAGGCCATTTTTTCAGGTGCATTTTCATCATAGCCTTCCGGGTTTTCAACTGGCGTCTGCATATACCGCTCTGTATAAATATTATCATAGTAACGCCAGTTCGTCACCGGGGCCACGGCAATCGCCATTTTGAAAACGTCGTTTCCTTTCAGGATACAGGTTGAACTCATAAAGCCGCCGAAGCTCCAGCCCCATATACCAATTCTTGCTCCGTCCACAAAAGGCAGTTTGGCCAGGTTGCGCGCCACCGCTATCTGGTCTTCGCTTTCCAGCTTGCCAAGTTGCTTGTAGGTCTGCTTTTTGAATGATTCCCCGCGGAATCCCGTTCCGGTACCATCCGCACAGAATATAATATATCCTTTCTGCGCAAGCATCTGGTGCCAGAAAAAATCGCCGACAGGAAATTTATCACCTACCATCTGAGATCCCGGACCACTATACTGGTACATCAGTACAGGGTATTTTTTTGTGGAATCGAAACCGGGCGGGGTGATCATCCAGGCGTTCAGTTCTTCCTTAACGCCCATGATACGGGTAAACCGGATGTTTCCCAATTGATATTCATCCATTTTTTTACGCAGTGCAGCATTGTCTTCCAGGCTGCGTACGATCTTCCCGCGTGCATCCCGCAGGTAAAATACAGGCACCTGGTTCAGGCCGCTGTACTTATCCAGGAAATAGCGGTTCCCCTGGCAGAATGCCACTCCGTGCGTGCCTGGTTCAGGCGTAATACATTTGCGCGATTTGCCGTTCCAGTCGGCAACATATTGCTGCCGTTCCATGGGGGAGTTCACCGCAGCGCTGTAATAGACCAGTTTCTTTTGTTCGTCAATGCCGGTTATCGATTCTATGTCACTGCCGGCGGCGCTTATCGGCTGCATCAGTTTTGCTTTCCAATCGTAACGGTACAATTGGTTATTGCCGCTTTTCTCGCTGCTGATCAGGAAAGATCTGTTATCGGGAAGGAACGCAAAATTGTCCGTTACGTCTATATAATATTGATTACGCTCCTGGTAAACGCTGCTCAGTTTGCCATCAGGCAGATGTGCAAACAGCAACTCCAGTTCGTTCTGATGGCGGTTCATGCGGAATACTCCCAGCATCGAGTCGGTTTGCGACCATTTAATGCGCGGAATATATTGATCCTGCTCTTCATGCAGGTCGAGATGGATATTGGTTTTAGCCGCGAGGTCGTACACATAGATTCCTACTGTGGAGTTCCGCTCTCCGGCTTTCGGGTATTTATATTTATAAGGTGTGGGGTAGAGCGCGTCGTAAACGGTCATGGTGTACTCCGGCACAGCCGATTCGTCAAACTTATAATAGGCCAGGTGCTTTCCTTCGGGCGACCATTGATAGGCCTGGGTAAATTCAAACTCTTCCTCGTACACCCAGTCGCAGTTACCATTGATGATTTTATTCCGTTGCCCGTCATTGGTTACCTGCGTGGTGCCGCCGTTTGCAAGGTCTTTATAAAACAGGTTGTTCTCTTTTACAAATGCAACTTTGGTGCCGTCCGGACTGAAGCTGGCGTGCAATATCTTACCCGTGTCTATCTGCGTCAGCTTTTTAGCCGTCAGGTCATATGCATATACTTTCCACAGTACCGATCGGCGATAGATGTTCTCTCCCTCGCAATACAGCAGCAGACGGCGTTCGTCTGTGCTCAGGCTGTAATCCGCAAAGGCGAGCGGTTTGCCGCCTGCACCAAATACTTCGTTATCAAACAGTGTCTTCAGTTTTTTTCCGGTAGCCAGGTCATAAACATTGATTACGGATTTGCCGCCTTCGTTATCGGTTTGCAGGTAGGTCTTTCCGTCCTTCATTGCATTGAAGCCCGGAACAGATTTCATGCGGAAGGTTCCGTTCTTCCAGATATCCTCCAGTGTGATCTGTTTGTTCTGGGCTGTTGTTACTTTGCCGAGCAGACAAAGACTGCCGAATAAAAATAGTTTGCGCATAGCGTATCAGGATAATGTCGTTTCAAAGATACCGGATGTTTCCCTTGTTATCCGGGTGAGGAACAGCGGGATTTTAGTGGATCATCAGACTTCTGTCCGTGTCCAGTTTCAGCAGGATAAAGATCAGGATGCTGAATGAGAGCAGGGAAGTTCCTCCGTAACTGATGAACGGAAGTGTAATGCCGATAACAGGTGCCAGCCCGATCGTCATCGAAATATTGATTGCAAAGTGAAAGAATAAAACCGATGCCACACAATAGCCATAGATACGGCTGAACGGGGATTTCTGTCTTTCGGCAACCGTAAGTATGCGCAGCATCAGCAGTATATACAGACCAATCACCACAAAGCTGCCGAGAAAACCGAATTGCTCGCCGATAGAGCAAAAGATGAAATCCGTATTCTGTTCCGGTACAAATGAGTTTTTGGTGGAAGTACCGTTCAGGTAGCCTTTTCCCCAGAATCCTCCGGATCCGATCGCAATCATCGACTGACGGACGTTGTAGCCCGGGTCTTTTTTCTTCCCGGAAGATTCTTCATCGTATTTGACATATTCGTCGGGAACATCCCTTCCGAGCATTGTGTAAATGCGCTCAATCTGGTAATTCTTCAATACTTTTTTAAATGCCAGCGGGATCATCACCTGCGAAAAAAGTAACGCAAATAATAAAGATCCGATAAATACGATACGCGCCGCACCCTCCCTGCGTAACGAGTGGCGCAGCAGCAATCCTATCCCGGTTGCTAGCATAAGGATAAGGATCAGCATCACGGTATGGCTCAGTAACAGGGTGGATATTGTGAGGAAGCCCAGTGCGAAAATAGTGATGAGAATCGCGTTGGGTAAGCCTTCGCGGTACATTACAAGGATAAAGGAAAAATATACGAGCGCAAGCCCGGTCTCATTTTGCAGGATAATCACCATCGCCGGTACCAGCGCAATGGCCAGCCCGATAAAGCGATCCTTTGTTCTGCGGAAATCTGTTTCCCCCAGCGAAAGGAAGCGCGCCAGCGCCAGTGAGGTAAATATCTTGCCGATCTCTCCCGGCTGAAACCGGATTCCGCCACCCAGCGAAAGCCAGCTGTGCGAGCCCTTCATATTCTGTCCGATGAAGATCGTAGCAATCATCAGCAACAGACAGACGGTGTAGGAGAGAAAAGCGAATGAGGAGAAAAATTTGGAATCGGTGAAAATGATGATCATCCCGACGAAAAGAGAGATGCCCAGCCAGATGGTTTGCTTCATATGGCTTTTGCTCATCATAAAAATAGTAGGATCTGTGGATCTGTATTCCACCGAGAACACTGCCACAATGCCGATCACCACCAGCGCCATATACAGCCAGAAAGTAGCGGCGTCAATGCGGCTCGTTACCGATTTCTGTGAGGTTGCGTTACTGCTCATTCAAAAACTCTTTGCTTATTGTGAATCGGAAGTCTGCCAGCGTTTCAGCTTCGGAATACCCTTTACCATCATGCGTGCCATCATTTCCGGAAACCCTCTTTTGGTGAGCACCTGTACCACATAGCGTTGCATATCTGCCGCTATCCAGCCGGGTTGTACAAAACTGCCATTCTGGTAGCAATAGCTGCAATAATCTTCATTTCTGGAGCCGTCTGCATTGGAACCACCCTTTTGCGGATCTTTGTCCCATGGCAGTCCGCAGCTCTGACAGCACTTTATCCCGATCATATACTTATTGAAAGGTCAAAAATACTTACAGAAGTTCAGATTTACAGGAGCGCTGTCATTCTTTAGGTCTATAACCACGAAAATTTCTGGAAAAGCTCATCCCGCTTGGCACGTGCCACCGGAATTTCGATATTGTCTTTCAGGAGTACCGTGCTTTCCTGCCGGTTGAAGGAGCGCACATAGTCAATATTCACGAGGTATTGCCGGTGAATGCGGATGAATTTGTCGGGGTCCGTAATATCTTCCAGATCTTTCAGGCTTTTGCTCATCAGCACTTTTTTGCCGGTTTGCAGCAGCAGCTCTGCATAGCTGTTTTTAGCTTCCGCCATCACAATGTCGGCCAGCCGTATAAAAGAAACGTCTTGTTGTGTGGCAATAGCGATCCTGTCGATAGTTCTGTTCTGAAAGGAGTTTTTGGCAGATTCGAGCCGTTCGCTCAATTGCTGTCTGAGATTCGACTGTACTTTGTTCACTACTTCTATCAGCTCCGACTCCTGAACGGGTTTGGTGAGGAAGTCAAGCGCATTGGCACGGAATGCCTTTACGGCATACTCATTAAAGGCTGTTACGAAGACCACCTGCGCGCCGGCAGGCCTTGCCCGCTGCATGAGTTCCAGTCCTGTCATGCGCGGCATTTCAATATCACTGAAAATGAGATCCGGTTCAAAGCTTCCCATCTGCGCCATCGCCGTGAGCGGATCATTGAACGTTGCCAGCACATGTACCTGCGGGCAATGTTTTTTTAACTGTATCTGTAATAATTCGATACTGTCGGCTTCATCATCTACGATAATTGTATTTATTGGCTTCATTGTTTATCGATTTTTACCGGATTGGTTGCTCGTACGACGGGGTAAAGATCGTTATTTTGCAGCAGTATACTGTACTGATAGCCAGATTGTCAGAGCGGCATCTGGATAAACACCCTGGTGCCTGCTGCATTCCCGTGATTGTCAAACAGATCGGTTATCACCACCTGGGTTTCCTCGTCATTGTCCTTTTTGTTCATTCTGCTCACGCGTTCCTCATTGATACGTGTGGCAAGCGACTGATGCTGTTTGCTGCGTTGCTGGTTGATAACAGCAGATGCAGCACGTCCTATACCGTTGTCTTCGATCACGATTCTGAGGAGTTCTTTGTCCGTGTCTTCTTCAAAACGTATGCTCAGTTCTCCCGGAGTATCGCGATGCATCAGGCCATGCCATATTGCATTCTCTACATAAGGTTGCAGGAACATCGAAGGAATCTCCAGGAAATCCAGATCCATTGCTTCGTCGTGGGTGATGGTCCAGCGTACTTTATCTTTAATCCGCAGCGATTCCATTTCCAGGTAGAGTTGCAGGGTCTGTATCTCGAAACGCAATGAGTTACGGTCGCTGCGGGCCTGTTCCAGGTTATTCCGGATGAGCTTGGAGAACTTTCCCAGATAAGCCGAAGCCGCTTCCGATTCATGCTTTTCGGTCAGCAGCCGGATGGAGTTAAGGCAATTGAATATAAAATGCGGATTCATCTGCGCACGCAGGGATGCGAGCTCCACACGGTTCAGTTCGTTCTCGTATCTGACTGCTTTGAGATCACCTTCTATTTTCCTTTTACGCGCAAGCAGGATCACGATCACCGCGCCTGTGATCAGCAGGAAAATAATGCCTGCCATCGTCAAAATTCCTAATGCTACCTGCGAGTACATACCGCTCTCTGACTTTCTTTTTTTGCAAGTAACAAACAAATGATCATAAAAATGCCCTTAAGATTTGAAAATCCAAGTACAAGGATGTCTGCCAGCCGCTCATCCGCGGGGCGTGATTCTTTCACGAAGTAGTGAAGCACGGACCAGTAATGTGCACTGCAGCCATAAAAGAATATGATACCCAGCGATACGTACAATACCGGTTGTTTCAGAAAATTGCCATCTGTGGAAATCGCCGTGCGGTAGAGAATGACAAAAAACTGCATGACGAGCAGCAGGGCATGTACTCCGAAAAACAGCGAGAGAAACTTATCAGGGCCTACCTGGTACAGATTAAATACCCATGCAGCAATTGCAATGGGTATTCCTGCCAGGTAGGCCTTTTTATTTTGATCATAGGTGAAGCAGAAAAAAGAAAGGACGATGTAAGCGCAGATTCCGTATACCGAAAATAAAAACGTGTTCAGTATATGGAATTCGTTCATAACCGATCCGCTGATCTCCGCTACGCCCGTAATAATAGCGTATACTGCCAGAAGCCTGTATTGTTTTGAAAGCTTCGGGAATAAAAAGAGTGCTATAAACAGTCCTACTGCATCAACGCCCAGAGTGGTGAGGATTTTCGTAAACACTGTTAGGGTCTTTTAAAATGTTGATGATGTCGCAATGTGTCGGACAATTGGTTGAATAATCTGCCCCGTCTCCGGTAAAGGTATTGATAGCCGGACTATTCTGACCGATTTTATAATTCACGACAACGTGCATTTTGAAATTCCCCTGAGGTTCCATCTGATTAGCCGCAATCGTAAAATTGATGCGGTCAGCCATAGACGGCGTTGTGACATTGGCGCAATACATACCGAAGATTTCCTGGAATGTCATGATCATAGAACGGGTGTCTCCGTCAGGACCGTCCGAGTTGATAAACGTATGGATCTCCGGGTTTGCCGGATGGTCGATATAAATAGGACTCATCGGACTGCAGAGCGAATTCACAAGTTCCAGTGCCGATGCCGAATCCAGCACGATCATGGAAGCGGACGGTTGCGATTTGAAATAAGAGCAACTGCTCGTTATCGTACAAAGGTTGGAATCCTCGGCCGTTGGCTTTAATACCACCGGTTCAAAAATCAGCAGCACTTTTTTGCCATCCATACCCACGCTCATTTTTAAAGCTGCATAATCATAGCTCGGATTGTAACCCAGCGACTGGTTTTGTTTGAGCAGATTATACATGTCCACCAGGTCCTGCACACGCAGCGACTGATTCGGGGTGTCCAGTTCGATCGTCTGCTGGTTGGCCCTATACTTGTAGTAAGTGAAGAAGTTAGCCACACCTGAGTCCAGTTCCGATATAGTGTACAGATACCGGTTGCTGTCTGCTGCGTAAGACAAATAGAAATCAATAGGCTTTTCGCCCTGGGGAATAGAACAGATCGCCGTCGGACCTTTAGGTGGTTTGGGGTGTTTGGGGCCTCCGTCTCCATGACAGGAAGCGATCAGTGCTGCTCCGGCAGCGATTAACATCAATCGGGAAAACATTGCTACACGCATATACAGGTTTTTTTACGGCCGCAAATTACTCCCATAAAAATAAAAAACCCATTATTTACCGTATAAATTGCTATCAATCGATGAGAAAAGTATATGTTTTTACTAAAATAATTGTTTTTTCAAATTGGTTATCAGGCCGTTGCTATAGTTTATTACGCTGAAATACATATGGAAACCAGCGGGAACGGTGTAACTTGCGGCGATATGAAAAGAGCTGAAATTGTTTCCCAGATCCATCAGAAAAAATCTGTGTTATGTGTAGGCCTGGACACTGATCTGACAAAGATTCCGTCCCATTTGCTGCAGGAAGAAGACCCGGTTTTTGCATTCAATAAGGCGATCATCGACGCCACGCAGGAGTTTGCCGTATCCTACAAGATCAACACGGCTTTTTATGAAGCTCAGGGCCTCAAAGGCTGGCAAAGTCTGGAGCGTACGCTGGCTTACATCCCGCGGAATATTTTCACCATTGCAGATGCAAAACGTGGCGATATCGGCAATACTTCCACCCAATATGCGAAGACTTTTTTTGAAACCTATGAATTCGACAGTGTGACCATTGCCCCTTACATGGGTAAAGACAGTGTCGCTCCTTTTCTGGAATTCCGCGATAAATGGGGGATTGTATTGGGTATTACCTCCAACGAAGGCAGTCTGGACTTTCAGCATCTCCTGGTGGATGGAAGACCATTGTATGAGCATGTGCTGGAAAGAGTGGCCTCCTGGGGTACTCCGGAAAATATCATGTTTGTGGTAGGTGCGACCCGCAAAGAACAACTGGCCCATGTAAGAAGCCTTTGTCCCGATCATTTCTTTCTGATACCGGGCGTGGGTGCACAGGGTGGAGACGTGGACACCGTTTGCCGGAATACGCTGAACAGCGATGCCGGTGTGCTGATCAATGTTTCGCGCGGTGTGATTTATGCCGGTAACGACGAGCATTTCGCAGAAGCCGCTGCCGCTGCTGCAAGGCAATACCAGAAGGAGATGAGCGTTTACCTGTAGCGAACCGCAGATAAAATATTGCAGCCGGACACACGTCCGGCTTTTTTATTGCAGCTCGTTTACATTTCCTTCATGCTATTGTCATCATGCGTTAACTATTTGGCAACATTCGGACTTGAATTTTGTGGCAAATAATGAAACGACAAATGAAAAAAGCTGTACTTGCTGCAATGTGTCTTCCGCTGTTACACGCGGCAGAAGCCAATGCCCAGACGGTAGTGAAAGGCCCCAGCTCTTCCTCCGCTCCTTATGTGCTGCCGGTTGCTCCCGGCGTGAAAATTACCTCTGTTCTGACAGTAGGCGACACCATCTCCGGCTACCGTATGACGGGTATTCCGGACGGACTCGGTGCGTTCGATAACAATGACGGTACATTTACCCTGCTCATGAACCATGAGCTCGGAAAGACATCCGGCACCACACGTGCACACGGTTCTACCGGCACCTTCGTATCCCGCTGGATCATCCGTAAATCTGATCTGAAAGTATTAAGCGGCAGCGATCTCATGCAACGTGTGAATCTCTGGAACGTAGCAGCCGGAAGATATTTCACTTACTATTCTTCCGCACCGTCTGCATCAGCGGCATTCGACCGTTTTTGTTCCGGTGATCTGGCACCTGTTTCCGCATATTACAATGCTAAAACAGGTAAAGGAACACTTGCCCGTATTTATATGAATGGTGAGGAAACAGGCGCGGAAGGCCGCGCTATGGCGCACGTGGCTTCCGGTCCCGATGCCGGTTCTTCTTACGAAGTACCCCGCCTCGGTAAAGCGTCCTGGGAAAACTTTGTGGGTCACGGATATGAATCAGATTCAACGGTGCTCATCGGTATGGATGATGCCACCCCGGGCCAGGTGTACGTATATATAGGCGCAAAAACCAACAGCGGTCTGGAAATTGAAAAGGCCGGACTTACCAACGGTAAACTGTTCGGTATTGCCGTGTCCGGTCTCGCTGCAGAATCCGGTTCCTCTGTTCCCACTCCGGGCACAGCGTTCTCGCTTGTGGATCTGGGCGATGTCTCTTCCATGACAGGTGCTACGATCAACACAAACAGTAATTCACTGGGTATAACCACCTTCCTGCGTCCTGAAGACGGATCATGGGATCCTGCCAACGACAGCGTTTTCTACTTCAACACCACCAACTCACTTACCGGCCCGAGCCGTTTGTGGAAACTGCAATTCACTAATCCTGCCAGTCCTTCTCTGGGTGGTAAGATCACTGCTGTTCTGGACGGAACCGAAGGTCAGAAAATGATGGACAACCTTACAGTGGACCATTTCGGTCATGCATTGATCGTTGAGGACGTAGGTAACAACGTACACCTCGGTCGCGTAATGCAGTACGATTTTGCAAAAGATACACTCACTGTCCTGGCTCAGCACGACTCAGCCATGTTCCTGTCCGGAGGTTCCAAATACCTCACTCAAGATGAAGAAGCTTCCGGTATCCTCGATGTACAGGAAATTCTCGGAGCAGGTATGTACCTGTGCGCAGATCAGGCGCACTATTCAATCGCAGGCGAACTGGCAGAAGGTGGTCAGCTGTTTGCATTGTTCAATCCGGATTCGTACAACGCGAACCCCGAAATCAGCATCAGCGGTAACGGTCTGAACATCAGCAACGGCGACCTGTTCCCTACTTCTATGGATAATACCGATTTCGGAAATATCGATACAGGTATGACCGTTACAAAAGCATTCTATGTGAAAAATGCGGGCCCTGCAGCGCTTAAAGTAAGCGGTGTAAGCTTTGGCGGTGCACACGCCGGAGACTTCTCCCTGACAGCTCCGGCTACTTTCCCGGCAACAGTTGCTGCCGGCGATTCACTGCGACTGAACGTGAAGTTCGCTCCTATGGTCGTAGGACTGCGTACGGCGTCTATCCAGATCAACAGTAACGACTTCGACGAAAAAGTATATAGCTTCTCGCTTCAGGGTGTGGCGCTGAACAATCGTACGAGTGTTGCCGGCCTGACTGCCGATGCTTCTTTCCTGAAATTGTTCCCGAATCCTACCGGTGACGCTGCTACCGTTTCCATCAGCCTTAAAAAGGCAGAGCATTACGAATTCACGATCGTGGATATGAATGGTCGCCAGGTAATGGAAACCGTATCCCGCGATCTGAATGCAGGAGACAATCAGGTGCACATCAATACATCAACACTGCCGAACGGCAACTATATCGTGCGTGTAGCTTCCGCTAACCAAACCGTAAGCGTTAAGATGGTGATCGCACACTAAGTAGAATTATTCTGTTTGTAAAATGAAAATTTATCCGTGGGAGCGCCTTTTCAGGTGCTCCCGTCCGGATTTTCAGAACATGCTATGAGTGTAAAGAAATTAATTGTACTGGTCTTGCTGACACTGCTTATAGGTGGTGCTTTTTCGTTTAAGCCGGCTAAGCCGGAAGGAGCGTATCACACGCTTTACCGCGCACGTATGGATTCTTTGCATACCTGCCTCAGCGGACTGCTCCGTATCAGCGACACGATTGACTATACAAGTGAGCAGGGTAGGGACGCGTTGAAGCAGGCCATCCGTCAGTGTCGCATCGTGATGAAACGTTGCGATATCTGGCTGCGCTATATGGAACCGCTTGCACAAAAGCAGATCAATGGCCCGCTGCCGGTGGAATGGGAGACAGAGGTGTTCGAAAAATTTGAAAAGCCTTACCGCAGAGAGGGAGCAGGATTGTTATTGGCCGAACAATACCTGGACGGTGAGCTGGTGGTACGCGACACATTCAGACAGCTGATTGCACGTGCCGTTAGCGCGTCGCAGGTGTATCTCCACGACTCCATATTACAGCGCACGGCAGAGTTTGATCATTTCCTGTTCTGCAATCGCCTGCACCTGCTGAATCTGGCATCATTGTACACCACAGGTTTCGAAAACGCAGACCCCGGCCAGGTAATTCCGGAACTGCACATGATGATGAGCGCGATGCAGTCCGTTTATCAGCATTACAACGAAACCTATCCTTCCGAGGCTTTGTCCGGCGAGTATATCGACTTATACCGACGCGCGGTATCATTTGTGTCAGCACAGCCCGGAGATATTACCTTATTCGATCACTATACCTTCCTGCGTGATTATATCAACCCCTTATACCGTCTGAACGCAAAGCGTATCAGGGAAACACACGCGGTAAGCCACAGTACACTGGACTATGCGCTCAATAAGACAGCGGAGTCGATATTTGATAAGCAGCTGTATGAGGGTCAGTCTGTAAAAGGCATTTATGTAAATGTTACCGATGAAGACGTGCTCGCGAAGATCGATAAGGTGGGTAAGCTGCTGTTCTTCGATCCGATACTTTCCGGTAATGGGGAACGCTCCTGCGCGTCTTGTCATAAGTCGGACCAGTTCTTCACGGATACAACGGCTGCCACGCCGGAGCAGTTTGATCATAAAGGCTTCCTGAGCCGCAATGCTCCCTCCCTGATCAATGCGCAATACAATCATCTTGCAATGGCCGATGGATCGCACATCACGCTGCAGGATCAAACAGTGGGAGTGCTGACCAACCCGGACGAAATGAGCGGCAATGTTGCCGACATAGTATCCCGTGTACTGTCCTGCGCTGAATACAGACGTATTTTTGAATCGCTGTTGCCGTACACGCCGCATTTGAAAACGGTTTCCATAGAGCATATCAGTTCTGCACTCACGTACTATTACGGTAAATTCAGCGAAGCTTCCGCACCATTCGATCTGGCAATGGATCAAAAGACACAGTTGCACGATGATGCGCGTAAAGGGTTCAACCTGTTTATGGGAAAAGCACAGTGCGCCACCTGCCACTTCGTGCCACAGTTCAACGGCGTGAAGCCTCCGTTTATAGGATCCGAATTTGAAGTGCTCGGCACCCCTTCCGATAAGGCTTATGCAGCTTTGAGCAAAGATCCCGGAAGATACAAAGTGAATCCCGCGCCTGAAACTATGCATGCTTTCCGCACCGGAAGTCTCCGGAACAGTATGCACACTGCGCCCTACATGCATAACGGCGTTTTCCGCTCGATGGACGAGGTGATCGATTTCTATGACTTCGGCGGCGGGCAGGGACACGGTCTGGACGTGCCGAACCAGACGCTGTCGGCAGACTCATTACATCTTACCGCAAATGAAAAGCAACTGCTTAAGGCATTTCTGCACTCGCTTACAGAATCGGTGCAACCTGAGCGGGCACCGCATAAACTACCTGTTTCAGCAGACAATCGTTTTAAAACAAGAATTATTGGCGGACGTTACTAAACGCCGCTCTATGCAGATGATGAAAAAATACTGTACCCTGTTATTGCTCATTTCCGGCATTGCCGCATGTGCCACGCATAAACAAGTAATCGAATACCAGTTCCCAACCGCTATGAGTCCGTCTGTGAAAGCACAGTATGCGGACTTATGTGCGCAGGGCGCTGTTTTGTACGACCGGCATTGTTCCGGCTGCCATAACATCAAAGTAAAAGGGAAGACGATCATCCCCGATTTTACGGAAGAGAAAATGAACGGATATGCCATCCGCGTCGCGAACAGGACGCATGAAGAACATATGCCCGACAGCCTGGTGTCTGCAGAAGATCTGGGCCTGATCTCAACATTTTTCCTGTATAAGAAAAAGAATGCCGCGCGCTAACCCGTGCAATAATTGAGGTCACGGTCCGTTATTAGAGCCGCGATAATGACGTACCTTTCCCTCATGAAACGCATAGCTGCCGGTCTGATTTTGTTTTTTTGTGCCGCGTCTGATCTTCACGCGCAGGAAACCTATTTCAATAAAGCGGATTATGAACGCAAGGTTTTTTTCGGGTCGATCGTATTGGGCATGAATGCAGCACAGATAGACGGCGACACGTATTCCGGCTTTCATAAAGCCGGTTTGAATATGGGAGTAGGAGCATACACGCGCCTTAGCCCGAAATGGCTTGCAAATATTGAATTGCTGTATTCACAGAAGGGAGCGCGTCAGATCAACGTGTACGAGTCTCCGGCTGTAGGAACCATACCATTGGGCTACCGTGCACGACTGAATTATGTGGAGATCCCGCTCACCATTCAGTACCTGGTGTATCCGAAACTGCATCTCGGTGGCGGTTTGTCGTACAGCAGGCTCATCAGCGATAAGGAAGAGATCGACTCCTATACCGCTTATACGACACAAACCACAGAAGGTACTTTCCGCAAACAGGATATTAACTACCTCGTATCACTGCAATACCAGCTTTACGATAATCTTTTCGCGAGGGTACGCTACCAGTATTCCATGCTCAGCATCCGCGATGGCTCCAGAATTCCCGTCGATTTTCATTCCGGAAGTCAGTTCAATAATCTGTTCGCGTTTCATTTAATTTGCGTGTTTTAAAGCTGCCCTATGAAAATAAGTGAAGTCGTTGCTTTGTTCGGACAACATGCTCCGTTCCTCTATCAGGAATCTTACGATAATTCGGGCCTTCAGGTGGGAGATCCGGACGCGACCATAACCGGTGCCTTGCTGACCCTCGACGTGACAGAGCAGGTGTTGGATGAGGCAATTGCGCAGAACTGTAACCTGATCATCGCGCACCATCCGCTGATATTTTCGGGACTGAAGCAGCTCGCCGGCAAAAATTATGTGCAGAGAATAGTGGCCCGTGCTGTTAAAGCGGACCTTAATATCCTGGCGATACATACGAACCTGGACAATATGCATAACGGTGTGAATGCGGTGATCGCGCATCGTCTCGGATTGCAACAGTGCCGGATACTGCAACCCCGGAAAGGCGGACTCCTTAAGTTGTCCGTGTTGGTACCGGACACCCATCTCGAACCGGTTCGGGAAGCTTTGTTTGCTGCCGGCGCGGGAGCTATCGGGGATTACAAAGAGTGCTCGTTCCAGACAAAGGGCGAAGGCACGTTTCGTCCGGAGGCTGCTGCACAACCGTTTATCGGAACGTCCGGCGGCGAAAGAGAATCCGTGCAGGAAACAAAGGTCGAAGTGATCGTGCCGGTGCACCTGCAGTCATATGTTACCGCTGCATTGCGGGCTGCACACCCGTATGAGGAGCCTGCATTCGACTGGTTGGTTCCGGATCAACCTAACGCCCTTATCGGCGCTGGTATGATCGGAGAACTGGAAACGCCTCTGACGGAACAGGATTTTTTAAAAATGCTGAAAATCAATATGAAAGCAGAGGTTGTACGCCACACTTCTTTTTGCGGCCGTATGGTGAAGTGTGTTGCTGTTTGCGGTGGCTCCGGCAGCTTTCTGCTGAATGATGCCATACGCTCCGGTGCCGATGTGTTTGTAAGTGCAGATTTTAAATATCATCAGTTCTTTGATGCAGAGGGGCGTATCGTTATTGCAGACATCGGACACTATGAAACAGAACAGTTTACCCCCGAAATATTTAGTGACATACTTAAGAAAAAAAATGTTACCTTCGCCGTTCTTTTATCCACAGTGGATACCAATCCGATAAAATATTTTTAAAAAAATATGGCAACAGTCAAAGATTTTTCAATTGAAGAAAAATTGAGTGCAGTACTTACCCTGCAAAAAATCGATTCCAAAATCGATGAGATCAAAACGCTCAAAGGTGAACTGCCGATGGAAGTTAAGGATCTGGAGGATGAAATCGCCGGATTGCAGACACGTATCTCCAATATCGACACCGATATCGAGAATATCAACAATTACATCGGACAGCGTACCGAAGCTAAGAAGGATGCGATCGCGCTGGCTAAAAAATACGAAAAACAACAGGACAATGTAAAGAACAACCGCGAGTTCGAAGCATTGACCAAAGAAATTGAAATGCAGGAACTGGAGGCAAAATTGTGTGATAAGCACATCAAAGATGCCAACTTCGAACTGAAAGAGCGCATGGCGCAACGTACGCAGACAGAAGAGAAAGTTTCGATTGTGGAAGAAACGCTGAAAGCGAAAAAGAAAGAGCTCGAGAAGATCATCGTGGATACTGAGAAAGAAGAGAAAATGCTCACGGAGCTTTCCAATGAAGCAAAAGAGAAAGTCGATGAGCGTCTGCTCACTGCTTATGAGCGTATCCGCGGAAGCTATTCCAACGGACTTGCAGTAGTGCCTATTCATCGTGATTCATGCGGAGGATGCTTCAATGTGATCCCTCCCCAGCGACAATCAGAAATCCGCCAGCACAAAAAGATTATCGTTTGCGAACATTGCGGACGTATTCTGGTAGACGCCGAACTGGATGATAAAACAAAAGTAAATGCCGGTTAATCTGTAACCGACCGAAAATAAAAACACCCCGGATAGCAATGCTTCCGGGGTGTTTTATTAGGTGCTTTTTCCAAAGCCGGTTAGAATAATCCGTCGTCTTCAGTCTGTTGGTTTGAAGACAGGAAATTATCCACCACACCGTGCATCATCGGCGGTAATTTCTCTTTGATGAATTGTACCACGGCTTCTATTGCCTTTGCCGCCTGCTCTTCGTTAACGCCTGCGGTTTCAGTGATTTTTTTTATCAGGTCTTCCATGCCCGTTTATTTTAAGGTGTGAGAAATTATGCAGCAGAAATAAGTCCTAAGCGTCCGCCCTCAAGCTTGTCGATCGCGTATTCTTTGGACAGTGTAAATGATTTTTCGTTTTCTTCTGCAGATGGTAACTCATACATCGCATCGGTAAGGATCATTTCACAGATTGCACGCAGACCACGTCCGCCGAGTTTATACTGGATGGCTTTTTCAACCATGTAGTCCAGCGCATCGTCGGTAACGTCCAGTTTGATATGCTCGTAGTCGAACAGCTTTTTATATTGTTTGATCAGCGCATTTTTAGGTTCGGTGAGGATACGCTTCAGCGCATCGCGGTCCAGCGGATTCAGATAAGTAACAATCGGTAAACGTCCGAGCAGTTCCGGTATCAGTCCGAAGCTGCGCAGATCCTGTGCATTTACATATTGCAGCAGGTTTGCCCTGTCGATGTCGGTTGCAGATTTGATTGCGTTGTATCCGATGGCAGAAGATTGCACACGGCGGGCGATCATTTTGTCAATGCCTTCAAAGGCGCCTCCGCAGATAAACAGGATGTTCTGTGTGTTTACTTTCACCATCTTCTGATCGGGATGCTTGCGGCCTCCCTGTGGCGGAACAAGCACCTCACTGCCCTCCAGTAATTTCAGCATAGCCTGCTGTACACCTTCTCCGCTTACGTCTCTCGTAATGGAAGGATTGTCGCCTTTGCGCCCGATCTTGTCAATTTCATCAATGTATACAATGCCTCTTTCGGCAGCAGCCACATCATAATTGCAGCTCTGAAGCAGGCGCGACAGGATGCTTTCCACGTCCTCGCCCACATAGCCGGCCTCGGTAAATACCGTTGCGTCCACCACCACGAATGGCAGCTGCATGAGTCGCGCGAGCGACTTTGCGAGCAGGGTTTTACCGGTACCGGTTTCTCCCACCATTATGATATTCGATTTCTCGATCTCCACCTCATCCTGGCTTGGATTCATCAGGCGTTTGTAGTGGTTGTATACGGCAACAGCCATTATTTTTTTCGCCTCATCCTGACCGATCACATACTGATCCAGGAACGCTTTGATTTCTTTGGGTTTGTAGAGGTTGTGTTTGGCGAGGTCTGCAAAACGTTGCTTCTGATCTGCTTTCGGTTCTTCTTCTTCACCAAGCGTTTGTTTCAATACCAGGTAGGCGTTTTCGATGCAGGCATCACAAATGCTGCCGTCCATACCGGTAAAAAGAATATTTACATCCTCTTCTTTGCGACCACAGATCGCACATTTTCCCTGAGGTTTCTTTGACATAATCTGAATTAAATAATTGCGAAGGTACTTATCCGTGCATTTTGCGTCGTGGAGCAGTATCCCAAAATTTAGCCAAACCGGCGTCGCGGCTGTTATTTGGCGTATTGAACAGGGGCCTTTTTGTTGTTTAACGGAGTTTCCGGCTGCGTTGCGGGTTTTTCGGTCGCATTGCCTGTCTGGTAAAACTCATATGCTTTGCGGAAAAATTTCTCAAAGCTCAGACGCTGCAACAGCAAAGTGTCTTTTTGGATCAGATCCACCGCGTACAGACGTTCGATATCGGTAGGCCTGTTATTCGGATCGGTGGATGTCTGACTGGTAAGGTCTGCATAGCGGTCGTCTTTCTCGATCCAGTAAACGTCCAGGTCTTTCTTTGCGCCGGACTTAAGCGTCAGCGTGAGTCGTGCACGCAGTGTGGAATGACTGATGATCGAATCCAGGTGTTCTGCACCGTTCAGATGCCCTTCCGCATTCACGTTTCCGAACAGCGTAAGGAAAATGTTGGCACGTCCCTGGTTCAGTTGCGTTACGGTTTTACCCAGTTCCGGATCGATCTGCACGGTCGCCTTGCTGCCGCTGTTATCAATAGTAAACGAGTTCAGCGGATCGCCGGGATAGCTAACGGAAAACGAACGGATCTCATAGTCCGCCGCGTGGAACACCGAGCGGCTTCTCCATTCGGCTTCATCGGTGGTGTAGCGCGGAGTCAGGTAGCCTTCAAAACCGCGGATCTCCACGAGATACGGATCCTGGGAGCCTTCCATCAGCATATATGAGCCGTGGTAGTTAGGGCCCTGTCCGGCGACGTAGAAACAGCGGAGCTTTTTGCCGGACCTGTCGTACAATTCCACCTTCACACCCATGCCCGCCAGCAGCTTGATCACGCGATCGCGGTCTTTCTCCGGAACGGGGCTGAGCGCCGTCTGCTTGTTCAGGCAGGTGAGGATATTGATGATCTGGATCGGCATTGCCGGATATTTTTTATTCAGCGTCCAGGAATTGTCCGGATTGCGTTCGAGTAAAACGGAAACGCCGTTTGTTTCTGCAAGGAAAATGCGACCGATCGACGCGGTGTCTTTATATCCGAAGTCTGCATCTTTGCTGCTGTAAAGGTTATCGCTGTTCTGAAAAAAGAACCAGTAAACACCACAGCCGAGAATAGCCAGAACAACCAGGTAGACTAACGTTTTTTTCATTATTCTTTAAAAAATTAAGCCGACGGTTTTTCAAAACGTCTTTTACGGAAGAAAATGTAGGCAGAGGCAAATATCAATACAAGACCTATAGGCAAAGCAATATTGATCCATTGCCACTTGGTTTGCTCATCTTTTACACGTCCGCTATCCAGCAAACGCAGTTTTACATCTTTCGAGCGGCTTTCCAGCAGGCCGGAACGGTCTGTCAGGTACTCCATACAGTTGAGCATAAATGCTTTGTTCGAAAAGAAATTTCCGGTAAAGCGCCAGTAACCCATATCCATGGTACCCTCGCGCTGGGAATAATCGTTTTCAAAAACATCTCCGTCAGAAATGATGATCATTTTAGCTGGTGTATCGCACTGACCTTTGAACGGCATCTTGAGCGAATCGCGCAGCACGGCCAGGAAACTTGCAGGGAAGCGGTTGTTGAACGTGGATTTGAATTTTCCTTCCGCCAATACCGCTACCGGCTGATATCCCTTATTGAACAATTTGTTATCCGGTTTGTAGGCCATCATGCTCAGACTTACACGCGCAGGGTGGGGCGTTACGCGACTGTATTTGGACGATGCAAGCAGAACGGTTTTACGGATGTCGGGGTTGGCAATCGTATCGATGCTGCTCGTAAACATGGTTTTTACCGGATCGAGGTTATGCACGATCGGATGTTTGGCAGAAGGCATCAGCACCGGGAAATAGATCCAGGGGCGCAACTCGGCCTGCGGCTGGTCGCCCGTCATGCCTACCACAACAGGTATCGGGTTGCAATCCATGTCTTCGATCAGGTTCGCATTCACCCGTACTCCGCAGTTAAACAGCAGGTCGTCGAGATTTAAGGGTAATTCCTGTGTCAGGAATGATTCATTGCTGCCTTTCAGGCTATCCATTGTCGCTATCACTCCGTCCAGAGCCCAGAGTACCGAGCCGCCGCGCATCACAAACTGATCGATCTTGAATTTTTCTTTATCATCGAAGGCCGCACGGGGCTTATTGATGATGATCGCATCGAACAGACCGGTGCCTGGTCCTTTAATGCTCAGCTCCCCAGGCAGATAAAGGGTATCTACACGGTAAATAGTGGACAAGGTCATCAGCATATCGCGGGTCTGAGGGCCCAGCATCTCATCATGACCTACTATATAGGCGATCCTTGTCTGATCGGGGCGCGAAAGGAAGTTCAGCGCGCTCGCAAATTTGTATTCCAGCAGGGATTCGGAATAGTTCAGTACTTCCATCGGAGACATACCCTGACGGTCGTTTTCCAGGAGGTTGATCGGGAATTCCCTGCCTTTGTATTTTACCAGTGCACAGGGGAAGATAATTTTTTCGGAATAGCCTTCGTCCGTTTTCAGCTGAAGGTTGGTACCGTTGATTCCCTTTTTCGCAAGTGCCTGGAATATCGGCCCTTTTTCATCTTCCCTTTTACCTTCAAACGGATCGGAAAAACGGAATACGAGGTTTTTGCCGGCGATCTCTTTAAAATATGACAGACGCTCCCTGGTGGTTGCGGCCAGACGCTGAAAGCCCGAAGGTAATTCTCCTTTCAGGTATACTTCCACTACCGCAACCTCATCCATGTTTTTCAACAGGCGCTTGGTGGACGGGGACAATGTGAAGCGTTTCTCTTCTGTGAGGTCAATGCCGAAATGTAGCCGTGAAGCAATAAGATTCACGCAAATGAGTATTGCTGTAAGTAGGAGCAGGCGAACAGTCGCCTGACGTTGCTGGTTTTTTCTGGTGGAACTTCCTTGCTTTGCCATCTTCTTAGCGATGAAAATAAATTAACCCTGTTTTGCAGTATCCCATGTGCGACGGTTCAGTGACAGTTGCGTGAGGGAAATGAACAAAATAATGACAGACAGGAAATAGACAACGTCGCGCGTGTCTATAATACCCCTGCTGATGGAATTATAATGAAAGGACAGTCCTATCATCGCGAGGTAATAATCCGCGCCTGCATAAAAGGCAGGTATTTTACTTAATGCGTCAAAACCGGTATACAACAGGTAACAGGCAAATACGGCAACGAGAAAACCAACGATCTGGTTGCTGGTAAGCGATGAGCAGAACAGGCCGATAGAGGCAAAAGTAGCGGCCATGAAACCGAGTCCCACATAAGACCCGATAATGCCGCCTGTATCCAGATTGTGCGCTATTACGGAGAGATTACCTATGGTGTAGACGTAGATAAGCGTCGGGAACAGTGCGAAGCCTACCAGCAACAGTACGGCAAGGTATTTGCCCATGATGATCTGTAAGGAGGTGAGCGGCTTGGTAGACAGCCATTCGATTGTCCCTGAGCGGAATTCGTCCGGGAAAGCCCGCATCGTTACCGCCGGGATCAGGAACATCAGGAGCCAGGGTGCCAGCTCAAAATACTTATCCAGCGTGGCATATCCGTAATCCAGGATACTGGTTTGCGGGACGACCCACAGAATGAAGCCACAGGCCATCAGGAATACAATGACGGCTACATAGCCCACAACGGAGCTGAAAAAAGAGTTAATCTCTTTGACAAATATGCTGTACATATCCGGAAAGGAAATTTTCGAAGCGATGAGCCGCAAACCTACATGAAAATGCTGAGTTTTTTGCTGTTGCAGCACAATTGAAATGCTGGCTGTGCGTTTGTCTTTTCTGTAGGTGAATGTTATATCTTTGCTGTCCTTAAATACACCTTAAAAGGTATTATGAATAAAATTATCAGATGGGCCGGCGGCCTCGCTTGTATTGTGCTGGCTGCTTCGTGTAACGACAAACTGGAGATCGCAGCACCCTATAAGAATATCACCGTAGTGTATGGCTTGCTCGATATGACCGACTCCGCCCATTATATCAGGATCGAAAAGGCGTTCATGGACGGAAATCAAAGCGCGGTCGATATGGCAAAAGTGCCGGATTCAAGCTTCTATAATGCGCTGACTGTTTCTATGAAGGAATTCAATGCAGGAGGCACGCTTATCAATACCTATGCACTTTCCCGTGTGAACCTCGACAATGAGGGATATGCTAAAGATACCGGAGCTTTTTTCTCCACACCGAATTACGCCTATAAATTCAAAGGCCTGCTTAACTCAGGTAATACCTACCGCCTGATGATCTATAATACGGCCACGGGTGTGATGGATTCTGCGGAAACCAATGTGATCGACAGTAACACTGCCTCTTTCGGACTTACCGAATGGAAACTCGCTGCACAGACCATCTCGTTTGCGAGAGAATATACCTTCGACGGTGATAAACTGTATCAGAAAACCTATACGGTGAATGTGCCCAAAAACGCTTCCGTATTTCAGTTGTACCTCCGCTTCAACTGGGTGGATTCCAATATCGCGACCCACACGTCTGTAGCGCACTCAGCCGATTTTTCCACGTTCTATGCGTCCGGATCCAATACGCTTACGGTTACCAACCGGGATATCTACGATTTCCTGCGATCCACGCTCGGAGTTCCCTCCGACGCAAACCAATACCGGTACTTCGATTCCTGCGATATGATCTTATATGCTGCAGGCTCTGAATACAAACGCTATCAGGAGCTCAATCAGAATACCGGCGGGCTGACGGCTAACGAGATAAAACAGCAATACACCAATATCAAAGGAGAAAATGTAATGGGGCTGTTCTCCACCCGTGCGCATGTTCAGAAACTTCAGGTGCCTTTCTCGGATGATACAAAAGATTCTGTGGCGATCAACCGGCGCACAGCTGATCTGAATATCCGTTTCAGATAAGAATATAAATAAAAAAGCTGATTATTGGAATGGTTCCCGCAAGGGGACCATTTTTATTAGCGCGAAAAAATACCCTCAATGGCCGAAGCTTTCAGCCGGGTTTCTTCCCACTCCTGCAGCGCAACGCTGTCGTACGTAATAGCGCCCCCGGTCTGGTAGCCCAGTAGTCCCGTGTCTCTGTTATAAAACAGACTGCGGATCATCACGTTCAGGTCAAAATCACCATCTGGCGTAATATAGCCTAAGCTACCGGAAAACAGTTCCCTGCGCGTTGTTTCATAACGGTCTATCAATTGCATCACCTTTATTTTAGGTGCGCCGGTCATGCTGCCCATCGGAAACGTGCAGCGCAGGATGTCATAAAAGGAAACCTCTTTTTTCAGCGTCCCGCTTATCGTTGATATCATCTGATGCACTTTCGGAAAAGAATACAATCCGAAAAGCTCTTCAACGGTTACGCTGCCGGTTTCGCAGACACGGGCGAGATCGTTTCGCATCAGGTCGGTGATCATAACGTTTTCAGCGCGCTCTTTGATGCTCTCCGCCAATTGCTGTTTCGATATGGCATCCCGGATCGGGTCTGGGCTTCGGGCTGTGGTGCCTTTTATCGGTTGCGCAGTAAGGGTATCGCCCTGCCGGAGCAGGAAGCGTTCCGGAGACGCACAGATGGCATACAAATCGTGCCGTTTGTAAAACGCAGCAAAGGGATTGGGTGCTGCCCGGTTCAGCGAAAGGAATACCTGCAGTGGGTCCAGCTCAATAGATCCGGAACCGGTATTGCTGTTACAGAAATTGATTTCGTAACAATCACCTTCGCGGATATGCATCCTGAGCTGCTCCACGATCCGGATATAGGTATCACGATCGGGCTGTTGCTCCCAGGATATTTTCGGCAGCGGAGCGGGAAAAAAAGTGTCCGGTGTGCGGAGAATATCCGACAGCGTCTGTTCCGGCGCCGAGGAAAAGACTTGCAGCACCTGCGTGCCGCGCTCCACGAATACAAGTTCCGCCGGTACAAAAAGTTGTGCAGGCCTGAATCCGAAGCGCGCTTTGTGTTGCGACTCCATGCGTGCTTCCAGCCGATTTTTCAGGTCGTAAGACAAATGCCCCATTAGCCATTTACCGGATGGGTGGGCAATCGCAGGCAGGTCTTCAGCCTGATATATCTGGTCTGCACCTTTCCCGCAGATACATTCGTATCTGCCCTTGGTATGTGTATAGCCATTGCTATCTAAAAAAAGGAAAATGTTGCTTTGGTTAGCCCATTGCAACATTTTCCTTTTCAGTATATCCCAATCCGAGATATCGAATGAGTAGGATATAGATTTTGAACTCAAGACATTGTTTTTTTAGAAATCATCATCATCATCATCTCCGAAGTTGTCTTCAGAAAAGAATCCGAGATCTTTGAAATCGTCATCGAAATCATCATCACCACCTGCTTTTCCCGGTTTTTTAGGTCCGGATTTTGTTTTGGATTTAGGCAGATCAAATTCTTCAAACTCTTTATCCAGATCAAATTCTTCGTCGGCAAACTCGTCGTCTATATCCCCGTCCGCATCATCAAAATCTTCATCGTCCTCATCTTCATCATCCAGATCATCTTCGTCTTTCTTCGCTTTGGTTGTGGTTTTCTTCGCGGCAGTAGCTTTCTTTTTAGGCTCGTCGTCCTCAAGCAGCCCCTCTTCTTCGTCCTCATCCACCTCATTCTTCTTCGAAACAGCTTTTTTTGCTGTCTTCTTTTCGGCCGGAGCTGCAGCCTTTTTGGTGGTCGTTTTTTTAATTGGGTTCGATTTCATATCTCGTGTTCTTGTTACCGTAAAATTTTAACTGTTTCGTGAAATTGCCAAATTTTTTTTCCTAAAAAAAATTAAGATTACAGGTTGCTAAGTAATTGGTTCCGACCCGTTCCGTTAGATATGTACGCAATTTTTGTGCCAAGATATTGTTCCACAAAATCCAGGTACTTTGTAAAGTTTACCGGAAGCTCCTGTATGCTTTTACATTCGCTGATCGGCTTTTCCCAACCATCAAATGATTGGTACACGGGATTGAGAGTTGCGGTGCAGATGTCGAAAGGAAATTCTTTTGTCGTATCGCCGTCGATTTCGTAGGCAGTTGCCGCCTTGATCGATTTGAAACCATCGAGCACGTCCGCTTTGGTGAGGATGATTTTAGTAACACCGCTCAGCATAACGGTGTAACGTAAAGCTACCAGGTCGATCCAGCCACAACGGCGGGAACGTCCGGTTACTGCTCCGAACTCATTTCCTGCTTTACGCAACGCTTCTCCGGTAGGGTCGTCCAGCTCAGTAGGGAAAGGACCGCTTCCCACACGTGTGCAATACGCTTTTGATATACCGTATACATCGCCGATGCGGGACGGGGCCACACCCAGTCCGTTACATACGCCCGAAGCGATTGTGTTGGATGAGGTAACGAAAGGATACGTGCCGTAATCGATATCCAGCATGCTTCCCTGCGCACCTTCCGCAAGTATTTTTTTGCCGTTGCGCAGGTGCTCGTCAATCCAGTACTCAGCGTTCACGATCTGAAGCCCGCGCATATACTCAATTGCGGCGAAGAAATCCGCTTCCCAGTTCTGCCACTCGCTGTCGTGATTATAGTGCTGCAGCATAGCGATATGTTTCGCTTTCAGCTGCTCATATTTCTTTTCAAAAGAAGGAGACAGTATATCGCCCACGCGCAAACCGTTACGACCGGTTTTATCCATATAGGCAGGTCCGATACCCTTAAGCGTGGATCCGATTTTATCGGCACCCTTTGCCGCTTCGGAAGCCGCGTCCAGTGCCCTGTGCGTAGGAAGGATCAGGTGTGCTTTCTGAGACAGGAACAGTCGGCTCAGTACATCAGGACGGATGTCCGTGAGTTGCTGGAGTTCGGCCTGAAGCGCAACGGGATCAATCACCACGCCATTCCCGATCAGGTTCAGGCAATGGTCCTGAAATACGCCCGAGGGAATAGTGCGCAGCACCACTTTTTTGCCGTCTACATACAGGGTGTGTCCCGCGTTGGGACCGCCCTGGAAACGGGCAATAATATCATACTGAGCCGCCAGATAATCGACAATTTTTCCCTTGCCTTCATCGCCCCATTGCAGCCCCAATAATACGTCTACCATATTGTGTTTTGAAAATTAAAGAGCGAAAATAGTATTGAAATTTCAAATAGCCATTTCAAATTTCATTTTCCGCGGATTTCAAAGATTCCACCTGCGTATTTGGGCTATATTAGGCAATAAGCCTTACATTTGAACGCATCAAAAAAATAACCTAAACGCATATAGTCGCATGAAAAAAATAATTTTATTTACCTCCCTGTTGCTCGTTACCGCACCGGGATGGGCTCAGAAAAAAAGCAAAAAAGCAGCCAAAGCCGAAACGCAGGAAGCAGCTCTTCCTCCGGGTGCCGTAAACCCCGAAGAAGCCGAACGCCGGCGCTCTGAAATGGAGGCGCGCATGCTGAGCCCGATGCACCATATGCTGATGACCACTGCCGGACACTGGCAGCTGGAAATGAAGGTGTGGAGTTCTCCCAAATCACAAGAGGTAATGACCAGTTTGTTTGAATGCGATACCCGCCCTATGGCGGAAGGTCGTTTCCTTGTTTCGGAAATCCGCGGTATGTCCGGGAACATGCTGTACGAAGCACAAAGCGTCATGGGCTACAATGCAACCACTCAGAAGTTTGAGCGCCTGTGGTTCGACAACCTGAGCTCCGGAATGCTCATGCTGGAAGGAACTTATGACGATGCATCCAAAAAGATCAACTTCACCGGCGCTACCACAGATCCGCGCACGCACGAACGCATACCTATGAGACAGGTGTTGCACCTTGCCGATCCCGCTAAGATCGTGCTGGAAGTATTCATGCAGTTCAAAGAGGGTAAAGAGTTCAAGTCAATGGAAATTAACTACAATCGCCGTTAACCAATTTAGCTAACAATAATTACTACCATAAATCATGCAAGTCTGGAAAGAATACATTGATCAGAACAAAGACAGATTTTTAGAAGAGTTGTTCACGTTGCTGCGCATACCGTCTATCAGCGCAGACAGCGCTTATAAGCCGGACGTGGCCCGTTGTGCCGAAGCTGTAAAGCAAAGCCTGATCGATGCCGGGGTCGACAAAGCAGAAGTATGTCCTACCGCCGGACACCCGATTGTGTACGCAGAAAAAATTATCAGTCCTTCAGCACCCACTGTTCTCGTGTACGGTCACTACGATGTACAACCCGCAGATCCGCTGGAGCTATGGCACAGCGGACCGTTTGAACCTGTGGTTAAAGACGGGAAGATATACGCCCGCGGAGCATGCGACGATAAAGGTCAGATGTTCATGCATGTAAAAGCTTTTGAAGTGCTCTCCCGGACAAATACGCTCGCCTGCAATGTGAAATTCATGATCGAAGGAGAAGAAGAAGTGGGGTCATCCAATCTCGGTACGTTCCTGGAGCAGAATAAAGAACTGCTGAAAGCGGATATCGTTCTGGTTTCTGATACTTCTATGATCAGTATGGAGCATCCGAGCCTGGAAACAGGTCTGCGCGGGCTCGCGTACATGGAAGTTGAAGTGGTTGGGCCAAACCGTGATCTGCATTCAGGAGTGTACGGAGGTGCCGTCGCAAATCCGATCAATATCCTCTGTAACATGATCGCATCACTGCACGACGAAAACAACCATATCACCATACCTGGTTTCTACAGTAATGTGGCGGAAATGAGTACCTCCGACAGGGAGGCATTGAATGCTGCACCATTCGATCTGGAAGCATATAAGCAGGACCTCGGAGTAAAAGACGTGCTCGGAGAAAAAGGATATACCACACTGGAACGTACCGGTATCCGGCCAACGCTGGATGTGAACGGCATCTGGGGCGGTTATACAGGGGAGGGTGCAAAAACGGTACTCCCTTCAAAAGCAAACGCGAAAATCTCCATGCGACTCGTTCCGCATCAGTCTTCACAGGAAATAGCCGGGTTGTTCCAAAAGCATTTTGAAAGCATTGCTCCCGATTCGGTAAGCGTAAAGGTGACGGCACATCATGGCGGCGAGCCTGTTGTAACACCTACGGATTCTGTAGCATACAAAGCCGCAGCGAAAGCGATAGAAACGGCATTCGGCAAATCGCCGATCCCTACCCGTGGCGGCGGAAGTATTCCGATCATTGCATTGTTCGAAAAAGTACTGGGATTAAAAACAGTGTTGATGGGCTTCGGTCTCGATAATGACAATATCCATTCTCCGAACGAAAAGTATGATGTGGCCAATTACTATAAAGGCATAGAAACCATACCTTATTTCCACAGGTATTTTGCGGAAATGAGCAACTAACGGAGCGTGTCGTGACAAATAAATTTCCTGGCCGTGCATTGTCTTTTGCACGGCCAAAATTTTGAAATAAACAGTCGGTGTATGGACCTTAAATCGATGATCGCTAAATATTGCGCCTATCAGGACAGATGCCAGCAGGAAGTGAAGAATAAGCTGTATGAAAGCGGCGCATCCCGCGACGAGGTGGAAGACCTGCTCGTATGGCTGATACAGGAAAAATTTCTTGATGAGGAGCGCTACGCCCGTTCCTTTGCACGTGGTAAATTCCGCATCAAGAACTGGGGACGCAGGAAAATCGTATATGAACTCAAGCAGCACCAGATCTCTGAATACTGCATCAGAAAGGGACTCTCGGAAATAGATGAAACGGAGTACCTCCAGACCTTGCAGACGCTTACAGAAAAGAAATTACCGGATCTGCGTTCTTCCGGAAACATTTGGGCGAAGCGTGCGAAACTGCAACGCTATCTGAACAGCAAAGGGTTTGAAACGGAATTAGTGAACGAAATGTTGAATCGCTATCTCGGAAGTTAGATCAGATTCAGAAAGAATGTACATTTACAAAAACACGCAGGGATATGGTTCAGAAAGTAACCAATGATGTAAACATAGTGGTGGAGACGTTTTATCAGGAGGCACACAGCAATCCGATTCAATCGGAGTACCTGTTTGCCTATCGCATCACTATTGAAAATCTGGGCTCTGTGCCTGTAAAATTGCTGAGGCGCTACTGGCATATAGTCGATAGCAATGGGGAGATCCGCGAAGTGGAAGGAGATGGCGTTGTGGGACAGCAACCGGTTATAGAGCCCAATCACCAATACCAGTATGTATCCTCCTGTAATCTCAACAGTGACATGGGTAAGATGTCCGGTATATACACGATGCTCGATCTGTTTACGAATAAGCAAATACAGGTGCTGATACCGGAATTTTTGCTGATCGCTCCGTTTAAAGAAAATTAATGATACGCTTATTTTGTACAAAGTAAAGGCTCACCGGACAGTGAGCCTTTGCTTTTATAACGTAGACGGTTAAGCAATCAGATCCTTTAGTTTGCTGATCACCGCATCCACTTCCTCTTTCTTATTGTGTTTACTGAAGGAAAAGCGGATCGGAACCATAAATTCGGATTGCCCGTTGTAAAGACATTTGATCACATGGCTTACGGAAGTGCTTCCGCTGGAACAGGCGCTGCCGCCGCTCACGCAAATGCCCGCCATATCCAGGTTGAACAGCAGCATTTCGCTTTTTTCGTTCTTAGGGAAAGAAATATTCAGCACGGTGTACAGGCAGTCTCCGAAGGTGTCTCCATTGGTACGGATGTCCGGAAATGCCGACTTCAGCTGATCGTGCATATAGGTTTTCAGGTCAAGGATGTATTGTTTATCCTCTTCATGCTTAGCCATTGCCATATCCAAAGCTTTCGCGAAACCGACGATACCATAGAGGTTTTCCGTTCCGGCGCGCATGTTTCTTTCCTGCGCACCACCGTGGATCATAGGCTTCACCTGTATGTGCGCATTCACATATAATACGCCCACGCCTTTGGGACCGTGGAACTTGTGTCCCGCAGCGCTCGCAAAATGCACTTTGAGAGCAGGCAGGTTCATAGGGTAGTGCCCGATTGTCTGTACCATATCGCAATGAAACACGGCACCGTACTGTTCGCAGAGATTGCCTACTGCAGCCACATCGAGCAGATTGCCGATTTCATTGTTGGCATGCATCAGGGTCACCAGAGTTTTGCCTTTATGGTCACGGAGCAAACCTGTAAGATGTTCCAGGTCGATATGTCCGTTCGGCAGCACCTGTACATAATGCAGCGGGATATTACGATCGCGCGCCACTTCTTCGGCGCAATGCAGCGTTGCATGATGCTCAAGCGGAGAGGTGATAATATGGTCGCATCCGAGATCCCGCACAGCGGTAGTGATCGCGGTATTGCTGCTTTCAGTTCCTCCCGAGGTGAAGAAAATTTCTCCCGGTGTGACACCCAGATGTTTCGCTACCTGCTTACGCGCATTCTCGATGGCCATTTTTGTTTCGCGGCCATAAGAGTAGACTGAAGACGGATTTCCGAATTTTTCAGTGAGATAAGGCATCATTGCCTCCAGTACCTCACTGTCCAGCGCCGTGGTGGCCGCGTTATCGAAGTAGATTCTTGTCATTACCTGGTTCTAAAAATGAACCGCAAAGTTACACTTTTTTAATGTTTTTACGACAATTGCCGGATTCATGTCATCCGCCGCCGCACGGCATTTCAAGGTGTTAACGCTCTGTTATCCAGTTTTTATAAAAATCATTTAAGCAGCATTGCGAATGTATTTTCATAAATGAGTGTTCCCGCTGGTCAGACGGTAATTTACTGGTATGACAAGTGTATCCGTCATTTGGGAAACATGATTTGCGAAACAGCATAAATGAGGTATTGGGTCTGAAAAGTGACAAGATTATCTGGCACGTTTTTTGATCACAATTATGCTATTGTACGCCGGCCTGCAGGATCCGGTCGTAGATGCGTACGGTATTGATTTTCGATTAAATAACTTGTTGTATCTATGGTTCGAAAGGGTACCCTTTTGAGGTTTATTATTCTGTTTTTGGCAATAACACTTTTTTTTCTCATCAACATTGTTGGCTGCTGACAGACAATACACCTGATAATATAGCGCAAATAAGAAGCCCCGGGACAATGTGCCGGGGCTTAACGTTTTGGTCGTATATTATGCTACAGGTTATTTTTAAATGCGGTATATCCGGTGATATCCTCATCGTCCTGGATCTGAGAGACGCACTTGCCGTCGGCTGCATACTGCTCGATCTGTGCAACCCGGTTGTCCGGGTTAGGATGGGTGCTCAAAAACTCAGGGGGATTTGAAGCTCCGGAATTGATAATTTTCTGGAAGAAATAGGCAGCCCCGTCTGAATGGTAGCGGGTAGGGCAGAGGTAGATAACAGAATAATGGTCGGCCTCGCTTTCATCCGCTCTGCTGAAACGGAGGTTTACCAGACCCTGGGCGATTTCGGTGATCATATTCTGATTTTTACCGAGAACGACGTCCAACAGCGTCTGCACACCATATTGCTTCGTCATCTGATTGGTGCTGTGACGTCTGTCTGCATGCGCCATTTCATGGCCCATTACTCCGGCGAGTGCCGATTTACGGTCCAGGTATTTTATCAGACCCGTGTAAACGTAAATATATCCGCCGGGTGTGCAGAATGCATTCTGTATGTCATCGTTGGCAATGATCTTCACCTCCCAGAGAAAGTCGTCCTTATGCGTCACCATTCCGGAATTCAGAATGTCGTCACGCAGCGCATTGATATAAGTATACGCAGCCTGATGTGTGGAAGGGTCGAGTATCGGATATTGGGAAGGGTCGGCTTCTATCTGTTGTTTTGCCTGGAGTCCGAGCTGTTTGTCATCATCAATGGTGAAAATATTGAACCCGGTGCTGTTTTTACCACAGGAACCGGCAAGAACGGAACTTCCTAATATTCCCGCAAAGAGTAGCGCTTTTGAGTATTTCATAGGGCATCGATTTTAATTGGATGCCGCTAATATATTACTTTTTGTGGTCTCATTTTCACTGTTAAATTCTTTTAAGCTAATCATGCGCTGGGTTTCCGGATCCCAGAGTTTCAGACGCAGGCAGGCAGCAATATCCTGTAGCTTGAAAGAGGTTTCTTTTGCATGACGCAGTTCGGGTATCGCAGCATAAACTTCCGGCAATCTGTAGAAAGGTATACGCGCGTTCAGATGGTGAATGTGGTGAAACCCGATATTGCCTGAAAACCATTGCATCATTTTGTTAGTGCGTAGATAGCTGGAAGACTCAAGCGCTGCCTTTTCATAGGTCCAGTCTTCATTGCAGTTAAACATAACACCGGGAAAATTGTGCTGGGCATAGAAAAGATAAGATCCCATTGCACAGGTAAGCAGAAATGGCAGGAAAATCAGGAACATCCAGGTACTTACGCCTGCGAAAGCAATAATGAGCACAGTGTAAGCTGCATGCAATAATAAGGCGATCAGGGAATCAAAGTGTTTTTTGGGAGTGCTGATGAAAGAACCCACGCACATGCCATATATAAATATGGTGAGGTAACCTGAAAGAATGGACAACGGATGCCTGTTGGCCAGGTAGGTAAAGCGCTCCCCGCGGGTCATTGCGGCAAATTTCTTACGCGTGGCTATCGGGTAGGATCCGATGCTGGCGCTGAACAGTTTAGAATTGTTTTTGTGGTGATAATCGTGTGAGCGTTTCCAGATGCTGGGAGGTGTAAGCATATAATAGCCATACGCCGACATGATCAGTTTCGCGGCTTTTGACTTTTGCAGTATCGTATGATGTTCGTAATCGTGGTAAATGATGAACATGCGCATCATCAGCAAGGCCATAAAAATGCTGCCTGTAAGCCTGAGCGGCCAGAAAACGCCGTATGCAGCCACAAATCCGGCGGCAAATAAAGCGCACAATGTTACAATAAGCTCATACCAAGAGCGTGCACGCTGCTCCTGTGCGTATGGCTTAGTTGCCAGAATAAGTTGTTTCCCAGTTAACATCTAATTTTTTCGGGGTGTCTAAATATACAAAAATTTTTATCTCCTCTTATGTTTCCATCGCTTGTGGGTCCAGAGCCATGTTTCCGGTTGCGCAATAATATCCGCTTCCAGCCGGCGTGTATGAGCAGCCGTGAGCTCTTCTTCCGAAAATTGTTCCGGATTCCAGATTTCAGGGTCGATTGACAACTCGTAAAATCCGCGTTTCTTCCGTCGGACAGAGACGTACAGAACTTTTCTGTTCAGCTTTTTCGCCAGTTTTTCAGTGCCGGGAAATACAGCCGTATCCTGATTCAGAAACCTCACCCAGTGCGCGTTTTGCGGAACAGGAGATTGGTCTGCTATAAACGCAGTGGCAGTGAGTTCGGATTTATGACGCACCATTTCCCGGAACGTATCGTTCATCGCAATAAGCCTGGAGCCAAAGCGCGAACGCATCCGGTACATCAGACTGTTGAAATGAGGATTAGTTAAAGGGTGGTAGATAACGTAAAGCTGATGCGGACTGCAAAGGCTGAATGTATTGCCGCCCCATTCCCAGTTGCCGAAATGGCCCAGTACAAGAATAACACTTTCGCGCTGATCTGCAAGTCGCTGCAACATATCCCGGGACGCCTGATCCATACTACACCTTCTGAGCATTTCCTGCCTGCTGATCGTTAGTGTCTTGAATGTTTCCAACAACACATCACAAAGAAAACGGTAAAAGCGCCGCTCTATTGTGGCAATCTCCATATTAGTTTTTTCAGGAAAGGCGTTGCTGAGGTTTTCCCATACAACGGAACGGCGGTATCTGACGACATGAAACAGCAGGAAAAATGTAATGTCAGAAATTCCGTAAAGTATGCCAAAAGGAATCACAGCCAGCAAGTAAATGAAAGGAATTGCCAGATAGTAAGTAATCGTTCTGATGGCCTGGTGCAAATTTAGTGATGTACGCTTTTCCGGTACCTTACGGAAACCGGGATGACAAAAATAGGCAAATTTTTAAATAATTTTAGCAAATCGGGTTGTTTTTCCGGGGAATCCGTTAATTTACCACCCGCGTCAACAGCGTATACGGCAAACATTGTTTTTAAAGTTAAAATGCTATATTTGCCCACTTTTATTTTTAACATAATACCATTGATTTAACCCCTGAAGACCTATGCAATTAAAAGGTTTGGTAAAGTTTTTTACCGTCGCGTTAATCCTTATCTCTCTGTACCAGCTCTCGTTCACGTTTGTAGTAAGGAATGTTGAGAACAAGGCCCGGGCGTCGGCACGTAGCTATGTGTTGTCGCGCCAGCCTGAATTGGCTAATAATGCAGAAGAGCTGCAGAAAGCGGTGGATAACCGTTTTGATCAGATCAGCGATAGCCTTCAGGGCGAAACTGTTTTCAACGCTATTTTCAAAAAATACACTTTCCAGGAAGCCAAAGATCAGGAGATCAACCTCGGTCTGGATCTTCAGGGTGGTATGAACGTTACGCTGGAAGTAGGCCTGGACGGACTTGTCCGCTCTATGAGCAACAACCCTAAGGACCCTGCCCTGAATAAAGCAATCGCAGAAGCTAACGCATTGAAAGCGAACAGCGATGCTGATTTTATCAAACTCTTCGGTGATGCTTATCAAAAAAGCAACGGCGGCAATCTGGCGGCTTTGTTTACCAAGCCTTCAGAAAAAGATATTACGCTGAATTCCACTCCTGATCAGGTGCTTGCCAAAATCCGTACAGAAGCGGATGAAGCGATCGTGCGTACTTATAATGTTATTCAAACCCGTATCGACAAATTCGGTGTATCCAACCCGAACGTAAGTCTGGACAAAAGAAAAGGAATCATTTCTGTAGAACTTGCCGGTGTGCGTAATCCGGAACGCGTGCGCAATTTCCTGCAATCCACTGCCCGTCTGCAATTCTGGTCTGTATATGTACCTGACAATACGCTGGGCGATGCTCTGCTGAAAGCTGACGAAGCGCTGTCTGCTTATCTGAACGGAAATACGGCTCCGGCTGCAACCGACAGTGCTGCTGTTGCAACGCTGGATTCAGCCGGTGCTCCTGCTGCCGATTCTGCCAAAACAACTGCTGCTGCAGATACAAAAGATACTTCCAGCCTTTCTTCCCTGATGAGCACATCCGGTACTAAAGATGGTACTGCGAATAAAAAGGATACTGCGGGACTGTCTGCAAAAAATAAAAATCCGTTGCTGTCTTTGCTGGCAGGATCTCAGGCAGGTAATCCTGCGTTCGCCTTCATCGAAAAGAAGAACGCTAAGAAGTTCATGGAATACCTGGAACTGGATGTTGTAAAAAGCAAATTGCCGGCCAACGTACGTATCCTGCTTGAAGCGGAAAACGGACGCAACAAATTCAATCCTAATGCTCCGCTCGGACTGTATGCAATCAAACTGGTTCCGGGTAAAGACGGTGCGCTGCTGGAAGGTGATCAGATCACTGAGGCTGGTCGTGATTATGATCAGCTGACCGGTAAACCTGAAGTGCGTATGAACTTCAATAACACCGGCGAGCGCCTGTTTAAAAAACTGACCGGTGAAAACGTCGGAGGTTTTATTGCTATTGTACTCGATGACCGCGTCTACTCTGCTCCTTCTGTTGCACAGGAGATCGCGGGCGGTTCCTGCTCTATCAGCGGTAGCTTTACCCTGGACGAAGCAACGGATCTCGCAAATATTTTGAAATCAGGTAAACTGTCTGCCCCGGCACATATTGTTCAGGAGCAGGTGGTAGGACCGACCCTGGGCGCGGAATCTATCGCAGCCGGTAAAAACTCCCTGATCCTTTCGTTCATCGTGATCTTCGCGCTGATGCTGCTGTATTACAATACTGCCGGTATCGTTGCGAACATCGCCCTGATCCTCAACCTGTTCTTTACAATCGCTATTCTTGCTTCCGCTCACGCCACGCTTACAATGGCGAGCATCGCGGGTCTTGTACTCACGATCGGTATGGCGGTCGATACGAACGTAATCGTGTTTGAGCGTATTAAAGAAGAGTTATCTGCAGGTAAAAGCTATCATCAGGCAGTCGATGACGGTTATAAACGTTCTTATGCTCCCGTGCTCGATGGTCACATTTCCCAGTTCATTACTGCGGTGATCCTGTTTGTATTCGGTCTTGGTCCGGTGAAAGGATTTGCGTACACACAGATGTGGGGTCTGTTCCTTTCCGTATTCTGCGGATTGATGGTTTCCCGCCTGATTACAGACATCTGGATGAAAAAAGAAAGACACTTCAACTACTTCACGAAATTGTCTTCTTCTATCTTCCGTAAAGCACACTTCCACTTTATCGAGGCTCGTAAGATCACTTACGTGATCAGCGGAATCATCTTTGTTTTAGGTATCGCGTCTGTTTTCCACGGCTTCAACTATGGTGTTGAGTTTGCCGGAGGTCGCAGCTACACAGTGAAATTTGCTGAAAAGCATCAGGTAAGTGAAGTGAAAGACAAGCTGAAAAAGCATTTTGACGATGAGTTCCCTATTGTAAAAACGATTGGTACCAAAGGAAGTCTGAATATCACTACGGCTTACATGATCGAAAAGCAGGGTGAAGAAATCACTACCGCCGTACGTAAACGTCTGTATGATGGTTTGAAAACAGAGCAACTGATTCCGGCTTCTGTAAGCTACGAAACGTTTGCCGACAGCTATATTGAAGAAGAGAAAACGGTATTGCCTACCATCTCCGATGATCTGAAACGTGGAGCGGTTTATGCTACATTGTTCGCTGTCGCCGCGATCTTCCTGTATATCCTGCTGCGTTTCCGCAAATGGCAATATTCACTCGGAACGATTATCTCCCTGTTGCACGACGTTTGCGTAACATTTGCTGTGTTCTCATTCTTCAAAGACATTACTCCGTTCGCACTCGAAATTGACCAGCACTTTATTGCTGCAGTACTTACGGTAATCGGATTCTCGATGAACGATACCGTGATCGTATTCGACCGCGTACGTGAGTACTTCCGTAAGAATCCGGGTGAGGGTAAAGTAAGCGTGATCAACCGCGCGATCAATGATACCCTGAGCCGTACGGTAATGACGTCTCTGACGGTATTCCTGACGATCCTGATCCTGTTCGTGTTCGGAGGTGAAGCTACACGTGGTTTTGCGTTCGCAATGCTGATCGGTGTGATCACCGGTACCTATTCTTCTATCTTCGTTGCGGCTCCGGTACTGGTAGACCTCGACAAGAGCGATAAATTGTCTGAAGAAGTAGACCGTGAAGCGTATGTTTCTGCCCTGAAGAACGAAGCATAAGCAACTCCTGAAATAAATAAGCGAAAGCCTGGT
>NZ_BAABEZ010000022.1:1013473-1253325 GCF_039540495.1 Rurimicrobium arvi | reverse complement strand
CCCCCCCCCCCCCCCCGTCCGTTTGATATCGTCCGGGATGGGCTGCACATTGTTACCGTAATTGGTCGGGGAAGTCCCGGCGATCAAACATTCCCGGTAGTGTGCGTAACGAGCGATCGCCAAGCTTACGATTATGCGACCGGTCTTTTTTTGAAAGGCTTAAGGAAAAAGGGCGATGAGTTTCAACTCATCGCCCTTTGTTTATTTGGAAGTATTTAATTCGTATAAAGTATATGGATTACTTCTGTCTACCCAGCCGTTGAAGTTCAGTTTATAGGTCCAGGTAGGAAGCCTTCTCCAAATAACCTCTGCTTTAGAACTGTCGAAGAAGGGGCCTGCGTACTGGAAAATAAATTCTTCTGACGGATAGCGGTATTCGCTGAAGAGCCATACATTTTTTCCGCGGAGTTTATTCGTGTCGTTCATTACCTCATCAATGCAGTAGCTTTCGATGAGGGGATTGGAGTAAAACGTTGCACCAAGCGTGTCGCCGTTTATATAAGGGTTAAATTCCTTGCTATAGATTACAATTGTGGGCTTTGCGATATGGCGGAAAATTTTCTGATTCAGTGCCAGCAGATCGTTCGCCGGTTTGGTGATCATGAGTAGCAGTGTGGCTGCGTTCACGACCCAGAATGCATTGCGCAGCAGTTTTACACTACGTTTATAACCCTTTTGCTCGTGGTGCTTTTTAAACCGTTCGTGCAGATATTCTATTGTCGTGATTGCAAAAAAAGGATAGAAGAATTCGAGTGGCCAGAGGAAGCGGAACTCCTTGTGCGCAACGACCATATGGCCCAGGAAAAATACCGGCATGATCCAGGAAAGAATGTGCCTGGGTCGTGCTACAGGCACAATAAAGATGCTCAGCAGCATAATAATGCTGAAAGGGAACAAGGCTTCTTTCAGGATTTCGGTAAAGTACCAGTACCAGGGAGATACGCCATAATAGGCCGCCTTGTTGTGGAAGATATTCTGTTCCACATACGACCATCCGCTGACGGTCCAGGTGCCGTAAAGCCAGCGTTCAAAACACAGACCTATTGCAAAAGCGACGAGGAACCCTGCGAATACATTTGCGATATTGCGGAATTTCGTTCTGTCGGAAAAGAGCATCCAGAGTCCCGCTCCGCCCAGCATGAAGATTGCCTGGAAACGGAATACCATGGACAGTCCCCCCATAAAGCCGAACAGCAGGTAACGGTTTCTGTTTTTTTCATCCCAGAGGAAGATCAGTGCCCAGGCAAAAGCCATTGCTGCCCAGTTTTCAGAAGAAAAGCGGACATGTATATAAACAAGTCCCCAGCCCAGTACCGAAAGAACAAGATGCACGCGGCGCATCAGATCGCTTTTCAGCTGCGGCGCCATTGCTTTGTGAAACGCAAATGCGGTAAGGAAGCCTGCCAGACCACTGATAAGTCGAAGCAGGAAAGCAAAATTGTACGGATCGCTGAATCCGGCAGCGTAATATGCTTTCAATGCGATATAAGCCATATAGGGCTGTAATCCGGGCCTTATTTGGGCAGGATACTCCCACGCAAGCTTGCTAAGTGGTGTTAAAGGGGACCCGAGCTTATAATTCGCAAATTCAACTATCTGATAATGTTCATCCGGATGGTGGAAGCCGATCGAAAACCAGGCTGCAATGATATGCGCAATAAGTCCCAGTAACAGGATTTTCTTTTCAAATGCAGAGAGGTTTTTCATCCAGAGGTATGTGTGGTCGCTTTAAATTTTGCGCAAAACTAAAAAATGTATTTAAGATAAGAATATTCTGTGCACACACTATTTTTGCCGGAACTAAAACAACAACCTTGAAACGTTTATTTTACGCTGTTTGCGCATTGCTTCCTACTGTTGTAACTGCACAGAATCAGTCAGTTTTCGTTGCCGCAGGTGGTGGCTATACACTGCATACCGGTGCTCATCATTCTGAGTACAGTTCCACGCTCATCAGCAGCGGATCCTATAAAGGCGATAAGAAACTTACTTATTCCTCGTTCCTTAAAACCGGATACCGTATGGGCAACCTCGGCCTGGGGGTCGGATTGGAAACGGGCAATTTCCAGAATCAGCATGATGCCACGATAACGCCGATCACATCGATTACACTTGACGGTACGGTGTATACAACCGGCAGATACTGGACGCCGCACGCTTTTGTGCAGTACCGCATTCCGGTCTGGAAGCGGATTTTTATAGAGCCGGGCGTTGCAGCAGGTATTTTTCTTACAAAAAGCACGCAGGGAGAAGGTATAGGCGTATTTGATGTTCCCGGCCAGTACAGTACATTGCTGTCGCTTGCCGGTATCAATGTGCCTCAGTTAGGCGGACTCGCAACAGCAGGCAGTAATGGGTCTTCCGGATCTTTAAAGGCAATGGTGGGCGCACAGATTGCCGTTGGTTGCCGTATAGCACGTAGATGGGCGGTATGGGGAGAAGCGGTATACCGTTATTCCAAGGCAGACTATCAGCTGGATCTTGGGGGAGTAGTAACACAGAATGTGAGTTTCCCGATTCATTATACTGCATTCCGGCTGGGCGGATCATTTGATATCTTTATACAAAAGAAATCCGGCGCTCAGTAACGGTTATTTCAGCACGAAGTTGGCGATCACGGGGTTGTGGTCGGAAAACTGCGGCGTTTTCAGGGATTGATAGCCGATGAGCTTCAGTGCCGAATCGCTGTAAAAGATATAATCAATCCTGAGGGTTGGGGAGATCATGTTATAGGTTCTTCCCAGCCCTTTTCCTTTTTGCGCAAAGGCGTCCGCAAGTCCACCCCTGATTGTGGTGTAGGTATAGGAGCATGGAACATCGTTCAGGTCGGCACACAATACCACAGGGTAGGGGCTTTTGTCGATTTCTGCCCTTGTGAGAATTGCCTGCGGTGCTCTTTTCTGATACGCACGATTCAGTTTTTCCAGGAAAGTATGTGTGTACGCTTTTTGTTTTTCCAGCTTCTTGGCACTTTTCTGAGCTTCCTCAAGCATTGCCTTTTCTTTGTCGGCTAACAGAAATGACTGAAGGTGTACGACGAATAATCTTACCTGCTGGCCATGCGGAAGCTGTACATCGCACTGCATGAGTTTAATGTATTCGTCGATCAGTGTTTCTTTAAAATTGGAAAGCGGATATTTAGAGAATATCGCATTGCCTATAAAGATCTTTGCACCCAGATCATTGTCGTACATAAAGCGGTACTCTTTGTATCCTGCATGCTCGAAATATTTACGCGCCTTCGGGTTGCTGCCGTCGTTATTGGTATAGAATTCCAGCATGCAGAGTACATCAGGCTGCTGCTCTTCGATAAGCGCAAACATTTTTTCCGGTCTTCTCTTATCCACCGGTCGATCGTACAGGCCCAGTCCATGCACGTTCCAGGTGAGGACTTTTAATCCGCCCAGCTGTGGCAGCATATTGTTCTGTTCAAAATAATTCAGTCCGAATACGGCAGGGATCATGCGGAAGCAAATGCCCAGAACGGCAAGTGACAAAAGACTGCGCCATTTTTTACGACTGAATAACCAGACGACGAAGAAGAGCGCATTGACGATCAGAGCGAATACTGTGCTCAGGCTTATAATGCCCAGGTACCGCACATCTGCAGGGTCTGTAGTGGATGCATAGCGGCATAGCAATAACCAAGCCGCCACTCCGAGATTGATCAGGAACAGGGTATGGCTAAAAAATGCCCGGATGAATAAGCCGAGTTTTTTCACTACTGCAAGTTATATGCTTTGAATATATGTTGCAATAAAAAAGAGCAGGACTTGTGATCCGGCTCTTTTTATAACAAAGAATGTTTAATTAGTGTTGTGTAGCCTTGAATTTCTTCAGTGCTTCATTCAGTTTGGGTGTTACCTCCAGCGCATCTCCCACCACGCCGTAATCTGCGGCTTTGAAGAAAGGCGCTTCCGGATCTTTATTGATCACCACGATGGTCTTAGAACCGTTTACACCTGCCAGATGCTGGATAGCACCGGAAATTCCGATCGCGATGTACAGGTTTGGACGAATCGTTCCGCCGGTCTGACCTACGTGCTCGTGATGCGGACGCCAGTGTGAGTCGGCAACCGGGCGGGAACATGCTGTAGCCGCACCCAGTGTGGCAGCAAGGTCTTCAATCACTCCCCAGTTTTCAGGACCTTTCAAGCCGCGTCCGCCGCTTACCACCAGTTCTGCTTCGCTCAAGGGAACAGAACCGCTTACTTTGTTCACTTCTTTTACCTGAACAGCAAAGTCTTTATCGTCGAATGTAACGGAAAGTGCTTCAACAGGGCAACTTCCTTCAGCTTTCGCCACCTGGAAAGAATTTGCGAGCAGGGTTACCACTTTGATGTCTGAGGTGATATTTACAAACGCAAAAGCTTTGCCGGCAAATACATTTCTTTTGATCACAAAACCGTTGGAGGTATCCGGGTAAGATACAGCTCCTGCTGCCAGACCTGCTTTCAGTCGGGATGCCACCTGAGGTGCGACTGTTTTACCAACCACATCGTGTGATGCGACAATTACTTTTGCTGCAGTATGTCCTGCTGCGGCAACCACCGCTTTTGTATAAGCGCGCGCGCTTAATTTATCCAGGCGTGCATCGGAAACATGCAGCACTTTAGCAGCACCATAGGCACCCAAAGCAGCCATTGCATCGTTACTGCAGGTACCCAGTACCAATGCAGTTGCCTGAGCACCCATTTTGGAAGCTACAGCCGCGGCATACTGAACCAGTTCAAAAGACTTCTTTTTAAAAGAGCCTTCGATATTTTCTACGAGAACTAAAACGCTCATGATTTATATTGAAAAAGAGTGTTTGAAAATATTAGATAACTTTTGCTTCGTTGTGCAGGGCGGCAACCAGTTCGTCCATCTGATCGATTGTGAACATCTTTACGCCTGTTTTTGCCGGAGGCATTTCATAAGAAACGATCTGCGTGAGGGTGTCCACGGTTGCGGGAGCCACCACTTTCAATGGTTTCGTACGGGCAGCCATAATACCGCGCATATTCGGGATACGTGCTTCAGCCATACCTTTCTGGCAGCTTACCACTAAAGGCAGCGGACAGGTATCCACTTCTTCTCCGCCCTCGATCTCTCTGGTAACGGTTGCGGATCCTCCGGCTGCTTCCAGCTTGGTTGCAAATCCGATATAATTATAATCGAGCTGGTCGGCAAGCATAGCACCTACGGCGCCATTATTGTAATCGATCGTTTCCTTACCGCAAAGCACCAGGTCGTACTGCTCTGCTTTTGCATAAGCGGCAATCTGTGCTGCGATTGCATAAGGATCGTTGGAGTCAGTGTCAATACGGATGGCTTCGTCTCCGCCCAGTGCCAGGGCTTTACGGATAACCGCTTCAGCATCAGCTTTTCCAACAGTTACGAGGTGCACAGCCGTTGCAGCGCCCGATTCTTTCAGTTCCAGCGCACGCACCAAAGCATACCACTCGTCGTAAGGATTGATCACCATAGTAACACCCTGTGTATTGAATTGGGTATTGTTGTCGGTGAACGCAATTTTTGTAGTTGTGTCCGGTACAGGACTGATACAAACTAATATCTTCATCGTCTTGTTTATTGATGTATTAAGAAGGTGTTCGTAAAATTTTGGGCAAAATTACGGTAAAATGCTGCATCGCAACACGCTACCGGTAAATTATGACCTGCAATGTTTAAAAATCGCTCTCGCTGTAGGATTCTTCGCTTCCTCCCTCTTCACTATCGCCTTCACTGCCAAAGCCTTCAGCCATTTCATCTTCTCCCAGGTCATACTTTTCCTCAATCTCCATCAGCATGCCGGAGCCACCGCCCGGCTTGTATTGCATAGGTGCCATCCCTTCCTTGCGTGTGCATGTGGGATAGCTGCGTTTGGGGTCCACATCATTTGATACGCCGATCAGCTCTACGAGAAAAGTCCATTTTTTCGCAGGGTCGTATTCATAGATAAATTTCTGATCGGGTACGGAAACCAAGGCGGATACCGGAGTTTTCACCATCGAAAGCTCTGCTGCTCCTTTTTTATTCGACAGTACTTCCGAAGAAAAAATGCGCAGGCGCTCCCAGCGGTCATTGCTTTCAAAAAAGCGCGCACTGTGCTTTCCATCAAAATCATAGGCTTTCAGAATGGCCTGATGGAAATCCATAAAAGTCTGGGAAGACAAAATATCAATGTCTCTGTAGATGAGATCGTCCTCTTCCCAGTAAATGCGGAATTTTAATAATGGCATAGCGCCAAAAATACGTCAAAGCCGAGAATGCCTGCATTTTTTTTGCAAAAGTGACGCAGATGCAGGCCCTTTTTTCATTTGCTTCCGTTCCGCATCGGCTAATTAGTTAATTTTGTATCATTATATGAAGTTTGAACAATACAATATTTCACCCCTGATCAAGCAAAGCCTGGACGAATTGGGTTTTCGTAAACCGACTGATATACAGTACAAAGCGATACCCTCCATTTTGAAAGGCGATGACGTTCTGGCCATAGCGCAGACAGGCACCGGAAAGACTGCAGCTTTTGCTATCCCGGTTTTGCATGTGCTGCTACGGCGTGACCGCTTTAATGTGCGGAAGCAGGTGAAATGCCTGGTAATGGTGCCTACGCGTGAGCTGGCGCTGCAGATTGCCGGCGTATTTAAAGAAATCGGCAGGCATACTCCTTTGCAGATACTGGGGCTTGTGGGCGGCGTCGCCGAAGAGCCTCAGATAAAAAAACTGGAAAAGGGTATTGATATACTGGTGGCCACCCCGGGAAGGATGTTTGATCTGTGCAGCCGTGGTATTATTGACCTCAGTCGTGTGGATATACTGATCCTGGATGAAGCAGACCATATGCTGGATTTGGGCTTTATCAAAGATATACGCGATATCCAGTCATATTTACCGGCGCGGCACCAGACGCTGTTTTTCTCTGCCACAATCGACGAAAAGATCAAGGCTCTTGCCTATTCGCTTGTGCGCGACGCGATCCGTATCCAGATATCCCCTAAAGATCCGGTTGCTAAAAATGTACAGCATTCTGTGGCTTACATTCCTATGGATGATAAACGTTTTTTCCTGGAACGGTTGATTAAAGAATATCCGGAAAGTAAGATCCTTGTATTTGTGCGTACCAAAGTACGTGCAGAAAGGGTTTTTGCCGCAATGGCGCGTGTGGGTATTGAGACCTTGACGATGCACGGGGACAAAGAGCAGACCGACCGCCTGAAGGTGATGCGTCGCTTCCGCGACGGCGAAGTGAAAATACTCATAGCCACCGACGTGAGCGCAAGAGGTATTGATATCCCGGGTGTTGACTATGTGGTGAATTACGACCTCCCCGACGTGCCGGAGAATTATGTGCACAGGGTGGGGCGTACAGGGCGCGGTACCGCACGTGGTATAGCCGTTTCCTTCTGCGCGCCGGAAGAAAAGCCGCTGCTTACGGCTATTGAGGAATTCATATCGAAGCCCGTTGCCGTAATGAATATCGATAAGGAAGACTATGTAAGTACGATCACCTTTACGGAAGATATTCCGAATACCAACTGGCAATTGCTTATCGATGAAGATGAGCGCGAGGAAAAAACGAAAAAGCGGAAAAAGAAATAAGCTATGATACGCTTCCGTTTCCTTTTCATAATACTCGCTTCCCTGATCTCTGTTGCTGCACAGGCAGGAAGGCATGACGAAACGGCCATCCGCGCTGTGTTGTCCAGGCAGCAGTCCGCCTGGAATCGCGGGGATATTCCGGCTTTTATGCAAGGCTACTGGGAAAGTGACAGCATGATGTTCATGGGTAAGAAGGGTCCGCAATATGGGTATGCGACCACGCTCAGCAATTACCTGAAGTCTTACCCCGACACAGCGCATATGGGTCAGTTGCAATTCGATATCGTGACCGTCAGGAAACTGGGCCGGAAGTATGCGATGGTCATCGGCAGGTGGCAACTGCGCCGTAGCGTCGGAGATGCAGGCGGCTATTTTTCGCTGCTGTTCCATAAAATACATCGTCGCTGGTTCATCATCATCGATCATACATCTTAGTCATATGTAGCTATAGTTTTCGTACCTTTCGGAATAACAGTTCAGTGTTCTCACCCGGTTTTCACATGAAATTTCCGAAAGCTCTCCGGCGCATATGCTGCTTTACTTTTTTATTGCTGATTTTTTGTCTGCCTGTCCGGGCTTACCGTATCAATAACAATGTTGTTTCGTTTACCGGTGATGTTATTTCCTGGAAAAGGAATCTGCAGTACACTGCCACAGATACGCTGAGTGTACTCCTGCATGCGCGTCACCTGTTGTCGGATGCGGAGCTGGATATGTTACCGGCTGCTGATATCTTCGTAAAAGAGTATGTGGGCGATTCTGTGTATACAGCATTGGTTCCTGCGTCACTTTCCTTTCTTCCTGCGGCATTTGATGGTATTGCCCTGCTCCGGCCGGAATTTAAGATAGATGTTTCATTGAATGAGCGGCTCGCAAGCGTAACGCCCCTTACCGTATGGGTATCCTTTTTTTCTTCAGTTACTCCGGAGCTGGTGCAGGATTGGATAACAGCGAATGGCGCGGAGGTAAACAAGCAAAAATGGGAAAGCCGGAATATTTATGAAATACAAATTCCGGCAAATAAGCTACCCGAAGCAGCACAATGGTATGGCGTGCAATGGGTTCAGCCTGCAATTACTATCCGGCCGCTGGATCAGGACAGTAAAATGTCAATGGGTGTTGCGCTGGTTGCTGCACCACCTGCTCTGGGCGGATGGGGGCTTACCGGCGATGGCGTGACGATCGGTCACGGCGATAACTGTTCCGGTATCTATCATATAGATCAGCGGGACCGTGTGATCAACCATAATTACGGTTACAAAACCAACCACGGAGTACTGGTGAACGGTCTGATGGGCGGACTGGGAATCATTGATCCCGCGGGTCAGGGTATTGCAACGCACAGCCGTTTTGTGAGTACGTATTTCGACGATGCTTTATTGTTGAAAACCGCGTTTTACAACCGTTACAACATGACACTCACCAATAACTCTTACCGCGCAGACAGAACGGATCTGTGCAGCTATTCGGGAGTGTATGATGTATTGTCTGCAAATCTGGATAAGCTTGCGCTGGAGAATCCCGCTCAGTTGGATGTATTTGCTGCTTCGAATGATGGTGCGACTACGTGTAATCCTTACCCCGCCGGGTATTACACTATTTCCGGTGGCTACCAGACCTCGAAAAATATTCTTACGGTCGGCTCGTGTACACGGGAGCTGGTACTGGCAAACAGTTCTTCCCGTGGCCCGGTAAAAGACGGGCGTCTGAAGCCGGAAGTCACGGCGCCGGGGCAGAATATTTATGTGCCGATACCGGATAATACTTACATGTATGAATCAGGTACCAGTCTTTCCTGTCCGCAGGCCACCGGCATACTTGCACTGCTTACCGAGCGCTATCGTCAGCTGAAGTCCGCTACGCCTCCGGGTGCGCTGCTCAAAGCTATTGCGATCAATGGCGCTACGGATATAGGGCGAAAAGGACCGGATTTCTGGTTCGGATTCGGATTGCTGAATGCCCGCAGATCATTGGCCATCATCGACAGTAATCACATCTACAGTGATCTGATCAGCAATACGGCCGCGCCGGTCAGGATCAACATTCATGTTCCTTTCGCCGCAGCTCAGCTGAAGGTATTGTTGTATTATCACGATTCCGCGGCTTCCATGAGTGCTGCCACGCAACTGGTGAATGATCTGGACCTTACGGTCGAAGACTTGTCCGGCGTGGTGCATCGTCCGCTTGTGCTCAATCCGGATCCGGTGCATGTGTCGGATATTGCCGTGGAGAAGGCAGATCATCTGAATAATGTGGAGCAGGTGGTTATTGATAATCCTGTTCCCGGTGACTATGAAGCTGTCGTAAGCCCCTTCGCTGTGCCGATGCGTACGCAGCGTTTTTACCTGGTGTATGATATTGTCCCTTCGGAAATTAAATTACTGTACCCTGTTACCGGTGTCGCGGCTCCTGCATCTTCAGATATGTACATCTATTGGTCCGGAACCGCAGATTCGTCTGTTCCGGTTACCCTTTCTTTTTCACAGGATGGTGGCGCTGTATGGACTACGATTGCGACGATTGTGAGCAGTGTTCGGATGTACAAGTGGGCGGTGCCGGCCATCAATTCCGGTAATTGTAAAATGCGCATTACCCAGGGTACAATGGTGGATGAGACCGGACCCTTTGCAATCAACGTGCAACCCATATTGTCCCTTTCGGCTGATCAGTGCCCCGGCTCTGTCTCGTTGCAATGGTCTGCCATTCCCAATACAGATATGTATTATCTCCTGCAGAAGCAGGGTTCAGATTATATAGTTGCGGATTCTGTAATGGGAACAGATACGACTTACACATTCAACGGCCTTTTCGTCGATTCCGAATATTGTTTTTCCGTTGTGCCTTCGCTTGGGGGATTGAATGGCTATCGTGCAAAAGGCCTGCTGCGCCGGCCCAACAGCGGTGCCTGCCTGAGCGCCGCTCCGGGAGATCTTGCTATTGAGGCTATTGCTGCTCCGGTGTCCGGACGCAGGTATACCGCATCGGCCTTGTCCACTGCAACATGGTTGCGTGCGAGGATCCGGAATCTGGATAAGGTTCCGCATAATTATCGCATCCGCTATAATATTAACGGCACCGGATGGAAGGTCGTGGACGGCTTCAGTATAGGGGCCGGCGTGCTGGCTGTTCAGGATGTTGATACGGTGGATATGAGTGCCGTGGGTTCTTATTCCATTGTGATGACGGTGCAGGATAAGGATATTCTTGATCCCGTACGGGTAAATGACACTGCGCGCAGCTCTGTACGCCTGATCGCAAATGATACCATTCTCCTGACGGACCCTTTCTTAGAGGATTTTGAAGATTTTCCGGATCTTCAGCTGACAAGCGATCGGACGGGTGTAGACTTCCCGGGTTACTGGGATTTTGCGAACAGCAATGACACAGGACGTTTTTTCAGTCGTGTACCTGTTGCGGCTTTCAGTACCGGGATAGCCTCTGCAAGCCTTGACGTATTACTCAACAAAGACAGTGTATTTAACGCTTTTACAGGCACCTTCAATCTGGGCGCTTATGATACGGCTGCAGACGAAGTCCGCTTTGATTTTGATTATGTGCTTCGGGGCAATCCAATCATCACCGACAGTAATGCTGTACAGGTGCGTGGCTCAGATCAGGACCGCTGGCTGACAGTCCTGCGCTTAAAGGCCGCCAGGGGATTACAGTCTTCCGGCACGCTTTCATTGCGTGATATTTTCCGGCGCAACGGTCAGAATTTTTCCGCTTCCACGCAGATCCGCTTTGTACAGTCGGATACCACAGTGATTACAGATGATAATGGCGCGGCAGGGTTGAGTATTGATAATGTCCGCCTGTATCAGGTGCTGAAAGAAATCAGTCTTGTAAGTATTATTAATCCGGACCCCGAGCTTTGCTCAGACGTTCCGCAGACACTCAGGGTGCGGCTGCGGAATGGTACAAAGACGCCGGCAACTTCAGTTAGTCTCGGATATATAGTCGACAATAATGCGGCAGTAAACGAAATGCTGAGCGGCGATATTCCGCCAGACGATAGTCTGGATTACGGCTTCGTTTCTGTTCTGTCGGGACTGGGTAAAGGTTTTCATGAACTGAAAGTCTGGGTGCACATGCCCGGAGATGATCATCCGGAGAATGATACGCTCACCCTGCGTTTCCATATATCGTCTTCCATCGACCAATATCCTTCACTACAGCAATTTGAGCAAAAGGACAGCAGTTGGTATGTCGATGGTGTCAATGCCAGCTGGATAATGGGCACACCTCAGTCGGCCACAATCAATAATGCCGCTTCCGGATCGGTTGCCTGGAAAACCAATCTGCGCGGTGGATACAATATCTCCGAACATTCTTATCTCGTTTCTCCTTGTCTCAGCACCGCTACTATGGCAGCACCTATGCTCAGCTTCAGTCTCGCGTTCGAGATGGAAAACTGCGATCCGGAACCCTGCGATTATCTCTATATGGAATATTCCACGGATCGGGGACGTAGCTGGAATTTACTGGGCAGGCGCGGGGAGGGTACCAACTGGTACAATAAATACGGCAACAACTGGTCCGGCTCCTGGCAGCGCTGGCACGCCGCAAGTATAGAATTGCCGCGGGCAGCCTGGCTTAAGCTGCGTTTTGTTTTTGTAAGTGATAAAGCGAAAGTGCTGCAGGGTGCGGCTATTGATGATATTCATATCTACGATCGGGATGGTCGCACCGTATCTGTGCGGGAAAAAGATTATGTAAAGAGTTCCGTAAGTGTAACAGTCCCCGGCGTATGGATTCCGTTATTGTCCGATACGCTGATTCTTGCCTCTGTGAACACCACAGGCAGCAACCTTTCTTCAGACGCTGCCGTCTACCGGCAACCTGTTGTTTCCGACGGTTTCAGGAGGCAGTACACAGTGCCGGTCAGCTGGCGCTTACAGGCAAGTCCTGTGCCTGCGGAAAAATCACTGATCCGGTTGTACCTGGAAGACAGTGCGCTGATACCACTCTGGACAGATAGTTCCTGCAAAGACTGTACCCGCCCTCCGGATATCTACCGTATGGGTATTACACATTTCGGGAGCCCCGGCAGCAATGACAGCCTCCTTGCCAATAATAAAGAAGGGGTTGCGAGCTATCTGAAGTGGCCTCAGATAAAATGGGTACCCTATGATAAAGGCTATTATGCAGAATGTGCTGCCATACCCGATGGGGAATTCTGGCTGAATGACGGTGGTATCACCGGTAATCTGCTGCTGAACTCGGATTATGTGGATCTGAATGCCCTCCGGTACGGACCGTATTCTGTGCAGGTAGCCTGGACTTGTCCGGTCGATCCGGATATGCAATCGTATCTGCTGGAGCGGTCTTTCGACGGTGTGCATTTCCGGACAGTGCTGGAGCAGGCGGCGGGAGGGTCTTTAAACTATCAAACCATAGATGAGGTTTTCCTGAAATATGGGGACTCTGTGAGCTACCGGATTCTGGGTACGGCAAAAAACGGGAAGTCGTTTTATACACCTGCGCGCGTGGTGTACTGGGAAGACGCAAAGGGCATTCTGGACGTATATCCGGTTCCGTCGACAGATCACCAGCTGACAATCCGTTGGAATGCAGCGGCCGGAACACCGCTGGGAGTACAGCTCTTTGATATGGCCGGCCGTTTGGCGGCGCAGCAGCAGCTTGTTGCCGACAAATGGATCAGCGAGCAGCAGGTATCTCTGAGATCGCTGCCGGCAGGCACCTATGTGCTGGATCTGGAGCTGGACGAACAGCATCAGCGGCGCCTGGTTGTGATTCAGTAGCGATACAATCGTTATATATGTATTGCTGCGGGCATTTCTTAAGGGGATTTGCCTAAATTCGCCATCTGAACAATACACCCAATCCACTTTTATGTCAAATTTTGTTGAGCTGCTGAAAGAACTCATGAACGCCGAAAAACTGGCGCATCTTGTTGAATTATACGGCGGCTTGTACCTTGTGGCACTGATCATCTTTGCCGAAACCGGATTATTCGTTGGTTTCTTCCTGCCGGGAGATTCTCTTTTGTTTGTTACCGGGTTGATGATCGCAAACTCTTCGTCTCCTTTTGGTAATAGCTTTGCGAATCTCGCTTACTGGATTTCGCTTATTGCCCTGTCCGGGGTGATCGGGAATATGGTCGGCTACTGGTTCGGTTGTAAAACCGGCCCGCTGATCTATGAACGGAAGGATACCTGGCTGTTTAAGAAAAAGCATATTAAAGACGCACACGACTTTTATGAAAAGCGTGGCGGGGCCGCTATCATCCTTGCCCGTTTCCTGCCGATTGTACGCACTTTTGCACCTATCGTTGCGGGAGTGGTGGGTATGGACCGGAAAAAATTCCTGAGCTATAACATTGTTGGCAGCTTCCTGTGGGTGGCAAGTATGGTGCTTTCCGGATTTTTCCTCGGAGAAATTCCCTGGGTGAAAATGAACTTTGAAAAAATCGTAATCGGACTGATTGTCGTGACAACAGCGCCGGTGTTATTTAAAATGTTCTTCGGAAAGAAAAAGCCGGAAACGGAGGTAACTCAGTAAAACCCGATGGTGCGGGTTTCCGGGGTCGAAGTTTATGAAGCAGATCATTCAGAATCTAAACAGCGGTGAGACTTCAGTGATAGAAGTGCCGATGCCTGTTCCGGGTCCGGGTCAGGTAGTGGTACGCAATACGCGGAGTCTTGTGTCTTCGGGGACCGAACGCATGCTGTTGGATTTCGGAAAGGCAGGCTGGCTGGGTAAAGTACGTCAGCAACCGGAACGTGTACAGGAGGTGATGCGCAAGGTGCGTACAGACGGCTGGATGGCCACGCTGGACGCTGTTCAGAATAAAATCAATAAAGAAATACCGCTCGGCAACTCCTCTGTAGGGGTTGTTGTCGCTTTAGGTAATGAGGTCACCGGATTAAAGATCGGGGACAGGGTAGCCTCGAATGGCGCTCATGCGGAAGTCGTCTGCGTTTCCCGGAATCTGTGTGCATCGGTGCCCGATTCTGTTTCCGACAATGATGCGGCTTTTACGGTGATCGGCGCTATTGCGTTGCAGGGTATCCGGCTGATCAACCCGGCTTTCGGAGAGCACGTGGTCGTATACGGATTGGGACTTATCGGTCAGCTTGCGGTGCAATTGCTCAAAGCAAACGGTTGTCGTGTTACAGGAGTTGATCCGGATGCGCAGAGATGTGCGCTTGCCCGTAAATGGGGCATTGCGGTTGTTTGTAATGCAGATGGCAGTCGCGCTGCATCTTTTGTAAAAAGTCTGAATGATAACAAAGAAGCAGACGCCGTTCTGATCACCGCGTCTGCAAAAGATGACGAGATCCTTTCCGACAGCGCAGACATGTGCCGGAAACGCGGACGGATCGTACTTACAGGAGTGGTTAATACGCAGTTTGCCCGTAACGATTTCTATAAAAAGGAGCTTAGCTTTCAGGTGAGCAGCGCTTATGGACCGGGGCGTTACGATTATGAATATGAATCCGGAACAACTGATTACCCTGAAGCATTTGTCCGTTGGACGGCCCGGAGAAATATGGAGGCCGTATTGCAGGCTATGGCAGCCGGACAATTATCTCCTTCGGAGACAGATGTGGTAATCAGGCCATTTTCTGAATATAAAGAAGTATATGAGGCATTGGGTAGCGGCGACGGGATTGCTACGCTTTTTGCCTATCCCGAAGATGTTTCTGTAAGTGATATCGTCAGATGCCCCTCTGCCAGAGCCGGCTCCGGTGAGGCTGTTGCGGTAATAGGAGCTGGTAACTTCTGCACGAGGGTGATATTGCCGGCTTTGCAGAAGCATCATCTGCGTGTGGAGATGATAGCCAGCGAACACGGACTTTCAGCCGCTCAAAGCGCAAAGAAATTCGGTATAGCGGCAGCTACGTCTTACACCAGGCATATATTCGAACATGACAAGGTAGATACTGTATTCATTGCCACGCCGCATAATACCCATGCCACTCTGGTAATCGAATCACTACAGGCTGGTAAAAATGTCTTTGTTGAAAAGCCGCTGGCGATTAACAGTGAAGAACTTGAGGCAATAACCGCTGCATACAGGAAGGCGGGTAAAGTGCTGGACGTAGGCTTCAACAGACGCCATGCTCCGTATGCCGTTCAGGCAAAGCGACTGATGGGCGATGGCGACAGGAACATAAATATTACGGTAAATGCAGGTGCAATCACTTCGGCGAACTGGCTCAGTGACAGAGCCGCGAGCGGGGGCAGGTTGATAGGAGAGGTCTGCCATTTTATTGATCTGGCTGCTTTTTTTGCCGGAGCTCAGGTACACTCCGTTTGTGCACAGACATCTTCTTCAGATGAGGAAAATGTAAGTATGCTGCTTCGGATGGACAATGGTTGCTGTGCAGTGATCAACTACTTTACAAACGGAAATCCTGCTTACGGGAAGGAACGCATTGAGCTGTACGGATCGGGCAAGACAATCGTGATCGATAACTGGAAGAGCATGAAGGCATATGGTTTTAAACGTACACCTTCCTTTGCTGCCGGACAGGATAAAGGCCATGCGGCTCAATTTGCCGCAATAGCGGAAAGAATCAAAAAAGGAGGAACAGCGCTTATCCCTTTTGAAAGTATTTACAACACAAGCAGCACGGCGCTTGCTGCACTTGAGAGTCTGCGTGACGGATGCTGGAAGTCTGTACGCTGAAAATGATTTGATTTATGGGAACTGCCAATTTGATTTTATTACCGCTTATCTCTGCTTTTATCGGATGGTTTACGAACTGGATAGCTATAAAAATGCTGTTCCATCCGAAACAGCCGAAGCGTATATTGGGAGTGACCTTTCACGGAATCTTTCCCAAGCGCCAGCAGCAATTTGCGCGCAAGCTGGGAGCAGTGGTTGCGTCTGAACTGCTGCATTTCAACGACATCGCCAAACGTATTGCCGATCCGGTACATCTGGAAAAAGTAAAGCCTTTCATCAGCGAGCATATCGATAACTTTCTGCAGCATAAGCTGGCAGAGAAACTGCCGGTGCTCTCTATGTTTATAGGCCCGTCCACGCTCACTCCTATAAAGGAAGGTCTTATTGAAGAAATCGATTTATTGCTGCCGCAACTGATGGAGCGCTATGCTGCAAACCTGAGTACTTCTATCGATATCGAACGTATGGTCGTGGAAAAGGTGGAAGGTTTTTCTTCTGATAAACTGGAAGAACTCCTTGTGGCAATTATGAGCAAAGAATTCCGTTTTGTTGAACTGATCGGTGCGGTGCTCGGATTGGTGATCGGAATTATTCAGATTTTGCTTACCCGTTTATAACTAATAAAAGAACCCATTCATGGAACCTATCATTCAATTAAAAGGCGTTTCCAAGCAGTACGGAGAAAAAGAAGTACTGAAGAACGTAAATCTGGATATCATGCCCGGTCAGATTATCGGGTATATCGGTCCGAACGGTGCGGGAAAATCCACCACTGTGAAAATTCTCACCGGTGTGATACAGGATTATACCGGCACGGTTATGGTGAATGGACGCGACATCAGGGAAAATCTGCTGGGCGTAAAGCAGCTGATCGGATATGTGCCTGAACTGGCCGATCTCTATGATCTGCTGACACCAAACGAATATCTGCACTTCATTGGTGCGCTGTATAATATGCAGGACGATGTGGTTACCGAGCGTGCAAAACGGATACTTGATTCATTCGGTATCCTGGAAAATTTTGACCAGCGCATGGACAGCTTTTCAAAGGGTATGCGTCAGAAAGTATTGCTTACCGCGGGTATCATTCACAATCCTTCTATTGTGATATTGGACGAGCCCATGAGCGGGTTGGATGCGAATGCGGTGATTGTGGTGAAGGAGTTGCTGCAGATGCTGAAGCAGGACGGGAAGACGATTTTCTATTGTTCGCATATGATGGACGTTGTGGAAAAAGTGTCTGACCGTATTGTGCTGATCGATAAGGGCACCATTATCGCAAACGACACGATTGAAGCGCTACGTGAGGGAGGGAACCAATCGCTCGAATCAATTTTTGCAGAAAAGACCAGCACCGGTGATCTGAATCGCTCTGCAGGTTCTATTGCTCAGGCTTTACACGATTAATCCGCCCGCATATGAATCGATTTTTTCTGTTTCTGATCATGTTGCCTAAAGGGCTGTGGAAGCCTTTAGGCGCGGATATTCCGCAGCTTCGTGCTATTTTGAACGTCCGCCTGAAGTTAGACGACCGCCGTCCGCTCGCATTTGGGCGGGGAGCGGCTAAACGTAAAAAGCCCGCGCGCTTCATGAGTGCGCTGAGTGTTTTTTTGTCGGCCATTTTTGGGATGATGTATATTTTCCCGATGATGATCGAAGATACCTACATGGGGCTCTGGCTGTATTTTTCCTTGTTTATCGTGATGCTGAGCATCATGCTCATCAGCGATTTTTCCACCGTACTTTTCGATACCCGTGACAAGACTATTCTTTTGCCGAGACCTGTGAACGAACGCACGTTGCTGCTCTCACGTATGCTGCACATGCTCATCTATCTGATGCGTATCGTATTGCCGATGTCGCTTGCGGGGTGGGTCGTAATGGGTCTTGATAAAGGATGGAAGGCTGCATTGTGGTTCCCGTTTGGTGTAACGATGCTTACCCTGATTGCGCTGTTTCTCGTAAACGGAGCTTACCTGCTGCTGCTGAAATGGGTGAAGCCTGAAAAGTTCAAAGATGTGATCAACTATTTTCAGATCGCGTTCTCCGTTGGCTTTTTCGCGATGGCGTATATTATGCCCCGGGTTACGGCAACGGAAAGTTTCAGTCTGCTGAAATATACCAATTATCCCTGGGCGAAGTTTACTCCGAGTTTCTGGCTTGCAGCGTCTTACAGCTGGGTCGCTCCCGGTACAGCGGCGCTGCGCTGGGTCAGTATCCTTGCTGTGGTCGGGCCGCTGATCCTGATCTGGCTTACCATAAAATATCTTTCTCCAAGCTTTGCCTCCCGCATTGCTTTGATTGATACCGTTGCGGAGACGAAGCCGCAGCAGGCAAAGCCAATGGTTACGGAAGGGCAACGCATTTCTCCGTCTGGTAAAAATAAGTTATACCTGTTGCTGGCCGATAAGTTGAATAAGAATCCGTTATCCAAAGCGGGTTTCAGCATTGCCTGGCTGCAGACCGACAGGAGCCGCAATTTCAAAATGCGCGTCTATCCGACCTTCGCTTATGTGCCGGTATATTTTTTCTTTATTACTACCCAGAGCAAGATACCGCTGAATGAGATATGGGAAAAAATGCCGGGGACCTATAATTATATCACGCTTCTGTACATGACCTCTTTCATTGTAATGCAATTGCTGGCCATGACTGTGTTCAGTGAGCAGTACAAAGCTTCATGGATTTATTACAGCGCGCCTGTGGAGAAGCCGGGAGCGGTGATGGCCGGCGCATTCAAGGGAATATGGGTTAAATATTTTGTGCCGATCTTCATTATCGTGAGTGCATTCGTGTTATATGTGTGGGGCATGGGAAAGCTGGTGGATATAGCATTGGCATTTGTAAATATTACGGTGTTCGGATTACTCATTTCACGCGTTGCCTACCGCAGGCTGCCTTTTTCCTCTGCCGAGCAGATGAATGAAAAGGGCAACCGTTTCCTGAAAACCCTGTTCGTGATGATCGTGCCTTTTGCATTCGGATTCGGGCATTACTGGGCAGCACATACGCCTTTCGTATGGCTTCGCTGGCTTTTCCTCGTTCTTTCCGGGGTACTGCTGTGGCTGTTCTGGGACAGTTACAGTAACACAAACTGGACAGAAGTAAGAAAGGCGGATCTCGATGCCTGATTTAAAGATAATTATACAGCATATTATGTCAATACAGAATTATGAACACACTACTGCCGAGCGCCTGATGCGTTATGTGCAGATCGATACACAAAGTGACCCCTCGTCTTCCACACAGCCCAGTACCGAAAAGCAGAAGGATCTGAGCCGTATGCTGGTGGAGGAATTGCATGCATTGAGCATCACCGATGCACACCTGGATGAACATGGCTATGTATACGCAACCATACCGGCTACCACGGATGGCGACATACCGACCATCTGTTTCTGTTCCCATGTGGATACAGCACCGGATTGTTCCGGCAAAGATGTTCGTCCGATCCTGCACCGTAATTATGATGGTTCGGATATTGTATTGCCCGATGATACTTCAGTGGTGATCACTACACAGGAGCACCCTTATCTGCTGAAACGTATCGGTGACGATATCATTACTGCTTCAGGCAAAACATTGCTCGGTGCGGATGATAAAGCAGGCGTAGCAATCATTATGGATCTCGCCGCTTACCTGATGCAACATCCGGAGATTCCGCATGGTAAGATCCGCATTCTGTTTACTCCGGATGAAGAAGTAGGCAGGGGTGTAAACGCCGTTGATATGAAAAAGCTGGATGCCCGTTTCGGATATACCTTAGACGGAGGGGAACGCGGCCATCTCGAAGGAGAGAATTTCAGTGCAGATGCTGCTGTGGTTACATTCCATGGTGTAAGTGCACACCCGGGATATGCAAAAGGGAAAATGGTGAACGCAATGAAGGTGGCGGCAGCTTTCCTGGATATGCTTCCCAGAAATGAATGGTGCCCGGAAACCACTTCCGGTGATGAAGGCTTTGTTCATCCGGTAAGCCTGCAGGGAGAACTGGAGCGTGCAAGTGCTACGTTTATTGTGCGTGATTTTAACACGGCTCAGTTGCAAGTGCATGAGGAACGCCTTAAGTCGCTTGCAGCAGCGGCCGTCGCATCCTTCCCCGGTTCTTCCTTTGAGTTTACGGTGAAAGAGCAATACCGCAATATGGCGGAAATACTGGTGCAGTATCCTGAAGTGATGGCAAATGCCGAAGAGGCCTACCGCCGCGCGGGTGTGCCTTGCGAACGCATCAGTATCCGCGGTGGTACCGACGGTTCCCGTCTTTCTTTTATGGGAATGCCCTGCCCGAATATTTTTACCGGAGAAATGGGTATTCACTCTAAGCAGGAATATGTAAGCGTTCAGGATATGAACGCTGCTGTGTCTATTTGTGTTCATCTGGCTCAGGTTTGGGCCGGCAAATAAACGGGGAGCGATAATTGGAAACAGCAAAGCTGCCTAAAAAGCTGATCTTCTGGACAGGCACCATCGGTTTTCTGCTGATGGTGCTGGGTTCATTGTTTTATTGGAAAGAACGCATGGCTTTCACAGATGCGGCATACCATTTGTTCCACATCCTGGCGAGAAATGAATACGCAATTCAGAGCTCACGTTTTGTCGCGTATTTCACACAGAGTTTCATACTCTGGCCCTCACGCTGGGGCGCACCGTTGTCTGTTGTAGCGCAGTTGTATTCGGCAAGTTTTCCTGTTCTTTACCTGTTATGTTTCTGGACCCTGACACTGGTGTTCCGTAATTACAGACTGGGATTAGCCTACCTTTTGCTGAGTTTCCTCATGACGACAGCCTCTTTCTTCTGGTGTCTTTCGGATATCATTCAGGGCTATGCGTTCCTGTTTATTTATCTCGCTTTTGTGCTGCGGTATGTCGAGCAAGGAAAGCGATTGAATCTGCTGCACCGGCTGCTGATGCTGGTGTGCCTGGTTTTTTCTGTCTTTTCACATCCGCTGATGCTGTTTTCCGCAGGTTTTATTTACCTGTTTTTTATCGTTCGTTATCCGGCATTCCGGCGCATGCTGTTGTTTGAGTCTGCCGTCTTTCTGGTATTATTTGCGATCAAAACTTTTGTGTTCATCAGTCCTAATGACGCGAATGCTTCAAGTGCGTTTAAGAGCGGACTTAAACTGTTTCCCTACCTCGACTTACGTGCCAACAGGGATTTTCTGGGTTTCCTGGTACGGGATTATTACTGGGTGGGCATACTGTTCTTCGGGGCATTATGGTTCTATCTGAAAAACGGAAAAAAGTGGCATGCAGCTTTCCTCGCCTGCGCTTTTATCGGTTATGTACTGCTGAATAATATTACAGCTCCCGGCGGAACAGATCAGTTCTATGTGGAGAACCACTACATGGGCATCTGTGTATTTGTGGTATTCCCTTTTGTATGGGATATGCTTCCCGGTATGCGTATCACAAGGCTACGATCACTTTTTTTGCCTTTCGCCATAGCAACCAGTTTGCTGGGTGTATACCGGCACCATTTCATTTTCACGGAACGGGTCGATTGGATCGAAGGTCTGATCGGCCGTATGAAAAGCGAGAGGAGCGACAAGTGGATCATACGTAAAGAAAATGCTCCGCAGGACAAATTATTTATGTTCTGGGGTGCAAGCTTCGAGGTATGGTTACTGTCTACCGTGGAGGAAGGACAAACCTATTCTGCGATCATACAGGAGCGTGATGGAGAATTTGACGATGGGCTTTACTGCAACACCTGTTTGCGTACCACCTGGGAGACGTTCCCGTATGAAAAGCTGAATCCCCGTTATTTTGTATTCCGGCACACCGGCTTTCCTTATTCCTTTCATCAATGATCCGGAATGCCACACTTTTATTGTGCTGTTTCCTGCTGGCGCAAACAACATGTGTGCTGGCTTACTGGCAACAGCGTACGGATGTTTCCATAAATGTATTACTGGACGATCAGGCGCATATGCTCCATGGATTCGAATCCCTGAAATATGTGAATCAGTCACCCGATACACTGCATACCCTGATCTTCCATCTGTGGCCGAACGCATATAAAAATGACCGGACTGCCTTCTGCGACGAAATGATTCAGCGCGGCAAAACAGATTTTTATTATGCAAAGGAATCGGAGCGCGGATGGATAGACAGCCTGAGATTCCGCTCTGAAGGACTGTTAATCGACTACAAGCCTTTCGAAGAAGCCTCAGATATTATTCAGCTGGAACTGAATCGTCCTCTGCCACCGGGTGACAGTATGGTCATTGAAACACCTTTTCGCGTAAAGATACCACGCCAGTTTTCCCGCCTCGGACATTCAGGCAATGCTTACTTTATCAGTCAATGGTTCCCCAAACCGGCCGTCTATGACAGCCGGGGCTGGCATCCGCTTCATTACCTCGATCAGGGCGAATTCTTCAGTGAGTTTGGCTCGTATGACGTAGCGGTAACATTGCCGGAAAATTACGTGATACTGGCTACAGGTCAGCTGCAGGACGAAAGAGAGCGACATTGGCTCGATTCACTTTCCGAGCTTCCTTTACAAACGGATTCTTTTTACAGAAGCGCATCTGCACTTAAAACGGCAGGGACAAAAACCGTTCATTTTTCCGGACAGAACATCCACGATTTTGCCTGGTTTGCGGATAAACGCTGGATCGTCCGTGCAACATCATATGAAGGCCCGGCAGCTGCGGGACCCGTTAAGATATACACAGCCTGCCTGCCTGCTCATCGCCGTCAATGGAAGGATGCACCGCAAATGGTACGTTTCGCGCTCGAACAATATGGCACACGCGTGGGGCCTTATCCATATCCGTCGCTTAGTGTGGTGGAGGGAGATCTCCTGGCCGGTGGCGGGATGGAGTATCCCGGCGTGGCACTGATCGACCGGTCCGCAGTATCCGCGCTTTCCGAAGTAATTTTTCATGAGGTAGGCCATAACTGGTTTTACGGTACGCTGGCTTCCGATGAGCGTTCTTTCCCCTGGATGGACGAAGGCATGAATAGTTATTACGAGCGATTGACACAAAGGCTATGGCAGCAACAGCATAGCCTGCGCTCCGGACCCGGTATCGACGATGTGATCCCGTTTTACCTGCAGTCCGTACAGGAAGATCAGCCTGCCGGTCTTCCTGCCCCGGAATACCGCTACGTCAATTACGGCGGAGATATCTACGCAAAAGTCCCTCTTTTATTTGAAAGCGTTGCCGCATGTAACGGAACGGAGGAAGTTGACAGTATGTTCCGGGAATATTACCGTTCCTTCCGATTCCGGCATCCGTACCCCGCAGACTTCGATACTATTTTCGCACGCCACTTTGCGGCGAAGGGCTTTTCGTCGTCTTGGCTGCATGCATCACTTGCGTCCGATCAGCCGCTTAAACTCAGCATCCGTTCTGCACGCTCTATCAATCATGGGGTACAGGTGCGCCTGCAAAACAAATCTGATATCGCTACAACAGCGCTGTTGCAGATTGGGGAATCCGGGTTATTAGTGCAAAAAGCAGTTCTGTTTCCGGCGCATAGTGACACCACGCTGACCGTCGATTCCGTAACTTCCTGGAAGTATGCGTCGATCGCTGGCGCATGTACGGATTATTCCTTAAGGGATAATAGTGTCTTCAACAGACTGTTTCGTCGAAAGGGTGTATCCATCGGGCCGGGTTTCGGACTGCAGCGCACACCCGCGTATCGTATTTTTGCGGCACCGGTTCCCCTGTACAATATTTACGACGGCCGGTCCGTCGGTATCATGCTGCATAATCTCAGCTTTCCGCTCAGCCGGTTTCAATTTATTATTGCACCGGTGTTCAGTATGGGTTCCGAAAGGATGAACGGAGTAGCGGGACTATCTTATTCCTGGTATCCCCGAAAATCATTTCTGAAGGAAATCCTTCTGCAAACAGATCTGAAAACGTTCAGCCGGGATAAAAGCGATCTGAATATAAAAGACCCGCTCTTTGCCCGTTATTTTAAAGAAGCCTCCGCACTGGAAATCGTATTCCGTAACAAGGATCTGGTCTCGCCCGTTCATCAACATGTCCTGTTCAGGCACTACCATGTTTATGAGCAGGGTTTCGGATACAGTCTTAGTCCCGCCGATAGTTTGTACCGGCCTTATCTGGTCGGGCAGTCAAACAATTATTTTTTAGTGAAATATGCTTATCAGAACCGGCAGACTTTCCACCCCTACGGTTATGCCATGCAGGCGGAGCTGGGAGCGACTTTTGTTAAGTTAGGACTTGAAGCGCGTAAACGCATCGATTACGATTTACCCCATAAGTCGCTTTATCTGAGAGCCTATGCGGGTAAGTTCTTAGATCTGCAAAACACCAGTTCAAATTCCCGCTATTGGCTCAATAGCACATTCACCGGAAAAAATGATTACCTGTATGACGCATTGTTCACCGGCCGCTCAGAAATAAGCGGTTTCAGCGCCGCACAATTGTATGAAAAAGAAGGCGGGGCCAAGACGCCCACCAACCAGTACATTAATCCCCTGGGCCGTTCGGGGAATTGGCTGCTTGCGTTAAATCTCAGTTCAGACCTGCCCTTGGGCAAACTTCCGTTACGAGTGTATCTTGACGTACAGACAACCGCTGATGCGAAACGTCTGAATCCTGCAGGGAATGCCGTTTCTTTTCAGTCCGGACTAGAACTCCATCTGATCCGCAATCTGGTACACGTCTATATGCCGTTATTGCTCAGCAGCGACTACCAGGATTATCTTAAGAGCGTTTTCCCTAAAGACCGTTTACTGAAAAGTGTTACGTTTTCAGTACAGATCACCGACTTCAACTGGATGCGCACGCACGAGCGGTTGTTCGGTTTGCTCGTGCAATAAATCGTCTATCTTTACAGCTTAAATCAATGCCGATAATGCAAAAATTGACTCTCATCATACATGGTGGCGCCGGTAATATCTACAAAGGGATGCTCACGGAACAGCAGGAAACTGATTATACAGACGGACTCCGGTTTGCACTGGACAAAGGTTACGGGATACTGCAGCAGGGCGGAACTTCCATAGATGCTGTGAAGGCTGCTATCGCGGCAATGGAGGATAATCCTTTGTTCAATGCGGGACGCGGGGCGGTGTTCACCAAGAAAGGCTTGCATGAGATGGATGCATGCATCATGGATGGAAAGGATCTGAGCGCAGGTGCAGTAGCGGGTGTTCGCCATATTAAAAATCCTATCCGGCTTGCAGATGAAGTCCGTTGCCATTCCGGACACGTATTTCTCAGCGGTTCCGGCGCAGGAGAGTTTGCGTTGCAGCAGGGAATAGAAACCGCTCCCGATGAATATTTTTTCAATAAAGAACGCTATGAGCAATGGATAGAGATTCGTGACAGTAATTTTTATCAGCTCGATCATAAAGCAGATAATCTGAAAGGAGTGGCTCCCAATCCCGATCATAAGTTTGGGACGGTGGGTGCCGCGGCTTGTGATATGTATGGCAATATTGCTGCCGGTACTTCCACCGGAGGTATGACCAACAAAAGGTTCGGTCGTATCGGTGACAGTCCTGTAGTGGGCGCCGGAACTTATGCAAACAATGATACCTGCGCCATTTCCTGTACGGGACACGGAGAGTTTTTCCTTCGGGCCGCGGTGGCACACGATATATCCTGTCTTATCGAATACAAAGGGCTGTCGCTTGCAGACGCATGCCGCCTGGTGGTGAAAGACAAACTCGTGAAAATGGGCGGAGAAGGCGGATTGATAGCGGTGAATAGAATAGGCGAGTTTTGTTTTTCTTACAATTCGGCAGGAATGAACCGGGGCGTGCGTACCAGTGAAGGAACAGATTACGTTGCGTTTTATGGCGATTCCAAAGACAATTGATATGACGCAACTCGTACTGGCATCACGCAATAAAAAGAAAATTAAAGAACTGGCTGAGCTATTATCCGGGGTGCAGGTCCTGTCCCTGGACGATATCGGATTCAGGTCTGAAATTGAAGAGCCTTATCTGACATTCCGCGAAAATGCCTGGCAGAAGGCGAATACCGTATTTCAGTTTTGCGGATTAAATGTGCTCGCTGACGATTCCGGTATTTGCGTTCCGGTACTGAATAATGAACCTGGTGTTTTAAGTGCACGGTATGCCGGCGAACACGCAAGCGACGACGCAAATCTGCGGCTCCTGCTGAAAAATATGGAAGGTCACACAGACCGGCGTGCATTTTATAAAGCGGTTTTGTGCCTGTTCTGGAACGGCGTGCCAAATTATTTCGAAGGCACCTGTCATGGTATGCTGTTGCGGCACGAACAGGGTAGCGGCGGCTTTGGGTACGATCCCATATTTGTACCGGATGGCTATGATGCCAGTTTTGGAGAGCTGGATGCTTCCGTAAAACAGCAGATATCGCACCGGGCAAATGCGATGCGACAGTTGATTGCATTCGTGCAGCAGTAATAAAAATGAACTTTTTTTGAGGCCCCTGCGTAAGTAGGGGCCTTTTTGTTTTTTATACCACTCTTCTATCTCGTCTTGCTGATTGTCAATTCGTTTGCACAATACGCGCAATGGTTTTCTTTAAAATACACTACAAAAGTACTGTTCGGTATTTTCGGACGCGGACCAGTTTTTGAATTGAGTATTGTACTCTTTGGCTACGCTTTAGTGAAAAAATACATAGAATAATTTTGGAACGTTTTTAGTATTTGTATTTCATGGGCGAAGGTTCCTTATAGGAAGAGGTTGCAGCACCTGTTTTTTACCGGCATTGTGACTTTGTACGATCAGGAGGGAGGAGTTCATTATTAATAACTAATAAACAGATTGACTATGCAGTATCTTTTGCATGATTTGATTCGACTACCCCTGGTCGAACGCCTGCGCATCATCGAACAGGTGTTACACGCAGATCCGGACACCTCAATTGTCTCGGAAGCGCTCAGCGATGTAATGAGCCAGATTTTTCCCTCTGGCGAAGCAATTATTATCGCCGATACCACAAACATAAAACCCGCTATTAATAATAATTCGACTCGTTATGCATAATAAAATGAAAAAAACAATTAAGGCGCTCGGACTGTTGGTTGCTCTGGGCATTGGCAGTGACGCGATGGCGCAGAGTGTTGCACTATATGGCGGTTCCAGTGCCGGTAAAAGTATCGGCGTAGGAGGGACAGATGCGGATGGTGCGGACTCCCTGTATATCGGTGCAGGAGCACACACCATCGATGGTACCTGGGAAATATTCAGTTCCTGGGTGATGATTGATCCGGCCGCAGTTATTACTGGTTCCGGTACGATCATTTTCAGAAATCCCGCCCTCGGTTTCGGCAGTTCCGTTCCCACCAAGATCGATGCCAATAATCTTAGTACCGCTATCGGGGTAAACGTGGAAATTGATAACGACCAGGCTCTGGAGATAACCGAGCTGCCCTGGTCCGGCGAGCTTTTAGCCATAGGCTGGACGCATAATACTGCCAACAATACACTTAGTTCTTCCGCGGATATCAACTTTAATGTTGACGGAGGAAACATCGTGTTGGGTACAGGTGTGAAAGGTGATCTGCACCTGACCAGCTCCGGAACCTTAACCGGTTTCCGCCCTACGCGGTATGTTGTTACAAACAACAGTATCCTCAGCCACGTACAAAAGGATGCATTTACCACGTTTACCTTCCCGGTCGGCAAAGGCAGCTCCGGCGATTACACTCCTGCAAAAATTACGAATACTTCCAGTAATACGGTTAGTGTAAGCGTTCAGGACTATGGAGCATCGACATCAGTGGAAGCGGTTGCAGATGGTACTGTTGCTACAGCTGACGGAATGAACCGTACATGGCACATTTTTGCGACAGATGCATTCGGAGCAAATGTAATGCTGCAGCACAACAACCTTACCAATCAGACTGATTTTGATGCCACAAGCAATTTTGTTACTCAATGGAGTGCCACTACACCGAATACAACGGGTGATAAATCCGTTGCGTTTTCCAATTCACCCTGGCAGACAAATACTGCAAAGTCAAGCAGCACAGGGGCATTGTCTTCGTCCGGATCTGTGTCCGGATCCAATGTGAATGACCGCGACTACAGTGCGCTGGCTACAAGTGGTACCGCTCCCGAAAGTTATTTCTCCAAAAGCTCTGATATAACTCATCCGCTGCCCCTGCAACTACTCAGTTTTACGGCCAAGTCGCGGGAGTGCGGTACGCAGTTGGAATGGACTACCGGTTTGGAAGACGGCATTTCATCTATGGAATTGCAGCGCAGTACAGACGGAAACGTATTTACTACTTTAGCTACCCTGCAGCCGCAAGGAAAACCGGCTTATTATACTGTCAACGACATTACACCGGTTGAAGGTATGAACCTGTATCGTTTACGGTTAAACGCTGCATCGGGATCATACAGCAATTCCACAGTTCTGAAGGTAAATATACATTGCGGTAATAAAGCAACAGTGAAGCATATTTCCACTTTCCCCAACCCTGTTACAGATGTACTGAATGTAAGCGGTCTGTCTTTGTCTGAACTCGCGCAACAGCAGGCACCGGAAAATTACAATCTGCGTATTGTGGATATGTACGGACGTGTTGTGCTCACTCAGGCAATCAAAGGAGATAAAGAGATCGTTGATATGAGTCAGCTCGCTCACGGAAATTACATATTACAGGTACAGAACGGAGGAACGATCACCGAAAATATTCACGTGCAAAGAGACTAATCAGGTATTCATTTTTCACGTCAGGACGATATTGTAACCAAAGGAATTTGATCAAGCAAGTACCTTATTCCCGATACAGGATACAGGTAACTTAATTCTTGTAATCCTCATCTGAAGAATCGGTTTTTATTTGTCGTCAGGCGTGTAATCAGGTGCACTCTGTATCCTTCAAAGGATCTCAGAGGCACCTTTTTTAATGCGTATATCGGAAGTAGCCCTACATTTTTTTTGCGGCATTGCAGAATCACTACAAAAGTAGGGTATGTCCTATAATAGCATGGTATGTGGTTTGTTTTATCATTCTATCAAATCGGAGTATGCACCCGTGTGCACATTCATCTTTCCGGATAGACTAATAAAATTAAAATGAGCACTACACTTCGTCGGTTGACTGTCCTCTGGTCCGTAACCTCCTTTAATGAATTTTTAATTATTCTTTACCATCACTTTTTAACCCGGCGATTGGCAAGTGTCCGTCCTGAGCTACATCGTTTATTGTTGTTCGTGGTTGGTTGTGTTAAACGTGATATCATCATGGACTGGCGGGGCGAATTACTGCTGCTGCATTGGAATGAGGCCGGACGTGAGGTTACTTTTTCAGTACGCAAGTACAGCCGTGACCTTTTTGTATTTGCCGATTTTTTCCTTGAAAGAGATTACGATAAATTTTGTGTTCTGCTGGAGAACAGGGTAGGTAATATGCGTTTCATCGTAGACGCAGGTGCCAATATAGGTTGTTCCGCTATTTTTTATAAATGCCGGTTCCCCGATGCAAAAATCGTTTGTATTGAACCGGAGTCTTCCAATTTCGATCTGCTCAACCATAACATTCAGGTTAACCAGATGCAGGACCAGATCGTGTCTCTCAAGAAAGCATTGTGGACGGAGAAAACTTCTCTCGATCTGATGCAACGGGACTGGTCGCACGATGGCTTCCTGGTTATGACAGGCGAACGTGAGGACGAGGTGATCGATCAGGTAGAGACCGTAACCTTAGCGGAAATTCAGGAGATTTTCGAATCAGGTCACATAGACCTGCTCAGGAAGATATTGAAGGTGCGGAAAAGGAATTTTTCTCTAAAAAGGAGCATACTTCATCACTCTGCGATCACACCAACGCCATTTTTATGGAAGTGCATCCTGAGTTTATTCCGGAATCTGAGGTTGTGCGATCCCTTTCCCTCATGCAATTCCGCTGCGAACCAATCCATATAACGGGGCAACCTGTTTCTATCTGCGCCACCCGCATACTGCAGTTGCTTTAGCAAAGGCCAAATCAAAATACTCGACCAACCTGTAAATAATCAGAAGAGAAATGCAACCACGAAACTGTGATCGATACAAAATGTTATACTCCGGAGATTTTACTGCTGAAGTTTACTACGTGTACATCACCGCAAATAAAAATAAGTCTATCATATATACCGGCGTAAGCACAGACTGGCGTCAGAGCATCGAGGAGCATCGCGAAGATGCACAAGGCGTCAAGCAGACTTTCCCCGGAAGGCACAATTGCGAATGGTTGTTATTGCTTGAGGAATACGGCACGCCAATCGAAGCAATCCGCCGCGAAAGACAGATTAAGAGCTGGGTGCGCGCCAAGAAAGAGGCCCTTATTTCGTCCGTAAATCCCAAATGGCGCTTCCTGAATAAATAGTTTCTGTAGTATGCCGCAAGTCCTGTTTTAAGGATGCTTTCCTGCACGCAAGGTAAGTGCTCCCGTTTCGTTCGCTTAACAAAAATGAACTATCTTGCTGCTCAGTTTATCAATCTACAGTGTTATGTCCGTTCAGATCAGGCCTTGTTCCAGTTCCGCAGATTTTAAAGCTTTTGTACAGTTTCCGTTCGACTTGTACCGGAACAATGCATATTGGGTACCTCCTATGAAAAAGGATGAACTCGCTGCGTTACAACCTGCTACTAATCCGGCGTTCCGCAATTGCGAAGCTCAGTTCTGGATAGCACTTGACGGAGACAAAGTGGTGGGGCGCATCGGCGCTATCGTGAACCACGTGTACAACGAAAAGACAGGGACTAAATTATGCCGTTTAAGCCGTCTGGAATTTGTGAATGATCGCTCTGTCAGCACAGCGCTGCTCCGGACAGCTGAAGAATGGGCAAAAAGCAAAGGCATGTCCGGTATACACGGTCCTTTGGGTTTTACTAACCTCGATCACCAGGCTATCCTCATAGAAGGTTTTGATCACCTGCCTTCCATCGCATCTGAATATCATTTGCCTTACTATAAAGAACATCTTGAAGCTGCAGGCTACGAAAAGGAAATGGATTGGGTCGAGTTTCGCCTGAAGCTTGAAAAAGAAATTCCTGAAAAGGCATTGAAGCTGAATGAAATGATCCAGAAGCGCTATAGTCTCAAGGTTGTTCATTTCAGCAACAGAGACGAAATGAAGGCCTATGCTCAGAAGATATTCGATCTGCTCAATAATGCATTCAGCGATTTGTTCAGCTTTGTGCCTATGGACCAGGAATTATGTACATTCTACATCAACAAATATTTCAGTTTCCTCAATCCCGAATTTGTAAAGGTGATAGAGGATAAAGACGCAAATGTGATCGGCTTTATCGTAAGCCTGCCTTCCCTGAGCGAGGCAATGCAAAAAGCCGGCGGAAAACTATTCCCATTGGGTTGGTGGTACCTGTCTCAGGCACTTAAAAAGCCCAGGGTGGTTGATTTGCTGCTTACCGGCATTCATCCCGACTGGCAGGCGCAGGGCGTAAGCGCATTGCTGATAACGGAGTTGCAGAAAGTGATGCAACGCCACGGCACGGAATTTGTCGAAACAACAGGGATGCTGGAAACAAATGAAAAGGCCATCAATCACTGGAAAAACTACGATCATATACAGCATAAGCGGAAACGGTGTTTCCGCAAAATGTTCTGATATCAGTAGTTTTGCAATCTGCCTATGCCCCGCTATTTTATTGAAGTAAGTTACAATGGTACCGCATTTCACGGTTCTCAGATCCAGGGAGACACACCCACCGTGCAATATGAACTGAACAAAGCGCTCAGTATCCTCTTGCGCCGCCCTGTGGATACCTGGGGGGCCAGCCGCACGGATGAGGGCGTACATGCCAGCTGCAATTTCTATCATGCGGATATGGAGGAAGCGCTTACTCCGCGACATATCTACAGTCTTAATGCCATTCTCCCTGCGTCAATGAGCGTTAACCAGATTTATATCCCGCAAAAGCAGGACGCGAACGCCCGTTTCGATGCAACAATGCGCCAGTACCGGTACCGGATTTACCACCGGAAAAATCCTTTTCTGTTTGAACGTGCTTATCATTTCCCCTATCAGTACGATCCGGAGATACTCAAACAAACGGCCGCAATACTGATGGAGTACACCGATTTTGAGAGTTTCAGCAAACGGAATGCGCAGACAAAAACGTATAACTGCACGCTGAGCAGATCAGAATGGGAACAGCATGGTTCCGAGCTGCACTACGTTGTTTGGGGAAACCGTTTCCTGCGTGGTATGGTGCGCGCTCTTGTAGGTACGCAATTGCGCGTGGCAAGAGGGAAACATGATCTGTGTGCATTCCGCGCTATTATAGAATCACGGGATTGTAACCGTGTGGACTTCAGTGTTCCGGGTTTCGGACTATACCTGGAGAAGGTTGTTTATCCCGAGGGACTGTTGCTGCCGGTTTCTTAAGGTTGCAGGTTACAACAATAATTCCTGGAAGTATTTTTCGGATTTAGCTGCTATAGCCGCACGTTTCTCCGTGTACTCATCCATTTTGTCTTTAGGGAAACGGAATTTATATTCCGAATCCGGATAGATGTTCATCACAAACAGGTCGTAATCCGGGTTCCATCTTTCCAGCAGATGTTTGTCTACCTGAAGTTCCTGCTCAATGATCTCAAAGCTCAACGGACGTTTGAGGTGCAGGATAGACATGTTTTTGAGTTCTGCTTCTGTGAACGCAACCTTAGGTTTCGGCTTTTTGATTTCATTTTTCAAAGTGGCCATTTCCGGATGCATGACGAAATCGTCGGGAATGTTGCCGCTTGGAATGAAATGCTTCATGTTTTCAAAAATCGAAGCCGTGGCGATAAAAGCAAGCACATGTCCCTGGGTTTCAAGCGGGAGGTATTGTTTGATTTCCCAGAAGTTGTGGCTTCCCGTTTTCTCAATAGCGCGTTTTACCGGAGTCGGACCACAGTTGTAGGAGGCGATCACAAGCAGCCAGTCCTGCATTTCCGCGTACAGGTAATTCAGGTACTTAGCGGCTGCATTGGTGCTTTTGAACCAGTCTGTGCGGTCATCGCGTTTGCCGTTAACGGTAAGTCCCATAAGACGTCCTGTTTCCTCCATAAACTGCCAGGGGCCTACAGCCCCCACCGGTGATACCGCCCTGTTATTAAGGGCCGATTCAATAACGGCAAGGTATTTCAGCTGATGTGGCAGATTGTTTTTGGTCAGCACATTGTCGATCATCGGAAACTTACTCTTAGACCGCGTGTCAACGGTGAGCAAAGTTTTATTATGACTGGCCAGGTATTTGCGGACGAACTCGATAACGTAATCGTTCATGCCTTTGAAATAGCTCTTCTGGCCGGCCAGCGGAACCATTGCTTTCTGGCGCTGGTCGCGGGATTCAGCCAAAGCGATCGCAATCACGGAGCGCGCTTCCTCTTCTTTACAGAACTGTTCTCTTGCTTTTGCAGAGTCGATACGCAGTTGCTCGCGTTTTTTCTCCTTTACAGGATCTGTTCCGCGGCCTGCGGCCATCCGTTCTTTCCAATACTGTCCGGAGCTGCTCAGTGAAAAGCAGCCAAGTAAACCGGCGATAAAAAAAACTTTTAGTTGCATCATTTCTTGTTTTGCTAAAAATCAAATAACCACGTCAATGATTGTTGATTGAGGGCATTCCAAAAAAGCGCAATGGCTTTAGACAGAAATGATGCAATGCAGGAAGACCAGCATTGCATCATCGAATAAAATTAAGGGAAAAAGACTACTTTTTTTCAACTTCTTTGGCACTCATTCCCGCCTCAATATCACTCTTCACGCCTTCTTTCGCATCATTGAATTCACGGATTCCTTTGCCGATTCCGCGAGCGAGTTCGGGGATTTTTTTACCTCCGAACAATACAATCACTACCAACAGGATTGTGATCCACTCACCACCACTCGGCATCGAAATCAGGAACTGTGGGTTGATGTTTGCAATAGTCATAATTGTGTTTTTAAAATTGCTTGTTTACTAATACAAATATACGGCCTTTTGCGTAATAGGGATGTAAAAAAGGTAGGTTTAACAGCTTTTCCGCCGCAAGCGGCTTCAGATATGTTTCGCAATCAGTTGTTATGGATATATCTGAAATGAAAACAGCCCCGCTGAAGGGGCTGTTTTATAGATGTAATAATCGCTATGATCATGCGTACATTTCCGCACGCAGGGCTTTCACTTTGTCGTCGTTGATATATTCATCAAATGACATTTCGCGGTCGATCAGTCCTTTGGGTGTGATTTCCAGGATGCGGTCAGCGACTGTCTGGGCGAGCTCATGGTCACGTGTGGTGAACAGAATTGTTCCTTTGAAGTCTTTCATGCCATTGTTCAATGCGGTGATGCTTTCCAGGTCCAGATGGTTCGTCGGTTCATCCAGGCACAGCACGTTGCCTTTCAGCATCATCATGCGGCTCATCATGCAACGCATTTTTTCACCTCCGCTGAGTACCGTACATTTCTTGAGGGTTTCTTCCCCGGAAAACAGCATACGGCCCAGGAAACCACGGATGAAGGTTTCGTCCTTCTCTTCGGAATACTGACGCAGCCAGTCGATCAGGTTGTCGTCAGAGCCCGCGAAATATTCGGTGTTGTCATTGGGCAGGTAAGTAGCGGTAATGGTTACTCCCCATCTGAAGCTGCCTTTGAAGTCGGTGTCTTCGCCCATGATGATTTTGTAAAATGCGGTTGTGGCAAGACTGTTGTCGGAAAGCACCGCGATTTTCTGTCCCCGCTTCAGGTCGAATTTCAGATTGGAGAACAATACTTCGCCATTCTGAACTTTGGTGAGTCCGTCCACTTCAAGAATCTGGTCGCCTGCCTCACGAACCTGGTTATTGAACAGGATCGCCGGGTATTTACGGTTGGAAGCCGTCATATCTTCCAGCTTGATCTTATCCAGGGCTTTTTTACGGCTGGTTGCCTGCTTGGATTTGGAGGCATTTGCCGAGAATCGCGCAATGAACTCTTTCAGTTCGGCAATTTTATCTTCTGCTTTTTTATTCTGCTCACTGCGTTGTTTCAGCAACAACTGGCTGCTCTCGTACCAGAACGTATAGTTACCGGTGAAGATATTGATCTTACCGAAGTCGATGTCCGCAACGTGGGTACAAACCGTATCCAGAAAGTGACGGTCATGCGATACCACCAGTACGATCTTGTCGTATTCCGCCAGGAAGTTTTCCAGCCAGGCAATTGTTTGCAGGTCCAGATCGTTGGTAGGCTCATCCAGCAGCAGGATATCCGGATTTCCGAACAGTGCCTGGGCGAGCAGTACGCGTACTTTCTGATTGCCATCCAGCTCCTTCATCTGCTTATAGTGCGTGTCTTCCTTAATGCCAAGGTTAGACAGGAGTGTGGCAGCGTCGCTTTCTGCATTCCAGCCATCCATTTCTGCAAACAGGCCTTCCAGTTCTCCCGCGCGGATACCGTCCTCTTCGGTGAAATCTTCTTTTGCATAGATCGCGTCTTTCGCCTCCATGATTTCATAGAGCCTGGTATTGCCGCGCATTACGGTTTCCAGTACCGGTGTTTCGTTGTACTCGTGGTGGTTTTGTTTCAACACACTCATGCGCTGGTCTTTGGATATCTCCACGCGACCTGTAGTCGGTTCGATTTCCCCGGACAGGATTTTCATGAATGTGGATTTACCCGCACCGTTTGCGCCTATGATGCCATAGCAATTGCCTTCTGTAAACTTGATGTTTACGTCTTCAAACAATACGCGCTTCCCGTAACGGAGGGATAGATTTTGAACTGAGATCATTTTATTTTACTGCTTATGAAATTCTGGAAGAAAAAGGAAATGCAACATGTGGTTGCATTCAGGGGCGCAAAGATACGAAAAGATTAGCGCTAATCGGGATAGTCTTTAGTGCCTGAGCCGGAACAAAGTTCCCTGCTCTCCGCCGGCCAGCCACTCGCCCCAGGGACAGTGCAGGATAAAACGGAGATGCTTATCCGTAAAGCGGTCCAGCTCAGACCAGTGCGATCCGCCATCGCTTGTGTAGATAACAAGCCCGTTTTCGCCGACCGCATACCCTTCCTGTGCATTCGCAAAACAGATATCCCACAGCCGGTATTGGGGATAGGTAATGTTTCCTCCGTTGCGTAAGCGTTTCCAGGTTTTCCCGCCATCAGCGGACTTGTATATATAGCCGCTTAATCCGCAGGTGTACAGCAGGTTTCTGTCTGCTGCCGTAATGCTCGTGAAATTATCACCCGTAAGTGGCAGTGTAAGCCAGTTTTTGCCTGAGTCGTCTGTTCGTACGCCGATACCGCTGCCTACCGCAATGCCGCTTTTTTCGTCGAACATCAGTACGTCATGCATTGCGCGGGTAAGATTGGTGTACCGGATGAGCCGGAAATTACTATCACATTGTGCAATGCCACCGGTGTCGGTCGTGGTGCTTACGGTAATGAATCCGTTGTTGGTTCCGGGAAAGCTGATCGCTTCGGAGAAGGAGTAGGGACCAGCCACACGCCCGTTAGACCAGGTTGCAAATCCGTCACTGCTTTTGTACACATTGAGGCCATAGCCACAGCAAAACAGCTTCCCGTCGCGGCTTTCGGCAGCGCCGAAAAACCCTTTGCTGTCATCCGGTAACTGCTGCAGTGTCCAGGATTTGCCGGCATCTGCAGAACGTAGCGCAATGGCTGTGCCAAAACGGCTGCCGCCCCCAATGATGCACATCCCGTTTTGCAGCACCATTCCGGTGTTCAGGTTTTCGGTAGTACCGGTAGAGATCTGTTCGGCAAGCTGCCAGTGGAGCCGGTCTTTCCTGCAGGATGAAATGCAGAGCAGCAGCGGTAACAGGAGACGGAGCGATTTCATAACGAAGCTCAAAAATAGACGCGTTGCGGCATAAAAAAAAGCAAGCCGGAGCTTGCTTTTCAGGAAAAGATATGAATGAGATTAGATAAGCTTTACATTAACCGCATTTAGACCTTTTTTTCCGTTTTGAACCTCGAAAGAGACTTTGTCCTTTTCACGGATACGGATTCCGTTGAGGCCTGTCACGTGAACGAAAACATCCTGACCACCATCGTTAGGGGTGATGAAGCCGAAACCTTTCGTCTCATTGAAGAATTTTACTGTACCTTCTTGCATTGTAATAGAAAATAAAAAAATGAAATAATCACGAATGTATGCAAAAAGACATTAGAAAATCAGTCCGGGGCAGAAAATATTAAAAAAGTAAAAGAAACCCCTATTCCGGACGTATAAATTCGAATGCCTGGTAAAGGGCCAATTGCGTCGCAGTTTCCTTATTCTGAACGCGATCGTAATGCAACTGGTACTTTTTTGCGCGTATTTCTCCGGGACCGGCTACGCTGATAAAAATTGTTCCGACCGGGGATTTATCTTCGTACGGATCGGCGCTGAGTATGCCTGTAATGCCGATTCCGATGTCACTATGCAATAATTTGCGTGCGGCCTGCGCCATTTCTGTTGCGATTGCTTCGCTTACCACTCCTTCTTTTTCGATAACAGCGGCGGGGATGCCCAGGATGTCGGATTTTGCAGATGTAGCGTAAGAAATAATGCCGCCTTTGAAAAACGCGGATGATCCGTTGATCTGAGTCAGCTTATGCCCGATATAGCCACCGGTGCAGCTTTCCGCAAGGCCGATGGTGAGATTCTGTTTCTTTAAAGCATTGGCCAGCAGCAATTCAATCGGGTGGTCTTCCAATGCAACCAACCTGTTTTGCACCCTTGCGGCAATAAGGTCGCGATGGTGTTCTACTTCTTTTGTGAGCGCCGCTTCGTCTGTTCCTGTTCCCGTAAGGCGCAGTTTTACGGCCATAGGGGAGGGCAGGTAGGCCAGGCGTATGTGTGCGGGCAGGGCCGCTTCAAGGTCGCTGATGCGCTCGGCAAGAAAGCTTTCACCTTCGCCGATGGTAAGGATATTGCGATGAACGATTGCCTGGGTAGACCCGAATCTGGTTGCAAAATCAGGCAGCAGTGTTTCCGTCATCATCGCTTTCATCTCAAAGGGTACGCCCGGGAGCGATACGATCCATTTGCCGTTCTGTTCAAACAGCATACCGGGTGCAGTGCCCATAGGATTGTGTATTACCCGGCAATTATCCGGCACTTCCGCCTGTTTCATATTGCGTTCTATAATGGGTCTGTTGCGCTTCCGGAACAATTCCGTTACGTGTGCCAGCACATCTTCATTTACAACAAGTTTGCCTCCGAAGAAAGAACAGAGCACGGGCTTGGTGATGTCGTCCGAAGTGGGGCCGAGTCCGCCTGTCAGCAGGATCAGGTCTGCTTTGGGTATTGCCTCCGACAGCGCTTCAATGATCGCATCACGGGTGTCTCCGACCGCAATGCGTTCTTTTACCGATATACCGAGTATATTGAGCTGTTGCGCGATCCATGCGGAGTTGGTATCCACGATCTGTCCGATCAGCAGTTCATCGCCGATCGTGATAATAATTGCTTGCGTATTGTTCATCAGGAATGAAAATATGGTTTGAGTTTGTCGAGCAGTATTTCCGGAATCAGGGTTTTCTTCTTTGCTGCGATATCATAGAATACCAGCCGCGTAAGTCCTTTATTGATCAGCTTGTTTTTTTCATTGTAGATTTCGGTATGAAACTCGATGAATGAATCTTCCGGTAATGTGCGGATGCTTGTCTTCACAAGCAGCAGATCGTCGTAAAATGCCGGGCGCAGATATTGCAGGTTGCATTCGGCCACAGGTAAAGCCACACCGGCTTCTTCCATAGCTTTATAGGTCAGACCCAGGTTGCGGATCGCATCGGTACGTCCCACCTCATAGTAAAGCGCGTAATTACCATAATAGAGATAGCCCATCTGATCTGTTTCGCCGTAGCGAACCCTGATTTGCGTACTGTATTCATACATAGAGCGCAAAGGTAGTGCTGAATCGGGTCTTCATTGTGAGAATAAGTGTCTGTATCACAGGCAGGCAAAAAAAGGCCGCTCATAAAGCGGCCTTTTCGTCATTTTTTATGGTTGAACAGTGCGCTGTCCCGATGCGATTCTTGCAGACATGGTATAGGTCTTGGTGAGCATCAGTATGGCTGCTGCTGCCGCTCCGATCATCAGTGTAAGCCAGTCGTTGCCGGCAAGCCCGAACAACAGGTCGGGCAGCGTATCTATCATGATGAGCGCTCCGATGCTGATGGCTGCTGCGATACCAATAATGGAAAAAGGACTTTTCATAAAAGTATTGGTTTTATTGAATGCTGAAGGTACGATTTTCTGTTTTCTGATGACCGTCGTGATCTGCTTCCACGGTGAGGGCGAGATTCAGGGTTTGTGCTTCGCTCTGGTCATCTACCCAGAATGTGTCGATGCTGAAGCTGCTGCCATGCACATGTTCATCCATGCCCCATATTTCCGTGGAGTCTTTCCCTGTAATGGAAATTTCATAGCCATGCATTTCTGTAGTGTAGGATGCTGCGGCTTTGATGAATACCGTATCGCCTTTTTTATAGGTCTGCGTGGCAAGCGGACTTTCGATGCTCACTTTGAGGTTGTCCGGATTGAAAGCGGTACTGTCTTTCTTCTGACAGGCCGTTATGCAAAGGATGAATATTGTACTGAGTGTTATAAGTTGTTTGTTCATTATTGTTTTTTTTAAAAAAGAAAAAATACACTGCATTCCCAGCGCGTCCGGGTATGCACATAACCTGTGGCATAATGCTGGTAGGCCGGAATATAGGCCATTGCCCGGAGGCCCGCCTGTTTCAGCATTACCTGCGCACCCGCTGTGACAAAGGAGAGTACACCACCGGTTTGCTCGTTGAGCCACTTTTTGTCGTAATTATCGTAGTCGTGCAGCGCATGCTCTACGCGCAGGCCGCATTGCGGCACAAACGTAAAGGCTCCCGACTTTTTCCAATAGAAGGCGTTCAATGCCAGGGCTGTTTTATTGCCAAACTTATACCGGCTCCGGTTGGGCGTGGTCATTGAAAACGAACCTTCGGCATTGTATCCCCATCGGGAAAAGCGGCGGGTATAACTGAGATTCCCGTTCATGTCCCAGGAGCCGGTGCCGGTTTGAACGTTCGGCAGTCCCGTACCTGTATTTGCCAGTGAATCGTAGTGCCCCGTAGGTGCTTTAATGCCCAGGCCGGCCAGCAGCAGGCGTTCTCCTTTGGACGGACGCTTCAGCGGTACGGAATAGTTGACCATAAGGGTAACATCGCCAATGCCGCTTTTGGTAATTGATGCACTCGTATCCTGGTTGGTGTTATGCAGGTAAGGCACAAAGGCGAGCAGCTGAAAGCGTTGACTCAGCCTGATCCTTCCCCATAGCTGCAGACTGCGGAATTGCTGTTCCGTATGTTCATCCGGTTTGCCCTCAAATAAGGCCGGATGGTTACTGACTGAGTGATAAGTGAGGTATTGCAACCCCACGAAATTGTTTGAAAACTGGGGTAGCAGCCCCAGGCTCTGGATGTTTGCCGAACAGCCGCATACATCACAGGCTATACTGTCGGGGGCTCCTGCAGACAAAACAGATGTCAGTAGGAGGCCAAGCGTAATACGCCGCATAATAATCAGATTTTTACCAATAAGAAATCTGCGATACAGGATCGCAATTGTCCGGATGGAGCTATCGTTCTGCTATGCAGCGGGGGGATGGAATACGGAAGCCTGAAATATAGTGCAGGGAAGGTCTTTGACAATACCGTTCCGCGGACTTAAAGATTCCGGCAGTATAGAAGGTGCTGTGTCGACAGACGCAGGCAGAATAAAAGAGGTGATTTCGGTTTTGTCCGGTTTGGCACTGTGCTGCTTCGGATTGTTTTTTTCGATACCGTCCGCTTTAGCCAGGTGTCTGGTGAGTACACATTTACCGCAACATACAAGTTCGGGGCGATCCCTGTTCTCGCAGAGTGTGGCCGCGATATACTCTTTATTCAGCTCAAACCATGTGTAAATGGAGAGTTTCAGCACGCATTGGCAGCTGAGGCATAAAAAAAGTAGTATGGCTACGATTTTACTCATCGTCGCGCAAAATTAGGGAGAAACGGAAGCAGCTAACTGTTTTTTCTCAGAATAATATTTTCTGCAAGTATCAGATCTTCAGGTGTGGTGATCTTAATGTTTGTTTTTTCTCCTTCCACCAGGCGGATCGGGTGGTTCAGGCTTTCCACCACGGTTGCTTCATCGGTAAATTCGATGTGGTAATCCTGGCGGAACGCTTCCAGAATCCATTCGGAACGGAATGCCTGCGGCGTTTGTATCACGCGGAGTTTTGCGCGGTCGATGGGTGTGAAACTGTCATCAGCGCCGGCGATACGAACACTGTCTGTCATGGGAATTGCGGGTATGGCGCTGCCGTATTCCGCTGCGGATCTCAGGCATCGTTGAATCAGTGCATCACTTACAAACGGACGTACACCGTCGTGTACAAGAACCAGAGAGGTTTCTCCGACCTGTGCAAGTCCCCGCTTTACGCTTTCAAAACGGCTTGTTCCTCCGGCAACCACCGTAAGGTCTATACGGTCTGAGAAGTGCGAAAGGATCATCTGCAATTTGCTGATATCGTCTTCCGGCAACACCAGCACCATATGCGCCTGTGGCAGCGCCCGTGCAAAAGCAGCGATGGTATGATACAGGATCGGTTTCCCGGCAAGCGGAAGAAACTGCTTGGGTAAAGCCATTCCCATCCGGGTGCCTTGCCCGCCGGCAACGATAACCACGTAAACAGGGATGTCGGATGTTGTGCCAATCATATCACAAAGATAGGAGCGCGCTGCACTGCGCTGTGTTAAAGAGGTTTGTCTTTAACGGAATGATAGTGTTAAAAACAAAAACGAAAAGGTCGTTTGCCCGGAAGCAAACAACCTTTTTCAAAAAGATTTCCGGCGGATTAAGCCAGTTTATTAACCGCTACCGTGATACCTGATTTCAGGTTGGAAGCTTTGTTTTTGTGAATGACGTTGCGTTTAGACAGCTTATCAATCATAGAGATAACTTTCGGCATTTCCTTCAATGCTTCTGATTTATCAGAGATTGCTAAAAGCTTACGGATAGCGTTACGGGTAGTTCTACCGTAATAACGGTTACGCTCACGGCGTTTTTCGCTCTGCCTTACGTCTTTTTTGGTTGCTTTATGATTAGCCATTACAATTCGGTACTTTTAGTAATTTTTTAATTTTCGGAGGGCAAATGTACGAATATTTTTATTCCGAACAATTAATTTCTGACACCTATTCAAAAATAATATCGGAATTCGTGTTTTTCTATCCCGTTATTGCCTGACAATTTTTTGTACTGCCGGTTTTGTGCCGGGTATATCGAGCGTCAACAGGTAATAGGCGGCGGACAGTGAAGAGATATTCAGGCTGACCGAAAGTTCTTCTTTGTCTGCATACACCGTCTCGCTCATCACCGTACGGCCGTTGATATCGCTGAGTTGCAGCCTTCCTGTTCCTCTTACACCGTTTGTATTCACATGTACGGTGAGTATGCTGTTTGCCGGGTTGGGAAAGCAGATCATGGACGGTGTGCGGAGCGCGATTTCATTTATAGCGGCAGGTTTCGGATAGCTTACCGTGGCTGTATCGCTGATGCCCAGCCCCAGGTTGTAATAAGTGCCGGACGGGTTAGCCTGCAGTTTGCAGGGTCTTACCATAAAATAATGCAGACCGTTAACTCCTGTAGTATCTCTGTACGAAGTGCCGGTAAGGAGATGCGACAGACGGGTGTAGGTGCCGTATAAGCTGTCGGTGCGGTATACATAATAGCCGATCACGTCCGGATCGGGAGAGGCCGTCCAGCTGATAGTGGCACCCTTATCGGGTACGGTTGTGATTGTAAGGGATCCTGCAGGTTTTATATAATCGGTACGCAGGCTCAGGTCGCCCATAAGCGCGACGTGGACCGCCTGGGCCATATACCCTCCGGGAACATATACCGATCCTCCCATTGTCTGCGTGGTAAGCACCGAGTAGCCGATATTTTCGCCCATTGCCATATGATGCAGGTACCAGTTAGGGCGTCCTGCCCAGCAGGAGGTAAGTGCCGGTTCCGGAGCGCAAAGGGGCGCCCTCAGGAAGTTATTCTGCACATCCCAGTCGGCAAAATAGCTCCCGAACATCATAACAAATATGCCTTTGAAGTTCTTTGCCGCAAAATCAGCGCTCACGCCGATACCGCTGCTGCTGGTGTAGGAGCCTCCACCGCAGCCGTAAGACCATTGGTAGGCAGAGTCTTTCATCGTGGTGATCAGATCGCCGGATATAATATTATTTCTGCCGATCATCACCGGGTAATTACGCCATGCATTGGCCGCAAAAGCTTCTCCGCCAAATGCGCCGAAGTTGTCGTCCACCACTGCTTTATGCGAAACGGTCAGTGTACCTGTTTTGTAAGCGTGGGCTTTATTCAGGTAGCTTTTCATCAACCCTGCTTCGGTTTTCAGGAAAGCAGGCATTTTGTTGAAATCGATCCGGCTTACCTGCAGGACGGGTGGGGCGGGAGGGTTGTTCTGGTCCCATTTGCCATCGCCCGGAATATTCTGGTTTTCCGGACGGGCCGCGGCAGCGTCATTGATCGTGGCGTCTGTCCAGGTTCCGCTCATATCTGCATAATACACGTCTGCGGGCCATGCACCAAGATGGTCGGCATGGCCATCTGGGTTCAGATCGCCGCTGTAAGGGACGGATATATGTCCTAAAATCAATACTGCTTTCAGGTCCGGACGGGCCGTGTAATCTGCGCGGATCATTTTTTTAACGACAGAGTCCGGAACAGAGCGCGATACATCGTGGCGCATTACCGACCAGCCGTCTCCGCTGAGGTCCTGCATCAGTCGTGCAACTTCGGTAGCGCAGGAGTCGCGGAACAACGTGTCGCAGAGGATCAGCAGCGAGCCCCGGTTGTGTGTTGCCGGATTATTGATACCTGCATATATATAGCCGAATGCGGACGCGATACCGCCGAGACTGAATATCTTGTATTCGTAGGCAGAGTCGCTTGCAACGGAATTGTCAATATAGAAACTGTCTGTGGTGGAAGCAAGGATGGACCATGCCGGCGCTCCTTTAGCTTTTTTCTGGATGGTATAGGAAGATGCCCCGCTGATTCTTTTCCAATTGAGCGTCACCTGAGCGGGCGCAACCCGTACATTAGCCTCAACCTGGATCGCATAGTCTGCCGCTGTCTGGGCAAAAGCGATACTTCCTGTGCATAAAGCAGCAGTGGTAAGTAGTAGTTTTTTCATATATACAGAGTGGTTTTCCTGTTGGGATCACTTTCCTGCATCCGGCGCCGCCCCGTCTTTCAATTCCATTACCGGTATGAGGTTTTCAATTACGCGCCATTTGCCATTCGACCAGCGCAGGCCGTTGTATTGTCCCGTAGGAATATAAGTATATTTCCTGTTGGGGTCGTTCACTTCAGATGCCAATTCATCATATACGATCGCATTGTACTCTGCGTCCCAGTTCATACCCACCGATGCTTCCTTCTTGTATTCGAGGATAAAGCGGTTAACCGGCTTGTCCGGGGATTCCATCGAGCCCATCGCAAATAAAGGCGCTCCGAACCGGACACTGTTCCCGCTGAAGGTCATCGGATCGATCATTTTTTTATTGCTGATCGGGTTGCCGTTATTCACTCCCAGTATAAAATAGACCGTTCCCTCCTCTGTCTCTTTAGGGATAATATTATAAATCAGGGTTCCCATCCAGTCGTTGCTGGTACATTCCTTGTACGGATCGGGTTTGCTCAGCATATCCGTTTTGTCGAACAGCGGAATCAGTTTCAGCTCCGGCTCATTCATCTGGATAGCCGCATAATAGCGGACGCGCACGTCACTGTAAGCGAGCGGCCAGTTGAAAATGCGGAATTTGTTATCGGGAGAGGAGACGATGTTGATCGTCTTTTTCAGGCTGTCGAAGGGGTAATTGTAAGATCCGGGTGTTTTCAGCGTGCGTATCAGCTGTTTTACGAACAGCTCACATTGCTCTGTACGGAAATCGGGGATCATGATATTGTAGATGGAATCGGCTGTTACCAGCAGCGAATCTTCCATCTTTCTGAAATAGTCTTTATCAATTGCAGGCGCATTGTCCTGGGCATGCGCTTTCAGTCCGGGAATCAAACAAAATACGGTCAGACACAAAAGTGTGTTGCGGAAAAACTTTTGCATTGGTAACAACTTCATCTACCAAATTTACTCGTTATAATCGAAAAGGTCAATATCTGAATATGAAAAAGATACCGCTTTTCGTTGCTTAAAAAAAAGGAATTACTTTCGTGCCGGGTAAGCATTCCCGCGCGGAATCGTATCTAAGAATCAAATAACAGCTTATGCACGTATTGCAACAAATCCTCTTTCTCTTATTGCTCGCGGGCGCATCTTTTCTGTTTTATAAAAAGATCCGTTCCATCCGTCGTAATATCCTGCTGGGTAAAGACCGCAGTTTCGGAGGCGACAGTGCACGGCGCTGGCGCAATGTGCTGCTGCTGGCACTCGGACAGAAGAAGATGTTCAAAAGAATGACACCGGCAATACTGCACTTCTTTGTATATGCCGGGTTCGTGATCATCAATATCGAAATGCTGGAGATCATCCTGGACGGTATGCTGGGCACGCATCGCTTGTTCGCACACGCGCTGGGAAGCCTGTATCCGGTGCTGATCGGCTGCTTTGAATTCCTAGCGGCCACCGTTCTGATCGGTTGCGCGATATTCCTGGTACGCCGCAATATATTACGTCTGAAGCGACTGAATCAGCCTGAACTGGACGGCTTTCCCAAGACAGATGCAAATGCTATCCTGATCACAGAGATCGTATTGATGGGCTTATTGTTTACCATGAATGCCGCTGATCAGCAATTGCAGCAGCTGGGTTCTGAGCATTATGCACAGACGGGCTCTTTCCTGGTTTCCGGTATGATCGCACCGCTGTTCAACGGTATGAGCGAAACTTCGCTGATAGCGCTGGAACGCACTACCTGGTGGCTGCATATCATCGGCGTACTGGCGTTCCTGAATTATCTGCCGTATTCCAAACACCTGCACATCGTGCTTGCATTTCCCAATGCTTATTATGCTCCGCTGGAGCCTGCCGGTGAAATGCACAATATGCCTTCCGTGCAGAATGAAGTACTGTATATGATGCAGCCCGAGCTTGCGCCTCCCGTAAGCGGGGATGCCGCACCGCAGCGCTTCGGAGCGAAAGATGTGATGGATCTGAGCTGGAAGAACCTGATGGATGCTTATGCCTGCACCGAGTGCGGACGCTGTACGAGCGTGTGCCCTGCGAACATTACAGGTAAAAAGCTGTCTCCGCGTAAGATCATGATGGATACGCGTGATCGTGTGGAAGAAGTGGGGCGCAATATCGATCAGAACGGCAGTTTTGCGGATGACGGGAAATCGCTGGTGCACGATTATATCAGCGTGGAGGAACTCAGGGCCTGTACCAGTTGTAATGCGTGTGTGGAAGCCTGTCCTGTCAGTATCAGTCCGCTCGAGATCATTCTGGATGCACGCCGTTATCTGGTAATGGAAGAGAGCAACAGTCCTCAGGAATGGAACATGATGTTCGGTAATATTGAAAATAATATGGCACCCTGGAAATTCAGTCCCGATGAACGGGATCTATGGGTAGCCGAAATGCAATAAAATATGGCAACTCAGATTTTCGACAATATCCGTGCTGTGCGGACTAAGATCGCGGCACAGCTCGACGGATTCTCCACAGAACAGCTCAACAAGATTCCCGAAGGGCTGAACAATAACCTGGTCTGGCAGCTCGGTCACTTGGTGGTGTCAACGGAGATGCTCTGTTACTGGCGCTCCGGGGCAATGAAAGAACGCGCGGTGCCACTGGCAGACAATTACCGCAACGGCTCGAAGCCTGAAGCATTTGTTCCCGAAACGGAGATCGCAATGCTGAAAGAACGTTTCTTCAGTTCTATCGATACGCTGGAAGCGTTCTACACAGAAGGTGCGCTCAGAGTGGTCGAACCATTTGCACTGGGTACTTTCGGTATTCCCGCCAACAATATGGACGAATTGCTGCAGATGTGCCTCTGGCATGATACGTTGCACTGGGGTAATATCAATGTTATCAGGAAACTGGTTTAATTTTTTCAGTAAAAAACAATTTACATATGCATATTAAGTCGATGGCGGAATATATGGCCGAGGGTGCACAACCCGAGGTGCTGTTTTGGGTAGGTTGTGCGGGCAGCTTTGATCAGCGTGCGCAGAAGATCACCAAAGCATTTGCTGCTATTCTCAATAAAGTGGGGGTTAGTTTTGCGATCCTGGGTAAAGAGGAGATGTGTACCGGCGATCCGGCACGCCGTGCAGGAAATGAATTCCTGTTCCAGATGATGGCATACAACAATATACAGGTGCTGAACGGGTATGAGGTGAAGAAGATCGTTACTGCCTGTCCGCATTGCTTCAATATCCTGAAGAACGAATATCCTGCGCTGGGCGGTCATTACGAAGTGATCCACCATACCACTTTCCTGCAGTCGCTGATCAACGATGGCAGACTCGTGCTGCAGGGTGGCGGCGCATTCAAAGGTAAAAAGATCACGTACCACGACAGTTGTTACCTCGGGCGCGCGAATAACGTGTATGAAGCTCCGCGCGCGGTGCTGGAAGCATTGGACGTGGAACTGATAGAAATGAAACGTTGCCGTACCAACGGGTTGTGCTGTGGCGCAGGCGGTGCGCAGATGTTCAAGGAAGATGAGCCGGGAGATACGCGTATCAACCTCGAGCGCTCCAATGAAGCACTGGCAACCGGGGCGAGTGTGATCGCTGCCAACTGTCCGTTCTGCACCACGATGCTTACCGATGGTGTGAAAAATAAAGAACAGGAAGATCATGTGCAGGTGCTGGATATTGCCGAAATGGTGATCCAGTCGATGCAGTAAGATTTAAGAATAATAAAAAAGCGCGATCGTCATTGATGATCGCGCTTTTTTATGAGCTCTCTGTTTCTTTATTTGTTCAGGAAACCGAGGAAATAGCTTTTGACATCTTCATCGGTGATAAGCGAAGCGAGGGAGGGAAACTCTGCCTGATCACTGATCTTGGGATAAAAGGCTTTCAGCGCTGAGAGCCTCGCCACATCGCTGCTGAGCAGTTCGGTAAGTTCGGCCGCCTGTCTTGTGGAGAAGCAATTGTTTTTAATGGCGCCCTGTATAATGCCCAGGCGCTGGTCTTCATTCGTGACGAGGTTGAGGTCTGTGCGCAGCCGGATAAATCTTTCGTCGCCGATCACGCCCGCACAGTCGCTATTGGTTACCGTTCCGCCGGTGATTGCACCGTTTCCTGTTTCATCTGTGGCTTTTGCAATAGTGCCACCTGTGGCCTGTTCATTGTTGAACGTAATATTCTCGATAAACCGGGGAGCCTGTTTGCCGGAAGGTTGTGGGACTGCAGCAGTATTGTTCTGATTGTTGCCTTCGTTTGCTTCGGGTTCGTAGAGCTTTTCGGAATCCGGGGTTTTTACGTTCGTTTTTTCCGTTGCGGGAACTTCCCGTTTCGGGGTTTCCACTGCATTGACAGCCAATGTCTGGTTGGTGACAACGGCGGGCATATGGTCTTCTTCAAAAGAATTGTCCGACAGCAGGTAGAAATTCTGTTCCAGGTCGTACAGCGCATACTTACCGTCTTTCGAGCTCAGCAGAAATGCGCGTTTGCCATTTTCAGGTACGAGGATACGGAAGTTCAGTGGCGGATGTTCGTTTTGCTGGAACAGGATTTCGATGTTGATCGGGCCTGGTGCGAGCGGAGCGAGCAACGCGTAGTTTTTACCATAACGCGGCATCATTACGCCTTCCACTTTCGTGTAAATAGGCGTCTTTTTATCTCCCTGTATGAATATGTAGGAGAACTGCTCAGCCGCGACGATCCGGGCCTGCAGCAGCAACAATGAGAATAAGAATATACGGATTGCTTTCATGTCGGCATTATTCCATTTCGATCAGCACCGAACCTTTTTCGACCGCAGTGCGTTCTTCAACCTTTATTGCTTTGACGGTGGCGGGGCCTGTTGCTTTCAGTATGTTTTCCATTTTCATGGCTTCGAGGATCAGCAATCCGTCACCTTTCTGTACCTGCTGGCCGGGGCTGACGAGTATTTTCAGGATCAGACCGGGCATAGGCGCTTTCAGCGGAGCGGCTTTCATTCCGGCGGCCATATTAATGCCCATTTTTTCCAGCAGCAGGTCAATGTCTTCACGGATATTCATCACCACGCGGTTGCCGTTGATACGAACCACGAGTTCTTTGTTGTCGCGGTCCACTTTTTCCACTTCTGCGGTATAGCTTTTATTGTCGAGCAGGATGCTGGCCTCGGTTGGCGACATCCAGCGGATGTCCGGCTGCACGGATGTGCCGTTGATCAGCACTGTGTCGCCGTTTTTTTCTACGGAGAAAGATGCTCCCCCGTTTATATTGATCTGAGACATTGGATGTTGAAAGTATTAAGTTCCAAAAGTACATATTTTCCCTGACGCAATCAGGACCGGCCGGGAAGGGTGATATTCCCTAATCCGTCGGTGATGATCAGTCCGGATTCCGTCATTTGCCGGATGCATTCTATGGTTGCGGTGGTATCGGATGGGTTCATTGCATGCAGCAGTTCCTGAAGGCTGAGGCTTTCGTGTGTTTCCAGCAGTTGAACAATGCGTTGTTCCAGCGATGCTTTCGGCTCCGCAGGAGCCGATCTTTTTGCGCAGATGTAGCAATGGCCGCACCATTCAGGAGCCGTTTCGTCGAAATAGGCCAGCAGCATACGATTCACGCAGGTATCCCTGTTTTGCAGGAATGCGGTCATGCTTTCAGTGCGGAATTTTTCATTTTCACGCAGGCGCGCAATGCGTTTATGGTCGATGATCAGGTCCCGGGAAGGCACGCGGTAATGATGCACATGGATCATAGGGCCCGAATGAGCAGGTTTGAACTCGATCAGGTTCATGGCGTGCAGTTGCAGCAGCATGGTTTCGAGGTCGTCTTTCTTCAGTTGCAGTTTCCTGGCCAATCCGAATACATTTACCGGGACGGGATAATGGAAGATACCGGTATACAGGCGCAGCATGCCTGTGATCACAACCGACAGCCGCGGATACTGCTCCTGCACCTGGTCCAGTGTATTGCGCGAGGCAGTCACCTGTATCTGGGCCGGGCGGAACACCGCGTCGTTCAGACTCCATAAACCCTCCTGCGCGAGCAGGCGCAGCGCGTGTGTGGCCGGAACGGATTCCAGCCGGAAGTTTTTCAGGAATGTTTCAAGATCGAATTCGTAGTAGTCATCCAGCTCTGTTCCGGTAGGTATCTGCAGGAAGTCGCAAACGTACTGGTATATCCTGCGCAGGTAATCTTCAGGCGGGAAATGCTGTTCAACGCTTTCGCCCAGTCTCTGCAGATCATAATTGCCATACAGCAGGATCGCCCTGGATGGCTGTCCGTCGCGTCCGGCCCTGCCCGTCTCCTGGTAGTAGGCTTCGAGGTTTTCCGGGGACTCAAGGTGCAGCACCGTGCGCACATCCGGTTTGTCTATACCCATTCCGAAAGCGGTAGTGGCCACCATCACCTGCAATTCGTTTTGCATCCAGGCCTGCTGCACAGCATGCCGTTGTTCGCGCGGAAGTCCGGCGTGAAAAGCTGCAGCCTGAATGCCGTTCTGTTGCAGCAGTGCGCTCATCTCCTGCGTGCGTCGCCGGCTGCGGCAATAGATGATCGCGCAATGCTCGTTGTGGCGGAAGAAGTTTACCGTATCCTGGAGTTTGTTTTCCGTGTAGTGAATGGTGTAATGGATGTTCGGGCGTGCAAAGCTTTTACGGAACACCGCCGCGGTGCTGATGCCCAGTTGCTGTTGTATGTCGGCCAGTACTTTATGGGTGGCACTTGCCGTAAGTGCGAGGATGGGTATCTGCCGTCCTTCCTCCCGCAGTGTTTTGATCTGCAGGTATTCCGGCCGGAAATCATGGCCCCATTGTGAGATACAGTGCGCTTCATCCACGGCTATCAGCGCGATTTTCAGGTAGGGGAGTGCCTGACGGAACAGTCTGTTCTGCAGCCGTTCGGGAGACACGTATAATAATTTCAGCGTTCCTTTTTCCGCCTCGGCAAGGATACCCTGAACCTGCTGCGCACTGAGTCCGCTATGGAGGTAGGCTGCGTTGATGCCTTGTTCCTGCAGGCGTTGCACCTGATCCTGCATCAGGGAGATCAGCGGCGATACCACCAGTGTGAGACCTTCCATCAGCAGGGCAGGCACCTGGTAGCACAGCGATTTGCCTCCGCCCGTGGGTAGCAGCGCGATACAGTCGGCGCCTTTGAGGACGGTTGCTATGATGGGTTCCTGTAATTCCCGGAACGCATCATATCCCCAGTATTGCTGTAATACTTCCCTGGCGCTGCTCATAGGTATCAGTAGAATATATTTTCCGGCAGGTTTCCTGCTATCAGTCCGCCGGATTTTGCTTTCGAGAATAAAGTCTCTATGCTGTGCCTGCCTACAGGACCGAGGTCGGTAGAGAATTCATTTACATAGAGATTGATATGCTGGCGCATTACGGATTCCTCCATTTCCTGTGCATTTTCCTGCACGAAGGGAGAAAGTTCCGGGTAATGTTTCCAGGAATACTCCAGGCTTTCGCGGATCAGACGGTCCACATCGGCAGCAATGTTTGCCGGAAGACTGCGCCGGATCACGATACCGCCTAAGGGAATAGCGGCACGCATTTCGTTTTCCCACCAGTCGCCCAGGTCCATGATCTTATGCAATCCCCTTGCTGCGTAAGTGAAGCGGCTCTCATGGATGATCAGTCCCGCATCGAAACGCCCGTCGAGCACCGATTGCTCGATATCGCTGAATAATACTTCCGTTTTATCTTTTGCTTCCGGGTGAGCGAGGGACAACAGCAGGTTGGCCGTGGTTTTTTTGCCGGGGATCGCAATGCGGCAGCCAGCAAGTTCCGACCGTTCGATTGGCTGGCTGCTCACCAGCAGCGGACCTACGCCTTTGCCTAATGCACTGCCCGAATGCAGTAACGCATAAGGGTGCGCGAGATCCAGGTAGGAGCCATAACTGAGTTTGGTAATGTCGAGCTTTGCTTCAAATGCCCACTGGTTGAGCGTTTCCACGTCCTCCATCACATAGTCGAACGAATAGATGCCGGTATCGATTTTTTTGTTCACCAGTGCATCGAAGATAAAAGTATCATTGGGGCAGGGGCTGAAGCCCAGCGTGAGTTTCATATTTGTGGAAATTGCGACCGTAAAATTAGGGTCTTTATTTGCTAAAAAAATCCTGTAAATGCTGGTTCAGGTTCCTGATCGCCAATCCTATCTGCCATGCATCGCGGTCGCGCGGGGTTACGTAGTTGGATATGGCCCGTATCTGCAGAAAAGGCAGTTGCTGTTGCAGGCACGCGTAATGGAATGCAATTCCTTCCATGCTTTCGAGTACGGCACCGTATCTTCCGGCACGGGCGGCAATGGTGGGACTATGTCCGCTCACGGTATTCACGCTGATGGCGGGAACAAGGTCCAGCCCCATTCCTGCTTCAAACGGTTTCAGGTTCAATAGTTTTCCGTCCGTAAAAGGGTAGGTGTCCTTTTGCAGGAAGCCCAGTTCATATATATCTATATAAGCCCCGCGGTTCTCTGCGCCGAGATCTGCATAGCATTCCGAAGCAACGCCCAGTACCGAGCCCAAAGGTAGCTGCATATCGAAGCATCCGCCGATACCGGCCTGCAGCGCAGCATCGTAGGTATTGCGGGCAAGCGCAACGCCAAGATTGTAAGCTGTGCTCATCATGCCCACTCCCGATATCAGTATATCCACCGAATAGCGTTCATTCTGAAAGGAATGCTGCGCGACTGTCCGGAAATTGGCTTCCAGGAAGCGCAGCAAGGGCAGGATTTCGGCTTCTGTCGCAGACACTATCAATAAATTCTTCATCAGCTGCAAGTAAAGTTATTTTTTTGATAAGCAAGCAGAGGGTACTTTTGCGGACTAATTACAAAGCATGGTGTATCTGACACGGGTTGAGCATTTTAATGCAGCCCACAAACTGTATAACGAGTCCTGGACCGCCGAAAAAAATGAAGAAGTATTCGGTAAATGTGCGAATGCGAACTGGCACGGCCACAATTATGAGCTGCATGTAACCGTGAAGGGAGAGCCGAGTAAAGAGACAGGTTTCGTATGCAATGCGAAAGAGCTCGGAAGTCTCATCAAGCAGGTGATCGTAGAACAGGTGGATCACCGCAACCTGAACCTTGATGTTCCGTTTATGAAAGGTAAGTTCACCAGTGCCGAAAACCTGACCATCGCTATCTGGGACGAATTGCGGCCTCATGTGGAGCAGATGGGTGTGCAGCTGCATAAGCTCATGCTGCGCGAGACACGCAATATATACGTAGAATACTACGGTGCCTAAGCGGCAGTTTTTTTCTCCCTTCTAAAAAACATACAAGCAACGTGGCTTATAAAAAAGAAGAACATTTTGATCCGCATATTACGGATGCCCTGATGGCGCATTACCGTTCTTCGCTGGAATTGCTGGGTGAGGATGCGGACCGGGAAGGTCTGCTGGATACACCCAAGCGGGTGGCGAAAGCGATGCAGTTCCTTACACAGGGATACAATATGGATGCACGCCAGATACTTGAAGCGGCAAAGTTCCATGAGTCGTACAGCGAGATGGTGATTGTGAAAGATATAGAGCTGTATTCGCTTTGCGAGCATCATATGCTGCCCTTCTTCGGAAAGGCGCATGTGGCGTATATACCGAATGGGGTGATCACCGGGCTGAGCAAGATTGCCCGGGTGGTGGACACGTTTGCGCGCCGTCTGCAGGTGCAGGAACGTCTTACGCACCAGATCCTGGATGCGATCCAGGAGACGCTGCAGCCAATGGGTGTGGCAGTGGTGATTGAGGCACAGCATTTGTGCATGATGATGCGCGGAGTGCAGAAGCAAAACAGTGTAACGACGACCTCGGCGTTCAGCGGACAGTTTGAAGCGCAAGAGACACGTAGTGAGTTCCTTCGCTTAATTTCTTCGAAGCTGAATTAGTTTTTTTCAAACAAAATTTTTACTTTTGCGGCCCTCCCTGAGGAGTTCGGGACGTAGCGCAGCCCGGTAGCGCACTTGCATGGGGTGCAAGGGGTCGCTAGTTCGAATCTAGTCGTCCCGACCGAACGAAAGAAGCCTGCGCGAGCAGGCTTCTTTTTTTATCCAATGGAGTGAAGTATTTATAGTATTGAGTCCTTCGGGATGTAGCGCAGCCCGGTAGCGCGCTTCGTTCGGGACGAAGAGGCCGCTGGTTCGAATCCAGTCATCCCGACTTGACTTGACAAGGTAGCAGAGATGCTACCTTGTTTGTTTTTATCCTCCTCTGAAACCCGCGCCAGGCTTGCGAAAAGCGCAAAGACAGAATTTACTTTCTCGGTTCGAAATGCCTGTTTTTCCAAATTATAGTAAACACCGTCCGGAAATACCAGTTTTTGTAATGCCTCTTTTTGTTTTGCAGTGCTGGAAGTCCATGTAGAAGCGAGTTTCACGGAAAGTTGAGCTGCTGTTTCAAGCAATTTTGTAAGGTTCGAACTCATCGTTACAACATTGTTTATTTCCTGTGTGATTTCAGCTCGCTGATCAAGGTATTTGAGTTTAAATTTCTGATAAGTTTCTCCGGACATGGTACCTTTTACATGAAAATTTTCATCAATATTGTCAAGGTACCCTTCAATCTCGGACAATCTCTTTTTTAATTCCTGATGGCGCTTGGCATCGTCCTGGTTCTTCTGATAATGATAAGCCGTCATGTCCTTTATAAGCGGCTCAACGAACTCTTGCTTTATGGAGTAGGTACTTAGGAACTCGATAAACTGTTCGTTCATCGTTTTGGCGCTCTTGTTGCATTTACAACCTGTTGTCCGACATTTGTAATAGTAGAGGTTTTTAGCCTTAACTATATAACCGGTAAAAGCGTTACCGCACCTGTCACATTTGGTAAACAATTTTAATGGGATTTCGTCACGTTCATTTTGATGGTAGGTACCAAACTTTCCTTTTGCCTCCGCTCTAACCTGATTCACTTTCAGAAATACCTCTTCGGTAATCAGTTTAGGGTGAATTCCTTTTACCACTTTACCGTTAAGCATTTTATTTACAATGATACCGGCATAAAAGGGGTTAGAGAATATCTGACTTAATTTCTGTTTGTAGGTGGTTACCCCTAATGTTTTCAATCTACGAAGTATTTCTTCATTTGATGTGCCGCTTAGCTTCCACGTAAATGCTTTTCTGAGTTGCTCTCCGGTCTGGTTGATTACAATCTCGCGTTTCCCATTGATCATAATAGCATCATACCCTAAAGGCGGACGCAGACACCAAATCCCTTGCTCCAGATGTTCCTTGGAACCGGCCATTGTTGCCTGCCTGCGCAGTTCATTATCATATTGGGATATGAGCAGCTCCATATTCTGATGAAATTGCCCTGTTGGGGTAGCTGTATCGGTTGGCTGGGTTACCGCTAATACACGTACTCCATAATTGCGACGTAAGTCTGCAGCCAGTTTGATGGCACCCCCGCCTGTTCGGCTAAACCTTGATGTCGTATAAATAAGTATATAGCCTATGCGTCCTTTTTTCTTTTTGATATATTCGAGCATGCGCTGGAATTCCTTCCGCCCGTCCGTTTTTGCGGATTCAAATTTGCCACCAAAAGAAGCATGTACTGTAAAGCCATTTCTTGCCGCATATTCATCGATTGTTTTATTCTGGAAGTCCAGACTAAGGTTAGTATCCTGCTGTTCTTTTGATGATACCCGTGTGTATTTTACCGCTTCTTTAAAATCTTTTTCAAAGACCGGTTGACCGGAAAGTTTAGCGAATCGTTGAAATGATGATAAGTCTGCCATATTTTATTTTTTTGAGTGAGCTTTCTTAAGAAGATTTTTTTTGTTTGATGCAAACTCAGTTGAGAGTATGTTAAGGCTCCATGATTTGCGTCAGGTATGCTGGAGTCGCATATTCTGCGTGGTTGGTTACAGTCAAAACTTGCACTCCGTAAAAACTTTTAAGGTCTGACGCCAGTTTGATAGCGTTGCTACCGATTCGGTTAAACCTCGAATTGTCGTAGATAAGTATGTAACCTATCTGGCCTTTCCTCTTTTTTATATAATCCAGCATTCGCTGAAATTCTTTTCGACCGTCTGTTTTTGCCGATTCAAATTCTCCGCCGAAGGATGCGCGGACTGTAAAACCATTGCTTGATGCATATTCATCAATGATTCTGTTTTGTGCATCGATGCTCAGGTTGGTATACCGTTGTTCTCTGGACGCTGAGCGCGCGAATTTCACTGCTTCTTTTTGATCGTTTGCAAAGGCAGGCTGTTCTCTTATTGTTGCTGATTGCTGAAAGAATGATTCGTTTTTCATGCTGCTAAATTTTGTTGGTTGTTTTGTTGTGGATTTAGAATAGTGCTTAGTTTCCTTTTTGTTCCTGTCTGCTCGCTGGCGATGCCATAAAGTAATTCTGCTAACAGATGCAGGTTACTTGTAATTTCCTGAGCCTCCTGCTCTGTCAGTTGTTCACAACCGGGGTAGGTTATTAACTCCTGGGCGGTGAGCCGATTGTTTTCTTCGCAGGACAAGTCAACTTCTGGTATTACCTCCTTCACCTTTTTCTTATTCATGTTAAGAAGTGTTTGTGCTTTTAATCCGCTAGTCGCTCCAGATGGCTTAAGCCTTCCTGATGATTATCGAATTGAGGATAGTAATACACCCATATTCCGATGCAGTCATCACAGTTAGTAAACACCCCCCCTGTTGAGAAGTTGTATTGCTCAAGCACATGGACAAAGGCTACAACATTATCCTTGTGTACGTAGAATTCTTTTGCATTCCTTTAGGGCTTTTTCTTTATATGCAAATATACAAAAGGTTGATTATCAATAATGTGTATTTGAAAAATTGTGCCTCTGAAACAAATAATTAGCTGATTTTAAGCGGGGTTTGAAAAAATATCTGGTTACAATAGCATCCGAGGCACTACAGTTTCTGTAAAAAACCTTCGATCCGCCGCACTCCTTCACATTGATGCGGCTTTGCCAGGTTTACAAACAGTGCGAGTTTTAAAAACTGGTGATCTTTACTGACGTGGTTTATCTTAAACCTGATACGGTGAAGCCATATAATGCTGAGCACCTCTATAACGAGTATTGCAGGAATGGAAAAGTGAAACGTTTGAGACGCTTTTAAAGTTGAACGCATAGACATTTGTTTTTTGCGGGTTAAAAAATGTGCGTTTTGCAACGCCGCTTGCCTGCAAAGTGCTAACAAGCGAAGTGTGCGATTCAACATTTGGCAACTTTTAGTACGATTCAGTAACATTTTATATCATTCTGCAACATTGCTGTATTGCCAGGTGTAATAGATCCGTGAAAAAGCCGGTTAAATTTGTAATGAGAGGCGCAGATAATCTGTAAAGAACGTAGTGTATCCGTAATGGTACTATGCCGTGTAACTCTTTGCCACAGCGTTTCTTGTAAAATTTTATAGGAAGTAATAATGTTTTACAAGAAAGTTACAAATAAGGTTCCCGCCGTTTACTTTTGAAAAAAGATCATCGGAATATGTTTGAGATAAAAGCTTACACGCGCAAGGAACTCGCTCAGTTGTACTTCCCGGAATTCAACAGCAGAAGCGCATACATGCTGTTTCGCAAATGGCTTCTGGAGCATAAAGACAAGCATCCGGAGTTTTTGGAGCAGTTACGCTTCAGGCATGTTTTCCGAAAAAGTGATGTTGAAAAAATAGTTGAGATCCTGGGAGAGCCGTAATGCGGCTCTCCTTTTTAATGCATTTTTTTTTCAACAAACACCGCTGGCTTTTTGATGTAGTATTTTGAAGCAGCCATTCCGAATAATCAAAATGCCCCGATAGTAAAGCGTTTGGTGTTCTACATAGTGTACTACATTACTTTTTGAACAGTTAGAGCTATATAGAACTGCACCCGCATCATACGATGTCAATTGTTTCGAAATGATATAAAATGTTATTGAATTGTACTAAAGGTTGCTGAATCATATCAAATGTTATTCCGCCCTTTTTCGCTCACCTCATCTTTGTTTCACGATCAGAAAAAAGATCAAAACAACGATGCACCATTTTACCTCCAACGATCATTCTCCTTCGGAACAGCCCTCGTTATTTGGAACTACTTCCATCTGGACAGTAGCATTCAGTACCATAGGCGGTGTGTATAAGGCTCAGGCCATCCCTCATTTGCTCATGGACAGCCTCACCCTGGACGGAAGTATTGCCGTAATGTCCTATGCTTTTATCAGTGCCGTGGTTGGTTACTGTACCAAGAAAGGACTGGATTATGTGTTCGCCAAATTCAGAAAGAAATAAGCCATGCATCCTGCGGTCAAGATAGGTATCGGTGTTGGTGCGTTCCTGATAGTGAACCGTATGCTCCAGTTAAATAAGCTGGTGGCTAATGTTACCGTTGCTTTATCCAAAGTCCGCGTCCATAAGGTAAACCTTTCAGGCATTGAGATTGCTGTTACGGCCAAGATCAACAACCCTTCAAACGTATCAGTTACTATCGTTAACCCGGTAGTACGGCTTTGGGACAGTAAGGGGAACATGATTGCAGAAAGCCCGGCTACAGGGAAAAGCTTTCCTATTGCTGCCAACAGGCAAAGTGAAGTGGGGGAAATCATGCTTCCGGTAGGCTGGACAGCAGTCCTGCCTTTAATGGGAGTAAAGAATATTACCAGCCTTGTGCAGCTTTTTTCAAAGAACGGAACGACCGGATTGCTTCATGCATTCAGCAGTCCGGTTGCGATGACGGTTATCATGCAGGTAGATGGAATGACCCTTGAAACTCCTAAAACGGTTATCAACAAATGATGCGGATTTTAGACAGGGAGTACCACCCGGATTATGAGATCAGCAGCGGGCAGCGGGTTATCCGGGAAGACGGTGCACGGTTTGATTTCCTGTTTCCCAAGGCAGCGATAACGGATAAAGTCGTTTCTGAAGATGGGGAGGTTAAGGACACTCTCAAGGTAATAGACCAGGTTGTCCGCACCACGCTGTCTCAGACAGCAAAGATCGCGTCCGTACTGAAACAGGATACACTTGAAGATACGCTGCGTGCTGTGTGGGAATTCTTGTACCACAATATCCAATACCACCTGGATAAACCGGGAATGGAAGAGTTGCGCAGCCCGCGCAGATCCTGGAACGACCGGCTTAAAGGAATCGATTGTGACTGTTTTTCGATTTTCTGTTCTTCAATACTGTGCAATCTCGGCATTCCGCACCGTTTTCGCATAACCCGTTATTCGGCTGCGCACTGGCAACACATATATGTGATTGTACCTAAAGCAAGCGGCAACGCTTATTACACAGTGGATGCAGTACTGGGGCGGTTTAACTACGAGAAGCCTTTCACGCAAAAAATGGATTATAATATGCCATTAGACGGAATTAAAATCGCTGTTCTTGACGGCGTAGAAGATACTTCGCCATCCGTAAATGATACCGGCAGAATAGTAATGAACTCCATGCAGCTCGCTGCTGCGAATAACACGGCATTACATGCCGCCATATTCGGAGTAGACTTACAGGGGTTAGGTATCCTGGATGGCGAACAATATTTACTGGGAGCGGTCAAAGACCCGCAGATAGAGCGCGGCCTGTACCGCTACCTGGTAGCCACCCGGCAGGCAATTGCTGAAAACCCGGTAGCCTCTTACGTAGCAGGCTATAACCATGACGAGATACTGAAGATGCTTGATTATGCTATCCAGTATTGGTTTACCGACAAACGCGACCAGGCGCTAGGCCAGCTTATTGCTAATGAGGCAATGCTTGACCAGTTGAATGGTTTTGGCAATCTGGATGGCCTGCTCAGTGACGATGAATTGTACGGTGATGATGATATTCTTACGGGTGAAGACGACTATCAACTCGGAAAGGCAAAGAAAGGAAAGCCCAAGAAAAAAAAGAAAGGCTTTTTTAAAAAGGTAGGCGGTGCGATAAAAAAGGTCGGTAAAGGACTGATGCGCTTTAACCCTGCCACCATTGCTGCCCGTAACGGCTTTCTGCTGGCGCTCAAACTCAATATCGGCAAAATGTCCTCGCGGCTGAAGTGGGCATATGCGACGCCAGAACAGGCAAGTGCAAAGGGAATCAGTGCTAATACCGTAGCCAAAGCCAAAAAGGCATTGGAGAAAGTAGAAAAGCTGTTTGAAAAGATCGGCGGGAAAAAGAGTAACCTGAGAAAAGCGATCCTGGCAGGTAAAAAGGGTAGCCTGAGCGGATTGGGAGACCTGGGTATCATCCCGGTTGCAGCTGCGGTTGCTGCCGCCACTCCGTTGATTACTGCTGTGATCAAGATCATGAAGGATTCCGGACTGGCTAAGAAAGACGAAGTAATAGACATTTCCAGTACTGAAGGAGCAGCAGTAGAAGATGACGGAGTGAGCTTTGACGACAACAATACGGCTGCGGCCTTACCGGAGGCACGCAGCACGGCGCTTACGGTTATGGACGCAGGAGAGAGCACCACTGGGGATGAACCGGTTGACGGGCTGGGCAGTATTACAACCGGGGCGGTGAAGTTTGCCCAAAACAATCCCTTGTTAAGTCTGGCCATTGGTGGTGCTGTCATGTTCGGAGTGTACAAACTGTTATCCGCAGATGATCATAAGGATCACGCACCATCCACACCTGCGCTTTCCGGTCCATCGGGCAGGCATCCTCCAGGGAAACCCAAAACATTCCATCTGAGTTAAACGATTTCTAACAACTTAAACTATCATACAATGGCGACAACAACAGCATTAGGCATACCGGGCAGGTCTGCCGGGCTTAAAGATGTACTGAAGCAACTGGCACCGATGATGCAGCATGTAGGCGGTTTTGTATTGGGAAACGTGGCAATTAACGGCATTAATCTTGCTGCTAAGAAATTTGCCAATGTTGACCTGACCGATACAACGCAAAAAGGAATGAAGCGACTATTGCCGGTTCTTCCCCCCGTAGCAGTGGCAGCAGGTTCTGCCATAGGATCACTGAAAGTAGACAATCCCGTTATTAAAAATATCCTTCAGGGTGCAGCCATAGCGGGCGCGTATAAAACTGTAAAAGCGGCTCTTCCGGGCGTAAGCATACTGGCCGGGGATGGCGGGCTTGGACTGACACCAGTTTCGGCTGTATCCAACACAGACCGCTGGCTTTACCACGAACGCACTCCTGTTTCGGGGATGGGCTTTCCTGACCTGGGAGCCGTTCAACCACCTAACGGTAGCTCCGGTTATTATATAGATGCACCGGCGTATATGGGTGCAGCGGACATAGATCCGAACCAAGGAGGTGGCTATTTTAATGGCGGAGGCGCGGATGATCAGTTCTATGGTCAGGATGACGACCTCAGCGGCCAGGACGATGAAATGTCCGGACAATTTTCCGGGTCGGATGACTTTGAAATGCTCTAAGGTGTTCCTTTCTTTTTATACAAGACCGCTCCTGTTTTAGTCTTAATCCTTCTTAGCCTGTTCCGGATACAGGAGCCGGGAACAGGCTTTCTCAAAAACACAGTTATGTTTACATTAGGTCAGATCAATGACAGCGAGTACAACCTGCTGGGCGCAATGAATGAAGCGGATTTTCTTGGCGCGGTGGAACAGGCTCCGGCAGAAGAGAAAGCACGGTTCTTTCGCAAAACAAAGGAGATTGCCAAGCAAAGCGCGGGTAAGAACGCAAGGGGCAGCCGCAGTGATTTTGAAACCCGCATTAACCTGCTGCCTAAAGATATACAGAAGGGTCTTGCGAGCAAGTCTTTGCAATCAGTAGATATTTCCTACTACGCGGTAAAGGATATTGCAAACAGCAAGGTGGTGAAGATGCTGCGCGATGATGATAATAAGACGGTAGGCTATACCAATATCAGCTCTGCCAAACTTGAAAAGGGTGCGTTCTTCCTGCTGCATGGCATGCGCCTGCTGTACGGTATCTCAGACCAGAGCATAACGAACCCGCTAACTGTCAATTTCTCCATCATACCGGACTTCCTGCGTAATGGTGAATTCGAGTTCAAGGCGAACGGTGCGGTATTGATCCCTAATACTACGCTGGAGGTTTTCAATACCAAAGGCAATGCGCAGCTGGTGGAAGGAACCTATATCCTTGATAATCCCAAGCTGATCCGTGACCAGCAGACCATAGAGATGAACCTGGAATGGGGTACTAATGCACCTCAGAACGCTTACCTGAAGCTCATCCTGATCGGTACTACAGTTGTGAAAGCATAAACGAGCTTTTCGGGTAACATTTTAAGTCAAGCGTCAGATGAAAAACAATAAATTCCAACGCATCCGGCTGCGGGTGTCCGCAGCCGGAGAGACGATCAGGTTCAACGCAGTTTGCGATAAGGGCTACCGCAGCCTGAAAGGCATTTTTGTATCCCTGCCGCAGGACAAAGCGATCCAGGGTGCGACCTTAGGTTTCCGGCTCAATAACGTGGAAGTGCTCGATGACGGCCACGAGGTGAAAAATCTTACAGCTTCCAACAGTGTTGCTCCCAATAGTAAATTCTTTGTGTTCCCCGAAAAGATAGACGCATCCAGCGGTAGTATTGAGGGGCGGTTTACGGATGGCAGTAAATATCCGCTGTTGGTGGATAATGGCGAAGATACAGGCGTGTATGATCCGGGTAAGGTAGATTTTAAGAACCTGTCCGGCTACAACACCAATCCTTATGGTGTGTTATTTCCCTATGATGTTATTATCAATATCTGGCTTTCCAACGATTAAGATGATGATACGTTCTTTCCGATTCCAGAAAGTGAGCCTTAGAATTTCAGCCGCCGGTCAGCGGGTGTATTTCAATGCGGAAAGTCATAAGGACTATAGTCTTCTTAAAGGTATTTCGCTGAGCGTAGGTTATGCAGACGCACTCTACGGCAGCACTTTCGGGTTGAGAGTAGATGAGAAAGAAATACTGGATGAAAGCCATGAGGCGCATCTGCTTGTATATGGCGATGATGTTCCACCCAATAAGAAGTTGTTATTGTTTGATACTCCGGTACCGATCAGTTCATCCAAAATAGAGGGTATTTATACAGACAGTTCGATTCAGGGATTGCTGGGCAATGCCAGTTATAGTCCTGGCGGCGGCGTAATCCCAAAGAGTAATGTAAATATTAAAAAGACCTACGTGTCGGGTAAGGAGCTGGTTAAGTTCAGCAATTTCACCGCGGATCTAGTTCAGTTACAAATGGGTACCGGGCTGATAGGTGTAAGCGGTGGCTTTAGCCCGGTAAGAACGGTTCCGGTTGCGTCGCTCTATTATCCTTATGATGTAAAGGTTTCGCTGTTTTTAACCCGATAATATGTCCTCTGTACGCACTTCTTTTTACCCGGTGCAGTTTATAGTGCTGCATCCTCATATACCGGTAGCGATCAATACGGTATTGCCAGGGCATATCGTGAAGATCACCGGCATCAAAGTTGTGCATTCGGTAGGTGTTGAAAATATGACCAGTGAAGCTTACTTGCCGGTCGTAGGTCATCTGAGCCTGGAGTTCAACAGCAGGCAGTATCATTTTGGTAATGTAGATGTACCCTTTGACAACCAGGCACAGGCAAGTGATGAATATTTGGATGCGGATATCGACGTTCAGCGCAACACCCTGCTTACCGGTAACTATGAGAATAAGGTTTTTACCGGTTCTGATTATGTAAAGGCGGATGGCACTGTAACGGACAAGTGGAGTAATTACATCGTTACCATTTATTTAAAGACGAGCAGTAATGATTAACATAGAGGACTATGTGGAGCGGCAGATGAAGCGGCGTGGTATTGAGATAGCGTATGCGCGCACAATGCCTGTAGTAGTGCGGCGTATTACAGACGCAAGCGGGGCGGTGCTGAGCAACAGTATTGAGTTTGATGCCTATAACCAGTATTGGTTCCTGGTTAATGCTTTCGAGCTGCCGCTGGGTACGCGCATCACTTCCGATACTAATGTGATGTTGCTGGAGGCACATTCAGGAGACGTTATAGAGGAGTTCTGGGGACGGATCACAATTCAGTTGCCAGACAGTTTTACAGGCAGTTTAAGTCAGGCACTTTTTTACCAGGTATTACCAAAATAAACAAGCAATGGCGCAAAGCGATTTTCCAGAACTGCGTTCCCTTTTTGATAAAAACCGTGAGGTGGTCAGGATGTTGAAAGGGGAGAAGCAGCTTTCAGATAAGCAGATTTATTTTACTGCGATCTACAGCAAGCTTGGCAAGAAGATAGCCGAGAGCAGGGACAGAACTTCCCTTACGGCTTTTACTACAGTAATGTGTGGCCGATACCAGGTCTGCCAGCCGGACAGCATTACCGTCACCTGGCATAACGCTGATACCGCAGAAAAGCTATTTGAGCATACGTTTAATATCAGTCGCATGCAGCGTGAAGCTGAAGTACGTCAACAGAGCGAACCATTGACACAGCCACAGCCTACAGGCAGTTTTCAGGGGTTGGGGGAAGTAGAAGTCAACAACCTGGTGGAAAAACGTCTGACTGAGCTGCGCCAGAAAGAGGAATATGAACGGCTCCGGGAAGAGAACCAAAAGATGCAGATCCAGATTGCAGAGCTGGAATCGCGCAACGCAGACCTGGCGCACGATATTGCCGCAAAGGAAACGACGGAAAGCTACCTGAAGATTGTAGGTATGGCGCTGCCTGGCATTGCTAAGTTCTTTGGTGGTGCAAGCTTGCTCAGTATGCTGGCCGGAGTGGATGAACAGCCGGGGCAACAGGCACAATCCCTGGGCACAGCCCCGCAACCAGCGCAACCGTCAGCATCAGATCAGCAGCAGCCCAGGGATGAACGCGAGCAGATGATCTTTATGCTGCGCGATTATATGAGCGAAGAACTCAGCCAACAGGAAGTGGCGACACTGTACCTGATGTTTATGGAAATCCAGAAGGATAAGACCCTGATTCAAAAAATACTTAATCACATAACCCAGCAACAGCAATGAAACTACCAGGATTAAATGCTATGCGTCAACCTGCGGGCGGCAATAATCGCAGCTACACTATATCCGTGCAGGTTCAGGCAGGAAGCGAGGCAGAAGCCGCGCAGATGCAGGAGGCGCTGCAAAGCTTTATTGCTCATTTCACGGTGGCGGAAATGAAAAGCGCAGCACACAAACTTAAAAGCGCTGCAAACAGGAAAATGATCAAAACGTTTTTATAGCCATGTCGGAAAGCAGCAACAAATTAAAAGAACAGTTCGTGAACACCCTGCCCATGTTGTTGCTGGCAGGAGGTGCCATCTACCTGGTGAGCAAAGTGCTGAAGGGGGCAGGTGAAACGGCAGACAGTATTGCCCAGGCATTGCAGTTGAAGAAGTCCGATGAGCAGGTTAAAAGTGAGCAGCGTTCGTCTGCAGCCATAGAGCAATATGTGAACGATGTACAGAAGGTTCAGAAATCCACCAGGCCGGATGGGTTCTGGGCGCAGATAGCCGAACGAATTTACCGTGATACGCGCTACAGTGCTACCGGCGATAACCACGAGGATGCACGCTATTGTATGAGTTATGTACAAAATGACGCGGACTTTGCGCTGCTCTATAAATATTACGGTAAGCGTCAGGAGACATGGTTTGGTGTTATCCCTGACGGCGATCCCAAAGATTTAACCCAGGCCATATCCTCGAACCTGAACAACGCACAGAAGAAAATCATCAACGCGGATTATGCCCGTAAAGGGGTTTCCATCCGCTTTATATAATCAAGTCTTCATATCGCATGGGATCATAAGCGGGCTGCAAAGCCCGGCAGAGAACCTTTGCTTAATAACAGATACCAATGGAAGCTGCAAACAAAAGTCCAAAGAAGGAAAATGTTGTGCTGTATATCGTTTATGCGACTGCTGCCTATTTTGGCCTGCAACTCATATTTAAGCCCAAGAGGGCTGCCGGTGCTACCCTGGTTACCACACCTACGAAACTTGCCGCTGAATCTAAGACAGATGTAAATAGTGGGTCGTCAACAGATACGATTTCTTATCAGCCTTCGGATGCAGGCACTTCAAAAAAAGTTCCGAAGCAGGCTGTCACCTGGATAGGGGAGCAGTTCCCGTTGCAAAAAGGGATGAAAGGGGAGCGCATCAAAACGTTTCAGAAGAAGCTTGGCATAAGCAGTGATGGTAAGTTCGGAACGGATACAGAGAATGCGGTCTACAGCAGGTACGGAACGAAAGTTGTCTCCCAGGTATTATATCAGCAGATTGTTACTCCTACGTCTTCGGCCAGTGCGTTCAGTAAACTGGTGGATGCCTTTACCAAGCCGCAGGTATTGCTGCAGGCAGGCAGTAAAGGGGAAGATGTATACCGGCTTCAGAAATGGCTGGGTTTTAAAGATAAGGGAGCAGCAAAGAGAGGGGAGCCTGTGGCGGATAGGATTTTTGGAAATCAGACACTGGCCGCACTTAAAAAACGAACGGGCAAAGCCAGTATCACGCTAAGCGAACTGAACCAATATACAGGGCAGATTTCCGGTATTGTGAACGGAGAACAATGGCTGGTCACTACCCGACCTGCGATGGTGCTGGATAGTAACCTGCGGCCATACCGGGAAGTGCCGGCAAGTACAATATTGGGGGTAAGAATGTTGGAGTTTATTGATCCTGGTCAGCAAAAGGCGTATATGCAGTTTAGGACTGTAGATGGTTTTGCCCGTTGGGTCGAAAAAGACGCTGTTTAATTCATCCTGAAAAATAGCAACAATGGCAAGTTTTTCACTCCGGTCTCAGCGCACCGGGCAATACAAAGAATTTTCGCTGCTGGAAATCCTTTACCTGTTGGGGGATAGGGTGAACGATGAGATATTTCTGGAGGATGGCGAAGATGTGTATAACCTGTCGAGCTTTCGAGAGATCGGCTCAGGATCAGGGCAGCAGCCCTCCGGAGGTAACTGGAGCATGGAGGCTCCAGTACCCTCCAACGGGCAGAGTGTATTTCTGCTGCAATACAATCCTTCAGGTGCTGTATTGCTGGTTCTGCTCAATGGCCTTGCACAAAACCGGGGTAATGATTTTTCCTTACAGGGACGAGAGATCCGTTTCTCTTTTCCGCTCAGTAGCAGGGACAGCCTGCAATTCCTGTATCAATTCCAATAAGTGACCGGTCAACTTTTCATAACAACTAAAAAAAACAAAAATGGCAGAAACAAGAATCAGGCTTGACAAGCAGGTGCAAAAGGCACCTGCATCTAAAATGGTGCCTTTGTCAGACGCTAATGGCGAACTTCAGTACTTAGACTTCAACCTGTTGGTAAAGGCAGGTGAAACGCTTACTGTGCTGAACTCCGTTGAAGTGGTCGGAGGTAACCTTGTGATTAAGTATACGGCTGAAGATGGCCGTCAGCAGGTTGTTTCCACGGCGCTGAACTACAGTCAGACCGATATTAAGGTTACTGATGCAAAGCTGGACAACCCCAGTTCCGGAGTATATCGCCTGCTGCTTACCGAATCAGATGGCAGTACATTCCCGGTTGACCTGTCGGCGTTGCTGGCGGTAGTCTCCCAGAATACGGAATTTGTGGTGTTGGATGGAAACGGTACACCGCAAAGCCCGTTGCGAATCAGCCTTACTGATTTCTTCTGGAACTCTATTCCGCGCCCCGAACTCACAGAAGTATACCGCGACCTCTCTCAAGGCGACTCCATTACGCTTGCGGCTAAGGCGGGCAATATAGCCCAGGAAAGTATCAAGGTGTACCGTAACGGAATGCGCCAGGATCAGGACTTCGACTACAGCTTTATAGTGGATGGAGATAATGCAACTATTCGTTTTAACGAAGGGTTTACCGATCGCCTGAAAGAAAAGGTTGTGGTGGATTACCGTCCGATCCCGGCAGCGATATAATACATCACTTATGCATATGGATGACCTGGAAGCAGGTCATCCATTCTTCCAGTCTCAAGAATCTAACCAACAATTATGCAATTCCCTTTTAAGGCATTTCAAAGACTTTGTTCGGCTACGCCCCGTAACAGTATTGTATTGTGGCTTCTTATGAGTGGCGCATACGCTTTTGCGATTATAGTCGCGGAAGACTTCGAGCTGATCCATGCAATAGGCTTCACTCCGAAAGCAGAAAACCTCATACGTGTTTGTGGTGTTTATCTCTACATAGTCTTGACAGCCTTTTCATTTTATCAAACCAACAATAATGAAAACAATCATAACGATCCTCAAATCCCCGCTCACACGGATGCTCCTGATGAGCCTATGCGTAACAATGCTGCTGCGCGAAGTCAGGAGCCTACGTTCCGAATTGAGCCGGATGAGCGACAACCAGGAACTGATAGCGCAACATCAGCAGGAGGTGCTGCTGACCGGGGGCAGGATCGCAGCGCAGACAGGAGTGCTGGAGCTGCGTCAGAGAGAACTGAACAGTCTTTTCCCCGATTTGCGTCGTGAAGTCGCCCTGCTGGGTGCCCGAATGGGTAGCTTAAAAGCTGTTTCCACACTATCTGTACAGGAACAAAAGCAGATCGTTACCCGGCTCAGGGACAGCATATCAGTTACCAATGCAACAGCAGCAGGTCAGTTTGCCCACCCGGCTGATACCCTCAGTTACCATGTGTTCCATTACCACGACGAGTATTACGACATACATGGCTGGGCTGATTCTGTTCGGCAGTGGCTGAACATCAGCAGCCGGGATACGATGACCCAGGTTGTGTATGTACGCAGACGCTATCCCTGGCTATGGATTCTTAGTCCCAGGAAGCTGGAGCAACGGGTTTATTTTAAAAACCCCGGTGCGCATATCGAGTATTCACGCACGATAAATATTATACGATGAGCGAGAAAGGTAAAGGCGGCTTTTTATTGCCTCTTGGAATAGGGGCTGCGGTATTGTTATTGCTGGCTGCAAGCAGGAAAAAGCAGGAGCGGGTTACAGGTAATGCAGCTGCGGGACAGCCGTCAGCCATCCTTCCGGAAGGTACTTCAGCGCAGGCGGTGCTTCCCCAGATTGTTCCGGCAGAAGCCCCTTCTTATGCGCAAGTCAGTGCAGAAGCAGGTAACAGACAGGACGACGACCAGCAGCAGGAAGACTCTTCAGCCGCGAGCGAGGAACCGGACGAACAGGACGGTACATCTTCGGATGAAAGCCAGCAGGAAGATGCTGCTTCCGTCAATTCGGATGATGAGGAGGGCGGCAATGAAGAGCAGTATGCCACGGGAGCCAACAGTTACCCGGCAAGCCCGGACAACCGGAGTACGGCACGAAAAGCTCCTTTACCTAACGCTGTCAATCGTTCAGGTTCGGCAGCTCCTGCTGTTGCTGCAACTGCCAGATCGCTACCCGACGGCGGACGGTCGCTTCGGTCTTATTCTGATCAGGCCAGAGCCGCAAGACAGAAGCAACGATCCTTTAATCAGGCGCGTCTTGAGAAGCAAAATCGGCAATTTGCCCAAAGGTCTGCCAATGCGCAGTCCAATGCAAGGACAGTAGCCTCAAATCCTGCTTTACCATCAGTGGTCACCAGTGCAACCCAACCGCTTATTCGGCTCACGACCAGTGCCGGTAGTTCGGCAAAGAAAGGTTTACCGGCGGCCTTACGCCAAACGACAATTTTCCCGCTGCGTTTCGGATCGTCCAGTCCCTACGTAAAGGAACTGCAAAGAAGAATCGGTGTATCTGCTACAGGGTACTTTGGTGCCATGACACGCACGGCATTGCAAAAGCGTTTTGGCGTGTCAGAAGTATCTGAGGCGCTGTATAAACAGATTATTACCGGTAAAGTTCCTGCTGCAGTCGCCGTAGCGCATAAAGGAGCCACGGGCAGACCGGTAGCACGCAAGGGTTATAAACCAGCTCCCGGCAAATCAAGAATTAAAAAGCGCAGGTGATGGAGCAGAAGCGAAGCAACACCGGTTGGTATCTGCTGGCAGCAATCAGCTTGTTATGGATAACCGCAGCAAAGATGAAAAGCAAAAGAGAACCGATGGCAACCGGTGATAATACCGATAGAAACGCTCCGGCAGATACAGCAGGAAATTCAGAAATCATCATTACCTCAAAAGCATAACTATGGCACTTCGCACCCAGGTGTTCCCTTCAATTAATGCACCCTGTCCTTTTTCCTTAAAAGAGATGCATGTATTCCTGAACAGGATTAAGTCTAACTGGTTGCCGTATTTCAGGCAGGCGGCTCAGATTACCGGGTTGCCGCTGGCCTTGTTGGTGGCCAAGTCGGCAGTGGAGAGTGGAGGGAACCAGAAGACTGCGAACATTAATTATGTTGGATTGATGCAGGTGGGCAGGAATACTATTTCTGATTGCCTGGATTATTTACAAGGCAAAATGCACGCGGATGGCAGAAAGTGGGTTGCACCTGCTGCATTGATTTCCGGTGCGCTACCTGTTATCCGTCGGTCTTTTCCGCAATTTGGCAATGGTGGTGTGATTAGTAAGGATGCGGCTTTTGCGCTTGCCCGATCTGACACAGCTGCGGGAGCAGAGTTTAATGTGCTGATGGGAGCCATTTACCTGCAATTCCTTTGCCAGAACCCTAAATTTCACGATGGCGAAGTGTTGCGTCTGGACAAAGTGATGAGCGCCTATAATACAGGACCGAATTACGGTTTTTACAAGACCCCTGTTGCGGATACCGGCAGCTTAGTGCGCATCATAGGCGATTCTTCGCTTTCAGCCGGAAAAAAGCTGGAGACCAGCAGGCATATTCTCAAATTCTGCGGTATCGGCGGGGCGTTCGACCTGCTGTTCAATAATAAGTTTTCTCTTAATTAAACGATATGGCACTGATCCATATAGATCATCCGAATATACCTCCTTCTATCCGGGCTGCTTTTGGCCGAAAGGTGGAGCAAATTGCTGCATGGCTCATCATTGACCCCAACTGGTTAATGCAGGTAATGTATGCAGAGAGCCGTCTGAAGCCTACGGCACAGAACATTCAGAATGGCAGGGTTGTGGCAGCGGGTTTGCTTCAGTGGACAAAGGCCTCTGGTGTTCCCGGCGCACCGCAAAGCCTGCTTCGCTATGACCATCTGCAACAGCTGGACTTTGTGAAAACCTATTTCGCCCCTTACAGGGGCAGGATGAAGAGCTATTTTGATGTATACCTGGTAACGTTTTTCCCGGCTGCGGTGGGCCAGCCCGATGACTATGTGTTCTCAACAGCTAAACTGTCTGCATCTCTTGTAGCGGCACAGAATCCGGCGATCAACAAAGTAAAGGATGGCAGGATCACGATGGCTGAATTCAAGCAATATGTTTGGGATAGCACACCGGATGCAGTAAGAGGGTTGGTGTTTAAGGCCCGGCAGGTGTATGAAGACGTAAAAAGCGAAGTACAACGTATTACTGAAGACGGAAACGGGCAGTCAATAGCAAAGGCAGCGGGTGGTATTGCAACGATCATAGCTTTTTTTTTCTCATCCGCCATATAGCGCAAAAGCAAAACTGATTTTGACAATGCCAACGATAACAATTACGCATCAGTCGGAACGTACCAAACATCGTTTTACGGTTGCAAACCCGGATATGCTCAGTGAAGAAGAGGTGAATGCGATTTGCCAGGAAATGTACGTGGAATCTTTATTTATTAACGGAAAGTGGTACGATTGTACCCGCAGGCCAAGTATTGCGGTATACCTGGAAATGCAGGATAAAAAGAAGAAGAAGGGCAGTAGAAAAGGCAGTAAGTGAGCGTAACACCTGATGCTTGTGGAAAGGCTGTCAAAGGAAATAATTTACCTGGATTTGTTCAGTGGTATCGGAGGTTTTGCTGAGGGTCTCAGACAGGCAGATTTTGTTTTCAAACAGCATTTTTTCAGCGAGATAGATGTGCATGCAGCGGCGAACTATCAATATCATTTTAAGGACGCAAGCAATGTTGGAGATATTACGAAGTTTAGCGGAAAAGAAATCCCGGCACCAGATGTTATCACTTTCGGGAGTCCCTGCCAGGATCTTTCCCTTGCTGGAAAAAGGAAAGGTCTCAGAGGTAAACGCAGCGGACTATTCTTTGAAGCCCTGCGGATCATCAGAACCTGTCTTCCCCGTGTTTTTGTCTTTGAAAATGTCAAAGGCATTTTCTCCAGTAACGGCGGCAAAGACTTTGAAGCAATATTGCGGGCGTTTGCCGAGCTTGGGGTATATGACCTCCAATGGCAACTTGTTAATAGTGCCTGGTTTTTACCCCAGAATAGAGAGCGTCTATACCTTGTCGGACATCTTAGAAAATCGGCCCGGACAAAAGTATTTCCTATCGGAGAAGGGAAAGGCTTACCTGGACAGGTCTTTAGCACGGGGAAAGGCAGGAGGGAAAATATTGTCTCCGCGCTGACCAGTACCTACAGCAAAGGAGTGCATGGACGTGGAGAGACCTATATAAAACAGAAAGGCTCAAGATTACGCCGGTTGACACCTTTGGAATGTGAGCGGCTTCAGGGATTTAGCGACCAATGGACACAATATGGTTTATATGAAGGGGAGCGACGGGAGATAGCGGATACGCATCGCTATCATATGCTCGGTAATGCAGTCAGCGTAGCCCCAGTAAAAGAAATTGCCAGGCGATTACTCGGTAAAGATTTTTCACTGGGGCAAATACAATCAGCCATGATTTACGAACAAAAGCCCGAAATAGTATTAGGTAATGCAACTGAGGTAAATATTCCTGAGCTGAACGTTACTTATTCACGGACGGGCAGACCATTTTTAGGGCATATCGGTAGTTCTGATGATGTCTCCCGATTTTTACGCAGCACCTTCCAGGAAGGGGAAGTGGAACTGCATGAATGTTTTGTTGTATTGTACCTGAATACCGCACACGATATTATCGGCTATTATTGTCACACCAAAGGCGGAATCGCAGCTACGCTTACTGACGTTAGGATTATCCTTTCAGTAGCGGTAAAAGCCTTAGCAACGGCCATTATTATCGCTCATAACCATCCAAGTGGTAGTACACGTCCTTCGGAACAGGATCGTGTGATAACCCAGAAAATCAAGGAAGCCTGCTCGTCTTTGGATATTATGCTGCTGGATCATCTGATCATTACTTCCACGGATTATTTTTCTTTTGCCGACAACGGTATGGCAGGTCTTGAGGTAGCTATGGGCAGTCCGCGTGATCGTTTTGTAGAGGCCGTAAAGCAGGGGCTTATTACGGGCCAAAGAAATACAAAAGTAACCTTAGAGCATCTGGCCCTTCAGTTTAATATAAAAGATAAGAACGAGGTAAAGGAGTATACAGAGCTCGCTATCGTGGAAAGGGCGCGCAGTATTGCCCATGATCCCGGATTAGAGGTACATGACCGCTTCAGGTCAATTGTTTCACTTTATGAACACCAGGTGAACCTTTCGCACCGTACCTCACAGAGTATCCTGTTGCAACAATACAGCACACCGGCACCCATAGGATACCTGATGGGGGTTTTTTGCCGTATTGATCAGCTTCATTTAAGCGGCGGTTACGCATTTGAGCCAAGTGCAGGCAACGGATTGCTGACCATAGCTGCGAGACCGGAACGGGTATATGTGAACGAAATTGATCCATTACGCAGGTCAAACCTGCGGGCGCAGGGTTATGCAAATGTGGGAGAAAGGGATGCCGCCCTGCCATTCACTGATATGGCAGGGCGGTTTATGGCCGTACTGACTAATCCGCCTTTTGGGGTACTGGACGCTAAAGTCCAATTTAACGGATATGCCATCCGCTCACTGGAGCATGTGATGGCTATTTATGCGTTGAACTGCATGGCGCAGGTAGGTAAGGCGGCCATTATTGTTGGGGGGCATACGACATGGGATCCTAAAGGCCGTATCAGTGCAGGCCGCAACCGGATATTCCTGAATTACCTGTACCACCATTACCACGTTGCAGATGTCATCCAGGTAGACGGAAAGAAGCTGTATTCGCGTCAGGGAACCTCGTTCAACACGCGCCTGATATTGATCAACGGCAGAAAACACCAGCCGGAAGGCGCGGCACCGGTTTATGATGCACAGCGGGACAGTGTGGTCAGGAGCTTTGACCAACTGTATGAACGTGTAATAGCAGCAATGGAGGATATGCCGGACGATCCGAAGCTGAAAGGCTACCGGCATACAGTAAAGCGGTACGAAAAATACCTGAAACTGTCTGGGCAGCATCCGCAAACCCTGCTCCTGTATCGTCATGGTGACAATTACGAAGCCTATGGTGACTATGCGCTGTGGGTTACGGCTAATACCAAATTAAAGTTGAGTAAAGAATTTTTATACGAAGGTAAAGCGATACCGGTAGTCAGCGTCCCATCCGCGCAGCTGGAAATGCTGGGGAGCCTGATGAAAAGAAAGCGGATAGGGCTTGCGCTTGCGGATGAACTATTATCCCCGGAACAAGTAAAGAAGGAACATATGAACAATAAGGCTAAAACAATTCTGGCTGCGTTAAGAAACCGGACATTAGGTGATCCGGAAGGTTTTGAACTGACTACACTGCCCCCAAGATCCGGTTTGTCGGCACTTGAGCCGGATGAGGTTTTTAATGTGAATTATGACCGGTTGTTTGAGGAATTTGAATCAAGAAAGGCAAGCGCAGCAGGACAGCTGTACCTGTTTGCAACGCCAGGTATTTTTATAGCATTCAACGAAGATGCGGAAATAATGGCTGCCGTTTGTGCCATCAGGATGATCAAAGTTGTTCGTGCAGGTAAATTCCGGTATTTTCTGGCTGCTTCTTCCCGGCCGCTGCTTCAGGCACGTGTGGCTAAGCTCAAAGAGGCGGGACACCAGCCGGTTCTGGTAGAGGATGCATACCCACCGGACAACGGAGTCCAGGAGCCAGGAACCCGCGAAATCAGCAAAATGCTAGACAGCTTTGATAAGGAGCCTACGGATGATGGGATCGGCGCACCTTACAATCCTACTTCCAACGCCTGCGTCGTGCTGGAAACACAGGTGCCTGACAGTATGGCCTTTGAGACGCATGAGGCGCTCGCGCAGATTAAAGAAGAAGTAGGGGGAGACGTAGATAATTTTGTCCGTGACCGCCTGGGTTATGCAACCAAGACAGCATTGTGTAAAGCGCTTTCGGCGGAACAGACCGATGCGGTGATGATGGCTATATACAACATAGAAGCGAGGGGGCAGGGAATGATTATAGGCGATCAGACAGGGATAGGCAAAGGGCGTGTAGCTGCTGCAATGATCCGCTATGGTTGTCAGCAGGGATTGAAGCCAGTGTTTCTTACTGAGCGTGCCAACCTTTTTTCTGATATATACCGGGATTTGTATGCTATCGGCTCCGGCAGGCTCCGGCCTTTTATTGTAAATGCGCGTGATAGCAAAACAGACATCAAAGATGAAGAAGGGGAAGTGATTTATGAGGCACTCCCTTACCAGGAGCAGAGCGATATTTTTAAAAGCAGAAGTGTTCCTGCATCATTTGATTTTGTTGTGGCCACCTATTCACAGTTCAACAGCCCGGAGAAAAAGCCGGAAAAGCCTTCTTTTCTTTTGGACATTGCGGAGGATAATATTTTTATCCTGGATGAGGCGCACAATAGCAGTGGCTCCTCCAATACAGGGAACTTAATGCAGGGTGTGGTATCCAAAACGCGTGGTGTTGTCTTCCTGTCCGCCACATTTGCCAAACGTCCGGATAATATGCCTATTTATGCTATGAAAACCTCGATAGCAGATTGTAACATGAGCCGGGAGGAATTAGTGGAATCCATTCAGAGGGGTGGGGTTGCCTTGCAGGAGGTTTTGTCTTCCCAACTGGTGGCCGAGGGACAGATGTTACGCAGGGAAAGGAGCTTTGAAGGGGTAGAGGTCAATTATATTACCCTGACCGATAAAGCAGAAGAGCACAGCGCCATTGCAGATAATATCACAGGCATTATCAGGGATATCATTCGTTTTCAAAAGGACTTTATCAATGTAGTCGTCGAAGAGCTGGATGATATAGCCGTTGCAGAAGGAAAACAGGTGGATTTAAGAGAAGGAACCAGTCAGGCAGGTGTTGACAATACACCGTATTTCAGTAAGGTGTTTAATATCATAAACCAGATGCTGTTTTCCATCAAGGCATCTTCAGTAGCCGAAAAGGCAATTGAGCGGCTCAGGGAAGGGAAGAAGCCAATTATTGCGTTTTCTTCCACAATGGGTCGTTTCCTGGAAGACATGGATGATGAAAGGGGGCTTTCTGTCAGCGACGGCTCAATGATCAATCCTGATTTTTCTGAAGTGTTGAGACGGGGACTGGATGGGGTAATGCGTTATACTGAGCGGGATATAGATGGTCAGCCGGAGTACAAAAAATTTGAGATCAGTGAATTGTCACCTGAAGCACAACAGGAGTATCTGCGGATTCAGAAAAATATCGAACAGATCGCTACCGGTATCACCTTGTCCCCGATTGATGTGGTGGTCAGTAAGATCAAAGAGGCAGGGTACAGTGTTGCAGAAGTAACCGGAAGAAAATACGAACTGCAATTGCAAACTGCGCATCCTGAGGCAACAGGCATTCCGATGGCCTTGGTACGTTCACGTAAAAAGGTCAATACGAACGATGCTTTCCGGCAGTTTAACAACAATGAAATAGATGTGCTGCTCATCAACCAGAGCGGAAGTACGGGAGCGTCCGCACATGCGATCATCACGCCTAAAGTTCCCAGGGAACAGGTAAAGCAGAGAGTGATGATCGTGCTTCAGGCCGAACTGGATATAAACACCGAAGTGCAGAAGCGTGGCCGTATCAACAGAACCGGACAGATTATCAAGCCTATTTATGATTATGTGACTTCAGCCATTCCGGCTGAAATGCGCCTGATGATGATGCTCCAGAAGAAGCTGAAATCGCTGGATGCAAACACGGCCTCCAATCAGAAGCAATCCACTAAAATTTTAGACGTTCCGGATTTTCTCAACAAATACGGTGACAAAGTGATTAAGGAATACCTGCTGGAGAACCCGACGGTGAATAAGCTGCTGGATGATCCGCTGAAGCTCAAGGATAAAACGGACAGTGACCAGGGCGAGGCCGAGGTGATGGAAAATGCAGCCCACAAAGTAAGCGGACGTGTAGCGGTGTTGTCTGTGAAAATGCAGCAGGAATTCTATTCGGAGATAACGGAACGGTACAACGACTATGTTTCCTACCTGCAACAGATGGGAGAATATGACCTGGAACTGGAGGCGATGAACCTGGAGGCAGAGACGATTAATAGCAGGGTGGTAAAAATGGGTAGCGGTTCTGGCAGTGTATTCAGTGAGGACAGCATACTGGAGACAGTTCAGGCGAACGTCTTAAAAAAGCCGTTTACGGTAGTGGAACTGGAGAACCTCATAAAGGAATCGTTACAGGGACAGGATGCAAGGGCGGCACAGGCTGAACTGATAGCCGACTACTCGGAAGAAACAGGTATGGCTTTGGAGATCGAGGAACAGGAGATCAAAGACCGTTTCGATGAAATGGACAGGCGCATTTATACTGAGAAGAAATTCCAGCGCCTGAAAACGGATCAACAGCGGGAGGAGTATATAAGCAAGCGGGAGAATGAGATTGCAGAAGGCCGCATAAAAGCACTAAAGCAAGTGCGGGAAAAGGCAGAATCAAGGAAGTTCTACCTGCAAAAGATATTCAATTTCTACTATGTTGGACGGAACCTGCACTACCCGGTTCATAGTGATAACGGTTTTAAAGATTATGTGCCAGCTGTGTTCCTGGGTTTTATGGTGGACTGGAAACGAAAGAACCCATTTTTACCTTCAAAGATCAAGCTGAGGTTTGCCTTGGCAAATTCAAGTAAATACCTGGCCATACCTGCGTCCTACGACGATGCCGAACTCATTATAGGTGCGAGTGCGACACTACCTGAGCTTCCGATCGAAGAAACTTATCAGAACTGGGGTAGCTACATACAGAATAATACCGTAGACCGGAAAGTGCGGCATATTGTTACCGGGAATCTGCTACAGGCTTTTTCTGATTTTAAGGGCAAACTTGTCAACTATACGACCTTAGACGGAAAGATCCGCAAAGGCATATTGCTTCCGGATAATTGGGCGGCGGATGAGCAAGCCGGCGACAAGGTAGCCATCCCTGTCATTAAAGCGCTATCATTTATCAAGTCCCTCGTTATAGGTAAGGCCATTACGACCAATACGGGGATCGGCTTTTTGCGCGAAGCTCAAGGGTATAAGATTATTGTTTCCCAGGCGCGTAAAGCCGCCGGGGAAATATACCTGGACAAAGATTTGCTGCAACTTGTTGTGGGGGAAAATTTTAATAAAGTGTCAGATAAAATGGTGGCCATCGTAGAACAAAGCAATATAACCCGCTTTGTAGAGGTCATCCAGGATAAGCATAACTGTTCTGTGATCATATCCCGTTACCAGTTTAATTCAATGGAAAGGGAGCAAAGCGGCAGACGGAACCGGAAGCCGATCCGATTACCGGCACCGGAAGACCAGGGTGCAGATCAGGCACGACGGTTAGAATTGCTGAGCCTTCAGGCAATGGCCATCAAACTGAAGCTAAGATTGAAATTGAGAGCTGCTGCATAAAAATCTTAAATCAAATTTTATGAAACTGACTGAACGTAATTACTTCCAGGCCGTACCTGGTTATATTGATATCATCAATAAGGACAAAGACCTCAAAGATTCATATGCTTTTATCAACGAGGTAACGCAATATGGTAAAGAACCGGATACCATCAATGCCACAGCCGATATTCGTGAGACCTTTGATATGTATTTGCAGTTGCTCAACCAGGCAATTGCTTCGGAAGGTAAAGCAAGGGCAGGCAAGGGAGGTAAGGCTGCTGCCACCTCTGCATCGAAATCCGCTAAGGCTGAACCTGTCGCAAGGAAAAAGTCGGTCAAAAAAGCAAGTCCTGCCCCACAAAAGAAGAAACAACCGGAGCCGGAACCTGAACCAGAGGCCGAACCGGCCGAAAAGGTAGAGCATATTCCATCAGATATTGCACTTATCAAGCGCTACCTGAGTTTGCACGATAAGGAGAAAACTTATGAGCAGGTGCTTTCCGTGTGGAGGGCGTTTAATAAAGCTATTGTAGAACGGAAAGTAACCAGGGATTCTATCTATAAGCCGGAAATAACTTTAATGAATAAATCTTTAACCACAGCCCTGGGAGAGGCAGAAGTCCTCGGCACCTTGCATATGGTAATCCCTGCTGCACGGCTGAAACATTATCAAAGTCTGGCAAAAAGTGTGGAGCGTTCAACAGGGGCTGCCTTGTTAACTGAATACATCAATATAAGCGGACGCAAAGCAATGGGCGAACGTGCGCAAAGACTGATCACGCGCATCGACCGTGCAATAGAAACAGGAAAGATGGCTGGTGACAGGTATATGAAAGAAGTGAAAAGCGCTAAAGCCGAATTGGAAGCCTTTGTCAATAAAGAGACAGAGCTGGTTTCGGTAAGCAATTACAGTTTAAATGGTATTGGCGAGATAGCCGTATTCGGTTGTCCATGCGAGTACGGTGAACTGTCAGGCTTTACGCGTTCACAGAATGCAGTGGTTTACAAACTCATTGAGGAAAAGGTGAAAAGCCTTAGTGATCAGGAGCTGGATCGGGCATTTAGTGATACTGTTGCACCGGGCTTATGTAAAACAATTGCGCGCAAACTGATTGAAGGTCGCCAGCTTACAATGAGCCTGATACGTGATCCGGCTAAGGTTACAGGTGTATCCGCCAGAAAGGCACCCAGGTCAAAGTTTGACTTTAAAACCGAAGTGATGGATATGCGGCTTCGCCAGGCGGGAAAGAAAAAGGAAATGCCCTCAAAGGTCAGTCAGGCAGGTTTAGGAGGTACAGACCTGGATTCCGAATTGTCGTCTGCGGAGGAAGACGTGAGAATCATTTCCGCTGTGGAAATGGTGGGCATGAAATTCCGTACACTCGGTCTGCAGGGACGTTACCGTAAGCTCATCGGTGACCCGGAACCCGGCTTCTCTGCAATGATCTATGGCAAACCGTTCCAGGGTAAGTCCACAATGGCCATAGATTTTGCCAAGGAACTGACCCGTCATGGTAAAGTGCTGTACTGTGTATATGAAGAAGGTCATGGAATGCTGCTCCAGGACAAGATCAACCGGAATAAGGCAAACGTTCCGGGTCTTGATTTCGCCAACAAGCTACCTGCGGAACTGCGACCCTACAATTTCGTTTTTATTGACAGTGTAACCGACGCGCGTCTCAATGAAGAAAGTTTTGGTGCGCTCATCAAACAGTATAAGCCTCAGGAGGTGTCTATTATCGGGATTTTTCATGCTACCAAAGACGGCAAATTCCGGGGCGGGCAGACCTTTGCCCATGATGCAGATATTGTGATCCGAGTAGAAGACGGTATTGCTCATGCCCGGGGACGGTATGGGCCACCATCGGAGATTCCTATAGCAGCTATCCAGCCGGATAATAGCAATCTAAGGCAGGCAGAATAAAAAAAGCCCACGAATGTATTTCGTGGGCTTTTTTAATACCGGTTACCGTGGTACACCATTGACTATATCCCATTCCATACCTTTGTTAGATGGATTATTTAAAAGAGCTGGCGGCGTGCCGGAACGGAACGAGTGGAAGACCTGAGGCCATATGAAAATGACCGGCGCGTCCACAGGTCTGTTACAAAAGCTAAAACACTAGGATAAACATTACTATGGATTCAGTATATCTGGTTACAACAAAACCCAAAACGGAAAAAGAGAACTTCTTCTCTTTAATTGACTGCTGCATAAAGCACGGGTATTACTTTCAGACGAATGGCTATATGGAAGATCAGATTTCTCCCAAATTAGCTATTTCGCTTAGCAAGACATGGGAAGGTGATACCATCATAACAGGCAAGTATATCAGCACCTTCATTTTTAACGATAAGGCGATTCATGACAGATATGAAAATTTTCCAGTCATTAAAGACGGTGCCGAGTATTTTCCCATATTTGCCTTTGAGTGTGAGGAAGCTGATTTCCTGTTGGATTTCGTGGTGGCTTATTTAAAAGATCATATCGATTGCTATATTGCCAATGTAGCTCTTCGCATACAGGATATAAACCTGCTGCAACAATACAAGCAGGAAGATAATCACAAATGGATGTATGAAGGCGTATGGGATTAAACAAATGGTATAGTCCCGATTTGCTTGAACAACCCTACAGGAGTTAAACAAAGCATATTTAAATTTGTACCACCTTAAAAACCGGATGGGCTGTATAATAAACTAAAATTTTATCCCAGCATTATAATGTACGCTTCGTGAATGCGTTCGGTATAACCAGTGTGACTGCAGTACCTTTTCCCGGTATGGATGTAATTGAAATATGACCACCTACAATCTTTGCCCTTCGTTGCATATTGTTCATGCCCGTGCCCTTTTTAAAATCAATGGTCGAAATATCTATTCCTTTGCCGTTGTCGGTTATGCACATGTCAAAGTTTTGCTCTCCGAAATTAAGTTGAATAGTTACCTTTTTAGCTTCAGAATACTTGATAGCGTTATTAAGTGATTCCTGAGCAATACGAAAGGCCATGAGACTTGTTTGATCAGGCATTTCCTGACGCTGCCCGTTAATTTCAAGGTCACATTGCAGCCTTCCTGTTGCGTTGAGCCAGTCGGCCTCATCCCTGATAGAGGGTATAAAGCTTTTACGTGCGACGTAATCGGGATTGAGTGCATGTCCTATATTTTCTGTATCCTGGAATAAGGTGTCGGTCATCGCTTTGATTTTCTCTGCGAGTATTTGCTTTTCTTGAGATAATTGCAAGCCGTCCAATAGCGCAAGAAAATTCCAGTTGATAGCTCCGAGCACCTGGTTAACGTTGTCATGAATTTCCATTGATAAGGTGCGCATCAGGTTTTCCTGCTCTTCGTTAAGCGAAAGTAGGTATTGCTGGCTTTTCCTGTTCTGGCGCTTGTTTAGCAGAACGAGCGTGAATGCCATAAAAAATGTAATTATGACCGTTAGCACAGTTGCCGTAATAACAAAGGGGACGTAAGGAGTGTCAAACATATAGCCTTTTCATTTTCGGGTAGAGCAGGTAAATGATCCAAAGGGAAATGTAGGTTAAAATACTATTAGAGATAAGCAGGCAATGTAATAATTCTGTTGCCTCGAGGTCATCTTCTTTCATGTATTGGTAAGTTTCCCAACTCCATAAAGAGCCGCATTGGTATAGGATCAATATGCAGGGGATCCAGAAATTTGTCTTTTTATTCAGCCTGATATTGTCATTGTCGATTTTAAGTAAGTTGTATAGTGAATAAAGCGACAGACAAAGAATACCCATGCACTCAAAGAACAGGAAGTTGGATTCGAGTGCATGGATATTACGGACCAGGAGGTTGACAACACCAAAAGCTATTCCGGCAGATGCTATAAAATATCCTTTATGTTTTTTTTGCAGCGTACTGTTAGCATGCGTGTAGTAAAGGGTAAGCAACGTCCATTCAATGATTGTTGAGATATTATAGACAGTTGTGTTTTCCTTAAACAGCTTTATGGTCGCCTGACCGATTATTTCAGTTAAACCACCAAGCACGATAAACAGGGATATAAACCTGCTTGTGGGATCGGTTTTTTTGAAAATGGCAAGTACATAAACGGATAGAGATAGCAAAATGCACAAGTATATATTGAACAATTTGGCGGCCATCTGCAATTAGTCTTCTTTTTTAAGAAGGTTACTGGAAGCGGTTCCGTAATCAGGGCATAACCTGGGGCAGGGACCGCAATGGTCTAAAACCGTGTTGTCTGATGCGAATACATAATTATTGTCTCCGTCGTAACCTGCAACGACCAGTGTCAATGCATCACTCCTATACCCGGCAGGTTTTCCTTCATTTCCGGCATGAATATATTCCAGCCTGTGTGCAAACATGAATTTTACCTTTTGAATGTCAGAATGTGTGTTCAGGTAGGATCGCAGTTCATTGGCGTCCATAATCAGAGAACTCAGGTCGGGAACCTTCCCGGTAGTTGTATCTGAATCAATGCTGGAAAGGTAGCTGGAGATCATTACATTTGCTGTATCCATTGGAATAAAGCCAGAGATAGTAGTGCTGGATAAATCTTTGTGACCTGGCTTACATGCATTGAGCAATAGAAGCCCTGCTCCGAGCAGGGACAATCGGATGGTTTGCATAAAATGTGAATTTAAAGGTTATTGAATTTTGAAAAGTTTCTGATAGTTGTGGTCTTCCAGGTCAACGTAGCCATTTACGACGGCATACATCACAAGACCCGTTCGTGATTTTGCTCCCAACTTTTGAAAAAGCTTATTGCGGTGGCCTTCTATACTTTTTGCTGTTGTTTTCATCAACACCGCAATCTCTTTATATGTTCGGTCTTCAATACAATATTTAAGCAGTTCCAACTCCGCTTCCGAAAGTTTAGGTACAAACTCTTTTTCCTTGTGCGTTTGAAGGCTCCTGATCTCTTTCTGGCTGATTAGGTCGTTGCAATAGATGCCAGTGCGCTGCACCTCGATCACTGCTTCCCTTATTGTTTGAGGATGGCTGTTCTTGGAGATGTAGCCATGAACGCCTGCAAAGATCATACGAATGATAAAGGTGCTGCGCGAGTAAGCGGTTAAGATAAGCACCTTCATGTTCGGCCATGTTTCCCTGATTTCTCTGACGGTACTGAAACCATCCATTTCCGGCATCTTAATATCCAGTATGCAGACGTGAGGTTTCTGCGGACTACTTTTAATGGCTGAGATCAGTTCCACACCATTTGAAGCGGTCAGAATTACTTTTACAGGTTGGAACTCGTCATTTGTTTCCAGGTAGGGTATCATGGTTACCCTGATCAATTCGTGGTCATCGGCAAAAGCTACCAGTATGGGTTTGTTTGTTTCGTTCACGGTAGGCATAGCTCACTGGTTTCAATCGTTTATAAGGTGGGTTTATTTATCACAAATGTATAGCGGTATTCTATATCCTGTTAGGGGATTAATCCCTCTTGTTTTTTTAACGCATTACATTTACGATTCAGGTATTTCGTTTTGTACTATTTCAGAACAGACAGAGAAAATCATTCATAAGGAGGGGATAATCCCCTAAAAAAATTTCTTTTTTCGTCCCAGTTTTGCTGAAAGGAACCAATAAACATTCTATCAGATGGAAGGAGATTCTGTAGAGTTCTGCGGCTTGAAATATTATCCTCTTGGCCATGCCACATTAAGCAGACAAAAAAGCGAACTTGTCGTTTCCAGGATGAAGAGCGGTATGAACGGCTTTAGTGTTGATACGGGCAATGCCTTGGATGTGTCTATTCAATTAGCGCCTGTGGATATTACCGAAGACATTTCATTCGCTGTTACTTATAACATGACTGACCACTCCAACTATCTTAGGACAGCGGGTCAGTGGATGCTTACCGGAGGTGATCAGGTGGGTTCTTCGACTTTACTGTTGAATCCGAAATATGAAGAACGCTTCGTAGAAGTGTCTGGTTTATTATGGGGCAAAAAACTGTTTGACCGAAAATTGCGGCCTGGTTCAATACAGCAGGATAATTGGTGTGATCTCGGCTCTTTTCTTGCGGCAAAGCATTGCCCGCGCTTATATAGTCTGGATTTTGAAGTTAACGTAAACAGAGGCGAGGATGGCAAAATTATCTTCCTGAAAACTACAAAGACAATCGGAATAGCGGGAAGCTTTAAACCATCTGGTGCGTTAAAAGGTGAAACGCTTTCAGCAGGCTCAAAGTTATTTCGCGTTGATAAATTGCGGGTCAGCTCTGTGACGTATTATCCACAAGGTTTATCACGCAATCAGGAGAGTTTTATTTCTCAACTGTTGGTCAGTACCCAAGATATTAGTTCTCTTACTGTAAAGGTATGCGAGGCATTCTGATTGGGAGGGAAAAATCCCTGTATTTACAAGCCTTTTGAGGGGATAATCCCCTATTTTATTTAATAAGACCGTATCAATTTTGTTTGAGCAAGATAAGGCGCTATCGTTTTGTATTGCGTTCACCTTAACGGTCTATAATGAAACAGTTTTATCAGAATCCCGATCATCAAAAGCCCCCGCGTTGCAGCGAACAAAACGGGGACTTTGAAATGATGCAGCGTTCGGTGCATCCTCCTTAGCTGTGCAGCGTCATGGAAACCCTTTTGACCGAACACAAACAAACATTCATTCTAAAACGCTAATTTATGAAAAGCTCAGCTATAGCAATACTCTTAGCCTTTGCAGGCACATCACAAGTAATGGCCGCACAGGTATCCTGTCCGATGGTTACGCTTTCCGGAACCTTATCTAACCGCACGCTCGACGCGGATACAACTTATCTGCTTTCCGGTTGTGTTTCTGTCCCCTCAGGCGTGACCATAACCGCCCAGGCGGGCGTAGTGATCCGGGGCGAGAAATCTTCTTCCGGGAATCTTGTTTTCCGTAAGGGATCCAAATTCATATCCCAGGGAACATCCGCTCTTCCTGTCATTTTCACTTCCGACCAGGTGGCTGGAGACCAGAATCCAGGTGACTGGGCAGGACTGGTTTTTGAAGGGGATGCCCCCAACAACAACAGTAATTCAATAACACTTACCAACCGTACCTGCACTTCTGTTACGGGCGGCGGAACTTCACAGCACGACAGTTCAGGCGTACTGAAGTTCTTGCGTATTGAATATGCTCAAAATAGCCTGACGCTTTTGAGCGTGGGGGATAAAACGGAAATGCACGATATACAGATCAGCTCAGCAGCAAACAATGGGCTGGAGCTGTATGGCGGTACCGTAAATTTCAAACGGATGGTTTTTCTCAACAACTACGGTTATGATATTCTCGCTACTTACGGTAATCGCTCCAAGGCTCAGCAGATTCTCAGTGTTCGGCTTGATAACAATGCCCATTTGGGTTCTGACGTAAGCAGTATCGTGTTTAAAAACAATGATAATGCGCCGTCTTACGCAGGAGCAACGGCTTCTGTGAATACACATCCGATTTTTAGTAACGTTACATTGATCGGCCCTAAATACTGTGGCGCATCAACGATCAGCGGCAATTTTAAAAATGCGATATTGATGACCAACAATACCGAAGGTGGTATTTACAACTCTTACATCGACGGATGGCCTACCGGCTATCGTATTGAGGGAACCGCGGCAGTGCAGAATGCTAATAATAACGGAAGCATCCTGTTTAACTACAATTCGTTTTACAATAATGTGTCTGCATCTTATTCCAGCACTACCTGGTCTACAGGCTGTGAAACAAGTATCGGTAACTGGCTGACCTCAACCCTGAATTCCTGTGATCAGCAGGGTATTGAAACAGGAGTATCTATGGGATACAGCGCAACTGTATGCGGGTCTTATAGCTCTTCGGCTCCTGATTTTTCACTATCCTCCAGTTCCGTTTCTTCTCCTGACTTTACGCTGGATGAACTCTCTGATAACAGCAGCTTCTTTACAGCTACCACATTGCGCGGTGCATTTGATAGTGAAGATTGGACTTCAGGCTGGGTAAACTGGTACCCCACCGGTAGCGACTACTGCGTTCAAAACAGGGGTATGGTTGGCACAGCAATTAAAAACGTAACGACAGGTAATTCTGCCCTACTCCTTGCTCCGAACCCTGCAACAGGTATTACTTATGCCAGCTTCTCTACTGAAGATGCCGGAACGGTTCATATTACTGTTACTAACAGTCTCGGCCAGACAGTCCGCAGTATGGAACAGCCTGTGCTTAAAGGAAGCCAGCGTATCGCTATTCCTACCGATGGATTAAGTGTCGGAATGTACCTGATCAATGTGAACAATGATAAAGGTTCTGCGCAGCATGCACGACTGATCGTGAAATAAGCAAACAACCTAACAGGTAAAAAAAAGCTCCTGATCTCAGGAGCTTTTTTGTTCTGGTATTTTCAATGATCAGATGAATTATTATTAGGTTTTCCGCAAGTAAAATTATTGATTATGAATAAATAATAAAACAATGGGCTTTAATCGGAGATATTCGTGTAGAGATAAATAAATATTAAAATTTTGTTTTTTAAAATAAATTATATATTTATAATGTCTATTTACCACCTCGCTATGTCACAGAAAGCTGATTTACTTGATTCGATCATATCAGTAAGCATGATTCTTTTCATTGTTTCTGTTATCGTCGAAAAATTCACGCAGTTGATTCGCAAATATTCCCCCTTCTTTCCAGTTCACAATCGTATTCCGGTCTGGCGGAACATCAGTAAGAAGCAAGTCGGAAGAAACGATACTGTTGAGAAACTTATCGAGAGAGAAGTCAATTCCCTAAGTTTTGTAATTGGTTTGGTGATTGCTGTCGTTTTTCGGATTGATCTGTTTAAAATGCTTTCAGTTGATGATCCTAGGCTTGTATTGTTGTGGAATGATGGGTTAAAATATAAAGGATGGGATATTGTTTTTTTTCTTCTTTCGTTGCCGCTTACTGCTTTCTTTTTGACTTTTGGTTCAAAGTTTTTTCATGATTTGCTTGATACGCTAATGCAGGTGAAAAACCTGAAGAGAAAGATTGTAGATCCCAATACATATAATTCTGAAGATATTGATCACTTCGATAATTATCTTAAGCAGGGGTATGATGACATGATTGATGCGGCGATTAGTCAGAACGCGGAACTTTTTAAGGGCGCATCTTTACTTTATCCGCCGATTCATGGTAGAATGATGCAAAGCGGGCAGTTGGTCGATTGCATAGAAGTACATCTTTCAGATAACGATAAAGGTAAAATTCAGGAAAAGGTTTCAGTAAAGCTTTCCGATGGACGTAAGGTAATGATACCCGTCAAAGTTGTAATGGGCGTGGAAGCTCCGAAGGCTTTAGTTGGACAGGGCGACCAAATCGCAAGTTCATTCAGCTCTGATTTCGCAGGATCTATTTGCTGTCGTATCCGCAGAGGAGATAAAAAGGAATACCTGACCTGCAGTCATGTCTTTACTGGAGGAAATCCGATTAATTATTTTGGAGACATTAATGACGTGCCTGGAATACTCAACGGTGTTCAGAAAGGGAACTTTGATTTTAGCGAGTTGACTTCTGAGTTGGACGTCGCATTGCTTAGAATGGATGATGACGAAGACTTTGTTTATCAAATTAACCCACAAAAGGAAAGGGACATTACAATCCATGATATTATGACCACCAGTATCAGGGTTTGCAGGCGTGACGGTAATATTACAGAGGGAAGAATTACCAATAATTGTGTGAATAATCCTATCCCGATCACTTACGAGAATGGTAAGGTGAAAAAGATGACCAAGCTGATGATCTTATCAGACATTGGTAACGAAAACGACATAGACACATATAAGACGCTTACAAAACCAGGAGATTCCGGTTGCTGTGTATATGATAGCAGCGACCGTCCCATTGGTATGATCGTAGCAGGCAATAATCGTTTTTCTTATGCTGTACCTATTGTGAGTATTCTTAAAGCTATTCAATCATCCATAATCACATAAACTATGAATCGGAAAATTACCTTATTGCTTCTACTGCTCTTATGCAGTATTACTTTGCCTTGTTTTTCTCAGGATATTATCATTGATACGAAGGGCATCAAATCTGCTTATCAAACCGATTTGAAAAGGAGCTTTAAACTCACTTTTATTAACAATATAAAAAACGATGAGTTGCTTATTCGTCTGTTGTCAGATGATCAAGGCGCCCCAGTCTTAAAGAAGGGAGTGCCAAAAGGTACCTTTAGTATTGACTTTACTTACAAAGGGGATCAATTATCGGTTAAGGATCCAAATGATAAAGAGCTGCCGGTAAATGGAAATTTCAAAATCAAATACGAGGACGAAGTTTTTGAAATTAAACAGGGTCCGGCTACAATTGTTATAAACGTTAATGATATTGACAACGGTGGATATACCGCTGATTTTGCAAAGGACTTTGACATACAACTTATAAATAATTCGAACGACCCGAAATTGATCTTAAGTGTGCAGGTCGGAGATAAAAGCTCCACATTGAAAACTGGATTTGAAAGTGGTCCGTTTACAATTCATTTTACATCTTCGGATGGCAAGCTGACGACATTAGACCAAGTAGGTAAAACAGTGGAGTTAAGTAGTCCTTTCACTCTGAAATATGGGAAAAAGAATATCCTGGTAAAAAGCAAAGTGACTGTTGATCCAGGGGCTGCAACAAAAAAAGCTACTGACGATAATAAGCCGATCCAGACTCCTTATTGGAGTTATTTAAAATCCACTAATTGGTCATTTAGCTTAAGTGATTTGCGAAAATTTGTCCCTGATTGTAACTGTTGTTTCTCTCCCTTTTCATTTTATAATCCACTGTATTGCCAAATTAGCTACAATGGATGTCCTAGTGAATGTCAATCTTGTGACGATGCTGCGTTTGATGAAAACAATCGCGTGATATACGATGCGCAATCTGGTTTGACGTATTTTGTAAAACGTGAGAACGCGACTGATTATTCTACAAACAAATCCAAATATATTGTTGATCACAAAAAAAACATTAAACTATCAGCTGGTGATCCGCTTATCCTGGTAATTAAAAATGTCAATCCTGCACTTTATGATATAACCTTGTCAGATTCTGTTCTTTTGACCAATAATCAGTCCAATGCTTTGCTTGAAGCATTGTTATTGGGAAGGTCGGAGTCTATTCCGTCTGCACCAGGGGTTAATAAAGCGGAAGGTGGATCTATGTCTGAAACTGATATGAAAGATTATCTGACTGTAAAAGCCGCACTCCTTGTTGTTCAGGCTGAGATGGCGCAAACACTGGAATTTTACCATACATCAAATTTGTATCTGCACAATTGTATTGTAGAACGAAAAAAAGCGGCGCTGGCTAGAATAGACGCATCATTACATAATATTGTCGGAACAAGCTATGACAAATATACTTTTCTTCAAATGGTAAATCTGTTCCTTGACCAGAGTACAGTTGATTCAAATCTTAATCACCAGCTTAAAGCACTTTATGGTGAATTTCTGTCAGCAGATTATGTCATTGCGCATCGCTTGGGACAAATGCCGGAACAGGATATGTTATTCTTACGGTTGGGTATTATCGCCAAGAAGAATTGTCCATATCCAAGTTTGCTATCAACAACATCTTCTCGTCCCACCCAAACTATCTATATAAAAAATTTCTTCAAAGTTGATGTTAGTACTGGATTGTACTATGGTTTCGGTAAAGATGAAAATTATGCATTGGCAACTCGAACGTCATCTGTAAAAAGTGCTGCCGGTGGTGATTCAACAATACACCGATTATATAAGGAAAACGACGGATCAAGCGAACTCGGTTTTATGGCTTTTGTTCATCTCTATCCCAAATGGGGGACTACTGTGAATGGAAGCTTTACTGTCGGTGCCGGTCTCAGTCTCACTCAAACTATTCGTCCGCGTTATTTTACAGGATTTAGTTTGTTATTTGGAAGCAACAACCGTTTATGTTTAACAGGAGGAGTAATGTGGGGGCAATTTCAGCAGTTAGGTGATCAATATGAAAAAACCAGTGGAGTTCTAAATGATCTTCCTGTAAGCGAAACTTCAGTTAATTATAAGACTACTTTTAAAGGAACAGGATTTTTCGCAATTAGTTACAACCTCGCTTTTTTAAACCGTTCCGGTAATTCTGATGTGAAAACAGCAAATAAAAGCACCAATTAAAGTAGTATGGAGTATGTGCTTAAAAAGCCTTCCTTTTACGGAAGGCTTTCTCATGTTTCTGACCACAATTGATTTTACCGGATCAGGATCACATCACCTTTGAGCATGATCGTCTTGTTTTCTGCTGTTTCAATATTTATCAGGTAGTAGTAAGTTCCCAGCTCCATCGGTTTACCGTTAAAAGTGCCGTCCCATCCGTCTATATGGCTGCCGCTGGCTGCATAGACCATTTGACCGTAACGGTTGTACACCTCAAATTGCCGCACGAAAATATAGCCGCTCGCTACAGGACGAAAGCGGTCATTGAGTCCATCTCCATTAGGTGTAAACGCATTGGGCGTAAGTACCGAAGGGGTCACGGCTATCATAATAGAATCCGTCCCGATGCAGCCACTAAGCTCCGACCTTCCTATAACAATGATCGTTTGCGTGGTATCCAAACTGAGGGCTTGGGCTTTAGCAGTCGGATCGGTAATAAGACCGGAAGGAAGCCACGAAAGCACCGTATACGGTTCGGCAGCGCTTGTCTGAAGTGTTACCCACTCGTTCTGATTGACCAACTCCTTATCAGCAACGAGGTGCAGATCAAAGCTGCGTATTGCAATATGCAGTATTGCCGTATCTGAACAACCTTCGATGCTGGTAGCGGTGAACGCAGCAACAAAGCTCCCCGTATCCGTATAGGTACGCCATACGGAAAGCTGCCCCGAAGTGTACCCCTTTTCAAAAATCCATTTCCATACAGGAGCATCAGTACTCCCGCTGAATGATAACGGCACACCGAGGCACCCATTGGTATCAGCACTAACCGTTACTATAGGAACAGGGAGCGCCCCAATCCGGACAAACAACGTCGTGTCGCATCCGCCGGGGCTAATCACCCGGACACTGTACGCACCCGTGTCCAAACCCTTAATCGTATCCCCCAGCGCACTAAAATGCTGTTGCAGCGTCAATCCGGCAGCATTCTTCCAGATATAGCGCACCGTTGCGGTGTCAGCCGATAGCGCACCACACCATGCCACACCCTGCTTCTGACCAATACAGCTAAAGCCATTGGTGCCTGTTTTAGGTACATGATAGAAAACGACCCGGTAGGTATCTATAGCGTATGCGCAGTTCAGGTTGATGTAGCGGACAAGGTAGCTGCCATCATGGCTCACAGTGATACTACGGCTCCTGCTGCCGTCACTCCACAGGTAATGCCTGCCGCTGTCTGCGCTGATACGCACACTGTCCCTGAAGCATACAGGAACAATGCGGGTAGTGCCAGTGGTATCAGGAGCCGGAGCCAGAGCAATATCATTGGGCAACCCGCGCTCACTCCATAATCCGCCCGGCATAGCCAGTGCATAAGGAACTACAGCGCATCCTGTTCCTGCTGCGTTAGGCGCATCAATGCGGTGCATATACGGTACATAAGGTGCAGCTGGCTTACCCGAACCAAAGTATATCTTTCCGTCCTTACCGCGTTTAAGGTCTCCCATGTTATCCAACTGGTTCACCATATCCGTGAACACAATAGTATTGGAGGCAATAACCGCAGCAAGGCTGCCGAGGCTCAGGTCAAACTGCCGTACTTTACCGTAATGCATGACCGTGCCAATACCAAAGGAAGAAGTAGACGCATACAGCTTGCTGCCATCCGCAGAAAAACACGCGCCATAATAGTATCCCAGCGTCCTGCTGCTGTCCAGTACACGGGCATTGGTAAGCATTCCGGTACGGGTATCGAAATCATATAGTTCCAGACCACCGGATAGGGTATAAGGATCATTGCAGGCCGCAGCCACCACTGAGCCGTCTGGCGAAAACTTAATTACCCCGCAACGGTACCAGGAAAGCGGCAAATGGCCAACCGGAGAAACCACAGGGTTCGTAACGATACCCGTGTCGTTAATCTCAAAGGCACGGTACTGATTGGCCGTCTTTGAGCGTACAAGCACCCAAATGTTATTACAGCCCTTTACAACCGTGAGCTTTTCCATCAGGCCGCCGGACAGCGGGATGCCCTTCTTACCGCTTACAATGCCTCCCTTGCCGCTGTTCAGGCTCATGTCTATCTGGCTGTAGTATAACTGACCGGAAGAAGACAGGCTGAATATGTAATACAACCCTTTGTGGGCAGGAACAGCGGTAATAGCCGCAGACTGTGTCGCCCATGATCCGCTATAAGGCATCATAGGCGGGTAAGCAGTAGGATATACAGGGTTCACCACACCCGACACACCGCCCGTCAACTCCGGCATGATCTCATGGGCACGGTTCCAAACCCAGCAGCCGTTGGTATAAAACAGTAACTGTCCGCTTCCGTCACAAATGGAAGCCGTTCCTTCATAACCCTGAGACAGGTTGTTGGTAACAGGTACAGGAATGCCCGAACTGAAATCCAGCCCGGCCTTATCACCGAACGCCCAAATGTTCTGTTCGTTTTGTGCGAACGCCCGTATGATGCCCAGCAACAATACAAGCAATAGGTTTACGCGCTTTTTCATATCATCAGATGTTTGCTTGTTAAAAAGAAAAAGCCGGAAGGATCACTCCTTACCGGCTTAGGAAATCAGCCCCTATTTCCCATTATTTGATGTTGACTTTATTAGTTTCTGTGTGCCGGTAAACAGACCATTGGTATCGTAGAACTGAAGCAGGTACAACCCGGCAGGAAGCCCTGAAATATCCACCTTATTAGTGTCACTGCTGTGAAGCAACAACCTCCCGTCTGTGGCCAGAACGGAAACGCCTGCAACTGCTCCGGTTACGCTGAAGTAATCCTGTGCCGGGTTAGGATATACGCTGACAGCATGACCGGAGTTTAATTCAGCAATTGCGGTAGGAGGCAGGTAAGCAGTAGAAGTAGCGCTGCATCCATTGCTGTCCGTAACGGTCACACTGTAGGTACCCGTAGTGAGCACAAGCGTATAAGTTTGGTTGGTGGCACCGGTTATCGGGCTTCCGTTATGGTTCCATTGGTAAGAACTGAACAGGCCGGTGCTTAACAGGCTGCCGGAAGCAATAATTACCGGAACCGGTAAAGGATGCACGATCAGCGAATCAGTCAGGGAAGTATCAGCACAGCCAAAAGCCGAAGTAACTACAACGCTGTATATGCCGGAATGACGCGCCTTATAGCTGGCTGCATTTGCACCGCTGATACCGGAACCGGAACTCAGCCATTGGTAGGCAGCACCGGAAGAAGCGGTAAAAGTAGTACTGTCACCGTCACATATCTGAACCGTTACTGAAGGGGTGATCAGCGGGAGCGGTTGTACATATACCGGTTTAAGGGTTATAGTACTGCTGCCACAGAGGTAATTAGCTATTACCCTGATCGTATCGCCAACCGCTCCGGCAGTGACACTAATGCTGTTCGTTGTACTGCTGCCACTCCAGCCTGAAGGGAGCGTCCATGTGTAGGAGACAGCACCCGGTAAAGCTGCCACGCTGTAAGTGTAAGTAAGGCCACGGCAAACCGTATCATTACCCGTTACCGTAGCGGGAGCAGTCAGCACACAATCATTGATACGTACAAGAAAGGCATCGTAGTTATTGCCGCCAAAGCCGGACTGATAACTACCCGCAGTAGCCAGATCGCTTGTACTCGCTGTAGAACCGCCGATATACAACTCAGATAATGGAGTACAGTAAAGGGAAGTGGCCAGATCGTTATCATTACCGCCGAAGTAGCTTGCCCAAATCCTTGCTCCTGAAGTGTCGAATTTAACCAGCATACCATCGCGCGAACCGGATAGCGTATCTTTCATTGCTCCTGTGCTGGCAATACCCGAAGAGCTGGAAGAAACCCCAAGCATATAGACATGGTTCAGGTTATCGCATTGGATGCTGTAACCGTCATCATACCCGCCGCTGCCGTAGTAGGTTGCCCATGACAGGGAGCCGGAAGGCATGAACTTTGCCAGAAAGGCTTCATCCAGTCCGCCGGAGGCAGTCTGGTAGCTTCCCGCAGTAGCAATGCCGGAAGTGCTCAGAGCGTAACCGGTAAGATAGATATGGTCAGATGGGTCTGAAGTTATACTCAGCCCCCTGTCGTTAGCTGATCCGCCCATATAGGTACTCCACTGCCTTGCACCGGAGCTGTCAAACTTGGCTACAAAGATGTCTTCTCCTCCGCCGATAGTTGTCTGGTAGGCTCCTGTGGACGCAATGGCTGTACTACTCTTGGTATATCCTGTCAGGTAGACGTTCCATGCTTTATCAGCGCGAACCGACAAGCCTGCATCAGTAGAAGTACCACCAAAGTAGGTTGACCATATACGGGAACCTGAACCGGAGAATTTAAACAGGAACGCATCCTGTACGCCTCCGTAAGTAGCCTGATAGCTGCCGGTGGTAGCTATGGCAGACGAGCTTTGCGTGTAACCACCTACATACAGGTTGCCGGTACTGTCAACGGAGAGACACATCGCCTGATCAGTTGCAGTACCACCGATGTAGGTTGCCCATTTGCGGGTTCCGGTGCTGTCCAGTTTGACGAGAAATCCGTCTGTACCACCACCGATGGTTGCCTGATAGCTGCCGGTAGTAGAGATGGCGGTAGTACTGTTGGAGTAACCGCAGAAATAGACATTGCCAGCACCGTCGCAGGTAATACCGGTAGCATAATCCTGCCCGGTTCCTCCATAGTAGGTACACCACTTCATAGCACCTGTTTTGCTGAACTTGGCCACATAGGCATCGTTATTGCCGCCCAGTGTGGTCTGGTAGGCTCCGGTAGTGGCAATAGCAGCCGTGCTGTTGGTATAGCCTGCAAGGTAGACATAACCCGCAGTGTCAACACTCACGCAGCCGGTATTACTACGGTCGTCCATGCTGCCACCGAGGTAGGTACACCAGCTGAGCGCGGGATCAATAACCAGCGTACCGGAATAGTCGCTTACTTTGAAGCGCACTGTGTTGTTTTCAGTTTCATAAGCTGAGGCGATTGGCTTCTTACCGGCAAGCAAATAGGAAACCGGAGCTGCTTCAGTTATTGTTCCTGCCGGTGTAACTGCGATCAGGTTACCCTGGTTATCTGATGATAATCGGATAGTGCCACCATACTGGAGCGCAATATCGCTGACCTTACCACCGGGATGCACAACAAAGTCGTATTCCACTTTGCTGTCCCGTACATACAGCACCCAGTCAATGTTGGGGTATGCATTCTTATAGGTGATCTTTTGGTAAGCGTGAGCAGAGGCGGTATTACCGGAGCGGTAATGCAGTTCCGTGTAAGGTTGCTGTTGTTCTGTAAGCACACGGGCGTTTGTATCCGCTCCGATCAGGGTCACATCCATACGGTAGATGTCCGCCTGATCTTGCGTAGCGCGTGTCCACTGGTAATGCAGACTACCGTTACCAATAAACAGGTTCACACCGCCTGATTGAATGCGAAAGTCAATGTCGGATCGGTAGTGATAGTACTGATCAGTGATCTGCCCTTTGTTTTCGATAAAAGAAAAGGGCGTTTGGCCGGCAATGGTTGCTTTTGAATGTTGAGCATTTGCAGATAAAGCGCCGCTTAACATTAGGGAAAGGAGTAGAGGCTTGGTACGCATTTTTATGTATTTAGAAATTAAAACGCATTGGTTGAATGCGGCCATCTGCTAAATACATCGGTTATTGCTTAGAAATCCAAATATGCTGTCGGGTACTTTTAAAGGAAAGTCCTGAAAGAGCGTAGGCGCTCAGCTTATATCCAGATCGAGGCCGGGCAGGCCATTGACGAACAATAAGAGAGCAGCCCACGCCTTTTCAGGACGTGAGCTATTCACCTTATCACCTCGTCAGTTAAAAATTTGCCCTTTTCGATCTGAGGTTTCAAAGCGAATACTTCAAATATTTTGAAGCCGCAAAAATAATATTTCTCTTGCAAAGTGAATGCAGGAAGGTGATAATTCAAAAAATTGAAGTATATGTTTTGTTTTTGGTAGTTACAAACTGTAACTTTGAGTACAAATAAATTTGCTATGCCAAAGCCAATAGATCTTGAGGATTTGTTTAAAACGATCGGCGAAAATTTCCATACTATAAGAAATGCAAGAAAAGAAAAGCTTGATGTGGCGGCTGAAGCTGTCGGCGTGTCTCACCCTGTTTTAAGTCGTATCGAAAATGGTCGTTATTCAGGATTGAGCGTTGAACTATTAGTTAAACTCTGCAATCACTATCAGGTTAAACTCCAGCAAATTTTAGGTTTGGAAGTAATGCAGGTATTCAATCTTTCGCAAAGCGCTGAAAGCGGCTCTTCAAGTACTTTAAAGCAAGTTGTGAATGACGTGGCTGAAGGGTATATTCAAGCTTTGGAACAAGCAAAATCAGAAATAGCCTTTTTGCGTTCATTGGTTACACTTCCTGAAAAGGCACCCGTTGAAGTTTTTCAATTGAATGGGGCAAAATCAACGAAAAGGAGCAAGTAAAAATCTTGGTTATTGAAATTGAAATATGAAGATAACATATAAGACGACCGGATTTCTATTAGATGCAGAATACACAGCTGATTTATTAAACTTGTTGAGAGGTTATGCCAATAGATTCCCGCAATTGGATTTTCTTCACTTGGAGGTAAGAGAGTTACCATATCCATTAATCGGTAGAGATCTTATTGAGCCGTTTGAGTTTATAAAAGAAGAAAAGAAACTTGTTGTCCGGTTAACAGCACATAAATATTATGATCAGAAGGGAAAGGAAACTGGGAAGCCGGGAGTGGGAAGTGTATTTGAGAAAATTCGGTTTATGCTGAACAAGGCAATTGAAATGTTTGAAGCAGAAGAAATGTAATTAATTTTAGTCTGAAAAGAGTATTATATATGGACTTAGATAAACGAGAATATAAAATGCTGCGCGTTTTACGCGAGGTTAAAGGCTATACACAGGAGTATGTTGGTTCTTTTCTGGGTGTAGAGCAGAACACTTACTCCAAAATAGAGAATGGTCAGATCAGGTTGAAAGTTGAGCACATTCAAAAGCTGGCTGAATTGTATCACGTGGATGCGAGTGTTTTCCTTTGGGATGAAGGGCAGATTGTGAATTATAATTCCGGTGAAGGAAGCAAGAGCTACACTAAGAATACCATTAATGCAGAGAACTATCATGAGAGCGATCTTACAGCGATAAAAGAGCTGTACAGTCAGATCATTGCAGATAAAGACGTTCAGATAACTCTACTCAAAGAAGAGTTGAAGGAAGCGAAAGGTCAATTGAACAACCTTTTTGAAAAATTTGCTGAAAAACTCTCACTATAAGAAAGGGTTTAAGAATAATGTATAATAAAAGGGTTGCCATTGGCAACCCTTTTTGCTACCGAGGTAGCTGCTCAGAGAAAAATCCTTATTGTTTTTGCAGGTTTTTTGCATCCATAACTTTGCCGTCACACACAAGTATGGCAGTGTATATACCTGGCTGCAAATTAGCCAAATTTATTGTCTGGGAATTTTGTGTTACGTCGATCAGGTAATTGTTGATAGTAACATTTCCTGTTTGCACCAGTAAAATGTAAGCGCTTGTCACATTATCCAGTGTGTAGCTAATTGTCGTGCTGCTTGTTGCCGGATTCGGATACAGGCTTGTAATGGTTCCTGTTTTAACGTTCACCTGCACTTCATCATAGGATTTAAAGCCGTCAATGGTGCTTACCACTTCGAGTTTATATTTTGAAGTAACATCCGGATTAATAGTGAGGTCTTGTCCTTTATAAATCAAGTCCCCGTTTTCATCATACCAATTATACACAACAGCTTCCTGAATTGTAGCAGCGTCTATAGTAACCGGTGTATATTTGTCGGTAGTTTGATCTGGGCCTGCATCCGCTTTAAATGTGCTGTTAGCATAGTTATTGATCGTAAAGTTTTCTGCACCGAGCACATGTGCGGGTGTATCTGCAAATGATTGAGTAATGCAATACCTGTATTTTGTTTTTGTCGTGTCAGTGCTGTCAGTCATAAAACTAAATCCAAAGTATACTGGGATGCGGTAACCTGCTGCAAATTCTATATTCGGAATTGTTATGTCCGGACTACTCATAATAACCGTATTGTCTCCGGCATATTTTACGCCTTCAACGTTTAACATTCCTGCACTTTTCATGAAAGCGAAATCATTGTCGTTTGCAAAGTACAGGCTCACTTCTCCCATCTTTGTTATGTCGGTACCAAGCAGATCGTGAGGAACGAACAGGTGGAAATTATAACGCTGTGTATTTCCTGTAGGGTTTCCAATGAGTACAGTTCCTCCATAGGGAAGTACACGACCTCCCTGGGTGTAGATATGCGGTTTGTTATTGATATTGTTTACAACAAGTTCGTTATGTAGCGCGATGTTATTATTCAGGTCAACGTCCTGGTCAAGCCGCCCCGGATACACAGTTATCGGGTCCCAATTTGAGTTTTCAATGCGTGCTAATACACATGCAGACTGATTAATCTGAGAGCTGTCTAACATCCACGCAAATTCAAATGTTGAATCCTGGCCGGGCTGTATGGGCGGTATGTCTATGGTGCCGATTTTGTTTCCCAATGAATTGGAGCCATTCCAGTTTTGCGGCCATGATTGCCAGCTTGATTTAGCGCTCCAGTATACGCTCAGTTTTTCATGCCCGTATCCCGCGTTGCTGTTACAACCTTTATTGCGCACGGTGACATAAACATAAACCGGTTGCGTGCGACTATATTCGGGGCTTTCATTTTCCCGGTTGGTAAAGCCGTCTGGCTGATTGCGTACCCACACGTCCGGGCTTTCGTCATCAGTTACATTAGGCGGATAAGTTGCAAGAGGGAACCCGAAGTCACCGACAAAATCGCGAATATATAGATCATAGAGCTGATTGGTGATCATTCCATTCGCTAAGTAAAGTGCATCATCAACTTTTAGCCTTCCGTAACCGACTTCCTGATCCCATCCGGGACGGTTGGGGTCACTGTTAAAACCGTAGTGTTGTAGCGCACCTCCCAAATGATCTTTGTCGGCGGTACTTTGCAATATATCTTTTATTTGCTTGGGAGACAGGCAGGGATTAACAGAGAGTAGCAATGCTGCAGCGCCGCTTACGATGGGAGCTGCAAAGGAAGTGCCAGTAAATGCATCATAGTCTGATCCGGCGGATGTCCAGGTTGTGGTAACAATGTCTTCGTCCGGGGCTACTATGCTCAGTTCGTTGCCGAAATTGGCAAAATGGCTCCGGTATGTTCCATTATTTGTACCTCTTTGCACACCACCTACGGCTATAACAAAAGGGTTATTTGCCGGGTATTCCACGGGGGGAGAACTGACATTTGTTGCGGAGTTGCCGGTCGAGGCAACCAGGGTGACACCATGATCATAAGCGTATTTGATGGCAACATTCATTGCTCCGAATCCTACTGTATCAACCAGGCTGGTAGTGGTAGCCGTTCCGGTCATGTCAACAGGAAATCCTAAGCTCATATTAATGACTTTAGCTTTCATCATCGTTGCATAATATATCGCGGGATAGATGTCGCTCATGTGTGCTTCATTTATCTCCTGACCGGAAGATGTATAATGTGTATAGCCAACATTTAGCCCCATCAGCTTAACTCCGGGATTATTGCTGTAACCACCAGCCATACCGTTGTAGCCAATGCCCTGACTGTAGGAGTTTATGTTGCCGGTTTTTTCTGCGATCACTCCGGCCACCTCAGTGCCATGAGCGGATAACGGCGTGTGCACGTCATTGGTATTAGCGTAAAAGTTCCATCCTTTATAATCGTCGGCAAAAAGGTTTACATCCGGGTCTGTATGATGGCCTGTTGTTGGATCGTTCTCGTTAGACCAGGGGTCTCCGTAATTGCGGTAGATATTGGTGATGTTGTCTGTTGAGAATCCGAGATCCTGGTGCTCCCAATGAAGCCCCCAATCCAATACCGCAACAATTATAGATGTGTCACCTCCGGTGTACTGTTGTGAATTAAAGTCTGCACTTACCTGCGCAATATGGTATTGATCGGCTGTAGGGTTGGAGCCTGGGTTGTTTTGAGTAGCACTAGGATCATCATGAATTGTAAATATACGGTCAATGTCTACGCTTCTGACGACGGTGTTTTTCTTAATGTTCTTAATAAAATTGAACATATCATAGACGTTTCCGTTCAGTGTATAATTGTAAAAGCCAAGGACAGGTCTTCCTTTGCGGTAGATTCCGCTATTGTTTTCAAATTCGGTGATAGTTCCGTCAGATGTACCGGGGGCATATTGTACGATCAGGGAATTGTCTGCAATGGGAAAAAGCTTTTGTGTTGCCTGCTGGAAGAAATACCAGTGCCCACCGCTAAAGACATAGGTGCTTCCCTGGTAGGTTTGTGTTGTAGTAGAATCCTGTGCGGCTGATTTTTTTGTTTGCAATAGGCAGGTAAATAGCAATAAATAGAGATATTGCTTTTTCATAAAGTTTGTGCGTTTAAATGTGGTTTTTAAAATGATGAGTGTAAGAAGTTCCACTCGCTGTGAACGTCACAGCGGCTATACAAGAACAGTGTAGCGTCAAAATTTATTCCTTTATGAATTTCAGAACCCCGATGCCTTTGTCTGAGGACAGATTCAAAAAATAGAGACCCGGAGAGAGATTTTGCACATTGATCGTATTTGTGTTTTGCAGGCTTCCGGATGACACTAATTTACCGTCAGGTGAATAGATCGAAAATCCTGAAAGGCGGATGTTCTGATCCATTTTAATAGATAAGGACAACTTAGTAGGATTTGGGTAAAGTTGTACCGATTGACTGGATAATTCATTGATACCGCTTGGATCGGTATCCGGCTCTTTCCAGGTAGATACGTATTCTACTTTACAGTCATAGTATACGTGAAATTTCCAATAGCGCAGGAAATTATACCTGTAAACTACATTCACAAAAGTTGGTGTAATTGTAGCTGTAACATCATCTCCCCAATTCTGAACTGCCGGAATGGCTGCGTACTGTATACCTGGTATTGTCTGAAACAAGGCTACCATTTTGGGCATGTTAAAATAGTCGCTATCGGTCTGAAGTGATACCATATTGCCGGATGCGCTGAAAACACTTAAATGATAAGTGTTAAGCAGGCTGTCTATTCGATGGTAACCGCATGGGATAATACTATTGACCAGATTTTTTGCCCATTGCTGAGAAGTATCACACACGATGTCCAAGTCTGATATGCCTGTTGTAGGATATGCGCCTATATGCCGGTAATTGATGATCGTATCTCTTACCGGCAGGCTTGTAGCATTGTAAATCGCCACAATTGCTCTAAGGAACGTGTCTCTTTTCATCGGATCTATAGCAATACTGTCTTTATAGGCGGTATTATTGCTGTAAGAGGTTCTTACTGCCAATTCGCTTGCGTTGTACTTGCATTTATTGATAACTGAATCCGGTCCGGTGCATGACGAAATTACTGTTTGTGCATTGCTGCCATAATGAAGCAAACCAGATAGTGCAATTGCCAGTGTAACTATCTTTTTCATAAAGTCTTTTTTGTTGTTGCTGATAAGCCGGTTTCCCTGCTCAGCTGCAAAAGTTATTGTTAATAAAAGTTGTCTATCAGGTGTTGTGATTTAAAAGGTGCAGGTTGAGCATTCACCTGCACCTCAAAAACAAGTCACTATTCTTTTAGGAGCTTGAACGATTCACTTGCGCCATTTTTGTCAAAAAGCCTGACGATGTAAAAGCCATGTAGAAGCCCGGAGGCATTGATCATACCGGTCTGGTTGTTCAGGTTTTTCCCAGCGCATACAATTCGACCTGTGACATCACTTACACTATAATTTACTACCAGGTTGTCTGCGCCCATATCGTAATAGATAACGTCTGAGAACGGGTTGGGGTAGAGCTTGGCAGTTCCTGCTGTGTTGATCTTTCTACCGTTTGAACCACATTCATTAACGATCAGTTGATAGGTTGTGGTGTCTGTGAACTGATCACAGTTATCATACGCCACAGACATGAAGTTGTAGGTTCCTGGTGTATTATAGCTTACCGTTATGGTTTGCGTGGTAGCGGTACTACTATTAGGATAAATCCATAAATAGTGCAAGTAGTATGAAGGTGCGGTAAGCGCGACCGCTGATCCTGTACATCTTGTTATGGTTGTATCCTGGCTGCGCGCTATGCTAACGAAGGCCAGTAGGCATACTAAAATTATTATTGATTTGACCTGTTTCATTTTTGATTGTTTTTAAACTGATTAAAAAAATTGCTGGCATAAGCATAACCAGACCCAGCGATATAAACTGGTTCAGTGTTAATCCCCAATAAAGCATTCGGTTGGTTCGGATAAACTCAATCAGGAACCTGCTTAACGGGAATAGGAATAGTGATGAGAGTACAATTTCCCTGTACTTCCCATTCCTGAACGCAAAGAGGTAGACAATGCATAGGAAAAGATTTAACGTCATTTCATAAACGGGTGTGGGAAAGACAGGGAAAAGTGTTTGCTTATACCCCCATGTGTACCTTATTCCCAGTCCTGAGAATGTAACTCTGCCGTAGCAACCATCTGCGCTCAAATGGCAGCCAAGCCGTCCGATACTGTAGCCGAGGTGAAAGATTATTTCAAATAAGGCTGCAATTCGCAGGTATTCTCTCTGATCCCTCGCAAATTTCTGTATAAAGAATATGCTCAGAATTACCAGTGGAATATAACCGCCATAGAAAGTAAGTCCCGATCTGTTGTTAAATATCTTGTCCCAGCTAAGCTCGCTGGCGGGAGTTGATTCAAGAATAGATAACACACGTGAACCTAAAAGCCCAATGACAAATACTAAGCCTCCGTAGGCCAACAAGTCTGCTATCTTTACGCGTTTGAACGTAAGGATGCCAATCAGCAGTATGCAAAGCAGAACGGCAAGGCTATAAAGGCGTAGGTACATTGCTAGTTCAGATTTGAGTCGTGCGCTAATATGAGGCTCTCGTAAGCCTGTTTTATATTTCGTCCTCTGAAGCTTGGCAGAAGGGCATTTGTAAACGCTATTTCATCTTTGAACCTGTCTGAAATATTTAACTTCAGAAGTTCATTATTGAAATTTCGCAACAGTGCGATCTGGTCATCGGTAAGATAGAGTGCAGGATTCCCTTCATTATCTGCGCAACGGAACGTAGCATCAAAGACAGGCGAAAATGCGTCTATGATTTTGTCTAGAGCGAAAAAGGCGTTTGCATAATCTTTATACTCGTCGCTCATCTGCCTGCCGCCGGTTGTATACCTTTCATATTTGGTAAATGCGTCAGTCAGCAGCTCTTCATTTTCTAATACCATTATGAGCGCTCTACGACTTCTTGGGAAGTCGTAAGGATGTGTTGCGGAGGCATAGTTATTAAAGTTATTTACGGCTGGTTGACTGATGCCAAAATTATTTGTTGGCGTTTTATTGCCAGTATTTTGGAATACACAATAGAAGCCTGCATGTGTTGTGCCGTTTTCGTCATTGTAACAATAAGCATGGTCATGGGTCGGGTCTCCGCCATTATCCTGATTACTGCTGCATCCATCACCGCTCCCTAGCCCGTCTCCTAAACCAGGAACTGTACGACATTTTACATAATGCTGGTTTCCGGTATACCATTTCCCGCAGGATACAAAGCCAATATTATCTCCGGGATCAGTACCTCCGGCAGATGAAAGACCACGATTGTATAAAAAGCGAATAGCGGCCTCATCTTCAGGAGAAAGATCGCGGATTATTGTATTTGTCGGTAATGTTTCAACCATTACCGAATAAGTGCTCGCATTATTTTTGATATGGCCTAAACCAAGGAAGTGCCCTAATTCATGAAGAATCGCAGAGGGGTAATCATAGCAGATACTTGAATTGTAACCTTGGCCAGACCCTTGGTGGGGATTAGAAGTTGAGGGCGGTATTGCGACCCATCCATACTGCCCGGTAACGAAAGCATGTAAGATTATATCCGTTTCCTGGAACACCCTGGATTGAGAATTGCAAATATTAGGTTTAGCATTGTAAGTAAGACGATAGAAAGTAATTGCAAGGTGCGTAAAATCATTTCGGGTCATGTAGGTTCCATCCTGGTCGAGCCAAATGGAATTCATTGCGTCCGAAGCCGTTTTACTACCGGGGTTTTGTGAACTGACATTAATAATTATGTGAGGAATATTGGTTTGGTTTAATGTCGCGTCAGACCAAACTTGAGCCATCTGTTGCGTGACAGGAGTAAAATAGTAACCTGCGGCTGCCAGTGTGTAATCAACTGTTATAGTAGTGGAAATATCGGTTGACGGTATCTGGTACATAGATGTTCCTCCGGCAGGAGGTTCTACAGAAATGTAGCCCCAGCGCCCGAAAAAGTAGTTCATATCGTTATCTGGGATAAAGGTGCCAGAAGCGAGTATTAAGCAACACGCTAGTAATGGCAAAAAGAGTTTTTTCATAATTTGTAGTTTATGGTGATTAATGATGGGATAAGAATCCTTTGATGTCTTTTAGGGAGAGCTTATGGCTTTCGTAAGCACTGCTAATATCATGTACTCCCATAGATAAAATAAATGAGGTAGGGCAGTAGCTATCGTCTGCGTCTTTTAGACTGATACCGATTTTCTTCAGGTACAGCATTTCCATGTAATCCCATTTGTTCAGGACGAACAGATAGGTTTTACCAGCGTCGTAGGGTTTTACATCTCCGATAAAATCGTATGTGACCTTATGTGTGATTTTGCTTCTGTGCAAGCCGTACAATTGCGTTTTGGCTGATACAAAATCACCAGGCTTTACGGCGTATCTGCTGTGTATTACCTCCTTGATTTTAATGAGCACATTAGTGGCCAGGAAATACTGACCTGCTTTTGCAGAGGTGTCTTCGTTTAGGACGTTTGATACTTCTCCAATAATAATCAATGGGGAAAACGCGAGATTCAGCTTAGTCTGATCGTCCAGGTACTGGAACCTGCTGTAATGCTCCGGGTTCAGCAATGCAGTATCAACCAGGCCGCGTACTATTGGCAAATAGTAATAGCTGAACTTGTCACCCCCGCGCAGGCAAGGGTATTTTTTGAAATACTGGTTGGTGTAAAAAGCTGCTGTGTCCTGAGCTTTCGGTTCCAGCATAGGCTCGTCCAAATTCGAGTTTTGAATGCAACCAGGGTCGCCAACGTGAGATCTGCCAAGTGTTTTTGAAAGGTAAATACCGGTAAGGCAGGCAATGAAAAGAAAAGCGTACAATGAGAAATGCTTCATAGTTAATGTTTGGGTGTAAAATGGATGTGTGGTTCACCGCAGCACGTTGTGCATTGTGGGTTTTGCGAAAAGTCAGAATAGTTATGGATTTGGAAGTCGCTAAATTGAAACGTATGAATGCAAAGGACATTAGATGCCTTATAGCGGCTCACTGGTTGCTCCGTGGACAAGCCGGAGACAGATGACGCATTTGAGCAAGTCTTGGTGCCATAGTTAACGTTTCTGCCTGTTACCTTGGTTGGCAGCTGTGATACAGCAGCTTCAGAGCCTGCTGTAGCTTGATTAACAATAGAGCAGTATGTTAGCAACAGGAAGGAACAATGCCTGTTCATAACGCGGATTTAGCTTCATAGAAGGAGTCTTCGATTAATGAGTCCAAGCATATAAGGCGGTAGCTTCATATCTCTGTAACGATGTTGGTCAGAGTAAGTCCGGGAAGAGTTAAGTTCAGTAGCGGTCAGTAACTACAAAGTAAGGCACAATGCATGCAACCAATCTGCAAGCTGTAAATAATGTTTACGGCGCTGGTAAACAGGTATGCAAGTTTGCTGGCTTACTTAGGACGAAAGGTACGCAAATTGCCTTATATATTTTATTTAGAACGATTTGCGTTTGTTTGAAATAGAAATTTTACAATGCCATTGCGGAACTATTGTAGCAAACATTCCCTTGTTCATAAAAGTATTTCAACATGGCTTGCTTCATCCAGTCGGATATGTAATAGCCTTTGTGTACAATTTCGTATAAACCCTCTTTCCATTCATCAGGTTGACTGCATTTAGGCAGGAAACTCTGGCAGCCCCCTTTAAGCATTAAGATCAGTTTTTCCACGCTCTTTTCTGAAGACATACCCATGATTCTTACCGATGGGTACTTTTCCCGGATAATGGCAGCCGCTTTATCTCCTGTAAGCAAGGGCATTTGGTGATCAACTATACATACCTGCGGTAGTTTTTCTGCTTTATTCAGTAGATCAAGCAAAGTGCTGCCATTATCAGCAAGGAGTATAATCTTAAATCCCATTTGTGTGAGATAAGATTCCAGAGCATCTCTTATCTGGCGGTGGTCATCTGCGATTGCAAGCGTGATAGATTGGTTATGCATAAAAGGCAAATTTGATGCACAGCTATAACTGCGCAATTTGGTTACTGCCGGGCAAGTAATAAAATTTCCTACGATCTATTCTCAGGACGAAGGAAGGTCAAAGAATCTTTTTTGACAAGTTCAATAAGTGATAGTTTAGTCAAAAAAGGGATAAAGGACTTTCGGGAGGGAAGAACCCGGTGGTTCATGGTGGTGCCATGAAAGTACAGCATTTTCCTAACCGGATTATCAACTGCCCCCTTTTTGGGGTAGAAGTGGGTTATTTCCGGTTCTTCAACTCCGTAGTACCGTTGTCCGATACCAGAAATTCAACCTGCAGCAGATTCAAAATATTGGTAAGTTCCGGAGCAATGTTATTTTCGATATGATCTACAAAGGTTTTAAGTGCCAGCAGGTCCAGACCGAACTTGAAAAGTTCCTGCTTGCATCTTCTGCATCCACATAGGTTATAGTTTTGCTCCATTGCATCGTAAGCACGTTGGTATTTCGCCAATAGGGCTGAATAGGACTGATAAATGGCGAGGTCGGTGAGGTTTTTCATGGGGGAGGTGAGTTTTATGGTTTAGGTTCGTTTTCCAGTTCCTGCAACGATTTGTTCAGTACAGAACATATCGCCTGTTTTGTCTCTTGGCGGACGTAAGTATTATCATCTGGTCGCATGTACATAATCCGGCGAAGAGTATGAATGCTCTGACCTGATTTTAAGATGATTGCCTGTATTGCATCCTGCCTTTTCTTTACAGACAGGTTCATCAGCCAGGCTCGTAGGTTGAATCGGAATTCACGGTTAATTGCCTCCATAATAGTTTGGTTAAAAAGGGTAATTTATTTGTCTTTTCTTCTAAAATTTTATAAATTTGGAGCAAGTTTAGCGAATAAAGTTACATAAAAGGACAATATAAATTTACCAAAAAAGGACAATAATTGTCCAATAACAATTAAATGCTATCGGAATCTTTATGAAATTTGATCTTAAAAAATTCAGGATGCACTACGGTTTCCATAAGCAGAAGGATTTTGCTGATAAGGTTAATTACCAGGCTCCGGTAATTTCCAGGATGGAAAAGGATGAGCAGGGAAAGCCGGTAAGTGACAAGCTATTAATCGCAATAGAAAATGCTTTTCAAGTAAACCTGGATCAGTTTAAGCGATATGATCGAAACAAGCTGGGATTGTACCGCGATAACGTTTTACCTGCGGATTTTTTCCAGGAGCGTATAACTACAAAGCAAGGCGGTGGCAGTCATAAAGAAAATGACAACCTTAAACAACAGCTCATTGGCCTTTTGGAGGAAAAGAGTGCATTAGACAATAAGTATTTTGTGTTGTCTAAGCAACAACATCAGAAGACGGTAGATCTTGCTCTGTTACAGGAACAGCTTTCTTTAATCCGCAAGCTGACTGATGATTCTCAACAAATACTTGAAAGGCTGTTAGCTTCAGAGAAAATACCATTATGAAAATAGAGTGGGTTGCATAAGGATAGCAACTCTTTTTACATCATAATGAACGTGCTGTTAATCGGGAGTATCTGGCATGTAAGGCAATAGTTATTCGCTGCGAGGATCGGGCTTTAAAGGCATTCGCCCGATTTTGCTGACTTCAATTGCCGGGCAGCCAAATTCACTGACGACCTTTCCTTCCACCAGGTAAAGTCCGTTGCCATTGAGTGGATAACGGGCGAGTGATTGCGGAAAATGTACCGTGTCAAAAAATTCACCGCTTACGTCCAGGAAGGTGCCAAATTTCATCACTTGACCGTTCCTGGTCTGCACGTATTTATCACATACAAAATCACCGACCATACGTACCGTTTTTCCTACATAGCCTATCAGTGCCTGAGCAGATGCATCTCCCCGAAAAGATGATCTGGCCAGGTCAAACATGGTAGCACTCACAGGAAAGCCGATCAGTTCGATCTCGTCGTAAATATCTTCCAGCAGGCTATGCTCCAGGCTGGGTAATTTTGGATTTTGCGCCGGGGAACCGAATAGCAGGTTGGGGTTACGCGCTTTTGTTTTAGGTGTATTGAGCAACATCTGTGCCTCCCATAACAGTTCTTTCTTGCCGATGCCAAGACTACGGAATGCGCCACAGCGGATTAGCAGGATAATCTGCTCCAGTCCGGCTCCGGTACGCAAACTGAAATGCTCAATGCTGGTATATGGGCCACGCGCCTGACGTTCTTCTGGGATGCGCAGCGCCAGTTCCCGTTCCATGTGCAATAGGCAGTCGAAGCCCAGGTAAATATCTGTTCCGGTTATAGAAGTATTGAATGCGCTGGTATTAATGCAGGGCAGGTTGATGTTTGCCCCGGAAATGCGCGCTTCATTCACATATACCTTGCGTTGGTAAAAGCCGCCATAATTATTGAGTACGGCCACCATAAACTCCAGCGGGTAATAGGTCTTCAGGAACAGGCTCTGGTAGCTTTCAACTGCAAAAGAAGCGGAGTGTGCTTTATTAAAACTATATCCGGCAAAGCTCTCCATCTGCCGCCAGATCTCTTTGGTAATCGCTTCATCATAACCTTTCTCCCGGCAATTAGTAAAAAATTTGTCGTGTATCTCTTCCAAATGCTTTTTGCTACGTCCTTTACCACTCATCATGCGCCGCAATACATCTGCATCCGCCATATCCAGACCACCGTAATGATGACCGATCTTCATGACATCTTCCTGGTACACCATGACTCCATAAGTCTCACCCAGTTGCTCTTCCATAATGGGATGCAGGTGTTCAATCTTGGTAGGATCGTGATGCCGCTCAATAAAAGCCTTCATCATGCCAGACGAGGCTACTCCCGGACGGATAATTGAACTGGCGGCTACCAGCGTCCTGTAAGTATCGCAGGCCAGTTTAATGATCAACTGCCGCATGGCAGGTGATTCGATATAAAAACAGCCAATCGTTTTTGCAGAGCGGAGCTGCGTCGCAATCACCGGATCTTTAAAAAACTCCTTTGGTCTGGATGTATCTACGACCACTCCCCGGTTGGCCTTGATGATCTCTTTGCAGTCTTTGATATGACCTATACCTCGTTGGGAAAGGATGTCGAACTTTTCAAACCCTATGTCTTCGGCCAGATGCATGTCGTATTGCACAGTCGGCAATCCTTTGGGCGGATAATCCAGCGCAGAATAACAGGTCAGCGGCTCTTCAGATATGAGTACACCGGAAGCATGGATCGTTCGCAGGTTTGGGAAATCCTCGATCTGCTGATAGACGTTCAGTATCATCCGGGTAATTTCATTTTTGTTGAGGATACTGTCCGGCTCATGAACCAGACGGTCAATATCGCCCTTCGGCAATCCGTAGACCTTTCCCATCTCCCGGATAATACTACGTGACCGGAATGTGCTCATCGCCCCCATGAGTGCGGTTTTACCGCCCTGGTAGCGCTTAAAGATGTAATCATACACTTCATCACGTTCGGCCCAGGAAAAATCAACATCAAAGTCCGGCGGAGATTTCCGCTTGGGATTCTGGAACCGCTCAAAGGGCAGGTTCAGTTCAATCGGGCATACATCAGTAATACCAAGACAATAGGCGATCAGGCTATTAGCTCCGCTACCACGTCCCACATAGTGAAAATTACGATGGCGGGCATACCGGCAGATATCATCCGTAATTAGGAAGTAAGAAGAGAAATTTAGGTTGTCGATAATTTCCAATTCCCGTAACGCTCTTTGTTTTGCGGCCTGGTCTCTGCGGCCATAACGGTGCATAAAACCATCCATCGCATATTTTTCCAACAGCAGCTTATCATCATAGCGGTTGCCAGTAAAGGTTTGTTTGTTACGCTGACGGTTGAAGTCAAAGTCAAAAGAACAACCGGATAAAAGGCATTCGGTATTAGCGATCAGTTCCGGAAAGTCTTTAAACTTAGCCAGCAACTGCCTGCGAGAAGGGAATACTTCTCCTGCATCGGCGCATTCGCCGGGCTTTAATTGTGATATAAGCACGTTATGGTCGATAGCACGCAACTGTGTATGCAGACGGTATTGGTCATTAGTAATGAAAGTAACCGGCTGCCAGATGACATAACGTTCGTATAGCCCTTTCTGAAGGCGGATTTTATTTAGATGCTGGTGTCGGATACCGACGTATTCATTGTCCCTGAATGGCCTTTCCAATTCAGTTCCGAATGGATAAATCACATTTACATGTTGCCATTGAGGTGCGGTCTTTGGCAATGCAGATTTTTCACGGTTGCACCTGGTCATTAATTCATTCAGTTCTTTAAATCCTGCCGGGTTACGGGCAATGCCAACATACAGCAAAGTATCTCCGTTGCGAAATTCCATACCCGCAAGACCGCGTATACCAACCTGACTACATGCTTTAATAAATGCAAGAGAACCGGTGCTGTTGTTGATGTCCGTCAGTACAGCACAGTGATAGCCGCGCTGTTGCAGCCCCTCCACCAGTTCTCCGATAGAGAGCGTGCCATAACGCAGGCTATAATAACTATGAATATTGAACAGCATAACATTACTTTAAAGGCTAACACCACGCATGATTTTTTCAAGGCCGAAACGGAGCCGGATGTGATCCATTGCTGTAGCCAGTGAGAGGTCTCTTTGTTTGTCATCAAAGAGGTCGATCTGGTAACTACCCCCGATTAGCCCGCTGAACCGGACACCAATCAGGCGGATAAGCATACGGCGGCTGTATAGTTTCTCAAAGAGCTGTAAACAGAGTTCGGATAAAATGCGCTCCGAGCTGGTATAAGCAATCTTTACCTGTTTTGTATGAGTGTCGTGATTGCTGTATTTTATTTTAAGCGTGAGACAAGACGTTAGTTTCTGGTCTTTACGCAGCTCAAAGGCCAATTCGTCGATCATAGTGAGCATGACCTTGCGTAGTAATTGTATATCTATAGTATCCTGTTCAAAAGTCTGCTCTTTGCTCATGCTTTTTTGTTCTGAGTAGGGTACTACAGGGCTTTCATCCAGGGCATTCGCCTTCCTCCAGATTGTTACCCATTTTCTCCCAGCGCCTGCTGCATGGTTTCCACTTCCATTTGCTGAATGGTGTAAATTTTAGAGACACCCATATTGCGCAGCAGCATATAGGTCTTCTCTCCGACCATCGGGATTTTGCGAATAGATAAAGGTGCCAGGAAGGGCTTTTCGTCGCCGGTAGGCACCTGCTTTTTGCCGCAGGGCTTTGCTGTGCCGGTAGCGATCTTAGAGACCGTTTTATTTATTGAAAGACTGAAAGAAATAGGCAGGCCGGTTTCTCGGATAATGCGGCTCCGGAGTTCTTGGGTCCATTTCCAGCAACCGAAGTAGCGATCCAATCCGGTTATATCTAGGTAGTGTTCGTCAATAGAGGCTTTTTCCACCAATGGTGCAGCTTCCTGAATGATTTCGGTCACTATGTTGGAATATTTGCTGTATTGTTCATAGTCACCTCGCACCAGAATGGCTTCCGGGCATAGCTGGCGGGCAAGGCGCATAGGCATGGCACTGTGAATGCCATAACGCCGCGCCTCATAAGAACAGGAGGCAACTACGCCACGATCTGAACTGCCGCCGATCAATACTGGCTTTCCAACGAGGCTGCTGTTTTGCAGCCGCTCAACGGATACAAAAAACGTATCCAAGTCACAATGCACGATATGGCGTTCCATCCTATTGATTTTAAAATGCTGAAAGCTATTTTTGATATTTTTAGCATCAAATATTTGCTATCAATAGTAACAAACCAATATTGCAGAACAAAATTTTTTTTGCTCAGTTTTTGCTAAGTTCCTCAGAAACAGGAAGAAAATAAATCAGGAATATCTTTCGCTAAATGATTATTAAAATCACACAAGCTGCAAGAAAAAGCATGCGGAGAAAATAACGAAAATGAGAAATGAAGTTCACGTATTCTTATGAACTGTGTATAATGATAATGGTGACTGTTAAGAAAAAATATAAATTGTTCTATCTTGTATTGTTATAACCTTATGGCTGTGTATGCTAACTGAAACTGATGTTATAGAGAAGCTTTCCGAATATTTCATTCAGCTGGATTATCAAATAATCCAAAAACTCACCCTAAGACAAAAGGGAATTGACATTATCGCTAAAGATGTCGAGGGGACTTTTATTTATATAGAAGCTAAGGGCGAAACCAGTGGCACTAAAAATACTAAACGCTTCGGAAGACCATTCAACGGCAACCAAATATGGTCGCATGTGAGTGTTGCACTTTTAAAGTCTTTGACAACAATCAATGAGCAATACGGAAAGGAAATTAGGGCCGGTATGGCGTTTCCCGAAAATCATAGGCACTTACTTGAAAGAATTAAACCTTCTTTAGAAAAGTTAGAATTGACAGTTTACTTAGTTAGTGAATCAGGCGTTTCAATTCTTTAGTAATCTTACTTCCATAAATACTATTATGTCTGTCACTAAAAATGGCCCCACAGGTTACGATTATCAATACCTGGTAAGCTTATATATGATTTTGTTATTCTCAAAAACGAAAGCAATTGATGAAATCTATATCGATAAACTTGATCGTGAAGATTTAGCGTTGTCGCTTGTAAATCCCAAAACAGGTTTAAAAGAAAACTTTGAATTCGAGTGCAAAAACAAATTGTCTCCATTAGATAAGAACTACTTTATAGAGTGCGTTACAAAGTTCACTGCCAAGCGAGACGACGAATATATTTTATCAAAAATCACATCTAATCAGCTCCAAAGATTCTATTTGATTACCTCAGCGAGAGCAGAAGCATTTGCAGAGGAATACCGAATAATCTTGAACAATTCCAAATTCGAGAAACCCTCATATGCGAATCAAATTGCTCAAAAGGTTGCGAAAGAATTCAAGGAAAGTATACTCAAGCGAGTTAAGGATGGCAAAGCAAAGAAGGACGCTTTCATAATAAACCATTTATCCGGTTTAACTATTCAGGAGATCATCAACCTAATGGATAAAATTTTCATTGCAGATCAACTGGATGAAAAATTTATCTATCAGCGTGTCTCTGATTTACTGACTTTATTCCAAATCACGGTGGTATCCCATTTTATTGCAATTGAGGAATTAACTGGCGTGATAAAAAGTAACCGGACAAATGGTGTTAATATCCTTGGAGAGATAAATAGAGTATTACTTTCTTATCGATCAAGACCACCTGCACAGAATACAACTTATATACCAACTGGAGAAGAGAATGATTTGTACAACCTGCTCAAAAAGGACAAATTATTGCTATTGACAGGAATCACTCTATGTGGCAAAACTCAAATGGCCTATTACATAGTCAATCGTTTAATCGAGGAGTGGCCTTCAATTAACTACCGGCCAGCGCTTAATATCAGAGAGGCAGAACAGTTCCTGTTTGACTATGCAACCGAGGCACGTGTTTGCTATCTAGAAGATCCTTTTGGGCAATATCCTGACCAAATAGATTCGACCGCATACAAACAATTTGAAAATCTTGTAAGCGGATTAAAAGGCTATCCGGATAGATATTTGATCTGTACCTCTAACGATGTTATTGTTAACAAAATAAAAGGAGCATACTTGCGAGGTTACATCTGGCATGATCAAACTATATTAAATCGATCCTTTTTACACAAGGTGTGGAGACAACTATGCAAAGCCGTACCGAATATTTCTTTGGATAATCAGAAGTTAATAAACAAAGCGATTGAAGATCTTCCCGATTCAGACATACTTCAACCTGGTCAACTTGTTCATCTTGCAAAAGATAGCGGGAACATCGTTGCAAAAACGGTAGATGAAATAAAACACTTTGCAACATTTAAGGCAATCGATATTACTAACCGGATTTTATCCGATGAGACCACTGTTTTTTTGATGCAAATTTTTGGCATTGGTGTGTCAACTCAAAGAGGCCTTATGAACGCTGACCTGGATTACATTTTAGATGTTACAAAGGACTACCTGCCGGGCATAAATCAAAACCTTACAAGGTCTATCGGTAGTAGCCTATTCGGATCTAATTCGATCCCGAAATATAAAATCAGGGAATATGAACAACCCGAAGCACTTAATAAAGAAGCTCGGCAGACTCTTTCTAAAGTGATAGATATAGGGTATATCAATTTTACTGGCACTGAATATGTGTTTAGTCATCCGATTTACCAGGAAGGGGCAAGAAATTTACTTAATGGTAAAAATCCTATAAGGTTCGATGCTGCATTAAACGCATTCGGGAAATTGATAGGATGTTTGAATGCTAGTGTTGCATTGCAAGCGGTAAAAAATCTATATCTTTTGATTCGCAATTGTGTTAATCCGAAACAACACCAACGAGTGGTTCAGTTGGGAATATTAGCGAGTCAATCAACATTTGTATCAGTAAGAGACAACAGTATTATTTTCTTGGTTAATAATTATGCATATCTCAATGATGCACAAAGGGAACAATTAAAAGTGCAATTTGAGAATCGTATAGACTTTGGCACAGAAAATTATTATTGGCAAGACGGTATAGCATTTATACCGGATACGGAAAGTATTGAAACAACATGGAATAGATCAATATACTTTGAAAATAAAGAGGCATTAACTCTTTGGGCGGAATATCAAGTCAAAATGGAATTACCCAATGCCTATCAGGCCTTTGGCTTAATGAAAGCTCTAATAAAGGCAACAAAGGGTAAGAAAAAGCGGATATCATACGATATCCAAGCGTTAAAACCCTTCTTAAAATTTGATGAAGCTTCCATAAGAGAACGCGCAGCATTCTTAATTGCAGCGAGTATCACAGATAAGACTGTCGACGAATTAACAAGCATTTATTTTGAGAACGACCCCTATGTGAAATTTCAGCTTATAAAAGGTTTATTCCGGTCATGGCCATACATAAAAGACAATACCCAAAGGAACTACCTATTAGCTTTTATGTTGAAAGCCTTCGACGAGCCGTTTGTTGTTTTAAGCGCAGTTCAATTATTTACGCAGTTTGCTTCTGGCCATGCTCACGCAGCGTTTGATTGGATGTATGATATAGAGAATTCTGTTGAAAGAAAAATGTGGTATTTGTGGGGGGAACTAATGATTGTTCTTTTTAAACATTTGCCATCAGACGTTCATATTAACACTGGTCGGTTTGGTGGGGCGCTATATGAGGCAAAAGTGAATATAGGAACTAAAGTTAAAATAATGCATGCCTATCTTGACTGGCTTCCAGGTCATCTTGAGGGTAAAAATTACAATACAAACTTATCTGACACCCTCCATCAGTTTATCTACCAGAACTTTAATGAAATTTCCAAGCAAAAAAGGTTAGTGCTCATTAAGCGACTTTTTAAAATCGAAATACCTATTTTTCAAGCAAGAACTATAAGATTATTTGTTTGCAATTGGACAAGTCTTTCACTCCAAGAACAAAATTATATTATCAAACAAATTCCGGGATTGCCTGAGATCACTAAAATTGTAGCCTACACGTCTGAGGATTGTCCAATAGAAATTCAAAAAGCATGCTTCAATGTAATTAGTAATGATAAATCTGTTGAAGAATTGATTGAAATATTATCGGAAGAATTAATCCTGAAAATTCTTACGTCTCTTTATTTGTATTATCCGACTAAAGATATGGAGGGAAAAGATTTTGAAAGTTGGAATCCGGTTTTAAAACATTATATCGGCAAAACGAACAGCGAAGGATTCAAATTAGCATTTTTGGTTTTTACAGAAGACATTATTACCTGGAGAACGCACCGAAATGGCCTTTGGTGTCACCCCAAGCAAATCATCCGACATATAGCCAATGAAGTTGATAAAAACTATATTGACATTGTTTTCGATATACTTTTGCTACATCTGGTCGGGTATCATCGTTCTGAAGCCGGCATTTACCTGTGCTTCTTTGTAAAAATGATACCGGACGTCCATCACGAAAGGCTTGCAGAAAAATTAGCCTGTTACATTGAAGCTATCTCGTATCATGGAAATATAACAGGAATACCAATAGAGCTTTTTTCACTTGGAATTAAGGATAAAATTCATGTAGACAAGATGATTATTTTTATGCTAGACTCCAATCCTTTTGTCAGAGACAACGATGATAATTGGCAAATAGCTTTCATTAAAATTGTCATGATGTTCATCGAACACAAAGAGGTTCGTACCCACCAGGCGTTAATGTTGTTTTCCGACTGGGCCAAAAGCAATTCTTCATTATTTGAGCAGACGCAGCTTGATTTGATTAAAAGATATGAGAGCGAATTTGCAGAGGTTGTCGGAATACAGGAAGTTGAATTTAGTGATATAGTTGAGGATTTTTTTAGGCCATATATTGTTGAATAAATTTTTAAAAAGTGAATTACCCCTATAAGTACAAATTAATTTATGGTTGGTCTTTTGTATTAGTATATTACCTTTTCACTGCATTCTCCCCTTAAATTCTTTACATACATGCTACACAGCTTTTTTTGTTTGCGGCGTAAATACATTGTACCCGCATGTGAAAAATAGACTTGCAATATGCAAAGTCGTTGTTATTGGATATACCTCAATTTGAACTGAAGTCATGTAGCAAAAAAGCGCAACAGCGCCGGGAAGCGTTTATCAGAGTTGGGGAGCTAGTTATAAATCGTTAATCAACGATTTAAAGCAACTACACCATATGATATAGTCAGACGAAATTGTCTGAGGCTTGGTCACCACAGCTAATTATAATCCGTTAAAAGGTCAAAATATGCCGTTGGTCGCGTAAAAACGGTGTTTTACAAAAAAGACAAACATCTGATGTTTGCTCAAGCTACTTTTATACTGCTAGAGGTTTTTCGTTCTGATTAAAGGCAAAGCAATTAACGGGAAGAGATTATGAGTTATTTTCGCTCAATAAAGAAACAAAAATCAGATTGTAGAAAATATTAGCGTTTAGCGATTATACAACACTGCCGGTAAAAGTTCGAAAATTAAGTACGCAGTCAGGTATAAAGCTTAACGCCCGCGCAGGTAGCGTGGGTGTTAGCTGTACTTGCGTACGAGGGCTTCGAACCCCTTACCGGCGAGTATGAGTGAAGCCCATGCTACCTGATTGTTTTAAGGCGGCAGCGGCCACGAGGCAGATAGGGAGTAAACAATATTGTTCATCCTTTAAAATGCTTGCACCTATGCAACCGATATTTTCCGCGCGCGGCGGAGCCGTTCGCTACTTGAAGCGACGGTAGTATTGCTTTCTGTTCGGCCTAAATAGGCGTTCCCTTCCTTTCTTATAACCCTTCAATTTCCCCTTTCTAATGAGAAAGCTTTTACTCCTTCCTATGCTGCTTCTGACAGCATGGATTTGCCGTGCGCAAGACAGTCTGCAACATGGCTTTTGCGGACTGAACAGGCCGGGACAGGACAGTCTAACCGTTACTGCTCCTTTTACCGGTGCGACGGCGGCCTTAACTGCCCCTGGAGCTTTTCCTGCATCCGCCATTGACACCTGTGGTAAATTTATCCTGTATTATGAAGACAGGAGAACCGGTGCTCCCGCAGGGGGCTTTTCCGATACGGGCGGTATCGGGCTTGCGAGGCGTAATACGATGTGCGCAGTATTCAGTTATGTTCAGTCCGTATTTGATTTTAGCGGACTGAATACAGCTGCTGGCGAATACATCCGAATACACGTCGATACTTCCTACAGCAAGTCCTATACTTTTTCATCAAGCTATTGGGCCTCAACCCTCGGAAATGCAACACCCTTCTTTCCTTCGTCTTCCCTCGTAGCCGGGGCTTATGAAAACGGCTTCGTGCACCGCTTCGTCACCAGCGGCACAGACCCGAACCCAGGGGATTACCATGCTAATATGCGAATGAACTTCAGGGCTTTTAAGCCTGAGATGTTTGATTTTTCACGCAGGCTGTCACCTCCCTCCTCCATGGAACCTTCATTTAATAATGGAACTGGTATGCCCACACCCATGCAGTATGACCTGTATTCGGAATTGCTGCATTTTGTGAGCCACCTGCTCGGCTGGTTTTCCTGGCAGGATGTGGGCGGAGCGCATGGTGTATCTTCCACTCGCCTGCCCGTTTCGTTTTACGACACATCCCTGCATATAATCCCAGACCCTATGGTGACTCTTTCGCCCTTCGATTCGATCAGACATCTGATCGGGTTCGTAAAGCCTCCAACAGGTAAGATGTATTTTGCTGTAGGGAACGGCAAGCGCCCCCCGCACAACTTCTTTGTCTATAACACAGACAATGCCGCTACTACCACCGACTATTCCCATGTAGTCTGGGGCATATATAGCTTATACCATAGATTGACCCCCGGAGACTACCAACCGTCGGTAATGTACTCCTGGATCAGGGAAGGAAATAGCATCCGTACTTATTCCAAGCAGGACATAGAAACCTTCCGGGATATTATCCGGTTGCCTTTAAACCCAACTTTCAGCGCTGCTTCCACTACACTGCTCACCAACAATATCCCCTGGAGTAAGCGCATGAACTCGGATGCATACAGGGCTATTTTTCCGGACTCTTCAGTATCTGAGTTGCTGCCAGCGGATTACACGCTGAAAAACGATTCGGGCGCAACGCTCACGATTAACCTCGGCTTGGACACCACACTTATGGATGAAGACGGCGACACTTTATCTGTGTACCCCGGTTCGCTGGTCAACTTCCGCGGCTGCGGTAATCCTGGCAACAACCACGACCTGGTGGTGCTTAGCAACAGTAACCGTACTATTACCTTTTCTCCCCGGCACAACTTTTACGGACGGGCACATTTTGGTTTTAACCTCTACGACGGTAAAGAAAAAGGGGGATTTGTGGTCTATACCATCAATGTAACAAAAGGGAATAATGTGTCTGCGCCAAAAGGCAGCAATATGATTCTCAACGGCGACTTTGAAGCAGGAACCGAAGTGAAGACGCTCACCGACAGCCTTGTCAACAACACGTTTATCAATGGGCCTATGTTATATGCGCTCATCGGGCGTCTGAATGGAACCCATTTGTCGGACGGCTATCCGTACATCTGCAAGTCTAACTATGCCTACGGCACCTGCATCCGCGGCAGCTACCATGAAAATTCGGATGGTGTGCTGCCCGCCTTCGGCATGGCTCCTTCCTCTTTTCCCTGGACATGGCCCGGTTCCAGCTTCTACATCTGGCCTTTCGCGCTTAAATCGGACGGCCTTCCGGACGCCAAGGTAATGCCTTCCGGCAGCAACAACCGCTATCAGCCTTTGGGTGCGGAAGGTCTGTTAATTCAACTGGCCGATACACTCAAACAATGCAAGCGTTATGTGATTGAATTTGATGCGATACGTACTTATAAACCAGGTTCTACTGTATCCGGCGGTTATACCTACCCGGTAAAAGACTCTCTTACGCTCGGCTTTACCAACACATCGCTGGTTGATGGGTTGCTGAGTACTCCCTGGCCGGGAGGTTCAAAGAGCTTCCGCACCGATTCAATCAGCACTTCCGGTTGGCAGCATTTTAAATTCAGCTTCGGTTATTGTGGCAGCGAAACTATTGATATGTTACAGTTGCGTATTGCCGGAGCTAAGGCTACGAACGAATGTATTGCCACGACTGCGATAGACAATCTTTCCCTTACGGAAGTAGACCTTGCAAACGTGGTGAAGATCACAGATTCGGCTACCGGTGGCTGCAAGTCTTACCTGCTGGCCGGTCCTCCGTCTACCGGATGCCCTTCGATGACGTATGAATGGAAGAATGCTTCGGGAACGGTAGTGAGCACCAATCGTGTACTGCCTGTGATCACCTGGGACACGACTTTCTACTCCGTATCGGTAAGCGATGGCTGTTCCAGCGCAAAGGATACATTCCGCGTCGTACCGTGTAGTTGCTCTCCGGCAAAAGTATTTAAAACAAGCAGTTATACGCCGCTGTCCGGCAGTATTTCGGGCAGTCTGGCTCCCGGATATTACCACGCCCGCGGCGACCTGAGCATGAGCAGCTCGCTTACCTTCGACAATGTGCAGATGCTGATGGAGCCGGGTGTAAAGATCAGTGTAGTCGGCAATGCGGTGCTCACGCTGGACAGCAGTCACCTATTTGTATGTCCCGATACCAGCAAGCTCTGGAAAGGCATAGACCTGACCAGCGGCGGTGGCTATTCCGGACGCATTACGGTGAAAAGCCACAGCCTGATAGAAGATGCAGATACAGCCATCCGTGCGGTGAACCCAATTACACCCGCTTCCGGCTATATGGTGAGCATCGACAGCGCGGTGTTCAACCGTAACGTAGTGAGCCTGCTGATGGATAATTATACCGCCGTTACCAGCGATACCACTTATCCGGTGCTGGTACAGAATGCAGCCTTTGTGAGCCGCAAGTTTACCAAAACGGGCAGCACTTACCCGTTGAGCTGGCCGGACTATTACAGCCTGCGTGCGCCGATCAGCAATGGAGCTAAACCTCCGTTTGCGGTACACAACGACTATGATCCGGTGTGGACGAAGAATGGAAAGTCTGCCGTGGCGGGCATCATGCTACGTGGCATAGGTACTTATTCAGGCAGCAAATACTATCGTATACGCGTTGGTAATGTCGGCGGAACTATAGACAGCTTCCGGGCGAACCTGTTTGATAATACCAGTGCAGGTATCTATGCTGAGAGGACAAACCTGGTGAGCTGGAACAACTATTTCATCAATATGCAGCAACCTGATCTTCCTGCGACGGGAGGTATTCCACCTCCTCCTAAAATCTACATGGGCTGCGGCATTTACGCAGCAGCAGGAGGCAGCGGGCAGTACCTGTTGTCTGTGGTTCAGCCACCGATAAATACCAATGCACCCAATAAGTTCTTCGATTGTATTACCGGTATACAGGCATCGGATTTTTACGATACGTACATTCAACGATGCAGGATAGCCAGCAGTAACAATGCCACAAACACCCCGGCCTTTTATGGCGTCAACATTACCAATCTCAAAAATCTTTATGGTAATGTGGTAATTAGCGATAACGTGATGGGGAATATTCCTACTGCCATTTTCTTACGGCCGAATAAGCCGAACGCGAATCGCTCCACACATATTGAACTAAACACGCTAAGCGCTACGCACCCCTGGATGAGTGGAGGCAGCACCTCCGGCCAGTACATGCAGCAGGCAATCAGCGTACAGGGCATGTCTAGCGCAACTTCATCTACCCCTGCTGATACGGCGGTTATTGCCAACAATAACCTGAGCGGTGTATATAACGGCATAGAGGTGACCGGTATGGCTGCCATCCGTGCTTTGGTGGAAAACAACACGATCAGTATGAGGTTGAACGGCACAGCGAAGGCGCAATACGGTATCTACATAGGCAGTACACAAAAGGGTACCGTCCAGAACAACATCCTAAGCGGTGACGGCAGCACGAAAAGTAGCGATAAGATAAGGGCAGTATTTGCAGCCTTCAATACCGACCTGCGGGTGTGCGTGAACAGCACGACCAATATAGGCCGTGGATTTGACTTTGGACTTACACGCCCCCAGACCGGCATACGCTGGTATGGCAACAGTATGAGCAATGGTGTTTACGGTTTTATTCTAGGTAGTGATGTCGGTAACCTGAATTCTGAGATCGACTTTATGACGCATGTACCACCTCTAGGCTACGGAGCCGGACTGAATACATGGAGTGGATATACAGGAGGAACAAGCTTTGAGACATTTGGAGAAAACTTAAGGGATACACGACTGTCCAAGCTTTATTTCAGATCAAGTTATGCAACGGAAACACCTTCACATAACTCTGGATCTCCCGTCGTACCACCATACATATTTTACTCCTCTAGCTTAATGGCTACGGATTACACTTCAAGCTGTCTAGGCAGCAGCCATTTTCCAAGTCGTTACTACCCATTGTCCCGTCTTCGTTCGGTTGGGCCAAGCCTGGCTATGTTGGTATTGGCGGATAGCCTGGGTTACGGACAGGACGGTAAACCGGCACAGTGGATGGCACAGCTATCACTGTATGAAGCGGGGCTGATCGACCCAAGCCTTTCGGACAGCTTTCCCACCTTTGCCACGTTTATGACCCAAGCAGCAGGTAGCCGTTTCGGTTGGGTGACTTCTGTGCAACAGGCATTAGCGGATGGTGACGTGGAAACGGCAGCAGACCTGATCAGCTACCAACCTTCGGCTACAGGCTTTATACCGGTAGATACAGACGTTTCAATCAGTGATTATACTGAAGCCGATACGGTAGTGGACAACTATGCATCCTACTTCAACTATTACCTGTCCTACCTTACCGGAACATTTACCGACACGGCAGGCTTGCAGCTGCTCGCGCTCAAATGTCCGTCAGTGGATGGGGCAGCGGTATTTATGGCGCGTACCCTGTTGGGGATCGTAAACGGTGTGCATGTAGTGTATGACGACGATGGCTGTAACCGGAGCAGCGCCAGCAGCTTTTACCGTATCGCGGACAACCAGGAGGTAAAAGGATCTGCAGCCTATAGCCTGTACCCGAACCCAAACACTGGCAGCTTTAGCCTGGTTCAGTATGTGCCCAATGCGGAGACGGTACCGGTAAAAGTGTACAATGCTCTGGGTATGGTTGTTTACACATCAAATCTTACCTTTAATAATGGGAGGAGCGATATTCGTCTGACGAATGCAGTTCCTGGCGTATACCTGGTTTGTATCGGTAACGGTCAGAGTACCTGTTTACGTTTTGTAGTTCATTAACCTGCTATTATGAGAACACTACTCATCTGCATAATATTGTTGGTCTGTGCTTTGCCTTCTGGCAGGGCACAGACCAATTATGTACGTAACCCTTCTTTTGAGCGGTATGATACTTGCCCATACAACGGAGATCAATTAACGTTTGCGACTTACTGGCGTGGGGTAATCGACTCAAATTATTGGGGAATAGGAGAATATTTCAATGCCTGTGCAAATACTTCTCTCGATCACTATACGCATGTGCCAGATAATACCAGCTTTTACCAAAAAGCGCATTTTGGAAATGGAGTTATAGGAGGACATTATTACTACGATAAAACTTCACCTGCACCTCCTAATCCTCCTTTACCTTTTGACTATAGGGATTATGCACAGGTACGTTTATATGAAACTCTCAATGCGGGCAAGAGTTATTGTGTAACCTTTTATATAAATCTTGCAGAAGCATCAGGTTACGCACATAACAAAATTGGAGCATATTTAGACGACGGAAGTGTTAACAGTCTTCCACTAGCTACAGGGTCAGAGATAACATCCGTAATGCCACAAGTATACACAAACAGTGTAGTAAGTGATACTATGAACTGGACAAAAATTGAAGGCACTTTTACTGCAACCGGCAACGAAATATATATTTCACTCGGGAACTTCGCCAAAAATGGCGTCGTAACGGCTATAAGTACCGGTTCACTGGGATTTAAGCAATACTCATACTACCTCTTTGACGACGTAAGCGTAGTGGAAAGTGACCTGCCAGCTGTTGCCGGGCCAGACACTTGGGTAGAAGTAGGAAAGACCGTTAAAGTAGGGCGTGTTGGGGATACTACTGCCGAAGCACTTGACTGTAAGTGGTATCATCAGGGAAGCCTGATTGATAGCGGCGCGATCATCTCCGTAACTGCCAATGCAACTGTTGGTGCAACGGATACTTACATCGTGGTACAGACTGTCTGTGGACTGTCCAAAAACGATACGGTGCTGGTACGAACTGTGCCTTTGGGCATACAGGAATGGGATATGAACCATTCGATAACAATCTTCCCAAACCCTACACATGGATCTATTCACATTCAGTCTATAAGCGATTTGCAAAGTGTGCGCGCATTTGATCTTAGCGGACGTGTGGTAATACAGCAACCAGCCTTAAAAGGTAACAGTACTTCACTTGATTTACCAGCGGGGCTTTATATTGTAGAGGTGCAAACTACCGCCGGAGCGACAGAAAGGAAAAGGGTGATGGTGGATTAAGCCGCCTTAAATCATCTAATCTTCCCCCAATCCTGCCCACGGTACGATCCACATTCAGGCAAGCGGTGACCTCATATGTGTACGTGCGTTTGACCTCCGCGGCGTGTGGTGTTACAACAAGCAGTAAATGGTAATAATACCCTGCTACATTTACCAGATAGGCTGTACATTATAGAGGTATAGTCATCGGGTGGTCTTACAGAAAGGCAGAAGGTGAAGGTGGAGTAAAGACATATCAAATTACGGCATTACTATTTATCAGAGAGGAGGCTGTAAGGAGTAACAGGTATTGTTTATCCTTTAAACAACTATCATCTATACACTCTGGACTCTTATTCCGCAAAGGGGGCAAGCGTAATCTGAGGCGGAGAAAGTATATAATGGAATAGTTATGTACTCTTTGCGTTAAAAGGGTTTATGCACAGTACGAACAACATCATCCACTATTGCAAAATCCAATTTCAGACAAAATAGACTACGCTGTCTTATATAGGTGGAAGTACAGTGATTTTAATACCAGATGCCCTAGAAATCGCTTCATATGGGAAGTCATGGATTATTAAAGAGGCTCCAGAGTAATCATCTCCGATAGTGCTGATCTGCATTACAGCTGGCGCACCTTCACTCTCTTGGTTGACCTCCTTCATGAGCAAAAGCAATTCCCTGGCGTCACTATAATGCTTCCGGTATTCATGATCGGAAATAATTTTATTAACGTACTCCAATAGCTTGAATTTTTGATCAATGAGGTGCATTAGATCAAATTCATTTTTCTGCTGTTTTAAATCCTCTTTTACCGTTTTACCCCAGCTATCAAAATTGGCTAAAAGATTATCCCTTTCAAGAAGTAAAGTAAATGTATTGCCATGTTCATCAGAAGTCAGTGATATCGATCCAGCAGGCAGACCACAATGTTGTGCGTAATTTCTAAGCTTACTTAAAAATCTATAGGCAAAACTCGAATCAAAACACTGGGATGTTACGTTCTTAAATAGTTGGAATTCCGATGATACTTCACCATATTTTCTTTTAAGTCTGGTTTCTGTGTGGTCTAAATAAGTGCGGATAGAGGAAAGAAAGTTCAATACCATCCTGTTTGAATCCAAGTATATGAATCCTAAATCAAATACCTCGCTATCATCTTTGTAGAACCTATAATTTTCTATCTTTTCCCTCAGATCTTGATAGTTAAGTTCTATCAGTTTGAATAATTTACCTTCAGCTTGAAGAATATGCAATCGCTTGATTTGACCTACGTATTGATCAAACTGTTTATGAGAAAGTTCTCTCAGAAATGTATATTTCTCTCTTGTTACTGACGCTAATCGATATGTGACTTCTCTTGTCATAATAAGTAATTACAAATAAGTTCTCAGTTTGTATTGTCCTAAGCAATATGATACACGGCAACGTGTTCAAAACGGAACAATGCATGTGGGTGGAAGTTTCAAGACCTAAGATAATGGGAGCACAGAAAAACGTAGTACTGTAGAAAATAGGAACATCAAATATAACCTCGTCCTTTACCGGAGCGTTGGATAAGAGTAAGGTATTGTCAAGCATCACGAACCTTAGTAGCGATTCCGTCGGGTGGTTGTTAAGCCCTTTAGGTTTTACAACCAAAATTACAGAGCCTATTAGAACGATACTTATTTTACGAATTGGTGACGTCAATGGGAAGCATGGATTTTGCTAATCATACCAACTAAACCGCGCTCTATTAGACTCTATTTCTTGATCAATATCTTGCTGTACACGCTGTAGGCATCTTCCCAAAAAAATCATTACCGCCGTCGAAAATTGATTTTTAGCAATCACTTTTTCAAACAGTTCTTTCTTTTGAACATCAATTGGATACGGACCGTTTCCCGATTTTGATTTAATTCCGCCATTAAAATAGAAGTCATGCCCAAAGAAATCCGCCGTTTGATGGAATGTTGGTGTTTTCTGAATAAGAGCAAAATAAGCATCTGCAATTGCGCACATTGAAAGAATAAAAGGTTCTGACGTGGGTGAAAAGATTGAAAGTCCCTTTGCCAAACCCATCAATGCATGTTCATTAGTCTTGAATTCCTCTAACAGAGACATTGATTTTTCCTGCATGAGTATTGTAAATCCCTTGTTTGGCCGAAACACTTTCAAAATCTGCCGTTCTAGTTGCCACTCAAATTGATCCGGATTGAGAGTAATGAACTTTCGTAAGACAAACATGAATCGCTCCGCTTCAAGCTTTTCCTCGGAAACCTTGGTTCCCATACGATGGTCGTCGAATGAAAATAGCCCATACGTGCTACTTGCAATCTTCTGCTCTACCCATTTCCTGATAAAAGTGTACAACTCATCAAATCCAAATCTCTCTTCTATGAAGTTCAATACCTCGTTGCCACCAAATGTCTCATCAAGTGGAATGACTTTTTTATGTTTGTGCAGAAGTGCCAAAAGATCTTTCGGGAAGGCTGTGGTCACTGCTTCATCGCTATAGATATGATGGAAGACACCGGCAATTTGGTCTTTGTGAAGAAGAGGTAGAATAGTGTCATAAAGTGCCAGTGTCCTGTGCTTATCCACAAATAGATAATAAATAAGTTGGCTTTCCAATAGACCGATTGCCCTGGAGTCCTCTTGGTTAATGGCCGTTTCAAAAACGTCTAAGTCACTTGCGAAGCGATAATCCACTTCTTGATTTTTGCCATAGACTAACATCCACACGACGCTGGCTATATGTTCGGGATGTTTCGATAGAATAGTTTCAGTTGTATCGTTAAAGTACGCTTGGTCTTGGTTATTTGATCTAATCAACAGTGCATACAGTGGGATTTGGTCAGGGTAATTGTGAATAATTCGCTCAAATAGCGCCTTCGAAAACTCCGGTGCGTGCGCCACAAATGCAGTAAGGCATTCATGGAACGGGGTCGACATTAACTTCTGTCCCGCGTTTATCGATATAAAGTCCTCGATAAATTGCTCGTTATCGCTGTACTCCTTTAGAATGCGCAGGCAGTTGTTTCCGGCATTTTTCCTGCTGTCAAAATAATCCTGGCTTCCAAGCAGCAATTGCAGTTCTTCTTTTAGGCTGCCCGCGGCCTTAGTTAGAAACCTTATTGCTTCTATTTTCAACTCAAATTCCGGGCGTATCTCGCTTTTATTGCGAATCTTAGGTGCGTTGGCAACTGCAATCTTCTCCCACAATTCAGGTTGTTCTTGTAATATATCTTGCAGAAACGAAAGAATAGCATCCATTTCGGCGTCGGTATTAAACTTATAGCGCTCGGCGCTGGATTTTGAAACTTGAAATAATTTTTTCCCCAGTGCAGGAAGCAGTTTTTGTTTTTGTTCAAGCGTAGCATGTCCGCTTTTATAGAACGCAATTATTGCTTGCACAGATTCAATGCGGAACTGCTTTGCGTGTTCGCAGTCGGGCAATTGGTACCAGCCCCAATGAAGGGTCATCGTGAAATTGTCGTAGTAAGTTTCGTCATTAAACTCCAGCTCCATCAATACATCGTGCGCTTCTAATGCTATTCGGATTTGACTTGGGTCGTTTGCATTCGACAGGAATTGAACTATTCTGTCCTTAAGAAAATGCTGTAAACCACAACATTCGGTCAAACGATATCCGTTACACTTACAATGCCAGTGTCTAAATCCGAAACAGGCATTAAGGACCTTATAATAGCCACTTGCCTTGATAAACTGCTCGATCAGCTCAAACAGCTCCGGAAGCTTTGTTTTATCATGTACGAATGCCTCGGCAACGACGTTTCCTAAAATGCAAGCCACAATTTCGTTAGCTGTTTGTACCAATGTTTTTTGCGTATACCCGTCATGCTCCAACAATGCAGACGCATCCACTGCTAACAGCTTCATCCATTCAGTTACGACTATAACAGCGGATTTGGGCTTACTATAGCTTAAATTCCTGGCGAACTCCAAGGCCGCTGTTAGCCTTCGAGGTGGTGTGGTCGGATCCGAAACTATCGCAAAGTATTCCTTGAGCATTTGCTGGGTAAAAAGGTCTTTCTCATTACTCGGAATTTCCGCTTCAGCCAGATTTTTCACAATGTTCTCTACATATTTTTCTGCACCTTGCTGGTCTTTTACCCGTTTGATTAAGCGCATGCTGCTTTTACATGCCTCTGCAAGTATTACATCGCTGTAAGGATCAGGTTTGATTGAAATTGTATTAGTCTTTTCAATTAGTTCCGCGTCCGACAACCTGTTAATGATAGTCTCTACTTTTTCTTCCGCCACTTCCATCATCGCTGCGATGAACGCAATATTATTGCCATCATTGTTCACCGGGCTTATGATTGAAAGCACTTGCAAGAGATCAATTGTTTTTCCCTGTGCTATTCCAGATTCACGAAAAATGCTGTTTGCTGCTTCCATGACAATATTCATTACATTAGTCGCAAAGAAGTTATTGGTAGAGATTGTATTGATACTCTGTCCATTTCTTACAGCCCCAATAAGTTCCAGAATCACATTTGGTACACCTCGCGAAATATCCCTCAAGGCAAGAAGATTTCTATGCTCTATATGTGGTAGTTCTGTTTGCAGCATCTTAAGTGCCACATCCGGCGCGAGGGCTTTTAATTCATGCTTCTTTACATCGCTATTATGACTGCTCATTCGCCCGAGAGTTTGATTGAAAAGAGTATTTCGGGTTGTAAGCAGGAGCTTTACGCGACCCTTTGTCGCTTCAATCTGCCGTTTTACATCATCAACGATATCGGGCACCTCATTAGCATTGTCCAATAGTATAAGCAACCTTCCAGACTCTCCTAACAGCCGTGCGAGTTCGTTAGTGTTATACCCATGGTGAACAAGCACAAGTGGTAACCAATCGTTCTTCTCTCGCTCTACCCTCCGCATGAACTCGATGCACAGCCGGGTTTTGCCATAGCCTCCATTGGATACAAGTGCAAGAGAAAATAAATCATCAGATGATAGGAATGCATGTAAGACGCTAAAATCTTCATCTCTTCCGAAAAACTCATTATTGAAACGCATCCCTCTTGCGTTGCCTGCAGCGAGAGAGGAAGCAAAGAACTCTTTATAGGGTCTCAATGATGTTGATCCGTAACCCCAATGCCAATGGTATAGTACGGGATGAATTGGTAAAACGCTTTCAAGAAAAGCTTTATGCCAGATGATTGGTTCGCAGTAAGCTCCACAATTCATAAGAGCATCCTTCGCAATTTTCAATAGCTCCTTTTCCTTCACAGGTGTAAGATTCAGGTTGGTGATAAACACCAAAAAATTTTCGCCCGCATAATGGTTCCGAATATCCTCTGTAATATCGCGCTTGAGTGCGGACAAATCTTTACTATTATTGCCGGACGAGTGGAATTTATCTTGAAAGCGCCATTCGCCTGTTTTTCCGGCATATGTCCCTGAAAAAAGCTGGTCGATTCCTCCATCCGCTCCCGGTGCAGAAAATACATGAGAATGTTTTGATACCTCAAGGAGTAATAGCTCATTACAAAACTGTTGAAACTTTTGACCATCAAACTGCTCCCAAGAAATGCTCATGAGATAACTTACTATTAATAGGTGAATATAAATTGCTGTGACTACGAAGTTAACTTATCAGATCTTCGCTTTTATTTTGTCTTTCATCTTGCTAATAAGAATTGCGCTTGGATATGCACCCTGAATTTGACCCTCTATCATATCAATTATTTTTGCTACCCTTTCAATCCTCGAGCCGTTTTTCAATACGGTCTTAGTAAGGAACTTTAGCGCCCAAGAGGCATAGGTATTACCAATAGCTTTGCCTGCCTGGTTTAGAATGAAGCCTCGTAAATTCCAAGTAGACAAACGCTTTTTGTCCTTCTCATACTGTTTTACAAAATAATTGTAAGCGTCAATTGTTTCCTCAAGGTCTTCATGAGACTTGGATTTCTCTGAAATAGCAAAAACTAACTCACGAAATCTGTTTATTTGACCACCTGTAAATGTCTTGGCAAACTCAAGAACAGGAACATGCTTTGAAATGGCAAGAATCTCTTCCACTGCAAAGTTTGTGTAGCCCGGATTGGGAACAACATTATGTTCGCCAGGGACACCGGAATAGAAGTTAGCAATAATTTCGCAAAATGGCGATATGTCAGCATTTAGATCATAACATGGCATAAGTATGGATCCAGTTGCGGCGGCCAGCTCAACAGGTGGAGCGGCCATCATCAATTCCAATTTCAGGTCATTACCGGTTCTATGCTTTAGTATCGGATCGAGAATATTGATAATTCCGTAACTGCTAAGAATAGTCGAGTTACTGTCATTGATGGCATTCGGCAAAGAAACCCATCCATGTCCGGTATCGGCAACAATTTTTCGCGCTACGTTTCGGATTTCATCTGGTAGAAATGCTAATCCTTCATCCACCGTTCGCAACAACAACTGCTTATCAGATGTCGGTATAGCCGGAAACAAGAGAGGATTTCGCTTTCGGTTCTCTTGTAGTACGAGGGTATTAATAGACCTTGTAAAATGAATATTACCCGGATTTGCAGCCAGTGCATCTTCTATAAATGGCAGGTGATATTTGTCAACTGAGTTTGGAAGCATCAATTGCACCTTGCTCATCTCAATTAACCCAATCAGTTCCTTTTGAGTTACACCTAATGAATTTAAGAACTGATCAACCCGATCGCCACCAGGTGGCACTAGACAAATTTGGTCGAACAAAGACAAATAGTTACGAATGTTATCCGGCTGAAAAATGGAACAATCAACAAGAGCGCGACCACGATTTTTCGTAAGCGAGTCTGGGCGATAGTCTAAATCCGACGGTTTATTGAGGATAGTCTCCCTATTAGACGACCATGTGTCTTCATCCTTTTCCCATGCTTGCGAAAGACTCTTACTTAACTTATTGCGAATTTTTCTCGCCGCTGTTATCCTTTGGAACAAGTCAGCAACTTCTTCTTCTTTCGGCAGCTTTCGTGATGAGTCTGAAATGTACCTTACTTTTAGAGGGAAACTATTTTTCTCAAATATTTCATTGAGTTCTCTTTCCCCATCTTCAGTAATCGGTTCCGTGAAATTGATGAGAACAATGGGTGTATACTCAAGAATCTGGTAGTCTGGATAGATACTTGGGATTAACAGATTGATTTCATTTGCAACGTCCCCGGCAGTTACAAGGTATCCTGTTCCAGAAGGCTTGGCTTTGCTTATATGTTCATCAATTCGAACGGAGCGTTCCGGTACAGAGTTGACTATGCTGATCCACACCCCTATAATACGATTGTTTTCGAGCCACTGGTGAATAGTTCCACCTTCTATAGACGGTGTTTGCATATCCGACTGTGGACAGAGAATGTAATACTGGCCAGTCTTAAAATAAAGCCCGGTGGTTTCTATATTATACTGAAATAACTGGAACTTCTCAAAGGTGGCAAACGCCAATGGGTTATAGTGCATCTTGCGTAACAGGCTATATTGAGCAAATTTATGACTTTGTAAGGTTTGAAAATGTTTATATGATCGATAAAAATATCATACTTGTTTTGGGTGACTATATAATGACATAACGAGATTCACCGAGCTGGTTGTTAATGGCGCCTATAGCTTAGCCAATGGGATTGAAAGGAGCAGTATATCTCGAAGATGCCAGAGAGGTTGTTATAAACAACTACAACAAATTGGTAGCTGCTATATCATAGCCGTATGACTTAATCTTTAAAATATTCTAGCTTCACGATAGCTCAAGGTCACTGCATTGTTAACGGTTGTGCAACTTTCTTAAAACTGAGCGGTATTGCCGAATGAATGCCGATCACCATATGTAGAGTGCCGTTTTGTGTTGGCGAGAACAGTTAGTTGCAGATTAGGAAAATATCATTTTTTTAATAAATTTGAATTGTATGAAAATTTATAACAATAGTTGGCTCGTGTGTTGAGAAAAAGAGAATTATATAACAAATACGATCTCCTTCTTCCTTCAAAATTTGATGGAGGCTATTTGATTATTGCTCTTTATGAAAAACTCAAAAACAGAGAAATCGAAGAATACTTTACACAAAAAGAGATCAATCAGATTCTGACGGATATAAAAACTGATTTTCATCTGGATTCTGTTCGGCAATGGAGCAATATTAAAGACAATCTATTTCACTATTTCCTGCGGAGCCATCCTGATGAGCCTTGGAAATATTATCTGACGGACTACGCAAAAAATGTAGTGGATCTGATGATAAGTAAGTTAGAAAATCCGTACAAAAATCATCCTCTCAAAAAAAGTGTTCAGGATTCATTTACTCTACGTCACGGCGAAATAAAGACCGTTGAAGATCTTGAAAGGAAGTTCGGAAGAATATTCATTCAAGGTTCAAAGCAAATTATCACAGATCATTTAGAATCATTGGAGGATGAATTACGGGAAGCTTACAAAAAGCTAAACGATATTCTCCGAAAAGAAGATGAGCAAAGTGCCACTTCTTTAGTTAAGGATTTTACTGTTGTCTTTAGAAAGTTCGGAGAAAGAGCAGAAGATATTACGGAGTCGATTATCTCCAAAGATAAATTTCTTAATGACCTACTAAATATAGTAGATCAATTTTATAGAAAAATGGAAGATGATGGGAAATTCGATACAAATAATGTACACAAAAGTAAAAGTGATTGGGAAAGGGCAGAGGAAATATTTACGGATATAAGGGAATTTTTCAATTCTATAGACCGTAAAGTATACATTATCCGCAGACAAATCAACCACGCCAGTGAAAAACTGACCGAGTTGCAGGAGCAGTTTTCTGCACGAGCTTTTTTTAGGTTACAACTAAAAAAACTGCATCGAACACTCTTGGAAAGTTCACAATATACTACCGAAGGCGTCAGGTTTAGCAATAATTTTCCGCTAAAGCAAGTGGTATATGAGCCTATTCGAATATTGTACCCAAAACATTACGAGTTTGAACCTCCGAAACCAAATATCATTGTAAATATTGAGGTTGATGAAACGTATGAACGTAATGAAAAGCAGAAAATAGCAAAAGAAATCAACCGCCAGCAAATTATCAATCAATGGGTTGATAAAGCCAAAGATATTCTGGAAAGCAAAGGTCAGTTATCTGTAGATGAACTTATGAATAGTATCGTGGATGAAGAAAAAGACCTGTCTATGGCTTACCAGGTAGCATCTCGTATGACAGCTTACACTTCGGAGAATAGCAATGTATTGATCGATGTAGAACAAAAAATCATTTCCTTATCACAACAAAACCTATCCCTATGGAAAACGAAAATCATGAAATAAGCGATTATTCTTTTCTAACGGAGGAGCGCGTTGAAAAACATTTTGCAAACATCAATATACTGCTATTATCGGGCAAACATATTGACCACAAGTATTACACGGAATATACCGTATTGGAAAGCTATGAACCGCAGTGGAGCATTTTTTACAGCAATCTGTACAGGCTAAATCTCGTTTTCGATATCTCTGACGGAAGCCGGTATTATTATCTCGACTTCGCAGAAAACGGGAAGGGGAAATTAAGTGATGCAAGCCGTAATAAAGAACTTACTGAATTACAAACACTGATTGGATTGACGCTTTTAGATATGTACTACCAGAAGTATTTTGACGAAGAAAAGATTATTTACTGGAATGACATCAAAACACAAATATTAGAGAGTGATCATCAGGAAGCATACAAACGGATTTTGTTCAATGACATCAGAGCGTCTTATGATGAGAAGGAATGGAATGAAGTGCATACAAAATTCAGCAAAACGATTGAGAATTTTGATAAGTTAGGCTGGGTAGAAAAACAATCGGGAAAGAACGAAGACCTGGTTTTTGAAATAAGACCAGCTATTCACCGTTTGGCCAAACTGTACACTAAGGAGCTTCAGGATTTTAGTGCATTTAGCCAGCAACTTAAAAATGATGAAGCGCCATGAGTTATCCAAGAATCTACTCCTTATCCACCGTAGGTGTTCTGAAGCATTATATACACGATTACCTCTTTCATCCGACAAGAACAGATTTTGTTGGCTCCAATGGCGTGGGGAAATCCATTATTGCAGATTTACTCCAAATGATATTTGTATATGATAAGGATCTTGTCAAATTCGGGACTGATGGTGTAAAAAAAGAAGAAAGGCAAATCAGTACGCTTCCGTACAAAACTAAATGTGCCTATTGCTTTTTGAATATCGAAGTTGATTCAGGCAAATTTATAACTATAGGAATACAGATAAGCAGTCAGAAAAGCAAGCGTATTATTCCATTTGTTATCACTAAGCAGGCAGATATAAACCTTAGGATAAATGAACTGGCTCTTGAAAAAGACGGGCTGATCTTCGCCAAAGACGTATTGAAAGAAAAAGAATCTGGTGAGAAAGAAATAGTAGATATACAGGATTTGGCGACATTCCTTTACGAAAAGCATGGACTTCGGCTAAACTTCTTCGGTAATAATGAAGGCGTCAATACCTATTATAAGTTCCTTTATGATAAAAACATCCTTCCTCTGAATCTCAGCCAGGATAAAAATCTAAAAGCCTTTGCTAAGGTTATACAATCTTTTTCAAAAGCTAAAACACTGAATTTGAGTGGTAACCAAGCGTCCAGAAACTTAAAAGAATTTCTCTTTGAAGAATCTGACGAAGATATTCTTGCCAATTTTCAGAAAGAGCAATCCGAACTCGAAAAGATTTTGAGAGAATATGAAAGTCTCAATAAAGACATTCAGAACCTATCCAACAAGCAAAAAAGATTAACCAGCTTAAGGGAATTGGAGCAGTCTCATAAAGCAAAATTCCAATCGTTTAAAGAAGCTGAACTACAAAACGCGTATATCGAATTAAAGCAATTACAGGATAAAGAAGCAGAAGGCAAGACAGTGGTAGCAACCCTTCAAATTGAACTTGATGATCTTAAAACAGCTATCGAATACCTTCCAGCGGAAGAAAAAACTGTAAAACAAGGTTATGAAGAAGCGGATACAAACTTTAATATGTTCAACCGCTATGAAGAGTTGGCAAACAGTATAGAAAAGTTGGGTGAAGATATCACCGAGCTTAAAATGTTTATATTTCCTGAAGTAGATGATAGCTGGAGAAATGAGATACAAAGAATTGATATTTCAAACAGGAATAATGAAACTATAAAAAAAGAAATCGCTTTTGCGAAACCGTATCTTGAAAAGTATAAAGTACTTAAAAACATTGTCCGAATCAGAAAAGAACAATCTGAGATTTTGGATGAATTAAAATCCTCTTTAAAAGAGGAAAAAGCCGCCAAAGAAAAGCTGTTGTCATTATTACAGGACAATGATGAAGATGGTCTTTTATATTGGTATCTCAAGAATCTACCAACGTTAAATGATGAGCAATTACAGGCTATTTTATATTACGCTACCATGCCTGTTTCTGAAATTTCTAATCCGGACGGTTCATTTCAATACATTAATCCCGATGAACTAATCAAAGATTTTGAAGCTAACTCATCCCCAAAAGGACTTTGGCTGAAATTAGGCGCATTACGTCAGTTCATCCAATTGAATCCTGATGCAGCGCTATTGGGAGATAGAGCGAATCTGCAGCAATCGGTTCAACAATTAATCAATAAGTTGAATGCAGAAATCAACTCGATGAATAGCAAGTTGGAAGCATTGGAGCATATCGCAGATGGAAAATCTTATGATACCAGCCTTTTTAACTATTCCTTCGATATAGCAATTGTCGAAAATAGCAATATCGAAAAATTAAGAAACGCAGTAGCTTGTATCTTGCAGATTGACGAAAGGCTTACTCAATTACAAGCACAAAAGAAAAGGGAGGAAGAGGAATTATCGGAAATTAAAAACAGGTTTAAGGTTGAATACGATGAGCCTGAAGTTGTAAAAAAGGAATTGTTGAAGATTCGTAAAGAATGGAGCGATAAGAAAGATAAGTTTTACGAACAAAAAGGAGCCAAACAAAGCAGGTTCAAATCTCTGGAAAATGATGTACAGCGTGATAAGCAGGATTTGCAAATCATTATCGGCAATCTGATAAAAAAGCAAACGGAATTTGATACGCTCAATAGTGCTTACTACAAAGATTTCCAGGAAAACGTAGAAGATTTTCCTTTAACACCCAATGATATTGAAGAATTGGGACAAAACTACAATGAGTTATGGGAAGAATATAAAACAACATTTATTGGAATATCTAATTCATTTGAAGAAACGAGTAATGAAAAGAACCCGGCAGTTCAATTAGCAATTAAAGACCAGGGTTTTTCATTCAGGGTTTTGGAAGAAGCATTATTGGGAAGCAAAATCAAATCTACCGATGATATTGCTACAGCTTTACAGGAGGCCAATCAAACCCGAACGACCATAGCCAATGGTATCAGGGACAATATGATTAAAATATTCAGTAGAACTACTGAACGCTATGACAAATATGATGACCAGGTAAAAAGAATAAATGCATTTTTTGTTGACCGAAAAATTAGCGGGAAGTTTTATTTCAAACTCGAATTTGATGGTAACAAAGAAATAAAGATTGATTATATCAAACAGATGGCTTATGAGGTCAGGAATACTGCAACAAAAGGAGAACTACACTTTGGTCAATCTATAGTTGACTTTATTGAAGATTTCTTCAGGAAACAAGCAAAGATCAAAGACAAAATTCCGATTGATAAATTGCTAAATCCAAAAACATACTTCGAGCTGTCAGCTAAACTCACAGACCAGTTTGGAACAGAGGTTCCTGGCAGTACCGGAGAAACTTATTCTGCTATTGCATTACTAGGCATCGCGAGACTTTCTGCTGTGCAAAAAGAAAAGCGTAATGGTTTAAGGTTTATTATTCTGGAGGAATTGGGAAGTCTTGATAATACGAATTTTAATACTTTCCCTGCCATTGCAGAGGAATTTCAATATCAGATTATAACAATGGCTCCGCATACATTCAACATCGGATTGTCTGATGAGTGGTATGCTCATCATTTGATTAAGGGAAAAGAGGATGATAATATTAATTACTGCCCTTCAGCTTCTTATTTTAAGACAAAAGATAGCAATGAAGATCTGAACATCTATATAAACAGAATTGCAAAATGAATTGGATTGAGTTAAGGGCATTAAATAATCTATATACAAATGGCGAGGTAAAGTTGAACGATACCCTGGCAAAAAGCGGTGAAATTAATTACCTGATTAACTCCCTTCGGATAATTGATAGGTCACATAATAAACTCTTCACTTTACACGGCTTTACTGAGATTTATGAAAAAGATTATCTGGAAAAGTATAACCACTATAAAGCCTTTTTGTCAGATAATGAACTATTAAAACATCAGCTTCGTTTTGAAGAGTCCGATATTAAAGTATTGATGAGGATAAAAGAAGATATGGATACTGGCAACCTATTGCCACTCAGGGAGCAAATAATCAAAAAGGAAGCAACTGTTAGAATTGTATCCCTTATGTTTTTCAAAAACGAAAAGTATCTATTGGGAAAGGAGGCTTTAATTAATGCTGTAAAAACACTCTTGCGGATTGAGGCGTTAGCGGACGATAAAGATTTACAATACAAATATGTGCTTGAATGCAACAATCCTAAGTGCATTGTACTTTGTGAAAATATTGACTTTTTGAAGCGTCCTACATTGGCTAGGGCTAATAATATAGAATTGTGGTATGCTGGGGGTAAAAATGTGAATAAACTGGACTTTTCTGATCCAAGAGGATTGCCGATTTACTATTCCTGTGATTGGGATTTTGATGGTCTATTTATCATTTATCCATTGGTGAAAGAGAAGATACCAACAATTCAACTTCTCACACCCAACGGCGCTCCAAGAGATATTGACGAAACTGAGCATAATAGTAAATGGACGACTAAAGGTAGAAATATAGACTCTTTATTGACTTCCAAGCAACAAAAGATAATAAATGAACTTATCCAAAATAATCAATGGATTATTGAGGAGTCAAATGATGTAGCAGAAATTTTCCCCACACTTCACTGCTCTTAATTTTTTCCATGCAGGGGAAGCGATTCAATAAGTTCGAACCAATTTAAACATAATAAATCTTAGCATTGAGTGCGCAATCCATACTTTTGATATTTTGGTTGATTTTCAGACACTTAGAAGGTGTTGTCGAAAACTAATTTTCTTAAGTCTTCCAAAAAATGGTTCGAAAATTGTCCCGACAGGACGACTTTTCTAAAATTTTAGAAAAACGGATAAAATTTTATCCGTTTTTCTATTTTAAGCCTGATTACCTAATCCCGCAGTGTATAATCTTTGCCCTGACTGACAACACACTTGGCTCGCACCATATGCACGCATCGTCACTTGCTAATATGCACTTATTTTCATTTTCTTATAGAACCACTGTTTGGTGATTTCTGCCGAAATAATATAAAAGGTAACGATAATAAACATCCAACCGTAGTATTTAAGCGGTAATGGGACAAAAGCAAACAAAGTAGCAAATGGTAGATAGGGTAATGTTATCACGGTTAAAATAATTGTACAGGTAGCAATGCTTAAATACTTCCCTGGCAAACTCTTAAAAAATGGCAATCTTGTTCGCATTACCAAAACGATCAAAGCGGCCGAGATAACTGATTCCACAAACCAGCCCGTCTGAAAAATCTTTTCGTCTGCTTTTAAAATATAATGCAGTATGCCAAAAGTGAAAAAGTCAAAAACTGAACTGAGAAGCCCAAAAACAATCATAAACTTCCGGATAAATTTAATATCCCACTTATGCGGTTTCGCTACGGCAGTATTGTCTACCCGGTCTGTAGCAATAGTCATCTCCGGAAAGTCGGTCAGGAGGTTAGTAAGAAGGATTTGTTTCGGCAATAATGGTAAAAAGGGAAGAAGTAAAGATGCTCCTGCCATACTAAACATATTGCCGAAATTCGCACTGGTAGCCATGAAAACATACTTCATGGTATTAGTAAATGTCTTTCGCCCTTCGACTATTCCAGTAATCAGAACATTTAAATTCGGGGTTAGCAGCACAATATCGGCAGCTTCTTTAGCTACGTCAACAGCTGTATTTACCGATATGCCGACATCAGCAGCATGCAATGCAGGTGCGTCATTTATGCCATCCCCCATAAAGCCAACCACATTGCCTGATTTTTTCAGGAACAGAATAATGCGTTCTTTCTGGTTGGGTTCTACTTCGGCGAAAATATCTGTTTTAGATACAGCATGTATTAGAGCGCGATCACTCATTTCACGCATCTGCCATCCGGTAAGGATTTTCGCGTCGTTAATACCAATTTGTTGTGCCAGACTTTCGGCAACGAGCGCATTGTCGCCGGTGATCAGCTTAAGTTGGACTCCTAATTCATGCAGATTTTGAATTGTTTGTTGTGCGTCCTTCTTCGGTGGATCGAACAACGTAATGAATCCCAAGAATACCATGCTGGTTTCATCATCCCTTGTAATATCTTTGTCGTCGTTAGTTAACTTATAAGCCAGTCCTAATACTCTTAAACCCGCCGCGCTAAGTTTCTTATACTGTGCGTTAATAGCATCCAGCTTGTCTTGAAGTGGTAATACATTGCCGTTGGCTATTTCAGCACTATCACATACGGAAATTATATTATTTAAAGCTCCTTTTGTAACGGTGAAATTTGCACCATTTTTTCTTAACTGTATAGATAGTCGTTTTCGGATAAAATCATAGGGTATTTCAGATTGTACATGGTATCCCTGAAGATCACCTTGAAAATCTACCCGGATCGCTTCGTCGATAGGATTTTTGAAACCCTGTTGCAACGATGCATTTAGCCATGCATAAAGCCGTGTTTTTTCAGAATGGTTGCCGTCTAAATCCAAAGCATCTTTTACTGCAACTTTACCTTCCGTGATCGTACCTGTTTTGTCAGAACAAAGAATATTCATGCTTCCAAAATTTTCTATGGAAGAAATGCGTTTTACGATTACTTGTCGGGCTGCCATTGCCCGTGCACCTACCGATAGATTAACGCTAATGATAGCTGGAAGTAATTGTGGCGTAAGACCAACAGCGAGGGCCAGCGAGAATAAAAAGGAATCGAGAGCAGGTTTATGCAATAGCATATTGATAGCAAATATCACGATCACCAATACTAAAGTTATCTCCATAAGCATGTAGCCAAACTGGCGTATGCCATGCTCGAAGTCTGTCTCTGGCATTTTCCTCTGGAGCTGCTCTGAGATCTTTCCGAACTCAGTTCGTATACCCGTTCGGACGATAAGGGCTTTAGCTCTGCCACTAATAACATTTGAGCCCATAAACAATACATTACTGCGTTGCGATAAGGGGGCATCAATAGCTACAATGCCAATATTTTTCTCAACTGGATAGGTTTCTCCGGTAAATGCAGCTTCGTCAATGAATAATTCCTTAGACTCCAAAATGAGGCTGTCTCCGGGAATGATATCACCGGGAGCAAGAAGGATAATATCACCGGGTACTGCCAGTTCGCCGGGGATTTCAATCTGTTGGCAATTACGTATAACGTTGTATTTTATCTGCACCAACTTCCGCAACTCATCCACCGCATTTGCTGCACCACGTTCCTGCCAGAAGCCCAGCATGCCACTGATAATTATGATGAATAGTATAATGATTGCATCGCTGAAATCGCCAAGCACCATAGACAGTAATGCTGCTGCAATCAGCATAATGCTGATAGGGCTTTTAAATTGCTGAAGTAGCAAAACAAATGTTAATGATCTTGAGCGTTTCTGGAAAGTATTAAGTCCGTATTGTTTTAAACGATTTTCAGCCTCATCGTCAGACAACCCGTTTTCAGAGGATTCAAGGGTCTTAATAACCTCCTCGGCCCGTAGGCTCCAGAAATGGTCAATTGGGTTAGTAAAATGTTTATTGTTCATTCCGGATTGCTATTTCGCAAGCTAATTTTATTCTATGTTATAGCTCTGAATCTCTTGTCTTCAATTTTTATGTCCACGAAGCCATATAGTTTTCTTTTTCCATCGTACTTATTACTGAATTCGCTTTACTAAACTGTTTAAGAGCGCGGTAGCCTCTTTCTCAAAAGTATCAAGCGGCATGTTTTCGATATATCTATGTTTATTTATTCGGTTTTAAAATGCTTAAGCGTGAGAAAAGTTTTTATGCCTCATTTGTACTGTTTTTTTGCACAAAGAAAACAGACAGAGGGAAGCTGCCTCTGTCTGTTCTGCACTGTTGTTTTCACGGTATAAACGAGAAAGGTTACTATTCCGGGAGAATTAGTTTTTCTGGCTATTATGGATTATATCAATCACTTCTTCGCGCTTTTTGTTCAGTTTTTTTTCAACCCGCGTAAGCAATTCGTGCTCTTTCCCTTCTTCAAACTTCAGGTCTGATTCCGTAAGTGTTGGAAATTTGCTCTGAAGCTTCTTTGCCTGCTCAGTCCAATCACCTTTAATAGTGAGCACTTGTTTACTTTGCTCTTTATTTGTGTCCATCATTCTGTAATTTTATTTGCAACGGAATTGTTACAATGCAAAGGTGATAGTATTAAATACATTTTTCCTTACACTCTTCGCCGACCAGCTTACAGAGATCATAGATTTTCGAGATTCTGTTCTCGCCTTCTCTTTATCCTTATGTAGAAGGTAGGTGTAGAGCCGCCGCAACCTACTATTTTGCCGAAATTGGTACATTACCATTATCAAAACTACAATTGTAAACAGATTCATTCAGCTACTTTAGTAACATTTTTATCATGATAGGTTTGGCAGGCGATGAATAGAGCTAAAAAAGCAAAACAATTTTTTCTCGCAATATATTTGCTTTGCTTTAATGGAAAGACAATTATGGGGCCGGATAAGCCTCCTTGTTTGTGTTGAGTATACGAGATACGATTATTATGCGTATCCATGTTTAGAGGTTAATTGTTTGTCCTACTTTTAAGATTTAGTGTGTAGATACTATCGTTAACACCATTAATTCTGGATTGTGCTTACGCAGAAAGTAATAGTGCTATAGACGTACCTCATTGATGGATATGGGTTGGCAACCAAGGCTTGCTATTGTTTCAGAGATTGTGTAGCTTTCCTTATTGAGCAGCCAAATGTCATTTGATAATGTCACAGGAATGTGGTATCTTCACTCTGTCTTCTTGTAACGATCGCGTCCGTTTCTTCTTTATTTCCGATCTGAATAATTGAGATTTTCCTACGTCTTTCTAAATTCTCAATTATGGGTATTCTTATTTTTTTTATTCTACATTGGTATACTTCGCTTTTTTTTCAATCGGTGTTTCATCACAGGTATGCTGCTCATAGTATGTTTACTATGTCGCGCACTTGGGAGCGGTGTTTCTATATCGGCTGTTTCATTACACAGGGCTCTTCTTATATTAGTGCCTACACATACGGGTTGATGCATCGCCTGCATCATGCACATACTGATAAGGTAGGTGATCCGCATTCTCCGTATAACGAGCCTAATGCCATCCGTCTGATGTGGTTGACCCGTAAAAATTATCAGAATTTGCATACTGGAAAATTGGGTACAGATGATAAGTATAAGAAGAACCTGCCGGAATGGGTGCGCTTCGATATAATTGCCCACAGCGGCCTGTCTCGGATAAGCTGGGTGTTTATCTATGCGATAATCTATTCTTGGCTTACTACAGCATGGTGGCAATGGATGCTTTTCCCGTTTACTGTAGCGATGGGGTCGCTGCAGGGTGTAATCGTTAATTGGTGGGCACATAAATTCGGTTATGAGAATTTTGATATTGCCGACACTTCCAAGAATATTCTTCCGATAGATTTAATTTTCTGGGGAGAAGCTTACCATAATAATCACCATAAACACCCAAGTAACCCGAATAATGCTGCAAGATGGTTTGAATGGGATATGGGTTTTCAGACCATGCGCCTCCTGAACTTTTTCCATATTATTAAACTACCTAAGTACCGCTCGACGAGCGCCTAGATTTTTCTAATTCCTGCCAACATAACTATTGCGGTAAAAGTTAGTGCTTATAATGATTTTTCATCTCTCAAATTATGCTATGTCTTCCGACAAAAAGAATTCGCTTTATCTCAGCAGAGATAAAAGTCACTTGACTGATCAGGTTGGGCATCCGCTTTTCGAAAAATCACATAATGAAATCGGGATCTTCTACCAACCTGTAGGCGTAGAATCGCCTGCATACAAACGCATCTGTACGAAAACTGCTCCGCTTAAGGTGTGTACGGTTTGGGAGAACAACTATGAATGTATTATTTGGGATGATGTGGATGTATGCACCCATTGGGATCTTATGTCGGTGGGTTACGCCGATATAAGTTAAGTCCGGGATAAGAAGGAAACCTCCGCTAGCTTACGAAGTAGTACTAAACTTACCAGGGCTAGTTTAATCTGAACGGTAAGCATTTTCGCAGATATATTAAGAATGTACTCGTATTTTGAGATTCGAGGAAATAGGAAGCGTAACTGGTATGTAATGACCTGAGGAGGGAAGCTGGCATTCAATCTTACAGTGTGGCAAATTTACTTACAATAAATAGTAATGGATAATTTTAATGGAGTATCGAAAGGGGTTCGCAGAAGAAGAAGAAGGTTGCTTCTTCATCAGGCAATCAAATATTTTGTGATTTACGCTTTGGGATTTATCTCATGCTTGCTTTGCCAGTACCTCATCTTCATGCGGAGATGAGGATGAAAAGTTGAACGTATACGATAGCTCTCCGCAAGTTTCACCAGCTGAATTATTGTAAAAAGCCGTGGTCTATTTCCCAGACCCTTAGAAAATGATTCATGAAATTAATTTCGTTTAATGCTCTAACCGCATTTTTCCCCTGTTCCATCTCTGGCATATCGACATAAGCCGAGCCTAGCGATTTCCCATTTTTGTCCCTGCAAATCGTTACCTCAGTAATGCCCCCGAATACTATGAACAGACAATACAATTCGCGTTCATCCAATGCCTCCGGTAAGTTCTCCACATATAGTCTCATACCTTATAAATTAAAACATGCGCAATCGTTTTTCTGGTCAGTGGTGATTAAGTTTTTATTGCCAGTTTTCTGGTATTCGAAGAGTAATTATAAAAGCATTCGCTTCAGTATAATTCGCGTGAATCACGATAGCCCGACGTTGCCTCACTAACTTCGAGGTTCAGATTCTTATACTTTTTATTGTCCAGCGATGCTATAGCCCTGAGCCCTTCATCTTTACATTCCATATCCACAAAGCCAAATCCTTTGGACTTGTGGTTTTCTTTTCCCATTATGATTCTTACTGAATTCACTTCGCCGAATTTTGTGAAGAGTGCGGTGATCTCTTTCTCAGAAGTATTAGGAGACATGTTTCCGATATATATGTTCATTTGTTTTAATTTAAGCGATAAAGCTTGCTGAAGCCCTCGACGCATCATTGAGTTATTTTTGAAAGAAAAACAGACAGAGTGAAAATGCTCTGTCTGTTTTATATTGTTTTTTGTTTTCACCGTATGAACCAGAAAGGTTGTTGCTTTCCGGGATTACTGGGTTTGACTGTTGTGGATGATATCAATGACTTCCTCCCGCTTTTTATTTAGTTTGTTTTCAACCCGCGTAAGCAATTCGTGCTCTTTTCCTTCTTCAAACTTCAGGTCTGATTCCGTAAGTGTTGGAAATTTGCTCTGAAGCTTCTTTGCTTGCTCAGTCCAATCGCCTTTAATAGTGAGCACTTGCTTACTTTGTTCTTTATTGGTGTCCATGATTCTTTAACTTTTTTTGCAACGGAATTGTTACAATGCAAAGGTGATAGTATTAAAGACATTTTTCCTTACACCCTTTGCCGTCCAGCTTACAGATATCATAGATTTTCGAGATTCTGCTCTCGCCTTCTCTTTATCCTTTTGTAGAAGGTAGGTGTTAGTCCTGTTGTTTTTTTAAACTGATTAGATAGATGGGCGACACTGCTGTAGTGCATCATGTAAGCAATTTCCGTCAGCGTTTGCTCGTTATACAACAGTAATTCCTTCACTCGCTCAATTTTATGCAAGATGATAAACTGCTGGATAGTGATGCCTTTCACTTCCGAAAAGATGCCTGATATGTACGCATAATCGTAACCCATTTTTTCACTGATGAATACTGAGTAATTTTCCTGAGGAAGTTCTTCGCTATGGTGGATCATATCAATAATGACATTTTTTACTTTTTCTATCAGAATATTCTTTTTATCTTCCAATAATTCCAGCCCCAATGTGCGTAATCCTGCACTTAGTTCGTCGTGCTGTTTCTGCGACAAGGGCAAATATGTATCTATTACACCAAGCTCTATAGAGGAAATGCCTATTCCTATTTTGCTTAGCAATTGCTCAACCATCATTTTGCATCGAAGGCTAACCATGTATTTTATATACCATTTCATAGTTGGGATTTTTTTAAAAGAGTCTTTAATTGGCGAAGGGCGGGGGGTGAAATTCGCGGACTAAAATTTAGTTCCACCCCGGGTACTGCCTAGCTAATGTCCTTAAGGAAGCGGGCTATGCAAGTAATGTATATGCTTTGCGTTCACGGTTACCGGAGGCGACGCAAACTCTGGATATTGGACCTGGTCTACAGAAAAGTAACTTGTTTCAGGAACGGTTTCAACAATGGATAAAATGCATTTATGAGGAATGATGTCCGGCAAAATGGGAAGCAGATCGTTGCCTGACCAAAGTTGTGCGTTTTAGTAAACCCTCATGACCAAATCAAAATCTCTCATAGAGCATGAAGCAATCCGCAAAACCGGTAGGCTACTAAAGGTAGCCTTTTTTGATTGGAATTTCAGGGGTATATGTTATTAATAATGATCAAATTTTTAAGTAGAGAGTACCGCTATCACTTTGTCGGCGCAGGACGACGTAAGGGGAAATTGCCTTCTTTTTGGAACATTGTGCTTCAAGTGTGTAACGAATGCTTTCCTTTTCCAAGGGATCTTTGCTAAACAATTGGGTGGATCTTAAGTATACCAAGCGATTTGGCTTTTCCAACCAGAATATCTGTTATGTTAATTAGAAGTAAAGAGGTTTAAATTGATAAAATGAAAACTATGAAGAATAAATTTAGTTACCTATTAGTCGTAATGGCTTTACCGGCATTACAGGCTGTCGCTCAGGAAAGAGTGGAGTACCGGACAGAAAGATCCTTACCGCTGAAGTTTGGAGTTAAGGCAGGACTGAATGTGGCAAATATTACCATTGATAATAGTGGGCAGGTGCAAAACAAGCAAGCCATTGCCTCCTTTAATGCGGGTGTGTATGGCGATTTGGCATTGCTTCCTATATTGTCGATTCAACCTGGTCTTTCGGTGAGCGGTAAAGGTTCAAAGTTTGTTCTTGGTGAAGAGGGTAGTAATAATTACACGCGCGTAAGTACCAGACCCGTATACGTTGAACTGCCTGTTAACTTACTTCTGAAATTACCCCTTATAAAAAGGGTGAAACTTTTCTTTGGTGCGGGTCCGTATTTCGCTATGGGAGTCGGGGGGAGAAATAAAGTCGACGGTAAAGCTTTGGGTCAGACATTTTCAAGTACCTCTAAAATCAAGTATAGTAGCAATAGTACCCAGCACAGCGCAACCACTTACGAAGGTAACTTCAAGCTTTTTGACGCGGGATTCAATATCCTTGGTGGCATAGAGATCAGCCGCCTAACGCTTAACGCCGGTTATGGTTATGGTGTGGTAAATACCAAACCCGGTACCGAAAACGGAGTAAATAACAAATATCAAAACCGAGTCGTAACGATTCAGCTGGGACTTCTTTTGTAAAAAAAATTAATCACTGAGTAAAGTAAAACTGAAATGATGGATGAAAATGAGAAAATGGAAAAAATGCATCAGATTGACATATCCGGCTTGGTCGGTACTGCGCTTGAGGCCAAAATTTTTAGAGAGTTGGAAGATATTCGGATGCGTCTGGCTCGTCTGGAACAGGAATTAGAGAAACTTAAAAAGGAGAGAAAATAATGTTATCTCAACCAATAGAGCGTGCGAAGCTACTCGACATAAAAAGGATACAAATGCTCACCGATGCAATTTTTGCAGTCGCAATGACCATATTGATACTAGAATTAAAGATTCCAAGTGGCTTGAGTACAGCGAATGTTTCTTCTGAGTTTTTCACGCACACAATTTGGCAATTGGGATTTTACTTTTTTAGTTTTGTTATTTTGGGTATATTCTGGACCGGATCGCATTTTCATCATCACCTGATAACGGAAACAGACCGAGTAAGTAGCTGGATGAATATATTTTTTTTGATGTTTATTTGCATCATCCCTTTTTCCGCAGGATTCATCAATCATTACAGACATGAGCGGCTTAGCATAATTTTTTATGCCCTCAATCTCATTATGGCTAGCCTATTTAATCTATTAATGTTGGCTTACGCATGGAAGCGAAAGTACATTCAGCCGTATGTTTCCAAAGCCGATTTTAATAATGCTCGGCAAAGAATACTATTCCCTATTTACATCTATGTTTTGGTGATTGCGGTTAGTTTTGTTTCAACTCGTATTGCCATACTCCTTTTTTTCACTCCAATATTGTTGCACTTGATTCCCGAAACGATTAATAAAAAGCAAGTCAGAGGTTGCTAAAAAGATGGCTGTCATGATCCCGATCTTAATACTTTGCAGATTCCCAAATAGATGCTTTTTTTGATTCAATACAGTAATGGTTATCCAACTACAAGATAACTATCACTGACCACTATGAATTAATTAATCGCTCAAATACGGATTAGTTTACCACTGATTACTTCTTTAAATCATTAGTGCTTTTTACAAAATTATGTATTTCAATTAGTTTGCTTAATAAAGAGTTCGAAATCTGTCCAGTTGCCGCGACCAAATCCGGATAAGCCCGCGCGATAGCGTGGGTTTTTTGTTGGTGCCCGTTCAGTTTGTTTTAGTCTATTAATGCTGTAATACGCTACCGTAAAGATTTGATGGAGTTCGAATCCTGTAGTCTGTGCTATCGTTTAATTAAGATGTTTACTAAATTGAAAAGCATTGGCGATATGACGGTAATTCATTGTTCGTCTACTAGACACCGATGCTGAATAAATGTACAAATGTTCAATGATTATTTTATCGCTAAATAGCGTTCGGTCACGCTGGAACAATCGCTGATTGGCGATTTGCTGCTGATTGTTTTGCTTCGCCTCGCCATATTGCCAAAGCAATGTTAGCTGCAGGCTTATACTCCACGAACTTCATACAATTGTGTCAACTTTGTATTGATTGCCGCAGATATATTGTACCACTCAGATATTGACAAGCCTTTTATTGGCCTTAGTGTAAAGAGTTCTGCATCACGGTAAGATTTCATTTCTACATCTGTGTCATTACAAATAGTTGTCGGAGTCTTGCCAAGAATTACTTTTTCAACAAAAGTATTTTTGAAACAAATACCGAGGTCTTTGAAGAAACCTCTTCCATTCTCAAGATGAGGGATAAAAACTTCTTTAAGATTTGGCTGCTGATAAGCTTCTGCTATAATAATATCTATTTCGCTTAACACTTGCTCAGTTATAGTATTCTCGTCAGGCAGATTTGATGACCGCAAGAGTTCTGCTATATCAAACTTTTTGCTTTGTCTATATATTGGAGCATAGTTTTCCAATAGCAAAAAATATATAAATCCATGTTCATTGTTGTCCAACATTGACTGACATCGTTTTCCCCAAGCTTTAAATTTTTCGTCTTTAACTGGAATATTTTTTACTAAGTTGTTCGGCAAGTTCAAAGTAAGAGTTGCGATAGCGGAAGAAATATGAAAGGCCTCAATGAAATCGCTGATATGTAAAATGTTTGCAGCAAGGTGAACAGCCACATTGTAAAGTGCCAAGTCTTGATTATAAAGTAGTTTTAAAAGCGTTTCATTGCCATAATATTTTACTTGGAATGGCTGTTCTGTTTCGCTTAGTTGAGAAATGTATGCCATGTGCCATTTTACCTCCTCAGAAGTAGAATTAGTTTCTAGCAATGACGCAATAGAAATAGGCATTCTCATTAAAGGGACATTGTCAAAGGATTTAAAATGAACAAAAGGAATCGGTTGCGTTTCATCAGAAATCCCCTGTGCATCAAATTTAATTCCCGATGTCGTTGTCCATTGCCAACGTCTATCCATTCTGTCCACAGGGGTATAGTTATATTCTTCTGTATAATAATCTGCGTAAAAAAGCTGATTCTCTTGATTTTTATATTTAATAATTGTTTTAAAGTTTGCTATATCTCCTTGCAGCCTAATATTTGCGGATTTTAAGTATTCAAGAATGAGTCTTTGTCCCCATAAAGTAGCTACGTGGTCAACATAGTGCCGAATCTCATGAAAAAGTGTCTTTATGTGTTCAATATTAGCAGAGGTAAATGGATTAGCTCTGATTTTAAGTAAATCAGCTTCTGCTATATCTTCAAGATAAATGTAAAATGTAGCAGGGTCGTATGACGCTACAACTCTTTTTAGAGTTGGGAATAATTTTCCAATCTGTTTTAATCTAGGCATAAAATGGGTCTGAATGCTTGCTGCTAACGTTAAATCATTGGCGATGTGGTAATATTTGAAAGTCGTCAGACCGTAACCGCAGCTAAATTTATTACTAAAACTCATTGTTATTCTGTTGCTCGACGTTATCCGTCAGCCGAAATCGACGCTGAGTAGCGAACAAAAAGCTAAGAACATATTCGTCGCCCCGCCATATTGCCAATGCAATGTTAGTTGTATGCCGTTTGCATCTATTCATTATGTTTTAATTAAAAACTTACGCATTCTTCAATTCCTCCAATAACTTTCTTGACTTCTAAATCTATTTCGTTAACCTGCAGATTTGACGCTAACTTAATCGGACTTAAAGAAACCTTGAAATTATCTTGTGTCCACGAACTTAAAATAGAAATCAAATCCTTTCCACACACTCTATTGTTGAGAGAATCAATTCTCGATTTTGCAAGTCTTCTTGCACTTGAAATTCCATGTTTTCTATCTTCCTTTTGAATTCCATCCGCTAGTTTGTCAATTAAATCATCTTCCATTTCTTTAGCTTTTTCAGAAATTACATTTTCAATATCAGCTACTGTCAAATGAGAAGCTTTCTTACTTTCTTCTTTTAAGATGCGTAAGATTGTTGTCGGTATAATTAAATAGTTTTCAATTTCTTTCTTTGCCCAAATATGAATATTGACTTTTACCTTTTTTGCTTCTGCCAAACGAGCCGAAACTTCAGTTTCTGTGTGATAGTCGGAATCAAATAAGCAATAAATGTTTACATTATAATCTACTGTTTCCTTTAGAAGCATGCTGCTTCCTTTGGCATGATTCCATCCTCCCCATCCACCAATGTCAAAATTAGGAATAGAGTCAAATGTTTCATTTGTATTTGGATATAAGACATTTTGAAGACGTTTTAAAATTGCAATGTCTTCTCCTTCGACAATTAATAGTTTTTTAGAAGCCCAGAGCTTTGTGAGTTGGAGATTGTGTATACTTCCAATCGAATTTAGTATTCCTTGTACTACAGGAACTTTATTTGCATAAACAGATTTACTTTTCTGTTTGTCAATAATTAGAATATTATTTGGTTCAACCTCAGAAATAATTTCAATCGAATGTGTTGAAACAATTACATATTTGTACCGACTTCTTAATAGTCGTATTAGTTTTCTCTGTAAATCTGGATGCATGTAAACATCTGGCTCATCAAGAATGATAATTTCGTTTTCATTTACTCTAGAAAGAAACCACATAATTTGCAACCACATTTGTAACCCAGAGCCCATCCATCCAACTTCAGAAACAAAACTTCCATCTTGAATTAAAAGGGATAATTTGTCATTGCTACCTTGTTGCCCGTTTCTTCCATCAAAAGTTCGTATTCTTAATCCGCTCCATGATTGTTCGGCTAATTCAGTAAATTTTGGATAACTCTCATATAATAGTGCTAACTGATTCCGAAAATGTCGAGATGCTAAATCTGTAGCCAAATTTTGTCTAATATAATCCCGTCCTAAAATAGTTTCTTCTTTTTCTATTAAACCAATCTGTGGCAAGATGTTTACCTGAGGAATATTAAGAAGATTTGCTGCTCCTTTGGTAATGACATACTCACTTCTATTATTTTGAAGTGTACAAAAAAGTTCGGCATTATTTCCAATATATACTGTTACTATCAGCTTGCTTGAGAAAGTTGCCGTTATCACACTTGGGGCATCGCCATAATTGTGAAAAAGGTTTTCAGTATTAAATCCAAAACTCTTCAATGAAGGAGTTATCCCTTTTGCTATTAAAGGCAAATCAAGCCAGCTGGGATGTGATTGATATGATACAGAACCGAATCTACTAGTAGCCAAAGAAACTAGTCTTAAAGCTTCGATTAAAGTAGATTTCCCTGCGTTATTTTTGCCAACTACTATGGAAAAGTTCCTCAACTCAATTTCGTGTTCGTCATAACAACGATAATTTTCTATTTTAATCTTGTCAAGCATTTATAGAAGTTGTAATTTGTTTAGGTATCCATATACGGTTGCAGCTAACGTTCAGGGTTTGGCGATGTGGCTGTCTTTGAAGAACCCTCAGCCCGTAACCGAAGCTAAATTTATAAATAATGTTCATTGTTTATTCTATTGCCAAGCGTTGTTTGTCGGCCGTAACTGAAGCTGTATAGCGAACGGAATGACGAGTATTTGCAGGTCGCCCCGCCATATTGCCAATGCAATACTAGCAGCAGTTTTTATTTATATTTATTTCCACTGTCCTTGCAATGTTTTTTACTTTGGGGTAGCTGCTGTTAACGGCTGTATTTTCTTATTCTTGAGTTCAATTTTCAAAGTTTTTTTAGTGTCCTTGTCCAATTCGTAAGATAATTTCAAAATATTATTTTCTAAAGTCATTTCGTCAAACTGATGCTGTGGAATAATTCCGGTTAGATTTTCTTTAAAAGGAACTTTCAATGTTCTCTTGCTATCGACGTAGTAAATAATTATGTTGTCTGATTTGTTAGATAAATAAACAATAAAGTCAAAGTTATATTTGTGTGCGTGTTCCCATTTTATATCTGTGTCAATACAAATGAGTTGGTCAAACTCTTTTAATTTTTTGCCATTGGCTTTGTCAATGAGAGTGTAAGTGCACGGTCCGTTCGCTGGACAACCACTTCTAAAAAGTAAGCTCTCCTTAAATTCTTTTATCAAATGATACCCGAGTCTATATGTAAGGTTGTACAATTCGACTTCTACTTCGTCAATTACAAACTTTTGTCCGCTTGAGTTTTCAAGTGTCAGCCAAATACGGTCGCAGTTGTATTGCCAATAAAGTTTGGAGTTATTTTTGAATGTAGTTGTGTCGCAAGAAACTGTCGCGCCATTCATTAAAGTGTCTTTATCGCAAAAGCACTGCTTAATCTGTCCAAAGGTCGGAAGGGTAAAGAGTAATAATATGATCGTTAAGTGTCGTGCCATAATAGCCGCTAATTCAAAAATAAGCGTTATAATATTATTTTAAAAATATCATATTGCATAATTCGCTTATCTGCCAATTACTTTTAAACAATGTGTAGACGATTGATACGTGTAACCCACTGAATTTTGTTTGGGATTGACGATGTGGTTCAAATGTGTCCGGTCGCTCCGACCAAAAATCCGGAAACACCCGCACGATAGCGTTTTGTTAGACGTTAGCAGGAAACCTGGGTCTTACCATAACGATCAATAAAAGCACTCCTGCACAGCGGGTGAGGGTTTTTCCACTACTCATGAAACACATAATTAAACCCTACGTTCACTCCGGAATTGCGGATTTCCTGACGGTTTACGTACATGTAGGTGGAGAGTCCCTGGCGATACTGTATATGCAATGCAAGTCGCTTCCCGACGGTATAAGCGGCATTGCCCGTCATGCCTGCGTCCCAGTTGCCCAGCGACTGCTTTTCCTGCAACAGATTGTTGCTGACCACAGCGGGGTCTATATGTGCTTCGTCTTTTAAAGAAACAGAGGGGTTCAGATTACGGTACAGACTGAAGCCGCAACTCAGCGACAGTTTGCGCGTGATGCGATAGCCCAGCGCCGGTGTGATGCCCGCAGCATATACGTTGTTCCCATATTGTACATCCACCGGTTTGTTGCTTAGTGAATTGGCCGTGCCTAAGTTGGCAGTGATGGCCGGGTATTCGTTTCTTTCCACATAATTCACTGCAGTGGACGCAACGGCTACCGTTCCTTCTGCATAGAGCTTTTCGGTAATGCGCTGGTGTACTACGAGGCCCAGCTGGTAGCGGCCACTACCTACGTTTGCTTTTCCCAGCTGAGCTGCCACGCCCAGCGTAAATGCGGCGGACTCGTCTTTATCCGGGGAATATTCACGCCCGGTGTGCTGCAGGGTAGGGACTGGCTGTGCAGTTGCAAACGCACGCATGTCCCATGTTGGTTTCAGTGTGTCGATGTCTGTGGCTGTTACCGGGTTTACAGGGTTCAGATTGTCCTTCGCCGGCTGTTCGTTGCCGGTTGTTGTAGTCGCTTGTGCCGGAGACTGCGTGTGCTGCAATATCCGCGGTGCTGCCTGTACCAACGGCTGCGCAATAGTAACCGGTGCCTGTACTGCTTGTGCCTGTTGTGGTGTCTGATGTTTGTACTTAGGCTGACTCACCGTAATAACGCCTGGGACATTATTGTTCTTGCGGTCTTCTGCTACATAATACAGCACACCACCCAGTGCCGTCAGCAGTAAGACAGAGGCGGCGATCCGGAAGCGCTTGTGCGAAGGCAGCAGCAGCAGCAGAGCTTTCTTTCTGTCTTTTTGCGCAGGTTTATCCATTGCCAGCCTGACGCGTTCCCAGGATGCTTCAGAGGGCACAAACTCCTGTTTGTCCAGGGAGTCTTTCATCCATTGTTCCAACTCATCTCTGTTCATAGGATACTTTTTGAAGTTCTGATTGTTGCGTCATCATTGCTTTGAGCTGTTTGCGCGCCTGGTGCAGTAAGAGGTAAGTATGATTTTCGGTGATGTTCAGCAGCGCCGCTACTTCCTTATAGGTATATGCTTCAAACACGATCAGGTTGAAGACGAGTTTCTGCCGGTCTGCCAGAGCGGTAATCATACGAAGCAGATCTTCGGCAGACGTTTTGCTGATAAATTCATTTTCCACGTAGTTGTGTGCTTCCCAGGACGGATCTTCGGGATCGACGCTTTCCGTAATCACCTGCGATTGTGCGTGATGGGCTCTCAGCCTGTCGATACAAAGCCGTACCATGATCTTCCGGATCCAGCCTTCAAATGATCCGAGATACTGATAGGTATGCAGTTGATCGAATATTTTCAGAAAGGCATCCTGCACCCATTGCTCCGCATCTTCCCGCGCAGGCGCATAGCGGATACCGATGCGCATCAACAGCGGATAATACGCATAATACAATGACTTTTGCATGAAGGGATTATTCTTCATGCATCCGTCAATCATGGTATGTAGCGATGGTTGTTCTATGGTTGCTTCTTGTGTTTACAAAGATGATGTCAGCTGTATGAATCAAGGTACCCTGAGGATATAAACCGAGGTATCCGGTGACGCATTTCCGATGGTTTCTTCCGCCTGTTTTGTTCCGAAAAGATAGGTGCCTTTTGTTTCGGGCGTAAAATACACCAGTGTCTTCAAACCGGAAGCCTGCAGGCAGTTGCACTGCTCGTCTCCTGAAGGACTCACCGTCACTGTCGCGCCAACCTGAACGTAATTGTCACGCATATCAACGATACGGCCTTCCACGCTGCGGATACATGCATTGTCGGGTTGCGCTATCGTGAGTACGATGGCAGCAGTATCACCCGCTGCAATCCTATCCGGTCCGGTGATGGATTGTATCGTTGCAGGAGCTGTTGTTTCCGTACCGGCACACAGCTGTTTTTTATTGCAGGAGCCGATTGCCAGTACCGCTAACAGGATGGGGATGATTGTTTTCATACATCGGTTTCTTTTGCCTGAGTCTGTAGTCCCGGATGCCTGCCGTTGGCGGCTTTCGTGTCTGCTTACCATACGCAGTTAATGGTGATCACTCCTTCGTTTTCGTGGTACATATTGCAGATATACACCGGTAGGGTGCTGCAGTAGCTCGTTTCGCTGAAGGTAACATTCACGGCTGATCCGCTTACATAATATTGCAGTATCTCACTGTTGCATACCAGATAATCTTTCTTCAGGTAGCGTATATAGGTCCCCGTACAATCTTTAACGACGGTGACCGGTCCGGAATAGCCGCCGTCTGATACACACCGGTAATCTTTCTTTTTATTGCAGCCGCTGCCGCATATCGCGGCAAAGATCAGGCTGGCGGATAGTATTTTCTTCATGGTATTTATTGTTTAGTGATGGAGACTACACCTTTTTTCTGTTGTTCGTCCGTCAGCACGAGCATGTAGCTGCCGGAAGGAATGCGGGACAGATCCGCTACCGGTTCAAAGCGCTGGCGCAGGATATTCCTGCCGCTTATGTCATAGAGTTCCATCCGGGTGAACGAAACGGACGAACGGATATGCAGGGACTGATTTGCCGGTAAGGGAAACACCGTGAAGTCCTCTCCGGCGCGATACCCATCGCGAATGGCCGTGGGGGTCGACGAACTGATCGCGAGATTATCGAAGCGGACATCCAGCCAGTTATTCACTGTATGGTATCTGAAAGCGATATAAGCGTCGCCGGTTACCGGAGGGATCGTTATATTGCCCGTCTTGTTCCACACGCGATCTGCAACGTACCGCGTATCGCGGAAGTCGTACAATAAAGTAACAGAGCTTGCCAGTGCGGGATCAGGATTGCCTGTAAGCAGGTAGAACGCTACTGTATCTCCGCTACCCGGCACGCCGAATCCGGAAAACTGATGTCGGATCGAATCGATCTTTCCGCCGTCGGGTAAGGAAAATGCCGGCGATACCAGCCAGTCGTCGGTAACGCTGCTGCCGCCCACCGGGTATCCGTGAAACAATGCGTGATTGCCTGCGTAGGGTGCATTGTCTACAGTCCATAAGTAGTAAGGGCTTGTGTCACCTTTGCGTATCGGCTTCCAGTCGATGGTTGTCATAGGGTCTTCAAAGCCGGTGAAGTAGGGCAGTGGAGTAGTCTGGGCCTGAGCGCCAAGGCTTGCGCAAACGGCAATAAGGGATAGGGTTTTGTTCATGTCGGTTTTTTTAAAAGGAATAGTAATAGTGTATACAAGGGCTTTACTATAAAGACGGAGGGCCGCATCCGTTTCTTAGCGAATCATTGGTATATTTTTTTGTTTCATACAAATGCCGTTCACGGTTTATGTGTTCATCCGTGCTGTTGCGGTGTTGATGCGGCTGTAATCAATAAGGTGTCGGGCGATGGGCTTTGGTCTCATGATCTCCCCGATTCCGTGATTTGCTGAACAGATACGGGGATTTGCATACATGCGCGCAATGATCTGTGCAGATCTTTGTTCCATGGAAATAAGGAATATAGCACTGGGAAGTCAGGGATTGACTGTTCCGGTAACAGGATTAGGCTGTATGGGAATGACCGGATTTCAGGATGGTCATATCTATGGTCCCGCCGATGAGCAGGAAGCGATAGCCACCATTCATCGTTCGCTTGAACTGGGCGGTAATTTTTTGGATACTGCAGACCTGTACGGCCCTTTCGAAAATGAAAAGCTTATCGCGAAGGCTATTAATGGCAAGCGCGATCAATTCATCATAGCGACCAAATTCGGTTGGGAGATCAATGACAGTAACCAGATCACCTGGGCAATCAACGGTAAGAAAGAATATGTGAAGAAGGCGGTCGAGCGCTCGCTGAAAAATCTGAACACCGACCACATCGATCTTTACTATATGCACCGCCTCGATAAAAATACGCCGATAGAGGAAACTGTCGGGGCGATGAGTGAGTTGGTGCAGGAAGGTAAGGTCAGCTATATCGGTTTATCAGAGGTGTCTTCGGAAACAGTAAGACGCGCCCACGCCGTGCATCCCGTTACTGCGGTGCAAAGCGAATATTCCCTCTTTGAACGGACAGTGGAAGAAAGAGGTGTGCTGCAAACCCTGCGGGATTCAGGAATTGGTTTCGTGGCTTATTCGCCTCTGGGTCGCGGCTTTCTTTCCGGACAGATCAAAAGCACAGACGATTTGCCGGAAAATGATTTCCGCCTCGGTATACCCCGGTTCCAGGGCGAGCACTTCCGCAAGAATATTGAATTGGTCCGCACCATTGAAGCAATGGCTGCGCAAAAAAACGTCACGTCCTCACAATTGGCGCTGGCCTGGATAATGAAGAAGGGTATAGTGCCGATTCCCGGAACGAAACGCCGTAAATACCTGGAGCAAAATATTGCAGCTGCTCAGATTGAAATGAGCGAGTCCGATATGCAGCAGTTGGAGCAGATTGTGCCTTTGGGAACGGATACCGGAGCGCCTTACGATGAATTCAGTATGGGTCTGATTGATTAATTTTATATGATGAACACCATTCATTCGCTGACGCAATTTCACCGCTTACTTTCTTTGCCGGAACCCAGGCATCCGCTGGTCAGCGTTATCGACCTGTCGGAGAGCATATTCCTCGAAGATGATATCTGGAACGGTTTTGTGAACAGGTTTTATTGCGTGGCACTGAAACGGGATGCTAAAGGTAAATTCCGCTACGGACAGCAGCATTATGACTACGATAAGGGTGTGCTGAGCTTTACCGCCCCCAATCAGGTGCAGCAGCTCGATCTGCAGCATATGGAATGCGGTTCCGGACTGCTGCTGATCTTTCATCCTGATTTTTTACTGGGGCATCCGCTGAATGCATCGATAAGCCGATACGGCTTTTTTGACTATGCCGTAAATGAAGCCCTCCATCTTTCCATTGAAGAAGAGGAAGACCTGATGCGGATCCTGCATAAAATATCTGAGGAGTGTACCCATATTGATAAACATACACAGGAGATCGTCATCACACAGATAGAACTGTTGTTGAATTACTCGATGCGCTTTTACGAAAGGCAGTTCATTACCCGGAAAAGCAGTAACCACCAGCTGCTCACCAGATTTGAACAGTTGCTGGACGAACATTTCAGCCAGTCTGCGTTCAGCGAATTGCTTACCGTGCGGCAGGTAGCTGCGCGCCTGAACCTGTCGCCTAATTACCTGAGTGATCTGCTACGGGTTCATACCGGTCAGAATACACAACAGCATATTCATGAAAAGCTGATCAGCAAAGCCAAAGAACTGCTGTCTGCAACCAGCCTTTCCGTCAGCGAGATTGCTTATGCATTGGGCTTTGAGCATGCACAGTCGTTCAGTACCTTGTTCCGGAAGAAAACCAATCTGTCTCCCCTGGAGTTCCGGACATCCTTCAATTAAAGGCCAAAGTACTTCCGTTACCGTCAGGAAAGGCGTATATTCGGAAACACATCATTGTTATGGCCTTCAACTTCTGGGGAAAGACCCGTGTGGTTTTTCTTTTTATGTTCGTCTTTCCTTATGCGCCCATCTATGCTCAGGGCAGGGTTTGTTTAAGTAATCGTTCAGGTGGGTTTGATAGCGGCTTCCCGCTCGCAGCGATGGACTCACTGCTGCATCCGGGCAACTGTGATGCGTTCTTTTATGGCGAAACACACACCCGGTATTTCGAACCGATGTTTAAACTTCATCTGGTAAAAATGCTCCACTCGGAACAGGGTGTCCGTGATGTATTTATGGAAATGGGATTTGCGCCGGCCGTCGTATTCAATAGGTTTCTTGAAACGGGCGACACTTCTTTGATAAACATAAAAGTACTGTACACCACACCGTATTATATGGAATTCTGGAAGCAGTTATACCGCTACAACAAAGTCCTGCCGGAGGACAAAAAGATCAGGATTCATGGTGTGGATTTTGAGGCTACCACTGCATTTTTTCACGCATTGCTCTTGCTGGTACCGGATCATGCGGAAATACCGGAAGCCCTGAATGCTACTTTCCGGAAGCTGCGGGCATATTCCGCTAAGGAAGCGATGAACCCAAAAGAGTTTACCGAAAGCGTGAAAGAAATAAAAAATGCCTTTCATGCCCATCAGGATCAAATCCCGAAACTATATGGGACTAATTACCGTATGGTCAATAAGATATTCGATAATGATATTACGATGACCGACAAGTTGCGGGACAAAAAAATGTACCGGCATATGCAAACCGTACTCACGGAAAATAATATCACCCGGTTCGTGGGCTTCTTCGGCGGGGATCATGTCAACTACGAATACAAGACTTCGTTGCCTGATCAGCTGATTGAGGGTGGAATGCTAAAAGACAAGATCCTGACTATTCGTGGTGTGTATTTTGATGCTTACGATAACTGGTCGCATGATACTGTGGAATGCATCGGTGTTTATGATGAAAAGGAGGGTCATGCCCTCCACGAACGTTACCGCGACAGCTCTTGCCGGGCAATACTTATTCCATCAGGTTTCAAAGATAACATCCTAAAAAATTCCGCCGACTTTTACCTGTTTGTCGATGATAAGGCCCGGCCGTGAAAGACTTACAATAGTCCCGGCAGTTTCACCACGCATGTGAAACCGGTTCTCAGCTTTTCTTAAACAGGAATTTCCGGTGCGTAACACCCCAGGTGGAGATCGCGTCGATCACGGAGCTTAATGTCTTACCATGTTCCGTGAGTTCGTATTCCACGGTGATCGGTTTGGTAGGCATCACCGTGCGGACCACTATCTGGTTTTGTTCCAGTTCCTGCAGCTCTTTAGAGAGCATTTTGGCGGCAATACCCTCTATTCCGCGCAGCATATCCATAAAACGCACCCGGCCATACAGCAGCAGCCATCCGATGATCTGAATTTTCCATTTCCCCGATAGCAGGACCATCGTATCCCGGATCGCAATTAACTGTTCCCTGCAATCCGGTGCCGGCGGGGCAGTTTTTTTTACGTTCATAGAACTCAAAAGTACTGCAAGCACTGTGCCAATGGCAACCTGATTTCCTGCAGGAAACTAATTTCAGAAAGGAAACAGATAACTATTGTAAAGTGGCCGGAAAATAATTTTGTGTCATTAATAGCTGAATCATGCAAAAAGAAAAAAGAATTTATTGGGTAATCACGATTATTACGATGGCTTTGATCGTGCTTCCGTCGTATTTTGCTCCGCGGGAATACCTGGTGGAAGCCATACACAGAATGGGTTTCCCGGATTATTTCGGCCTGGAACTGGACATCTGCAAGATCGTCGGTGCGATCATCATCCTGATACCTGCCATACCCACGATGTTTAAAGAATGGGCTTATGTCGGTTTTGGAATATTGCTGCTTTCCGCAAGTCTGGGGCATTGGATCGCTGATGGTCCGGTAAAGGGTGTCGCACCATTGATCCCGTTTGCGATACTCAGTGTATCGTACTATTATTTCAGAAAACTGAATTATGCCCGGTAAGAAGCCTGCGGTAATAGCAGTCATTTTGTTGACGTTGATTGCCGTTCATTTATATGGCGGGAGCGTCATAACCGGAATGAATGAATTGAAAAGCAAGAATACCAATCATAGCGAAAAGCAGAAAAAAATGAAAATAGAAATCTGGAGTGATGTGATGTGCCCGTTTTGCTATATCGGCAAAAGGAATTTTGAAGCTGCGCTGGCACAGTTTCCCGGCAGGGAACATATAGACGTGAAATGGAAAAGCTTCCAGCTCGATCCTTCGATTCCCGAGGTGCCGCAGCACCGGGAAAATGTGTATCAGTTTGTTGCTTCCCGGAAAGGAGTCAGCTATGAACAGTCGGTACAGATGCATGAGCAGGTGGTGAAAATGGCTAAAGATGCGGGTCTCGACTATCATTTCGATAAAGTGCTCGTGACAAATTCCCTGAAAGCCCACCGGCTGATCCAGTTTGCGAAGACAAAAGGACTCGGTGAACAGGTGGAAGAGCGTTTGTTCCATGCATACTTTACGGAGGGAAAGGATCTTTCCGTTGATGCGGTGCTGACGGAACTCGGCAGCGATATCGGACTGACGCACGATCAGGTAACAGAAGCGCTTACCGACCCGACTTTTCTGCATAAGGCGGAAGCCGATGCAGCGGAAGCAGGTGAGCTGGGGATAACGGGAGTTCCGTTCTTTGTGATAGATCGCCAATATGGCATCTCCGGCGCACAGCCGGTTGCCGGAATGCTCCGTGTATTGCAAACCGCTTATGCAGCATGGCTGCAAAGCAATTCCGCTCCGTTACAGGTGGTTGATGGTAAGACCTGCACGCCAGGCAGTGAGTGTGCGGAATGATGTTGATTAAGGAATAATCATTTCCCGTTGTGTCTGCCAGGTTCTGAAAGTATTCATTAACGCGCTTCGTTCGGGATGGAGAGGCTGCCGGTTCGCATCCGGTCATTTCTAACGATAGTAATAAAAAAGTTCCCCTTAAAACCCAACGCCCCTGCTACCTTATAATATAAGCAGGTAACAGGGGCGGGAAATAATACGGTAAAAATAGGAATGTACCCGTGTGTTTGTCGCTCCGGGCTCAGGCAGCGGCGCTATTGCTTGATCACTTTCACCCGCATCAGCACATCATCGGTTTGGTAAGTAACAAGGTACATGCCTGCTGCCAGGTGGTCTACAGCAACCTGCTGACGATCCAGGCGGGCAATCTGCAGTAAGGTTCTGCCGGACAAGTCGGTAATCGTCAATACGCCTCCCATATCCCGGTTGTTCAATCCTAAAACGAGTTCGTTGCGTACCGGGTTGGATAAGAGCGGCAGTACTTCTGCATCCTTCAGCTCACGAATGGACAACTGCGGGTTTGCTTCGCTGCACACAGAGTCGATTTCCAATGTATTGAGCGCCCTGTTGTAAATGCGTATTTCATCCATCGCGCCGTTGAACCAGTAAGGATAGCTGGTATTGTCGTGCTTGCCCAGGAAAAGATCCTGCGTATTGGTGCCAATGCTCGTTGCGGTTGCGAAGGAATGCCGCAACACGCCGTTTACATACATCTTGGCGGTTGCGCCGTCGAATATATAAACGAGGCAATCCCATTGTCCCTTGATAATGTAGGGTGGGTTATTCCTGATCGCTTCGGATGGAATCTCGTTGTAGAACTGTCCGTAATAATTTTGTTTGGTGGAATCCTGAACGTTGCAGTCGCCGCCGGAAATGGAAGTATGGAACCGTAAGCTGTAGCTGCCGCTGATATAGTCCGGACTTCCTTTATCGACGATGCTGTTGCCATAGCAGGTGCCGTTATAAAAGCCACCCACATTTACCCTTGCACAGATCGTTATCTGCGCATCGCATTGCAGGGTTGCATCATTGGGGATACGCATGTAATTGTCGACTCCGTTAAACTGATAAGCGCTGTTGGGATTGCCCCACTGATCGCTGGTGAGCGTCGCGCCGAAGTTGAGGGCGTGGTTGGCATTAGGACTTGCATCCAGCGTGTTGCCTTTAAATGGCAAATAGAGCATTAAGCCCTTATTCAGGTCTACCTGCGCAAGGAGCGCAAACGAATTTACGATGCAAAACAGGGAGAGTACAGTTGTCTTCATATGTATAGCTGGTTATGATACGAATATATAAAAAAGTTCTTAACGGGACTTGGTTTTATGGGTTCAGTTCATGATAATTTTTGCCCATCGCAGTCAGTGATATTCAATTGATTCGTGTTATCATTGCATTGCGGCCTGTCGTTAGGTGCCGTTAATCCGGAGGCATGCACCTGGTTGCCGGTTACCAGAGTGTATTAAAGGTCGTATCGAAAATAATTATCAAAGCACCAATTGTTACCTGAATGATACACAGAAGCCGCTTGCAGCATGTTGCTCACTTATGGTACCCGTTGCTTGTTGTCGGTTCGCTGATTGCGTACGCTGCCATTAGTTACAAGAGTGAGGACCTGTGGGTTTTCCGGGTGTATTCCGGCATTTTGATCCCGCCGCAGTTGTTAGTAGTGGCATTGCTTCATTTAAAATATACGTCTGCAAACAAAGGAATGGAGCTTACGCTTGATACCGCTCGCGGAGTTGCCCGGGTCCGCAGGAATGGTCAGGAGTTTTGTGTCGGTAAGGGCGATGTACAGAAGTGTGTGTGGTACGTATCCCCGAAGCGGTATTATAAAGGGACGCTACGTGTTGCTTTATGGGATGAATACCAACACCTGGTTGTGGAATTGCGGGATGGCAGCAGGGTAGTGATTTCCAGCTTGCTTGCCGATCCGGAAGAAGTAAGCTCATTACTCAATGCCGAAACAACAACACGTATCTGGTTCCCTGTTCTGTTCAGGCGATTTGTTTAGCGGGGGATGTGTCACGATTGTACCGGGGATGCGTTGTGCTCTGCGCTTTTCTTTATGTGTGCCAATACTCTTCTGTGGATAGTGTGGACGATGTATTCGCTCCAAAGCTGCCAGTAAAAAGCGGGACTGATGTTGTGGTAATACCAGGTAGTTCCCTCCAGCTGTGTGTTGCCGTTCGGTAGTTTCGTCAACTTAAATTGCCCTTGTTTCGAAATAAAGTAGTCGTGGAGGTGAGGCGCATCAATATCCCAGAAGCTTAATTCTTTCATGGGTTCAGGCTGCTCCTCTACCCTGAATTTTAAGAGATGAGGTGGGTCCCAGACTGTGATTGGTTCCACAAAACTTCCGGTGGTGAAATTGCAGTACCTGACAGCGTTCCGGCCTTTTCCTACGATTGTCGCATGTGTCGGGTAGGCAATTCCTGCTTTGAAAATAAATTCATCCGGTTCATCCAGTTGCGGAAACTCAAGCACATTTTGCCAAACCACTTCGGGTGCTGCATGGATTTCTATGCTCGTTGTAACAGAGACCAGAGCCGGTTGATGCGCTTCCTCGATAAATGCGACTGCTGGTATGGTGCAGGTTAATAGTATTAACACCGGCACTGCAGTGTTCCGTTTTTTATTCACGATTCCTGCACCCAGTATACTTCCGATCCAGGTAAGCAGCAAACCTACAGGTGCAGCCATTGCGATGCAGATGAGTCCTTCAATGGCAAAGAGTAAGAGACACGCAATATAAATGAGCAATGTAAGGAATGCGATCCGCCGTGCTGTCCGCGGAATAATACCTCTTTTATATCCGTATAAAATTGAAGAGCCTGCACCGATAAAGAGTGGCGTAAGAATAAACAGTGCTATTCCATACTGTCCGATTCCATAAATGCCCCAAAGCGTCAATAGCTCCGAGATAATAACGGTTATGCCAATTGAAATCCACATTCTTTTTGAATCGTTATTCGGTGCTGCGCTTCCCATATTTTTTGTTGCGGTGGTACGGAAAAAATTTAAAGTTATGTATTAGATGGCGAAGCGATGGAATAAGTCGTCGATTGAGAGCAGCTGCCAGGCTTGGTGCATGCTGTAAAATTGGCTCGTTTCTGTACTCTCTCGTAGATTCTTTTCAATATGACCTTCTGATTTTTTAATGTTTAATGATTTTTTTGCTTGCTCATCGTTTGCGGTTTATCAGTTAGTTTTTCCGGCAAAGCCGCCGCAGGGGTGCGGGAGGGTGTCCGGTGTTCCGGCAAGGTCGCCGCAGGGGTGCAGGAAGCAATCCGGCGTTCCGGCAAAGCTGCCGCAGGGGTGCGGGAAGGTTTCCGGTGTTCCGGCAAGCTCGCCGCAGGGGTACGGGGAGCTTTCCGGTGTTCCGGCAAAGGCGCTGCAGGGCTGCGACTGAGTTTTCTGCTGATCTGCAAAGGCTAAGCCACCTGCGGGGGCGCATGGATCTGTGTGTAAGCGTTCCTGAGGGTTATTTTTTAAATAATCTGTTTTGGTCGAAAGGCGTGCCAGTGAAATCAGGTGCGGCGTATCGCCACAGAATATTGTCTCACCGTCAAACGGACGGCTCATCAATGACACTGCTATTGGGTAGCAGCGATAAAATACATTAGCTTTTAAGCATAAAAAAAGGGTTAAGACAGCCTGTCTTAACCCTTTCTCAGTAACGGGATTTGTTTACGCCAATCTAACGTTAACAGCGTTCAATCCTTTACGACCTTGTGCTACTTCGAATACCACGCTGTCGTTTTCCCGGATTTCACTTTGGAGTCCGCTAACGTGAACAAAAATATCTTCAGAGCCATTATTAGGGCTGATAAATCCGAAACCTTTTGATTCATTGAAGAACTTTACTTTACCTTCTTGCATTGTTTGATTTTTATGTTGATTATAAATGTACTGATTATTATTGTAATTGTAACAACTACCAGGTTTGTACGGGCACCTGAAACCCGATAAGGCTCTGTATCTGTTTCAGATCAGACCTTTCGTCTTTTCCGCAGAAGGATATCGCAACGCCGTCTTTACCTGCTCTGCCGGTCCTGCCGATCCTGTGAACATAGGTTTCTGCAACATTCGGCAATTCATAGTTTACCACGTGCGGCAGCTCATCGATATCAATGCCTCTTGAGGCGATATCTGTGGCTACCAGTACGCGTATCCGGCTGTTTTTAAAATCGGCGAGTGCCAGCTGGCGGGCATTCTGCGATTTGTTTCCATGTATGGATGCTGCCTGTATACCGGTCGCACCTAATTGCTTCACCAGCTTATCGGCACCGTGTTTCGTCCTCGTGAATACCAGCGAACGCAGAATAGATGCATCTTTCAGCAGGTGGATCAGCAGGCGTGTCTTTTCTTTCTGCTCCACGAAATATACAGATTGCTGTATAGTTTCGGCAGTGGAAGAAACAGGAGTTACCGTTACTTCCGCCGGATTGTTCAATATCGAATCGGCGAATTTACGGATGGCTTTAGGCATCGTAGCGGAAAAGAACAGTGTCTGTCTTTGCGCCGGTACTTTTGTAAGGATACGCTTAACATCGTTGATGAAGCCCATGTCGAGCATGCGGTCTGCCTCGTCGAGCACCAGGATTTCCAGTTTGGAAAGACTGATATAGCCCTGTTGTATCAGGTCGAGCAGGCGGCCCGGAGTCGCAATGAGCACTTCCGGATTTTTCTTTAACCCTGCTACCTGTTTGCCCTGCGGCACGCCTCCGAAAATCGACAGCGTACGTGTTTGCAGATACTTGCCATAGGTAGTAAAGTTTTGCTGGATCTGCAGCGCGAGTTCCCTTGTGGGAGTCAGTATTAATACGCGGGTTGCGGAAGCTGCGTTACGTTGCTGCATTTTTTGTAACACCGGAATCGCAAAAGCTGCGGTTTTTCCGGTTCCGGTCTGAGCACAACCGATCATATCGCGTCCTGCTAATACGTAAGGGATGGCTTTGGACTGGATCTCTGTAGGAGCAGAATATCCGGCTTCAGCTACTGCCTTTTGTATTGCGGGTGATAATGCAAATTGATCAAAATTCATGTTTAATTTTCCCGGTGATACCGGTCTCTAATGTTTACGAACCGTTTTGTATTTCATAGACACGCAAAAAACGATTCATAAAATTGATCGTGTCTAATTTATTAATGGCGGTATTCCCGTCGTAATCTTTTTTAATATCCACATAAGCGACCCCTTCCGATCTGCCATTCCGTGTTCTGCGGATATCTACCTGTGTGATGCACCCAAAAGCGACAAACAATTGGTACAATGCACGCTCTGTTACCTCAAAGGGCAAGTTTTCTATACATAACCTCATAAAAGATAATTTATGTAACGATTTAGTATTCCCTTACGGCACCAGACGAAAAGGGACTCTGAAATGAAAAAGAGGCAAAACTACCGACGATGCACATTATGGATGAACCCGCATGAGTGGGGCGCAGCATGAAATGCGTGAGTAAGCTAATTGAGCAACCCGGTAACTGAGATGGCGGAAACTGAAAAAGAGAAAAACCTGAAATTCTAAACTAAAACAGAGAAGGCAAGGCAGGAACCTATCAAACTTCGAGAATGTAAAGGTAATACTATTTATTTGATTTGAGCAAAATATTTTTAATATTGTTGTTGTGGCAGGTAAATAGTAATAATTCCGGTAACACTGCAACAGACATTATCAATACAGATCCCTGGGATCACTGTACCCGGACATCGCTTCGCTCACCTCGAGATAGTTTTCTTTAAATTTTTTATTGTCCAGAGAGTGTATTGCCCGGTTGCCGGCGTCTTCGTCTCCCATGGATACGAATCCAAATCCTTTCGACAGGACGTTGTTTTGCTCCATGACGATCCGTACGGATTCGACTTCACCGAACTGCCTGAACAGCGCTTCAATTTCCGGTTCCGGAATAGTGGGGGGTATATTGCCGATATAGATATTCATATGCTTTGTTTATCGTTTAAGTTTTTCAGTAAGTATTTGCTGTACGCTCTCCGGGTGACCACGGATTCATTCAGTTACCTGCAGATTTTAATGACTTTAAAGTGGTCCAGCACTCTCATGCTCTGATAGCCCATATCCCATTCAAACCACCTTGTGGCATTATTCGGCCGATTGGGGTGCCTGTGGTGATTATTATGATAGGCCTCTCCCCAGAAAATCAGATCCACGGGAAGTATATTTTTTGATGTGTCGGTAAGATTGAAATTCTCGTAGCCGAATTTATGCGCCCACCAGTTGACAATTATTCCCTGCAACGATCCCATTGCGATGGTAAACGGCAGTACCAGCCATTGCCACCATGCGTTGGCCAGCAAGGCATAGATCACTATATATACCATTACCCAGCCTAAGCGAGCCCAGCCACTGTGCGCTATTTTGTCAAATCGGGTCCATTGCGGCAGGTTCTTTTTATACTTATCGTCAGCTGTCGATTTGCCGGTATAAAGATCTTTATAGTTATTCCGTGTAAGCCACATCAGCAGAAAGGCATTTTCTTCGTTATGCGGAGAATGCGGGTCGCCGGCTTTATCGGTGTGCGCATGATGCAAGCGGTGCATTAAGCCATAGGTATAAGCACTGATGTAAGAGGAACCCTGCGTGATAAAGCAGCCTACGTAGAAGAACTTTTCCCAGCCGCGGGACATGGTGAACATATTATGCGCAGCGTATCTGTGGTGGAATATGGATTGAAAAAACAAGGATGTGTACCAGTGTACAATAAAAAAAAGAAGAATGCCCATAATGAGATTTTAGGAAGACGTAGGAGATCTCGATTATGCAGGAAAGCAAGACAAAGAAAAGCGAACGTGATCGTTGCGAGAAATGAAGTTAGCTTTTTTTAATGATCTTTCAAAATTAAATGATAACAAATAGGTTCGTTGTTCATATAGTACCTGCATTACGCAGCTGATGAATCGGCACGGGAAAGTATGAGTAGGAAAGGTGACAGGCATCTCCGGATCAGGTGGATTAAATGCAGCAGTTACTCCGCACCGGAACCGCATTTACTGCTGACTACAGTTCCCGATCATGCAGGGAAGCCTATCTTTGGGCAAATAAATTTTAAAGAATGAACGCAGACCAGCAACCATCGATAGCCGTAGCGGCATTAAAGTCTTTATTGGCCGAAGCTCCCGAGTCGGTGCTTGTTGTCGATGTACGTAATCCCGATGAGTATGCACGCCAGCATATCCCCATTGCAGTCAACATTCCCGTAAATGAATTGCAGGACCGGCTTGCTGAATTGCCTGCCGGAACGAAGATCGTAACGGCCTGCGGCAGCGGCGGGAATCGTTGTAAGATCGGAGCCGCGAAACTGAGGGAACTCGGTTTCGCGGATGCAGCTTTCCTCAGCGGAGGAACAGTGGCCTGGCATGAGGAGCAGGGGAAATCGTAATCGGTCACAAGCGGCTTCTGAAAGTAAGAAAAGCACTCTGGGCGCTTCCCGTTTGCTGTGCGATCAGCATACGGCTGCCCGGAATGGAGGGTACCGTATTTTCTATATTCTGTTACACCATATCCGGTTGTTACCAGTCGTGTAGCGTATGCTTAGATTGACAAAGAAAATTCGGAGAATTTTTCTGCTCAGGAATCACTGTTGGTAAGTGTTTTAAGGTATCGGCGTGTCGTGTGGTATATTTTGTGTATTCCGGATTCTCTCGGGAAGTTTATAATAATCTATATTTCGTGAAGGTTGGATTTTGAAAATCTTACCTTTTTTTCTAATATTGTTTTATAAACTACAGAACATGAAAGAGATTTTTACTGGTTTGACTTTTTGCTTCACCGTTTTAACAGCGGGAGCCCAAGTCTCCACACTCTCCGGTTCCGGTATTGCGGGCTACCTGGATGGAACTGCAACGTCTGCTCAATTCAATTATCCGAATGGTATCGGAATGGATAAAGCAGGTAACTTTTATGTTGCCGACTGGAATAACCATATGATCAGGAAGATCAGTCCCACAGGTGTGGTATCTACCTTTGCAGGCACCGGCGTGCGCGGGTATATGGATGGTCCGGCTGCCACCGCACAGTTTAATGATCCTTGGGGAATTGCAGTAGACGGATCTGATAATGTATATGTGGCCGATGCAAAGAACAATGTGATCAGGAAGATCACGCCGGCCGGAATAGTGAGTACACTCGCAGGATCAGGTATTGCGTCGTTTGCCGATGGTACAGGGACAGCAGCCAGTTTCAATTATCCCGCAGGAATCGGCGTGGATGATGCAGGGAACGTTTATGTTGGCGATGGCAATAACAACCGTGTGAGAAAAATCACACCCGCCGGTGTTACCACTACCGTAGCAGGAGACGGTAGTATGGGTTCTACGGATGGTCCTGCTGCATCCGCCAGTTTTTATGGACCTAATACAATGGTGATCACCTCCACGGGTGATATCTATATAACCGATGTGGGTAACTGCCGGATCCGCAAAATAAGCGGCGGGTACGTTACTACGTTTGCTGGCAGCACTATGGGAACCGCAGACGGGAAGGGAACAGCAGCACAGTTCAATAAGCCACATGGCATTTTGCTGGATGCTGATGGTACTTTTTTTGTTGCGGACACGGAGAATAACCGCATCAGGAAAATAGCAGCGGACGGAACTGTCACCACGCTTACCGGTTCTGCCGCAGGCTTTAGTGATGGTCCTTTCAATACTGCATTATTTTCTATTCCCAAATGTATCGCCAGTGACAAAAAAGGCAATTTATACATTACCGATGAGCATAATAACCGGGTACGTAAACTAACTGGTGTCGCTACCGGAGTTAAAGAAGCCACCGGAACCCGGGAAGTCTCTCTTTACCCTAACCCTGCGAAGGATATGATCGATATACATTGTCCTGCTGCAGAAGCCACCGCGCAGATCCAGGTGTACAACATGCTGGGGCAGCTTGTTTTGGAAAAGACCGTTGCTACACCGAATTATCAATTGAATGAGCGAATCAGCCTGAGCCAGCTTACCCCCGGCAACTACAGCCTGCAGGTCATCTCCGGTAATACAAAGTCAGCAGGCACTGTAAGCAAATATTAGTCGGTACTTTCGCCGGAAGACCGATAGAAAAGTTCCGTGTATGGCTCACGGAACTTTTTTGTTATCACTAGTTACTATACCGCTATAAAACAATGTTAGGCTCATTTTGGAACGTTTATTCCGGAATTGCTGTACGTTTGTGGAATAATCATTCCAAAATAAAAACAAACCAACAAATGAAAAAATTAGCAAACAAAGTAGCGGTAGTAACAGGTGCATCCAAAGGAATAGGCGCGGGTATTGCGCGTCAGCTTGCTGCAGCCGGAGCAGCGGTGGTGGTAAACTATGCGTCGTCAAGAGAAGGGGCTGAAAAGGTGGTCGCAGACATTACCTCGAACGGTGGAAAGGCAATAGCGGTTCAGGGAAGCGTACGCGACGAAGCGGACGTCGCAAAGATATTCGAGGAAACAAAGCAGGCTTTTGGTCCGGTAGACATCCTTGTGAACAATGCAGGTGTGTATAAATTCGGGGCCATCGACGAACTGAGCGCAGATGATTTTCATACGCAGTTCGACACGAATGTGCTGGGCTTATTGCTCACCACGAAGAAAGCATTGCAGCATTTTAACCCGGACGGCGGCAGCATTATCAATATCGGATCTGTGGTAACGAATATCGCTCCTCCCGGAAGCGCTATCTACACGGCCACCAAAGGTGCTGTGGATGCAATCACGCATGTGCTGTCGAAAGAACTGGGCGGTCGGAAGATCCGCGTAAACTCGATTAATCCGGGAATGGTGGAAACCGAAGGAACACATGCCGCAGGATTTATCGGGAGCGATTTCGAAAAAGAAACGGTACGGAACGCCCCGCTCGGCAGAATAGGACAACCGGATGACATTGCAGATGTAGCGGTGTTCCTCGCTTCTGAAGATGCAAGATGGCTTACCGGGGAAACCTTGCTTGCAGGCGGTGGTGTACGCTAAGGAACCTATCAGTTATCGTAAAATTGGATAGCTTTGCTTTGTAAAGAGCAAAGCTATTTTGTTATGGCAAGAACGAAAGATTTTGATGAACAGGAGGTGCTTGCCAGGGCGATACAGTTGTTCTGGCTGAAAGGCTATAACGGTACCTCCATGCAGGACCTTGTCACACATCTGGGTATCAGCCGCTCCAGCTTATACGACACTTATACCGATAAGCATACATTATTCCTGAAAGCGCTTGAAAGTTACCGCAAGGCGGGCGAAGCGCGTATCCGCGATATTGTCGAGCATACAGATTCTGCGAAGGAGACAATCAGGAAACTACTGGAACTGGTTACCCGCGACCTGCTGAGCGATCAGCAGCAAAAGGGTTGTTTCATCGTAAATGCCGAGGTGGAAGTGGCTGCCCACGATAAGGAGGTGAGCGAACTTGTCTGCAGTAACGACAGGAAGATGGAAGAAGTATTTTTTCAGGTGGTGCAGAAAGGGCAGCAGTCCGGTGAGATAAAAAATAGAGAGGATGCCCGTGCGCTGGCAAGATTTATATTCAATTCGGTAAAAGGAATGCGCGTCACCGCCAGATCTGCGGCCGACAGCGGCATATTCGGAGACATCATTGCACTCACTATTTCTGTATTGCAGTAGCAGCGCCTCCGGCCTTTAATAATAGCTTTCCACAGCGATCATCCCGATCTCGTTAATGACCTCGTCTAAATGTTGCGTCAATGCCGTGCGCAGATAAAACGGGTCGGCAAGCGTTGCATTATTTTTCATTTGCTGCAGTTCGTGTATCTTATTCACGATGTTTTCATTTTCCGGAAATCGAAAATGTACCTCCTCCAGTAGTTTTTTATACTCCCTGAACAAGGCTTGGGTCATATTGTCCTCCAGCTGATCTGCAAATTTCCGGACCAGAAAGCTAAGCTCAATGAATCCGAACTGTAAGAAATTTTTCATTTTATATCGGTTTAGTTAACAGATGCCGATTTTCATTCTTCCCCGCAACCGGCTTGAGGTATACAGACAAGCGTACGCCTCGCAGTAACAACTGCAGGTACAGGCACTATTCCGGATTGTTTGGATAGTTACGGGTAACAAGACGCTATTGACATCTTGCATAAATGAGAAAACCGGTGAATGATTTCAAGCAGGTTAAAAAGGTGCGCTGTGCAATATGTCGGACGGCTGTATTGAGCGGTGGGAGCGGTTTGTCAGCTTACATTTAAAATCGACTATCGTCGGTTGGTATACATAAGTATACTAATCTTTATTAAAGGTAAGCTTTTTTAATGGTTTATTGGCCGGTCCGTTCAGGATTTCTCCACTTATCGAGAAGCGTGCGCCATGGCAGGGGCAATCCCAGGACAATTCACTTTCGTTCCACACTACTGTGCAGTGTGCGTGTGTACATGTTGGCAGTATTGCGTGAACGTGATGATGCTCGTCTTTATAGAACGCAATCTTCTGGTTATCCAGTTCCACAAGTTTAGCCTCACCTGCAGCGACATCAACAAATGCATCGATATGTTCCGATGAAAATTTACCTGAAACAAACTCTTTGACCACATCCGCATTTTCCTTTACAAAATTATGAAATGCTGCCGCGGGTTTGATGCGCGAAGGATGGAACAGGTGCTCAAATCGCGAAGAACCATTGACGATGAGATCCGATATAATGCTTGCCGATAGGGTACCGTAGATCATTCCGTTACCACCGAATGCCGTTGCGACAAATACATTTTTCCCCTTACCCGGCATATGACCGATAAATGGAAGTCCGTCTACTGACTCATAATATTGCGAAGACCATTTGAAAGAAACTTCAGCGATATCAAAATAACTGCGTACGTATGACTCTAAGCGGCGGAACGGAGCATTTGTGTTCTCTTCGTGGCCGGTTTTGTGATCTTCACCACCGGCGATCAGGTATTGCTCTCCGTCTATCACATGCGTACGGAAATAGTGATACGGGTCACATAGATCATATAGAAGGTGATCAGGGTAGCTGTTATCTTTCAGCTTGCAGGCAATCACATAGCTGCGATAGGGCGCACACCGGAAGTGGATCATATTGACGCCCGTGGGTATGTGTGTGGCAAACACCACATTCCGTGCTTTGATAATTCCCAATGAAGATTGCACATTCAGAATTTCGCCGGGAGCGATCGCATCGGCTTTGCAATGTTCCAATACCACACCGCCGGCATGCTGAAATTGCTCTGCAAGGGCGTGAATATAGGATACAGGATGAAACTGTGCCTGGTCTTTTGCCTCTGCTATCCGCAAATAGGGCATGGTGATCGGGGCGTTCACCACATATTCCATATCCACACCATGCTCTTTGCACGATGTAAGAATGTCGTCCAGTTCTTCTACCTGTTTTTGTTTTACTGCATATAAGTAAGCCGGTAGTTTCCGGTAATCGCAATTGATGGAATACCGTTTTACGCGGTCTTCAATTGCAGACATAGCCAGTTTTACACCATCGGCAAGCAACTGTGCATTTTGCGCACCGAAGTTTTTTTGCACGCGCCAGAATGGTTCATCCACGAATGTATTCAGATGAGCAGTGGTGCCGCCGGTAGTCCCGAATCCCAGCGTATGTGCTTCGATCAGCACGCATTTTTTGCCTGCCTGCTGCAACTGCAGCGCCGTCGATACTCCTGTGATACCTCCTCCGATGATCAATACGTCGAATATCTGTTCATTGAAGGGCTGATGTACCGCTGTAAAACGTTCTGTGGATTGCCAAATGCTTGTATTGGCCCCGTCTCTGCTGATCATGTTGTTTGAATTTTATAATGGCTGGATGTAACTTTTTTTTATGCCGACGTTTAATCGCATGCTGTCGCTTCACCAAAATTCTTTCAAATTGCGGCGGAATATTTTCCAGCATTACACAATTTGTTTACACATTACGATACAGTACGGTATCACGAAAGACGTCTGATGATGAGCTCCGCGGCTTTATCGATAGACTGGGTAACGACTGATTGGGGTTTCCCCCCGAATACACCTCTGAATGCCACTGCGCCATCCGGGAATTGTATATGCAGGAATATTGTTCCTACCGGCTTCTCTTCGTTTTCACTGCCACCAGGACCGGTGAGGCCCGTTACCGCAACGAGCACATCCGTATTGAAGATGGGCATGCCCTGCTGTGCAAGCGCTGCTGTTACCTCCGCGGATTCAGCTGTATAGGTTTTGATCAGTTCCGCAGGAATTTTCAGCAGGCTTTCCTTTACGCACGCGTCGTAGCATACGATACCACCTTTCAGTATCTCGCCCGATTCCCCGCACATGGAAAATTCGGCGCACATGCGGCCAGCCGTGGCGCTTTCGATAAAAGCAATTGTATAGCCTTTTGCAGCGAGCAGTTTGCTGCATTGTCGTACTGAATCTGAAATCATCTTGCGTAGTTTTTAAGGTCAGTTATTTCCCGGTTTCACTATTAGAAGCATCTACTGGCTTGGACTGGGGAGAGCCTTTCTGGCGCAGGTAAATAGAAAATACGATCAGTATAAAAACCGATAAAAATTCACTCTGCCAATTCTGAAACGATTCGAACCAGAAACGCGGATCGCCTATATAATCGGAAGCGCTTACGGGTAACTCCGCTTTCAGCGCCCGTTGTTCATTTTCGTCCTTGAAACTGCCATAGAAGTGCAGCGTAAAAGAAATAATAAACAACAGGAAAAGGCTGAGTGTAAGCGAGCAGGAATACAGTTTCAGAAGCAAACCTCCCTTTTTTACCGGTGCCGGAGCTCCGGGCCGGTGTGGATCCGGCTCCCGGTCCACTTCCTCCTGCTTGTCTAAATCTTTGGATTCAGAAGATCCCTTTTGTTGCAGGAAGATCGTAAATACGACGAATAAGGCCATTTGCAGGAATTCACTTTCCCAGTTTTCAAACGTGGCTTCTATGAAATGGCCGGTATGCAGATAATCCGGGAAAGAGACCGGAGCTGCATTCTGATTCATCCGGTCTTCATTATATTCCGAAAATCCGAGTCTGGCCTGTCCCGCTATGGCGCACAGGAATATCAATCCGAATACGATCGAGAGTCCGTTGTTCCTGAAAAATTTCATTGTGTTATTGTATGGGTCGGTAGTTGATGTGCATCAAAAAAAGTGGCAAAATAGTTTTGCCACTTTTTTCTCAACAAACAGATGATGTCGCATTATCCATGCTGTATGAACCGGAACCTGCATAGATACACAAGATCTGTTCATGCCAGCTACACAATGCTAATCGAGTTTTGAAGATCTGTATTTATAGAAAACGCAGGGTTTAATGCTGCGCGGTTTATTCTTCTTCCTCTGCTTCTACGGGTTCTTCAATAGGTTCATCCTGTTCTTCTTCCGTATCTTGTTCTTCCTGCTCAGGTTCGTCGTAGTCGGCCATCGGGTTTACTTCGGTTTCTGCAATTTCAGAGAGCATTTCATCTGCATCGCTTTCTTCCATCAGTGTTTGTTCCAGCAGATCGGCTGCATCGTCGTGACCAAGCGTCAGAGCTACCTGCAGCAGGCTGCCATAAGCGGCAATCTCGTAATGCTCTATTTTTTGCGCGGAAATAATGATGCCGGCATCGCGTGTCATAGATCCTTCCGGTGTTTCTTCAATCATCTTATTGCCTTCTTTCACCAGTGCTTCCATCACCGGACACTTGACCGCTTTCGCGTCTTTGCCCAATAACTGGAACACCTTTTCAAGGCGTCTTACCTGCTTTTTGGTTATGTGCAGGTGATCTTCCAAAGCTTCTTTTAATGACTCCGTAGATGCCGCTTCAATCATTTTGGGAAGTGAAGCAACGATATGTTGTTCTGCCCACAAAGTGTCCTTCAGGATATCTTCAAACATTTTTTCAAACGGAGAATTTTCCTTGGAGGCAGCTTCCTTCATTTGTGTCGAGGCGCTTTTACGCGATCTTGCGGCCGTAGTTTTACCTGCAGCGGAGTTGCTGGTCTTTTTTGTGCTCACGCTTGCTTTTTTTGCAGCGGGTTTTGATTTTGTTGCGGTTGCCGTTTTCATTGCTTAATTAGAAAAGAGGTTAAAGAAATAACGGCGGCTACTTTATTCACCGCCGTTTATTATTCAGTTAACGTCCGCGACGGCTGTTGTTGTTGTCCGTACGGGAAGTGCGCATGCGGTCGCTTTTTGATTGAGAAGCGAATCCTTTCTTGCCGGAATTTCTGGAAGTGTAATCCTCGTTATTGTTGTTGCGGGACTGCATACCATTTCTGCCGTAAGAAGAAGAGGAGTCGTTTCTTTCATCGCGTGACCAGCTGTTGCCCCAATTGCCGGAGCCATTGCTGTTGCCGCCACGTCCGTAGGAAATGTCAGAATTGTTGCGGAGATTGTTGGAGCCGCTGCGACCATAATTGCTGTTTCCGTTGCGGGAAGAACCGTAGTTGTTGTTGTTATTGTTGTTGTTGGAATTGCGGGAAGATCCGGATTGCCAGTTATATTGGTTATCGTTGTTCTGGTATTGTCCGCGGTTAGTGTTGTTGTTACGGCTGCTTCCGTTACGGCCTGATGTGCCGTTTTCGCTATGGTTCCATCCGTTCTGACTGCCATATCCATATTCGTTGGAACGACGTCCGGAACCGTTGTTGCCATACCCGTAGCTTTCGCGGCCGTTACGTGCTGCAGTACGTTGTGTGTTGTTGCGATCGGATTGGTTATAGTTGCGGCTACTTCCGTTTGAAGAATTGCCACGGCGGGAATAGCCGTTCATATCTTCATCATATCCGTATTTGTGGCGACCATTCTGATTGTCATCTTGACCATAATGCTCGTCATCTTCGTATTGGTCGTCGTACTCGTTTTCAAAATCGTCTTCTGTATCGTATTCGTCCTGATCTTCGAAATCTTCGTTATAACGGTTGCGCGTTTCGTAGTCGTGATCATGATCGTCGTGACCATACTGATCGTGCTGGTCGTACTGATGTGTGTCGTATTGGTCGTTTTCCTGGTAGTTATCTTCACTACCGTAACGGCTGTTTTGAGTTGAGTAGTTTGTTGTGTTGCCGGAGTTGCGACGGCGGCCGGAATCTGCTCCTGCTGAATTGCGGCCATTTTGAGTTGATTGTCTCATAAAAGTTTTGGTTTTAATTATTTTAAGCATTAATCACATCACAAAGGACGTAACGGATAGAGTGCTGTCTGTTGTCGGATTTGTTACAGAAATTTACAGAATACCCACATGGGTATAAAGCCATAATGATGTAATAACGAAGTGATGTTTTTTTCGTAATAATAACATCCGAAAAGGCGGATTGAGGGAGGTCTTTTTAGAAAATCGTCATTTAAGCAATACTTTTGCGGTTTCAATAAATTAAGTTGACAACGCGCGACGACAACAGAGTGCATTATTTCCCGGCAGAACAGATAAGCGATATTACGCTTCCGGAGCGCTTTACTTTTCCGTTTTATTACGAACCGCATCCATTGGCGCTTATAGCTGCCGAAGCATTGCAGCATTACCTGGAAAATGAAGTTGTACTGGATCACAATTTCGGACTGGAGGGAGATGCGCAGGAATCGGTGATCGGGAAGATGTTTGGTGTGCTGGTGGTGCAGGATAAGGAGGGTAAACCTGGTTATTTGTGGGCTTTCTCCGGGAAGCTTGCCGGTACAAATGACCATGCCCGCTTTGTGCCTCCTGTATTTGATATGCTTGTCGAAGAGGGCTTCTTCCTGAAGGAGCAGGAGTTTATTATTGCGATCAGTTCCCGGATTCGCGAGCTGGAATCAGATCCCCGGTACCTGCAATTGCAGGCCGCGTTTAAAGAATATTCCTCCCGGTTTGCAGAAGATCTGAACTGCATGCGGCAGGAGATGAAGCGCAATAAAAAGCACCGGGACGAATTGCGTGTATCGCTTTCGCTGCAAAGCGATGGGGAGGCACGCCTGAAGCTGGAGTCCGGGCTGGTCAATGAAAGCCTTCGTGATAAGCGGCAGCTCCGCGAGATGATTTCCCGTCAGGAGGCGCAGCTGGCCGAATTGCAGGTCCGGCTTGATGTGCACACTGCGAAGATCGATGCATTAAAGAACGAGCGCAGGGAACGCTCAGCGGCATTGCAGGAACAATTATTCACACAGTATGTGTTTTTAAACAAGGACGGCAGGGAAAGAAGTCTTCGTGATATATTCAGCGCGACTGCTTTCGGAAAGCCTCCTGCGGCAGCCGGAGAATGCGCGACACCCAAATTGTTGCAATATGCGTTCCGTAACGGTTACCGGCCAATCGCCATGGCAGAGTTCTGGTGGGGCGCATCACCCAAATCGGAGATTCGAAAGCACAGGCAATTCTATCCCGCCTGCACCGGGAAATGCAAGCCGATACTCGCGCATATGCTGAGTGGTATTCCTTTGGAAGAGAATCCCTTCCTGCAGACAACTTCCGGAGAGCGCGGCTTATCTGTCCTATATGACGACGCACATTTTGTGGTGATTCACAAACCGCATGGGTTACGTTCTGTGCCCGGAGTGAATATTGCAGATTCTGTATATAGTCGTCTGAAACAACTGTGGGATGGGGCGGAGCCGCTTATGGTGCATCGTCTGGACATGGATACTTCAGGGCTGCTGGTGGTGGCCCGTACACCGGCCGCACATAAGCATATACAAAAACAGTTTCTGCAAAGGACGATCAGGAAGCGCTACACGGCCTTACTCAGCAAACCCCTGGAGGCAGATGAAGGCGTAATTGAACTGCCGTTGTGTGCCGATCCGTTTAACCGGCCGAGACAACTGGTGGATTTCGAAAAGGGGAAAAAGAGCATTACGCGATGGTGCGTAACAGAACGTTCCGGACAATTCACGAAAGTATCTTTCTGGCCGCTTACGGGCAGGACGCACCAATTACGTATGCATGCTGCGCACGAACTGGGATTGAATGCACCTATTGTCGGCGATGATCTTTATGGTACACCGGCGGAACGGATGTTTCTGCATGCCGCCGAACTGGAGCTGGTTCACCCTGTTACCCGGCAACGGATGCTGTTTCAGATAGCCGACGATTTCCCGCGGCCGGATTCCATATCTTAGTGGGTAAACCCATGTGCCACTATGAAGGCGATTGCTTTTTTCTTCGGACTTAATTGCCTGAATGGAGCTGCTCACGCGCAGCAATCCCCGGCAACCACCCCGGCGCGCGATACTCCGCGCATTATTTATGCTCATCTTCAATTGCGTCAACCCAAGTATCGGGAGGATATTCCCGGGTATGTGCTGGAGCATTTTCGCCCCGACCGCAGTGTTGTTTACGGAAGTTGTTTATTGAAGCTCCGTATTGATAAATATGGCCACCAGTACGGGCGGCCGCAAGTTGTCCGGTCGCATTCGCGGAAGCTGGATCGCGAAATGAAGCGTATAGCGGCAACTATGAAGGATTGGGAGCCTGCCGTAAATGTACATACCGGTAATTCTGTCGCGTGTGTAACGGAGGTGGTATTTTCCGTTCCCCGGAAATTATGATCAAATGCAAATCGCGGCCCGCTTTAGTTTACAGGCCGCGAATGCATAAGGGCAAAGTTTACTTATCTGAACGTGTGCTATTGCCACCCGTCAGTTGCCGTATATGTCATCTTGCTGCGATTGCTGGCTTTGCTGATTGTTGCCCTGATAATTGTTGTTTGGATAATTGTTATTGTTCGGATAGTTATTGCTGTTATTCATCGGCTGGGTGTTCAGCACACCATTTTTGCCGACCACTTCATAAGCGGTATAGCCGTTGTTGTCCGTAAAAGGCTGGTAATACACGCCGTTGTACTCATAGTACTCCACACCGTCAATGATGACAGATCTGCTGCCTGAAGGGATGTTCGGCACAGATGCACCGAGCGGTGGTGCAATCACGGAGTAACCGTTGTTATAGGGTTGGTAGAAGGTGCCGTCGGCATAATAATACCGGTTGGATCCCCAGTAGAACGGATAATATCCCAGCGGTAATGTGCCCAGCCATATGCCGACACGGGGGTAATAATAAGGCCGGTAATACCTGTTCCAGCCCCATCCGCCGCGAAAGCCGCCACGGTAAAAGCCCCGGTCGTAATATCCGCCACGATAAGCGCCGGAATAGCCGCCTCTGAACGGGACGCCAGCTCCGTAACCTCCGTGGAATCCGCCATAACCACCTCTTGCAACTACTCCTCCGCCGTGAAAACCGCCTATCGGAGCTGCCCGGTATCCGCCGCCACCGTGAAAACCACCTCCGCCGTGGAACCCACCGCCCCCATGAAATCCGCCTCCACGTCCCTGCGCAGATGCGCTGTAGTTTGCCCCTAATAGAATCAGTCCTGCAACTGCGAGTCCTGCGAAATATCTGCCTGCCGTTTTCATAACCTTTGTTTATTCTTTGCCGTTTTGACTTGCAAACGTTTCCGCAGTTTAGTGGCCGTCCGGTAATGAATCGTTAACGATGTCGTACAAAAAAGCCGCCTTGTTTCAGAGGCGGCTTCCTTGTTGCATAGAAAAAAGTGAATTAACGCGAGTGTTTTACAATTTTCTGTTTTAGCAGTACTTCCTGGTTTTTCCCTTTCAGGGTGAGCAGGTACACGCCATCCGGTAGCGCGGAGCAATCCGTTTCTGTTTGCCGGATACCCTGCATTACCGACCTGCCCAGCAGATCGCTTAGCTCTGCCTCAAAAGGAACGGGGCATTCAATATGCAGTTTTCCCGATACCGGATTGGGGTAAATCCGCACCGTTTCGCTGAGATCGAACTGCGATACGCCGAGCGTTGAATCATTTACCGTTAGGGTGTTCGATTCGCCCGTACAACCGTTTGTGTCCGTTACGAGCACTTTATAGTTGCCGTTTAAAGTGAGGTTCAGGGTGTCGTCCGTACGTCCCGGCATTTCTGTGCCGTTGCGGAACCATTTATAGGCAACAAATCCGAACAGTGTGCTCAGCGTATAGCTTGTTCTGGTAATCAAGGGGTTCGGCGATGGTAAGATGGTAATGTTTACGGAAGCTGAGGTGTTTACGCATCCTTCCCTGGATCGCACCTTAACGCTGTATGTTCCGGAGTTACGGACAATCAGGCTTGAATCTGTGGACCCGAATACCGGTGCCCCGTAGCGTTGCCATTGGTAACTGAAGGAAGGAACAGGATTGGCATCCAGTCGTACCCCCTCGTTTTCGCAGGCTGTTGTAACCCCTCCGGGAATGGTAATCACCGCAACCGGTTTAGGGTTTATGGTTACGTTGATGCTGCGGGATAAGGCTTTGCAGGGAGCCGTTCCGTCATCGGCTGTAAGCGCATATGTGCCGGATGTCGTTACGTTGATCGATGCGCCGGTTGCGCCGGGAATGGGGACGTTGTTTCGCCTCCATTGGTAGGTAACTCCGGGTTTGGATGTGCCGGTGAGCACCAGTGAATCACCTTCGCAACCGAAACTGTCTTTAGGAGTGATGAGGTTTACGGTGAAGCCCGGATCTACCTGGCGCAACTCCACTTCGTTGGATATCGCCGGACAGGGGGAAACGGGAGAGGTTACTATTACTTTGTATTTGCCGGACGATGTGGCACTGAAATCGCTGAACTTCCATCCCGGTATCGGCGCGCCGTCTTTGATCCAGTCGTATACACCACCCGGGAAGTTGCTTGCATTCAGTTTTACGGTGTCTCCGAGACAAAATATTACGGGCGATGCGGAAGGACTGATCGACACCGGCGGATGCGGGGCGAACTGTGGTATGGAATAGATGCCGGACAAATTGGTGTCGTGCGAATTGCTGCAGACCACCCTTATGCGGTAGTCATATCCGCCCAGCGTGTCTGCTGCTAATGTTGAGTCGGTGGCCCCGGCTATATTTTTCCAGCTGCTGGTTCCTGAAGGGGTACGCTGCCATTGGTAACTGATCCCTGTGATTGCGCTGCTGGTCGCTCCGATGGTTTTCAGTGTGATAAAGGTGCCGGGGCAAACTCCTGTGCCCGAAGGCACCGATCCATCTATTGTACCCGCAACCGGCATGCCCGAACAGGGACGGAATTGCATTCCGATATCATCAATACTCATGTAAAACGGAACGCCTGTTGCATTGCAGTAGATGCCAAAGTTGTAGATGCCGGATTTACTTACACTGAAGGTGTCGGCATACTGAACAAAGGTTGTGTTTTTAGCATTGCTGACCGTTTTCAGCGTTGAAGTCATTGCCGCAGCCGTCGCATCGTTGCCATACTTTACGTTCAGCGTAGTCCAGCCGCTGAGTCCATCGTTCACGTACCAGAACGAAAAGATATATTGTACACCGGCGGTAAGCCTCATTGCGGGTGTGAAAATATAATCGTTGCAGGACCACCTGAAGAACGCATATTTACTGCCTCCGGGCGTATGGTTTGCCCTGCCGAGTGTACCCGGAGCTACCTGTGACTGCACGAATGTTCCTAGATTGGTGGCAGACATACATATAGGCAATGTATTCGGTGCATTAATGGATTCGAAGTTTTCAAAATAGGGTAAGTCGTAGGGGCCCGTGGGCACAAGTACCGAAGGCGAGATAGCTGAATCCCCGGTCAGTGAACACCGTACGATGCAGCGGAACCAGGTATTTACGCCAAAGGCGCCGGTAGTGAATGGCAGTGTATTTCCCCCGAAACTAGGCCGGCCCGGAGCATTGCTCCACCGGGAACCCACGCTGGAATCCTGCCATTCGTAGGTAAGTCCCAGGGCCGGTGGCATGGCGGGAAGATCGAGTTCTACCGAGCCTGAGCTGCAGATACGGATGGGTAATGCCGCCGGTGCACCGGTAAGCGGTTTGCCGCCGCAGGGTGGAACTTCCTGTAGTCCGATATCGTCAATAGTGAGTCTGTTGGGAGCAAGCTTACTGATGCAGTTGATACCGAAATACTGCACAGCGCTGCTTGTTGCAACAAAGCGAACTGTATACTTGCGATAGGCGGTGTTCGTCAGATTACTCAGTCGCGGGAACAGCTTAGTCGTCATGGCTGCCGCATTGGGAGCGCTTCCGTAATTCAGCGAAAGCGAATCCCATCCTGCAACGCCGTCGGTCACATACCAGAATGTAAACTCGTAGGTTTTGCCCGCAGTAAGCTGTATACCGGGCGTAAACAGGTAGTCGTTTGCGCTGAATAAAAATGATGCGTATTTGCTTCCTCCGGGTGTATGATTGATCTGGTTGGCAAATCCGGTTGGATTGATCTGTGTTTCCACACGCGCAGTGGCGCTCATACAATTCGGAAACTGGTTTACCGCGGTTATGCTCTCAAACGTTTCTGAATAGGGCGGGATGATCGCGCATTTTGTGGTCACGGAAACCGATTTTGATGTGTCTGAAAGGCTTACCGCAGCACAGATCGTTCTCCTCCTGTAATAGACAGTTTTACATGCAGACGGAGCTGCCGTGTAGGTAGTGGCGGTTGCTCCCGGTACCGGCGACCAGGGTCCTCCGCTGCTCACAATGGAAGAATCCCATGCGTAAGTAAGTCCGCTCACCGTTATTGTAGATCCCGTAACACTCAGGGTGGCCGTTGCGCCGGGACAGATGGCTGTCACTCCTGCTGAACTTACTGCAGTTCCGCCTGCCGGTCTGCTATTGCACGGAGGAGGTGGATTCCAGATGTAATTCAATCCGGAGGCTGGAGCTATGGTAGGGGAGACCGTCATTGATGCAGTGTTTAACGTACCTGCAGCAGATGCAGCCCAACTGCTGGTGGAGGTGCGGTTGTTGAAGTCCGTACTGCTGCCGCGCAGGCCCACCTGATTAGGAGAGGAAGTGGTAGCGGTGACGGTCAGGGTATTGTACACAACGCGTATTTCATTGGTGCTGGTGTTCAGCCGTATCTGAAATGTATAATTCTGCGCGGTGGAAAGAAAGTTCGCCAGGTTCGTCCATTGAAAAATCACTTCCGATCCGATTGTCTGCGTGCGTAGCGATGAACCTGTTTTGCCGGCCAGGTCGCGGCAGAACGCAGAAATGCCCGTTCTGGCTGCAGCATCGGTAGTTGAAATATATCCTGTACGCATTCCTCCTGTGGGACTTGTTGCCCCGAATTGAAGAAAGCCGTTCTCGCTTGCCCATACCTGTGTATATGCCGTTCCGAGAAACGTGAACGAAGGGATAGTGACTGAGAAAGAAGCATCGTCCATCGTAGCTCCTGAAGAAAGCAAAGTGCCGCCGGTAATGGGCGTGTAAGTGCCCGAAGCGCTTGAAAAGACATAAGACGCTGCCGTTTGTGCAACTGATCTGCCGGGAGATAATAATAGCGCTATTCCCAAAATGACAGTCAGCCTGAGCGTACATACAAAACGTTTCATAAAAATGTTTTTGTGTGGTGAGATAAATCCGCTCAGGCAACAGATGCAAATCTTACAGCCGGCGGCATTTTTTTAAATACATATACGGTTGCTTTTTTGTTGTGTATTTGCGGAATCCGGATGAAAACCGTTTTACGCGAATGCTGCAGGTCTGTAAGAGAGGCCGTATCAGCCGGGCTGTCTGGTAATCGTTGAATTCCGGCGTCAGACGTCTTTGGTTTCGGAAGGCGGGTGGCGCACTACGCAAGTCTGATACAAATGTGCAGCTGAAACGGTTAATATTGAAATAATTTCCAGACTTTTTTTTCTGGTCCTCAGAATTTAAACGATATGCTGCTATGTGATCCGGTACTGTAGTGAAGCACAAGTCTGCCTTAGCTTATGATTGATAAAGCATTGCGCGCTACGTCAGCGCTCCGAAGTCCGGAACGGCAACCAGGTTTCTTTCAGTAAACTACGCCTGCGCGGTACGCCGATTCCCGGACTCAGACAAAGTGCTCGTCCGTGAGTTCTTTGTTAACGATTGCCCCGGCAAGATTTCCCGACGCAACCGCGGCTGCAACCGAGCGCATTGCGGAACTATTATCGCCACAGGCATATACTCCCGGAACAGAGGTTTTCTGAAGGTGGTCTACTTTTACATGTCCGTGTTCCGTAAGTTCACATCCGAGCTGGAACGGAATGCCCGAATGGGGCTCAAACGGCAGGGCCGCATACATTGCGTGGAACCTGCGTGTATGACCGTCGCTGAATTCCAGTTCACGCAACTGCCCGTTATCATGCTTTATCCTGCTGAGCGGCGTTTCGATAATATCGATATTATGGCGCATCAGTAACGCGGTCTGCTCATTGGTGAATGATGCTTTGCCATTCGTTACTATAGAAACATCAGGGCTGAGATTACGCACGAGTCCGGCCAGATGGAGGGCGCGTTCTCCATCGGCAAGAATGGCGGTCCGTTGATTTCGGTTTTCGTAACCATGACAGTAAGGACAGTGGATCACGGAAATACCCCAGCAATCGGAAACTCCCTCAATATCGGGAAGCTTGTCTTTGATGCCGGTAGCGCAGATCAGCTTCTTTCCGCTGAAGCTTTTACCGGATTCAGTTACTATTTCAAATCCACCCGGAATTTGCTTGGCCGTTTCGGCTTTGTCCATGAGAAAAGATACTGTCTTGTATTGCTGCACCTGCTCCCTGGCCTTCGCTGCAATGTCTGCCGGCTTCTCGCCGTCACGGGTCAGAAAATTATGGGAGTGAGGCGTCTGCTGGTTGCAGGGTTGCCCGCTGTCAATAATGAGCACCTGCCGGAGTGAGCGTCCGAGAGCCAGGGCGGCGGACAGACCGGAGTAGCTGCCGCCGATGATAATTACTTCGTATTGCATAGTTTATTCTTTTTTGTAGTGTACGGTTATTGTATTTATCCTTTGAGTATCCTGGTATTTCTGATCAATGCAACAATGTTGCAAATGTAGTATTATCTTTGCTGTGCAACAATGTTGCAATAAGATAATGAAACAATTCCGCAATACTGCTGCCCGGACAGAGATTTTAAGGTATATATGTGAATCGGGTAAAGCCCTTTCTCATCCGGATATACAGGAAGGATCCGGGATTTCGTGCGACCGGGTAACTATTTACCGTGTGCTGAACCGCCTGCAGGAAGAAGGGTTGGTACATAAGGTGATCGACATTGACGGAACTGTCCGTTATGCTGCGTGTCATACTTGCGGAGCCGGTAATGCACATACTCATGGTCACGTACATTTCAGTTGCAGTAAATGTCATTCCGTAACCTGCCTGGAACGGGTGCAGCCCGAGCTCAGGCTACCACGTAAATATAAAATGCAGGAAGTACATTTTATAGTCTCGGGCATATGCGCGGCGTGCTCCTGAAGATTTATCCCGGTAAAGCGGCAGTTTGTACCTATCTGTATTGAAGGTCGGAATAATCGGATATTTTTGAATGCCTGATCCCGATATTGCGCAGGCAAGCCATCCAAGCTATGAATGTACAAGAGATCCTCCGTAAGGCTTCCAGGAGACTTATTTTCCTGCATGTGCTGGGATGCCTCATATTTATTGCAATCCCTGTCCTCGGAGAACGCCGCGGACCCGGAAATCACTATTATGCCGAAATACTGGAATATGGATTCACCATTTTCTTTTTCTATCTCAACTATTACTTTCTGCTCCCGCATTTCTTCTTCCGTAAGCGTTACGTAGCATTCGTCTTATGGGCTTTATCCGGTTTCGCTGTTGTGAGTGTGCTTCCTGAAATAATAGTCGGAGATGTATTTTTGACACGGGGAGATCTGTTAAATACTAGGGGTACGTCTGTTTACCATCTGCCACCACCACATCACCCGCATGGCTTGTTCCCGGCGCTGAGCAATACCGTTTTCGGTCCGCTTGATGAAAATTTTCTGAAGTACAGCGTGATGTTTGTGATGGCAATGACTCTGCGGTTTTCGGTTCAGATAAGAAGTGTGCAAAAACAAATGGCAGATGCGGAGATCGGTTTTCTGAAGGCTCAGATCAATCCTCATTTTCTGTTCAATACACTTAATAGTATCTATACGCTCACTGTGGAAGCGGGTGCGGACGACGCGGCTAAAGCAATTGTACAGCTTTCGGCGCTGATGCGCTATGCCGCAGGAGATGCTAATGCCGAAATGGTACCCCTGGATAAGGAGTTGAAGTATATTGATAATTATGTCACCTTGCAGCGGATGCGGCTGAATGAACGCGTTCATGTTTTTTACGCTGTTAATGCCGACGGAGCAAGCGGCAATATTGCGCCTTTCCTGCTGATACCGTTCATAGAAAATGCATTCAAATACGGAGTAAGTACGGAAGAGGCTTCCGATCTCCGGATCAGTATTTCGGTTCAGGGCAAATCATTGCATATGCTCGTACGCAACCGAAAGGTGCATGCGCAGATTGCTGAATCCGGCACTTCCGTCGGAATTGCAAATACGCGCAGACGGCTTGAATTATTATATCCGGGCGCTCATCACTTGGATATACGCGATGAAGCTGCTTTCTTTGAAGTGAAATTGGCATTAGATATATGATACGCGCGGTAGCACTGGATGACGAACCTTTAGCGCTCAGGTTGCTGAAGGCATTCTGCTCCCGGACCTGCCTTGTGAGCCTGGATGCGGCATTTACCAGTCCTGTGGATGTGATGGTGTATGCAGGCAACCACGATTTCGATCTGATATTCCTGGATATACAGATGCCGGGTATTTCGGGGATCGATTTCCTGAGACAGTTTCCCCGCCCCGTGATGGCTATTTTCACTACGGCTTTCAGTGAGTTTGCGGTCGAGGGGTTTAACCTGCGCGCCGTCGACTATCTGCTCAAGCCGTTTGAATTCGATCGATTCCAGCAGGCTATAGAGCGTGCCCGTCTTTATTCCGGATTCGGAAAGGAGGCACGGGTGGGGGAAGATATTTTTGTAAAAGCGGACAACGGTCTGCAACGTATTCAGACAACGCAGATCCTGTATGTTGAAAACGTGGCGAATTACGTGAAAATTCATTTGGATGGTGCACGTTATGTCCTTGTACGTTCCAGTATAAGAGAAATGGAGGAAAAATTGCGCGGCAACGGATTTTTAAGGGTTCATCGATCCTACATTATCCCTGTGGCAAAGGTCGTTTCGGTACGCGGCCGTACGATCTACCTGGGTTATATGGAAATACCGGTGGGTATCAATTTTATAAAGGAAGTACAGCGGGTATTTTCACAGGGGCCGAATCAATGACGTTGCCTCTGTGCCGGGGGCTTGCCGTTCGTACCCGATACAGATAAGTTCATACCAAATGAACGGGGTTGCGTTCTGTGCTCCGGTAATTTTACCATAAATCAATTCCTATGCTACAGTCTATCGCTAACACCAGCGCACAGGTACCCGGGAAAGCCGGTAAATGGGGCCGGTTTTTTATCGCCGCGTCCGGTGTATGTCTTGTTTCCCTGTGCTTTATATCCCTGAGAGATTCCGCCCGGGAGCATCTTGCTGATTTTTCCTGGCTGTCTGGCGGCGACCGGCCGCAAATGGCTGATGTTGGGATTCCGCTTGCCAAAACAACGGGAACCACATCCGTAACCGATGTGGTGAACAATGCACTTGCTTTTAAGACAATGCTCACAACGGCCCAGCAGGCTACGCTTCAGCAATCGTATACCACGAGTCTTGCCCGTAAATGGAGCAATCTTCCCTGTGGCGCCTCCTGCCGCAATGGTATCCAGTTTGGTACGCTTACAAGTGCACAGCTGACTGCAGCAATGGCTGTGATACAGGCTGCGCTGGGTACGGGTACCAATGATGGTTATGATGAGTTTCACAAAAACTACATTGCAGAAGCGTATCTGCATGCTGCCGGTGGAGGAAGCGGATACGATACCACTCTGCGTTGGATATCATTTCTGAATACGCCATCAGAAACAGGTGCGTGGATGCTGCAGTTTGGCGGTCACCATTACGCGGCGAATATCTCTTTTAACAACGGACATGTTATCGGTGCGACACCTTTCTTCCAGGGACTTGAACCGAAATCATTTACATGGGGATCAGATACGTATGCGCCGCTGGACGATGAGAAAAGCGCTTTTGCTGCGATGCTTGCATCGCTGAGCAGCACAGACCTTGCGAGTGCCAAGCTGTCTGCAAGTTTCAGCGACTGTGTAATGATTCCCGGTGAGACAAATGGAGGAACGAGTACATTCCCTGCTTATAATATGGGTATTTCCTGTGGCTCACTGAGTTCGTCACAGAAAAGTCTCGTGCTGGATGCTATCTCACGTTACGTGGAAGATATGGATGCGACAACAGCCACGGCTATCATGGCTGTATATACCGCTGATATCGACAATACGTATATCTCCTGGCGGGGAACAGGAACTGCAGGTTCAGCAGCCAGCTTCTTTGTGACGAATGGAGACTATGTTCGGATTTCGGGCCCGGAGGTATGGGTCGAATTTACCTGTCAGAATGGGATAGTGGTATCCGGGCAAATCCATTATCATACTGTATGGCGCGACCGTGCGCATGATTACGGGTTGGATCTTACAGGCCCGGCCATTGACGGCAGTACTACGGGTATCGCCGGCGTTGTGAAGAACACCTCCCTGAGTGTCTATCCGAATCCTGCCAGCAATCAGATTTCCTTAAACTGCGGCAACAGTGTCAACGATGGCAGACTGATGATCATCAGTGCAGCTACGGGACAGGTAGTAAGAACACAGGATCATCTGAACGGCAGCTCATTCAGCGCGGATGTCTCCGGTTTGCCTTCGGGGTCATACGTGTTAAAGCTGATCGACCAGACTGCGGTATACAGCAGTAAGTTTTTTAAATTTTAGGGTCACATTTACCGGCGGCGGCAATTCGCTGCCGCTTTTTTTTCAGCAATTTTATGAGGAACCTCGTCTTGATTTTGATGTTATTGCTGGGCGGGATATACTGCTGCCATGCACATCCTATGCCGCATTCCGTTATGTTGCTGGATGTAAAGGAAGATGGTATCCGGGCGGAATTGCAGTGGCCGCTTAAGGAGTTTGATTTTGTCTTTCCGGACGCAGCTCTGGATTCTGATGTGTCCACACTGGTTGCACGCAGAGGTGCCTGGTTGGATCACTACCTGCTGCAGCATATGCGCATTACCGATAATAGCGGACGCAGATGGAGTGTAAGGGTGCTCGATAAAAACGTCTTACGGGACGAACAATTTCTGACCGGAACCTATAATGAGCTGGTATTCCATTTGTGGCTTCAGCCTCCCGGACAAAGCTCCCCACGCAGCTTTACCTTGTACTATGATGCTGTAATGCACCAACTGATCACGCATAAAATGATGATCCGGATCCGTCAGGATTGGGACGGAGGCCTGTCAGGAAAGGATAGTGCGGCAGCCGAACTGGGAATGCTGATGGTCAATCCTTCCGATAACTCTGTTCCTCCGGTTGTTGTTAATCTCGACGAGGGCAGTAAATGGAAAGGTTTCAGACAGATGTTCTTCCTGGGTATGGAGCATATAGCAGATGGTACCGATCACCTGATGTTCCTGCTTGCGTTACTGTTACCTGCGCCACTTATTGCCTCCGGCGGAAGGTGGTGTCAGTCGGGTGGCGCGCGTTATGCAGTACGTAACCTGCTGAAGATAGTGACGGCATTCACAATCGGTCATTCGCTTACATTGCTCGCAGGTGCGCTGGGTTGGCTGCGTCTTCCGGCTCAACCTGTGGAAGTGCTGATCGCCTTATCTGTATTGATCGGATGTATTCATGCGCTGCGACCTTTATTTCCCGGTAAGGAGTTATTTATTGCCGGCGGCTTCGGCCTGATCCATGGACTTGCGTTCGCAGGCACATTGTACAATCTCGATATCGATGGCACGAGAATGGCGCTGAGCATTCTCGGGTTTAATCTCGGTATCGAAATAATGCAATTGTTTGTTGTATTACTGGTTGTTCCGTGGCTGATCCTGTTGGGTCCTTTTGCTACATACGGATATGTACGCACAGCGGGAGCTTTGTTCGGCGTGGTCGCTTCACTGGCATGGATAACAGAGCGGGTCAGCGGAAATGCCAATGAGATTTCCGCCGTGGTAAGCCGGTTACTGCTTCATGCACGCTGGATGATTTTGCTGTTGGCTGTTCTTGCGCTCTTCAAATATGTTCGCTTCTTTTATACTGCAGGTCACAGGAAGCGTTATTTATAACGGGTTCTTATAGTGTCCCGAACCTTTTCAGCATTCAGTATAATTTACAGAATGACTGTCTGAATGCAAGCAAATTCGGAATGATTTCTTTCATGTGAATGGCTGTTATTGCTCATGAGAAACATGATAACGCACAGGTACTTTTGTTCTGTATCAATTCAAACAGAAATTATGAAAAAGAGAGAGCCGGTGTCGCACATCATGACTAAAAACGTTATATCCGTGAGAGAGCAGGATTCGTTGGAGGAAGTCGTTTCCGTACTCCGCAAAAACCGTATCCGTCATATTCCGGTTATGAACGGGCATAAGGTGTCCGGAATTATCAGCAGCACGGATATTAACAGGCTTACATTCGGAACCTTGTTTGAAAACCAGGATGGCGCAGACGAAGCCATACTGCAGATGCTTTCCGTTCCGCAGGTGATGACTTCGCATCCGCAGACAATCTCATCCGAACTTACCATTAAAGAGGTCGCTGAATTGTTTGCTCAGTCAGATTTTCATGCGGTACCTGTAGTGGACGCAGGTGAACTGAAAGGGATCGTTACTACTACCGACGTGATCCGCTATATGCTGGATCAGTACTGATGTGACTTTTGCGAATGATATCCCGGCCTCTGTAAAAGGGTCGGGATTTTTGTTGCTTAATTTGTGAAAGCAGAGTCTCTGTTTGTAAAATAGCCGGTTTTATTTGTAAAGTTCATGGTATCGGCATATATTGTAGTATACATAACCAGTGAACTGTTTCCCCTTATGAAATATGCCGGTCCGCTTAAGATTAGCATCGTCTACCTGCTTACCGGTTTCATCTGGATCTATGGAAGTGACTCTTTCACCCAAGCTTTTTTTCCTGCCGTATCCCAGCAATATCTTTTTCAGACCGTCAAGGGTATCTTTTACGTAGTGTCGACGGCGCTGCTCTTGTATTATCTGTTGCTGCGTTTTTATAAAGCGCAACAACAGAAAGTAGATGAACTGCGCGAATCAGAACAACGGTACCAGTTTCTTTTTCTTTCCAGCCCGCTTGCAAAAATTATTTACGACGCAGATACGGGCAAGATACAGGAGGTGAATGAGCGGGCAAGTGTTTTTTTAGGTTTTTCAGAAGAGGAATTGCTGCGTCGGCAGGTAACGGAAGTGTTTCCGGAAAAGGACTTGACTGAACTGGCGGTCCTGGAAGGTGTGGTGCGCTATGTAAAGCCGGATGGAATGCACCTGAGTCTTGAGGCGGCGGCGAGTGCTTTCAACTACAAGGGAGCACACATGATTTTATTGTCGCTCGATGACGTGAGTGCGCGGGAAGAAGCGCAGCTGCTGCTGGAAGAACACAGACGAAAACTGATAGCCGCACAGAAGATTGCCAACATTGGTTACTGGCAATCCTTCAATGGCCTTTATTGGTCCGACGAGGTCTATAAAATATGGGGTCTGAACAAAGATACCTATGAGTTGAACTACGAAAGTTTCCTGCAAACAGTTTACCCGGAAGACCGGTACCTGTTTTTTTCTGAATATGAGGATGTGGACAAGGATGAACTGGAGTATGATATAGAACACCGTTTTATGAGACCGGACGGCAGCATTCGCTGGGCGCGCCAATGGGGTATACTCATCCGGAAAGACAAAGACAGCCCTTTCAGAGGAGAGGGCACGGTGCAGGATATCACCGATGTGAAGAACATTTCCCTGTTTCTGGACAAGGCATCGAGGATGGCAATGATTGGCGCATGGGAGTGGAATATATCAGACGAGCACGTTCGCTGGTCTCCGATCACGCGGGAGATTCACGAGGTGCCCGAGGACTATGAACCCAGCCTGGAAGGAGGCATTGCGTTTTATACAGGCACATCACGTCAGGCAATACTGGAGCTGATCCATATTGCCGTCAATAGCGGTCAGAGTTGGGATATAGAAGCCCAGATCATGACCGCAAAGGGAAATGTAAAATGGGTTCGCTCGCTTGGTCAGGCGGAAATGGTCGATGGAGTATGTGTAAGGCTCTACGGAAGTTTTCAGGATATCGACCGGCTGAAGCGCTCCGAGGTCGCGATTATTGAGGCATTACAGACGCAGGTGCTTACTCTCGAGCGTATGCGTGATGGTTATATTTCCGTAGACCGTGAGTGGACGGTGCGCTATTGGAACAGCAGCGCGGAGCAATTGCTCGGTCGTAAGCGCGGGGAAGCACTCGGAAAAAATCTGTGGGAGCTGTATGCAGATGCAGTGGATTCTGATTTTTACCATCATTTTGTGTCGGTTATGGAAACAGGATCTTCGGCAAGCTTCGAAGCATTTTACCCTACTACAGATGCATGGTATGAGCTCGACGTGTTCCCTTCCGATCAGGGAATCGCGATCTTTTTCAAAGATATCACCGAAAGGAAAAATTATTTGCAAACAGTCGAAAGGCAAAACCAGACCCTGAAAGAGATTGCCTGGTCACAGTCGCACGAAGTGCGTTCTCCGCTCGCTCGCTTGCTTGCGTTGGTCCGTCTGCTTGAAGATATGCGCCCGGACCGGGATGATGAATTGAAAGAACTGCTGCAGCTGATTACCGGTTCTGCGCATGAACTGGATGATATTATCCGGAAAATAACCGTCAGTACCAGCTCGCACTGATAAAGCTACCTTCTTCCGTCGGCAATCTCTTCGAGCAGTTCCGGAGCTATTGGTTTGGTTACAAAATCGGTAACCAGGGAAAATGAACGGGCGCGTTCTATATCCGCAGGGTTGATGGAAGACGATACCACATAGAGTTTAGGCGTTACCGGAAGTGTTATTTCCGTTAACGCTTCCAGAAACTGCCATCCGTCCATTACGGGCATATTCAGATCCAGTAAAATCACTTCGGGAAAAGCTTGCTCCAGTTGTATACGTTGCTTCAATCCTTCAATTGCTTCCTTCCCGTTACGATAAACAAGCGTTCCGGTTGCGAAAGAGCGTAATTCCATTTGTTTACCGGCTGCAAAGACGAAGATCGGATCATCGTCGATGATACAGGCCAATTGAAAAGGTTCCATAAATACGTTTACTAGGTATCCAAAGATATATCTTTTTCGTTGTATATTCTTTCTGTTTAGATGTATTCTTTCGCCAGATAACAACGGATATGCCTGGTTACGGCGTCCGTCAATCTGCCTGTAACTATTGTTTATGGATGGGAAGTGTGATTGTGAATTGTGCTCCTTTCTGCTCAGGGTCCGATACAACCTGCATGTTTCCTCCCAATGAAGCGACCAATTGCTGTACCAACGGCAGTCCGAAGCCGAATCCCGTTTCTCCCGAAGTGCCGGTGGTAGACTCGGCTTTGCCGGAAGCGATCTGCTCGATTTGGGCCGGACTGATCCCGGGTCCGTTGTCGCTGATCTGAATAAGCATAGTGCTTTCGTGTTCTGCCGGAACTATATGCAGCAGTACGGATACAGCTCCTCCCTGCGGCGTGAACTTTATAGCATTGGATATCAGGTTCCCGCAAATCTGCAATAATTTGTTTTTAAGCGTAAGGAGCCCGGTGCCGTTGTCTGCGGATGATACGGTGAGTGTGATGTTTTTATTTCTTGCCTGCGGCAGATAGAGTTGAATAAGCTTCGACTCAAGCATCTGCAGGGTAAACGGCTCCTCCGGCGCAGCAATTTTACGGGAAAGGATATCGTCTGCCATTTCGAGCAGGGAGTTGCCGCTCGAAGCAATGAGTTGCATCATTTCGATGATCTCTTCAGTGTTGGTGTTGCCTCCCTGAGCGTGGATATATTCCGCAATACCGATAATGCCACCCAGAGGACCACGTATATCATGAGCGACCTTAAGCTGTGCGCCGGATATGTCTTTAAGCTGCTGCTTAAGCATATCTATATCTTTCATCGTCTGCAAACGCTGTACTACTTCCTCTGCAATGATCTTGAGCAGTTCCAGTTTCTCCGGGCTAAGCGGTTTGTGCTGCGGATCCAGTACACAAAGCGTACCGATGTTGCAGCCGGACGCCTGTAGCGGAATGCCCAGGTAATACGACAGGTGCGGCTCTTCCTTCACATAATCTTTATCACTGAAGCGGTCATCCGCTGTGAGATCGTTTATTTCCAGGTATTGTTCCTGCTGGATCGTGTAATGGCAGATGGAATCCTCGCGCGGAAGCTGTTCTATTTTCAGACCATGCGAAGAAACAGTCCATTGGGTATACGCATCGATAAGGTTGATGAGTGAAATATCGGTGCCGGCCACCTTCGCGGCAAGACGGGCCAGATCGCTGAAGTGATTCTGAAAGTCTGAATAATCTATTTCAAGCTCCATTAAAGCCAGGAGCCGTTCCATTTCTTTTGAAGTAGCGTGCTGCATACGGTTTAAGTCCTCCTTGCGAATATACTGTTTTCAGGCCCAGACAGATGTCGCCGCAACGTAAAACTTATCTGAAGTTTACAGGTTCACATAGGTTGCCTGTACATGTTCTGAGGTTTACCTATGGTAAAGCTTGCGCCAGATACTTTTTGTATAAAGAAAACGTTAATTTTACAGCGCAAAAAAATCACCCATGAAAAAAATATTTGTTGCGGTAGTTTCACTCATCGCTGCACATGCCGCTTCGGCACAATACAAGTGTGGAAATGATCTGTTAGATCAGAAGATCCGCAAAACAAACAGCAGGTATGAAACGGTAAAAAAAGGCGCCAGTCTGAAGTGGGCTGAGTTTTATCGTATGCAGGAATTGTCCAAAATGGTAGTAACCGGCACGGATACCAGTTATGAAATTCCGGTGGTGGTTCATGTAATGCATACGGGCGGCGCAATTGGCACGATATACAATCCAACTGATGCCGCGATCATCAAAATGATCGACTATCTGAATAAAACCTGGGCTGCCACCTGGCCGGATTACTATGATGTTGCACACGGAGGAACAAAGTTTCCGTTTGTGTTCAAGCTGGCTAAGCGTGGTCCCAACTGCTCTTCCACTACCGGTATCAACCGCGTGAATGCTTCTGTTCTGAGTGGCTACACCACCTACGGAGTTTGTCCTTTTGAAACAGAGCCCGGCCCTACGGACGCCGAACTGAAGACATTGAGCCTGTGGCCACCGCAGGATTATTTTAATATCTGGCTCGTAAATGATATCGAAAATGGCGGCGCCGGCGGCTACTGCCCCTGGCCCTGGTTTGCGGATGGCGCATTGATTGATGGTGCGGTCGTATTGGCGGAATATACCCTGCCGATAAGCGGATCCAGCTATTATCAGGCACTGCCGCATGAAATCGGTCACGGTTTCGGTCTGTACCATACATTTCAGGACGGCTGTCATGCCCCCTCTGCTTGTCTTACAGCCGGTGACGAACTGTGCGATACGGAGCCGCATGATTTTATCGACATGTCCTGCTACGCAGGTAAGATCAATACCTGTACCGGTGTGACATACGCTGGTGTGGAATATAATTTCATGAACTATACAAGTTGTCCGGAGAAATTCACGCCCGACCAACGCCTGAGAACAATCAGCACCATGCGCGGCTACCGCTGGGGCCTCGTGAATTCGATGGGCGCTGCAGCTCCGGACCCTGCTTTTGTGGCACCTAAGACAGCCTGTGCGCCTGCGATCACTGTTCCTTCCAATACCGAGAATGCCGGCCCCTGCAATATTGCCATCGGCACGATGAATACATCTTCCGGAGGCTACAATACGGATGGTGCGTCTTACCTCGACAGGACCTGTATCCAGCAGGCCTTCACGCTGGACGGAGGAAAAACGTATAACATTGATATCTCAACACGCAATACCGCACAAACAGTCGCAGCATGGATCGACTATAATAACGATGGTATCTTCCAGACTACGGAAAAGATTTTCACCCACACAGGTTTCTCTGCGGATGAGACGCACAGCGGTTCGTTCAAAATTCCTTCCGGAGTTACGTATGCAACGAATCTGCGCATGCGTGTGAAAGGGGATGTAGGCGTGATCTCTGATGCGTGCCTGAATGTAAATGTGGGTCAGACGGAAGACTACACCGTATATATCAACAAGCCTGCGTCTATCAATGAATTTGCTGCCAACAGCAGCTTCCGGCTGATGCCGAATCCTGCAGCGACAAGCGTGCGTATTGAAGGCGGTGAAGCGGACAATTATACCATCCGTTCCGTGGACGGACGTGTGGTGATGGACCTCAAACAACAGCGTGTTGCGGATATCAGTGCACTCGCTCCCGGATTTTATATGGTCTGGGCAGAACAGGACGGGGTATGCGTTGCGGTGGAAAAGCTGGTTGTTGCGCATTAATTTTACATGCCATTTAAGTCTGCAATTCAGTGGGGTTTGTTTATTCCGCTGATCATTATTCTGATCGGAACAGGCGTGTGGATCGCCTGTTCCGGTTTTTGGGGGATATTGGTTCTGAATCTGCTGTTGTCCGTATTTATCGTGCAGATGATCACCGGCACTTCGTATCGCATTGCGGACGGTAATCTGTATATACGCTGCGGAATTACCTTCCGGCAGACGATTCCGGTCAGTTCCGTACGCAGGATCAGTACTACCACCAGTATTTTAAGCTCACCGGCAGCATCTTTGCGCAACCGGCTCGAGATTAAATATGGGAAATATAATTCTGTGATCGTTTCCCCTGCGGATGGAGCCGGCTTCGTTGCTGCACTGCAGGCCGTAAACCCGGAAATTGAGTGGCGGGATATGCGCGGCGGAAAGCGCCGGAGTAAGTAAATCTTTGTTTCCAAAGAGAATCTCCGCACCTTTCATCCATATTGCGTATTTTTGGAGATTGCTTTTTTGAACAGGATCCTGATTTTCTATGTCTTTACCCGCTTTATTGCGTTTTATTTATAATCATGGTTCCGGTCAGGTGATTACCCGCGGTAAGAAGATCTTTTTCAACAGGGGAGTATCCCTGCTGGATACTGATTACCATATCGAGCAAGTACGCTTCCGGGTCCGCAACGATGTTTATAATAACCACTATACCGTAACCGTATCCAAATTTCTGCAGCCCGATCAGGTTTCTGTGCGCTGTCAGTGCCCGTATAATCTCGGCGAGATATGCCGTCATGAGGTAGCCGCACTGATGCATCTGAACGATCTGATCCAGAGTGGCTTCTTTCAGAATACACAGGTACGCTATCAGCAACATCATACGGTGGTGCGTATGCGGGATATCAATCTGCCGATGCTGCGCATGTTTACAAATGAAGACATGATGCAGCGTGCTACGGAGCTTGCATCGCAGCGCGTATGCGAAGTGCTCTCGGCAAAGAACGAAAAAGTAACAGGCAGATTGCAGCTGGAAGAAGATGCGGAACCGCGTGAAATTGTGCTGCTGCAGAATGAAGACAGGTACTTCGATACTTCCTGCTCCTGCTCTGAAACTGCTTATCCCGTTTGTATCCATAAGCTCACGCTATTTGTACAATTACACAACGAACACGGATCTCAATATTTCCGCGGTCTGCAGAACTGGGATGAACAGAAGAATAAGCTGCTGCGTCTGTACGGCTATTCCCTGAATGACGACCTGGAAGGTAAGTTTGAGTTCATTTACCAGGACGGGAAACCGTTTTTGCGGGTACTGGATCCATCCATTAAGAAAATTGGGGCGGCTCCGGCTCCGGTAGTTCCGGTGGTACAGGAGGCCGAACCGGAAAAAGAGGAGGAAGAAGATGAAACCCGTTCGCTTGGCCTGGTGCTCGAAGCTGCAACGGAATGGTATCCTCACTGTTCTGTGCAACTGGTGATGGGCAACGCCGACGAAGAACGGCAGGCATTCACAGGCCCTATAGAAAGGGTAGACCTGCAGAAATATCTGAATGTGGATGCGTTTGAACCGCATGAGCGGGAATGGATCGCACTGGCGCGTAAAGCCGCACCGGAAGAACTGGTACGGTACCTGAAGAAATCACTGCCCTTCGGGGATTTCATCGGCGATTATAACGCAGTGCTGAAAGATAAGCCTGAAGCAGAATTGTTTCATCCGATATGGGAATATTTACTGCCGAAGTATAAAAGCCTTTTTGAGCAAAGCCACGATTCCGGTCTTTGTTTTGTGCATCTGCCCGGTAAATCTTTTTCGACAAAGGGGCTCATGCCTGTACGCTTTGCTGCGGAACCGGCTTTGCCTCTGCTCAAAGTAAGCAGACAGGGAAAAAAGTACCGTGTTACACTGGGCTGGCAGCTTGGAGAAGAGCTTGTAGCCTATAAGGAAGTGCGCTCACTGAACAGCGCTCTTCTGGAGCGCAATGGGGTATTGTATGCAGTACAGACCATCGATGAAATTGCGATCATAGAGGCCATCGGTCCCGATGGTATCCTGAACCTCGAAGCGGGAGCATGGCCGGAGTTCCTTAAGGAAAAACTGGTGCCCTGGAAAAAGATCGTTCCGGTCGATTTTCCCGCTGATATGGTGCAGATACAGGAAGATATTCCTGTACAGTTCCGGCTATACCTGTTTGAACAGGGAGAATCGCTGCACATGAAACCCGCCTTTCTGTATGGAAATATGGAGGCGAGAATGGGCGATCCTGTGGAGCTCACTGAAGCGAAAGACGGGATGGTTGAGATCATCCTGCGTGATACCGTACGGGAAACGGAGTTCTGCAATATGCTTCAGGGGTTGCATGAGAATATGCTGTACAGCATGCGCGAAAAGCAATTTTACATCCATTCCAAAAATGTGCTGAAAGCTACCTGGGCGCCGAATTTTAATGCACGGATGCAGGAATGGGACGTACAGCTGCTCGGTTATGATAATCTCAAAAACCTGCGCGTAAACCGGAATATACCGGAAGCAAAAATCAGTATATCCAGCAATATCGACTGGTTTGAAACAACCTTGAATATCGCGTTCGGCGACCAGGTTGTTTCCATTGCCGAAGTGAAAAAGGCATTGGCGCGCAAAGAGAATTTTGTGAAGCTGCCGGACGGTACCGTTGGAGTATTGCCGGAAAATATGCTGCAAAAGTTTACCCTCCTCACAAAAATGGGGGAGATAGACGGCAACAAACTTAAAGTCCGGAAAATACATTTCAGCATTCTCGACGAGTTGTTGTCCGAGGTGGACGAAACGAGTCTTCAGGAAGAGCTTGAATCGAAAAAGGAAACGCTCGACCGTATTATTGATAACGATTACTCGAACATACAGGCTCCGGAAAGCCTTAAGGCCGTACTGCGTCCTTACCAGCTTGCCGGTTTTCAATGGCTGATGTTCCTGAAGGAAGCCGGCTGGGGCGGTATCCTTGCCGACGACATGGGTCTCGGTAAAACAGTACAGACTTTATCCTGGCTTTCCCATTATAAGAAAGAACATCCTGAAGCTAAATTTCTGGTGGTGTGTCCCACAACGCTTACCTATAACTGGGAAAAGGAAATTCAGAAATTCACGCCGCATATTACGGCATTGATCCATCATGGCCCTAAACGGGCGTCCAACCCTGCAGCTTTCGAACAGATTGATGTGGTGATCACCTCATATGGTACGATCCGAAGCGATATCAAGATGTTTGCAGATATGGAGTTCGATTATGTGGTGCTCGATGAATCGCAGGCGATTAAAAATCCGAAGTCGCTTGCCACAAAAGCTGTCTCATTACTGAAAGCAAAATACAGACTGGCACTCAGCGGTACACCTATTCAGAATAATACCTTCGATCTGTATGCACAGATGAATTTCCTGAATCCGGGTATGCTCGGTTCCCGCGATTTCTTCATGAATGAATTTGCCGTACCTATCGACAAGTTCCAGGAAAAAGACGCGAAAGACCAATTGCGGAAACTTGTGTATCCGTTTATGCTGCGTCGAACCAAAGACCAGGTTGCGCGCGATCTTCCGGAAAAAACGGAAACGGTATTGTACTGTGAAATGGGCAAAGATCAGCGAAAGGTTTATGAAGCGTACCGCAGCAGTTATCAATCCAAAATACTCGGCATGATCGACGAGCAGGGATTGCAGAAATCCCAGTTTCATATTTTACAGGGACTCACGCGCCTGCGGCAGATATGTGATTCTCCTGCTATTGTGAACGACGGGGAAAAGTATGAAAATCATTCGGTGAAGCTGGAAGAGCTTACGCGCGAACTGGTTGAGAATACGGGTAACCACAAAGCGCTTGTGTTTTCGCAATTCCTCGGCATGTTGTCGCTGATCCGCGATGAACTGAAAGCTCAGAATATTCCGTTTGTATACTTCGACGGGGGCACCTCATCCGCCGACCGTGAAAAGGCGATCAGAGAATTCCAGGAAAACGATGCATGCAAGGTATTCCTGATCTCATTGAAAGCCGGGGGAGTGGGTCTGAACCTTACCGCCGCGGATTATGTGTATATCGTAGATCCGTGGTGGAATCCCGCCGTGGAGCAACAGGCTATCGACCGGACACACAGGATCGGTCAGACGAAGAGCGTATTTGCATACCGTTTTATCTGTAAGGATACGATCGAAGAAAAAATGCTGTTGCTGCAGGAAAGGAAAAGGTTGCTGGCCGAGGATCTTATCACAGACGATTCTGCGATCATGAAGCGGCTCACACGTGAGGATATTGCGTTCCTGTTCAGTTAGCCGTAAACTGCCGGAGCCAGCTTTCAATCGCAGCCAATGCAAAAAGAGTATAGGCTCCGTCGGTCCTGTTGTTTATCGTGTCATTGTAAAACCGTTCGACCTGCTGTCTGTCGAAGTATTCCGGCCATTGGCTGCAGACCTGCATGACCCTTTCGCGCAGGTTTTCGCGGAAGGCTGCATCTTCCTGTAACCATGAGCGTATGGGTGCACCGAATCCGGTTTTGGGTCGTTTGATAATATGCTCCGGAACATAGCGGGACGCTACTTTTTTCAGGAGATATTTTGTTTCGCTTCCTTTCATCTTCAGTTGCGGCGGCAGGAGCGCACTTAGTTTTGCAAGCTCCGTATCCAGGTAAGGCACCCGGATCTCCACGCCGTGCGCCATGCCGATCTTATCCAGGTAATTCAGGTTGTGGGCCGCGAGGAAGCAATGAGTTTCCAGTTGCAGCATCTGGTTCAGCGGATCGTGTTCTTCCGGGATAGCAGCAAGCAAACCGGCACAGTAAGTATCAATTGTGTCGAGGGTCAGTTGCTCCCGCAGGTCGGCCGAGAACAGGTTCATGGCTTCACTGCGGTTGATCCACAGAAAGGATTGTAGCATACGTTCGTTCGGTGGAGCCAATGACAACCGGAGCAGTTTTTGCAAACGCCGGACTTTCCCCGCAGGGAGCATTTTTAGTAATGCGCCGCCGGCTTTTCTCAGGCCCGCGGGTATATTGTCGAGTGCATTGTAATAGTACAAAGCCTGGTGTCTTCTGTAGCCGGAAAACAGGTCGTCTGCGCCGGTTCCTCCTATCAGCACATCCTGTCCCGCGTCTTTCGCACGCGCAGCAATGTCCGAAACAAAGAAACACGCCGGATCTGCCTGCAACTCTTCCAGTGCATATATTATTCTGTCCAGATCATGTATCAGATCGGGTTGCGCGTTTACAGTATGCAAACGGCATTGTATTTGTTGCGCAAATGATACTGCATGGGCATAATCGTCCGCAAAGCCTTCCTGCACGAATGCAGCACCGGCTTTTACGCTGTAAGCATCTAACTGTCTGCCGGGATATAATCGTTTCGTGAGTCCTGCCAATAAGCTTGAATCTACGCCTCCGGAAAGAAAAAAGGAAACAGGCTTGTCAGATAACAGTTGCCGCTGCATGCTTTGCTGCAAAGCGGTATCAAGCTGATCGATCCAGTCTGCTTCTGTCTGCACGGTGTATTGCCTGGTGTATAACGGTCTTGCCCAGCTGACCGTTTGACGGCGTTGCGACCGCATGTCTATTGTTATGAATTTTCCAGGCCCGAGCCGCTCAATTTCCCTGAAGCCGCTTGTTTCCGTAAGGTTATATTGCAGCATCAGGCATTCAAGCATCGATTCCGTGCGGACACTTAAAGGAGAAGATGAAAGCAATCTCAATGTCTTCAGTTCCGAAGCGAATGAAAATGCGTTTGGCAGCTCATCCCGGAAATAAAGCGGCTTTACACCGAAGCGATCGCGTGCCAGTATCAGTTGCTGCTCCCCCCGGTCATAAAAGGCAAACGCGAAAATGCCATTCAGTTCTTCGAGTATATCCGTGCCATAACGGATCAACAGATGGAGCAACGTTTCTGTGTCAGAGTGGGAACGGAATGAAATCTCCGGCAACTTATTACGCAGTGCCGTATGATTGTAAATTTCGCCGTTGTATATAAGGACATAGCGTTTGCTTTCGTCCTGCATGGGCTGGGCTCCTGCATCGCTGAGGTCTTGTATTGCGAGTCGCGTATGGAACAGCTGCAATGTATTGTCCGCGTAATATCCGCTGCCTTCCGGCCCGCGGTGATGCAGGGAATCCGTAATCGGTTGGATATTCTCTACAGGTATTCCTGTCTTTCCGGCTATCCCGCACATATTATCGTTTGGCGATCTTTTGCAGCAAACTTAATAATTTTTGGGCGCGACCTTCAGGAGTTTCCATTTTTGCGAGCCGTGCAAAACCTTTTTGAGTGAGGGTTTGCCGCAATGCTTCAGAAGATGCTATGGCTTCAATCCTGGCTGCAATATCCTGTACATTCAGCGGATCAAAATACAAGGCTGCATCGCCGCAGATATCGTGGGCAAAAGGTCTGTCGGAACACAAAATTGGTTTCCCTGTCTGCATGGCCTCCGGAAAACTTGCAGAAAAAGTTTCCAGCAGCGAAGGGATGAATGCGGCATCGCATTGGTCGTAACAACTCTGTAGCTGGTCTGTTGTCACCGGACCGATATTCTCCAGATAACCGGCAACGGAAATCTGCTGCGCCAGTTTCTGAAACGCAGACTCAGGAAGTGTCAGTAAAAAGGTAACTTTTCTGTTAGTTGCCGCCAGTTGCCCGATCAGCGAAGGCAGTATTTCAAAGTTTTTATGCGGGTAGTAGGCGCTCAGGTAAAGCAGTCGGAGTCTGTCGCCGTCAGGTGCAACAGGTGCGTAACGCAGTAACCCGGGATACGTGTTGCCGATGACGCTGATTGCGGAACTGCTGATGTGTACTTCCCTGGATAAAGCTTTGGCTGCAGTCTCTGTCTCTACCCAGAAATGATCGGCATTATTTTTCAATTCGCGGAAAAGCAGCATACGGCGCAACGCGTAGGACAGTTTGCTGAAAAGCCCTTTTCTGAAACGCTCCTTTATGAATGCATCGCTGCTGAACAGAAATACGCCGTTGGCGAAGCCGCACAGATGCGGGCCTTCCGGTCGCCACAGTGACGGGCCGAACACCGTAAATATTGCGTCGGGCCCGATCTTTAGTTCCTGCTGCTGCATGAAGCGGCGATGGCGCGACATTTGTACAGTTCCATACACGGGTTTTTCCGCGAGTCGGGTAATATGCAGCCACGGACGCTGCATAGACAAATCGGACTCGCCGAAATATGGAGAAAGAAAAAAATGAAATTCATGGCCCGCGTCGGACCTGCCCCACTCATACATAAGGCTCCGTGTTACCTGGAGCGCTCCGCCGCTGCTGAGATTGGTTGCATTAATGATGAATTTCATGTCGTACGACTAAGGTACAGGATTTTGTTCTGAGTGGTATCTTTGAGCAATGGCGAAGCGCATTTTATTCCTTACTGCCCGGTTGCAGCCCTATCTGTGTTCCGGCATAAATGCACTGATGGCAGCGGCGGATGTGGAAATTCTGGTCTATACGCAGCGTTGTCCGGAAAATGAATTGCTCCGTTTCAACACCGGACCGCTACGGATATTCACCTATGATTACGAACCGGAAACTTTCTTCTGGAAAGAGATCCGGTCTTTTAAGCCCGATCTTGTGTTTTGTGCGGGATGGATGTACCGGATATACCTCTCCTGGTGCCGTACCCTGAAAGCGGATGGGGCGCACACTGTCTGCGCCATGGATACACAATGGAAAGGGAGCTTTCGTCAGCGAATACACCTGCTGATCGCTCCGTTTACAATACCGTCATCTTTTACCCATGCGTGGGTTCCCGGTTCACGTCAGTATTCCTATGCGCAGCGCCTGGGTTTTCGTAAGGAACAGATAATGGAAGGGTTGTATGCGACCGATACGCGCCTCTTTTCAGCAACCTGGCCCGTATCTGCGAACAGGCAGGCAACAGCCTTTCCCAAACGCTTATTGTACGCAGGGCGACTGGAACCTCACAAGCTTCAGGGACTTGTTAAAGCCTTTCGCGACATAGCGGATACAGAAAGAAGAGGCTGGATATTGACCATCGCGGGAAACGGCTCTATGTCTGATGATCCGCTGTTGCGGGCCGGCAATATCCGTCTGTTATCGCATAAGAGTCAGCCGGAACTCGCGCAGCTGGCTTCGGAAGGCGGCGTGTTCTGCCTTTGCAGCAGCGATGAACCCTGGGGGATGGTGATACAGGAGTTTGCTGCGGCAGGTATGCCCTTGCTGGTATCGCATCAGTGCGGCGCCTCCGATCTTTTTTTAAAAGGTAACGGATGGATATGCGACGGTAGAGATACAGCAGATATACGTAAACAACTAAAGCAGATTTTCGCCGTATCGGATAAGGAACTGTTCCGGATGGCAGCCGAAAGCCGCAAAATAGCGATGCATCCTGACCCGGAAGATTGGGCGGCTGTTTTATGCGCGCTTGTGTAAATCTTTTTTCGGCATTTCCTGATCATAAAGCTAATTTTGGACTCTATGAAAGCAGTAGCTTTAATACCTGCGCGCATCGGGTCTACCCGCTTCCCGCGTAAGATGCTGGCCTCTCTGAGAGGAAAGACCGTTATCCGGCGCACATACGAATCTGCCGTACGTACGGGCTTGTTTGCCGATGTAATCGTGGTAAGCGACGATGACGACATTATTGCCGAAGTGATCAGCTGTGGCGGTAAAGCGGTAAAAAGCAGCCGCACTTTCGAAAGTGGTACGGACAGGATTGCGGAAGTGGTGGCCGGCATGGAAGCGGATGTTTTCGTGAACATTCAGGGCGATGAACCTTTTGTACAACGTGAGCCGCTCCGGCAGCTGCTGGGTTTATTTGAAGAATCCGGCACCCTGGTAGGGTCGCTCGTTCAGGAGCTGAGCCATCCGGAGTTCATCGAAGATCCGAACTTCGTTAAAGTCGCACTGGACCTGCACGGTAATGCCTTGTTTTTTTCCCGTAGCGTAATCCCGTATCCGCGTAATACACAGGCAAAACGCACCTATTATGAACATATCGGCGTATATGCGTTCACCAAGCCTGCGCTGATGCAATTTGTCAGCTGGCCGGTAAGCCCGTTAGAGGATATCGAAAAGGTGGAATGCCTCCGTTTCCTCGAAAACGGAATCCGGATGCGCATGGCAATTACCCGATATATGGGTGTGGAGATAGATACACCCGAAGATATACAACGGGCGGAAGCGATTATGGATGAGAAAGGGTGGGAGTAAATAATAAAAGAAAGCAACATACTATATGCAATTCAGAAATTTTAAAATGGTGGACTATGTGGTGTATGGCCGCGGATGTTTCGCCCAACTGGATGAAATCCTTGCTCCGCGCCGGAGCGACGGTAAACCCATGATCTTTTTGCTGGACCATCATTTCGAACAGGATGCTGCGTTTCAAAGCCGTATTCCGCTCAGGGGAACAGACGAACTGATCATTGCCGATGTGACGCATGAGCCCAAAACGTCTTATGTGGATGAGATCACCCGTAATATCAGGGAACGTCATGGGGTTGTTTCCGGCATTATCGGGATCGGCGGCGGCTCCGTAATGGATCTCGCAAAGGCGGTTGCGATCATGATGACCAATGAGGGTAGGGCACAGGACTATCAGGGATACGATCTGGTAAAGAACAAAGCGGTTTATAAAGTGGGCATTCCAACTATTTCCGGCACTGGCGCTGAAGTATCGCGCACATGCGTACTCACCGGGCCCGAGAAAAAGTTGGGTATGAATTCGGATTTTACACCGTTTGATCAGATAGTCCTGGATCCGGAATTGATAAAAGGCGTACCTAAAGACCAGAACTTCTATACAGGTATGGACTGCTATATCCATTGCATTGAGTCCCTGGATGGAACTTTTCTGAATATGTTCAGCAAGTCATATGGTGAAAAAGCGCTGGAAATGTGCCGTAACGTGTATCTGCGTAAGGATGTCTGGGATGAAGACAGCGATGAGCAGCTGATGATGGCGTCATATGCAGGCGGGATGAGCATTGCTTATTCCCAGGTTGGGGTCGCACATGCCGTAAGCTATGGACTTTCCTACCTTTTGGGAACCAAGCACGGCATCGGGAACTGCATCGTTTTTAATCATCTGCAGGAGTTTTATCCCGAAGGGGTGGCTGAATTCCACGAAATGGTCAGAAAACATAATATACATATTCCAACGGGTGTATGCGCAGGTCTGAGTGATGACGAGTTCAACAAGATGATTGATGTTTCCCTGGGAATGAAACTTTTATGGGAAAATGCACTGGGTAAAGACTGGGAGCGCCAGATGACGCGTGAGCGGCTGAGAGCACTGTACGAAAAATTATAATGGTTAATAAATTGTTAACACGATTAAATGCAGCCAACCTCTGCAAAAAAGCAGACGTCTACCGTTAGTTAGACGGGTTTATGTTCGATTAGGAAAATTTGGAATTTAAAAAAGCGAATCGTAAATTCACATCCAAAATATAGAAATCTAAACTATGAAAAAGATATTTGTAACCTTCGCAATTGTATTGGGTCTTGGTACCGTATCTAAAGCCCAATCGGCTGTTGTTAACGCCAATGAAGAGGCGGTTAAAAACTACGATGGCGTGAGAGGTAACTTCTTATACCCGTTGAACGACCGTGAAAAAGTTAATGTTAACTATGATCTGACGCCGAAGCATCCCACTTCTGTAGCTCATGTTACCATTCATACACCTAATCCTATGCCTTTTTCCGCAAATATCACCGATGCAGCGGGTAAGGTTGTTCATACATGGAAACCTGAATCTCAGGTATATCTGTACAAAGCAGACTGGAACATTGAAAAGCTGCCTGCAGGCAAGTACAATGTAAATCTGTTCATGGGTGACAACAAACAAAGCATTTACACATTCCAGTTCAGCAAATAGTCGATCTGGATTGCCGCTTCTATAAACTTTAATACCCTTAAAAGATTAAAATGAAAAATCTTTTCTCAAAATTGCTCGTGGCGTGCTCCCTGTTATGGGGTACGCAGGCTGAGGCCCAGCTCTCGGCCCCGAACGCGTTTATTTACGGAGATTACGTTGAGGTCGGAGTTTCGGTAACCGGAGCTTTCGGAGGATGTACTCCGCCTTCAGGCTATCACCCGAACGTAGCCGGATCTTTAGGATTCGTTTCTGATCCTGATAAAGACGGTTGGGGTGTTGCTGCTCCCGGTAGTGCAAACTACATGGGGGATTACTTCGTTCCGGGTTCTCCGTACGAAGGTTGGGATCTTCAGTATAACGGTAATACTTATCGCTATCGTAACTGTCCTTCCAGCGGCAGCTGTCCGGGTTCTGCCTGTGCGAATGTGTCTGCCACCCTTACCGGTACAGATTATTCAACAATCTGGCAAGGTACAAACGGTAACCTTCAGATTACTCAGAAAACGGTAGTTAAAAAGGATAAGGTGTACTTCGTTATCTTCGTGGATATCGAAAACGTGGGTTCCTCTACGGTGAATAACATTTATTATTTCCGCGGACTTGACCCGGATAATGATCAGCCATGGCCCGGCGGCGGTTTCCCTACAGACAACCGCGTGGTATTCCAGCCGAATGCAGTTTCCAAAAACTGTCTGGTGACGGCTAATGGTCGTGGTTATCCGACTCAGGCTTACCTGGGATTGGGTACTAAAGACTGTCGCGCTAAGTGCTGTATTTTCAACCCCTGGCCTTTCAGTGCACAACCTTCTGATGTGTACAACCAGTCAGGTACCGCTTCCACTTCTTCCGGATTCTATTATAACGTAGGTACAGCCACCATCAATCAGGATATTGCAATTGGAATGGTATTTAACCTCGGAACACTTGCTCCGGGTCAGAAAACATCCCTTGCTTACACTTACATCCTGAAACAGGCTGACCTTGACTCTGCTCTGGGCGAGACCGCTCCTAAATTTGAATCAGCAGGTTCTCCTTACTCTCCATATTCCACTTTCCGTGTTTGTCCGGGTAAAACCGTTAACCTGCGCATCATCAATGGTGGTCAGTACAAATGGGTGTGGACTACTCCTTCTTTCCCGAACTACATGACTGCTACCGGAACTTCTACCCTGATCGCTCCGGGCGGAACAATCCCAACCGTAACCGGATCTGTTACTTATCCATATGGTGCGGTGTACGGAGACTCACTGGTAGTAACTGTTTGGGGACCTAAAACCTACACTGCTACGGGTATATCCAACTGTGATACGCAATACCTCGTGTTTTATGTAGATACGATCAGCTTCTCCGTTCCACCTTCGGTTGTATCCCCTGTCCGCTACTGTGAAGGAGCTACTGCTTCGGCTCTGGCTGCTACAGCTGCAACGGGCGCTACGCTGAACTGGTACACCGCTCCTACCGGAGGAACGCCGACAGGAAGTGCGCCAACGCCAAGCACCGCTTATACCGGCTCTTCAGGAACAGATTTTGATACGGTGAATTACTATGTAAGTCAGACAAATGCCGCAGGTTGTGAAACTCCGCGTGCACGCATACAGGTAATCGTTACCAAGAAACCAACTGCACCTGTTGTGAAAGATACTATTTACTGTATCTGGGATACTGTTGCTCAGGTTTCCGCTACAGGCAGCAACCTCAAATGGTATGATGCCGCCACAGCCGGAACCAGATATGCACTGCCTCCGACTCCGAACAACACATCTGCAGGAACACAAAGTTTCTGGGCGACTCAGACCATCAATGGTTGTGAAAGTGACCGTTCTCAGTTGAATGTGGAAATCAGTCAGGCAATTGCAGCATTCGTGAAAACAAAAGATTCTCTTTGTGGTCCTGAATTGCTCTCCCTCACAAACAATTCAACAACGAGCTCTCCGGGCAGCTACACTTCCCTGTGGGAATTCGGTGACATGGCTACATCTACAGACAGTAATGCTACTCACTCTTACGCAGATGCTCGCGGTACCTACACCGTTCGTCTGACGGTTACCAACGCAAATGGTTGTCAGGACAGCGCTAAACAGGTTGTTGAAGTGTTCCCTGTACCGGTTATGTCCGTAACTGCTGACTCCGTTAAAATCTGTCAGGGTGAGGCGATCAACTTCTCCGGTTCGGTTACTCCGGGATACCGTAGCCTGTTCTGGGATTTCGGTGACGGTGATCCTGCTTACTCTACGTTGAATGTTCGTCACTCTTTCACAAAAGGTGGTGTGTTCAATGTACAACTGAAAGGAGATTACCCTGCATGTCCTGCGGCTGTAGCTTCTATTACGATCGAAAGCGTATCTATCCCGAATGTAAACCTGGGTGATGATATTGATTTCTGTCCCGGAAGCACTCCTCTGGTTCTGAAAAACCTGTCTTCAGCTTCAGTTGATAAGTATGAATGGAACACTGGCGATACAACTGCCACATTGACCGTTTCCACTCCTGGTTTCTATTCACTTCGTGCTCAGAACTGGAGATGTGCTTCTTCAGACAGCATTACGATCAACAAAGCCTGCTTCCTTGAAGTGCCTAACGCATTCTCTCCGGGTTCAGGTAGCGACTATACTGCATACTTCCTGCCTCGTAACCTGCTGGCGAAATCTGCAATCACTTTCCACATGCAAATCTTCGATCGCTGGGGTCAGCTGATCTTCGAAACAGATAAGCTTGATGGTAAAGGATGGGATGGTAACTACAAAGGTCAGGCAATGCCAATGGGCGTTTATGTATACATGATCCGCATATCATTTGAAAATGGTACCAGCGAATCTTACAACGGAAATGTAACCCTGATGCGTTAATACATCGGGTTCCTATAAATGCAAAGACGCCGCAACTCAGTTGCGGCGTCTTTGTTTTAGAAATTACCTGTACGTACTTTTGACTGGTTGAATCTTTACCTCATGCACAAAAAGCAATCTGTGGCAATATGCTGGTTCCGTCGTGATCTGCGGCTTAACGACCATGCGGCATTATATCACGCACTCAGGTCAGGCTTGCCGGTATTACCTCTGTTCATCTTCGATACCACTATCCTTTCCCGTCTGGAAGATAAAGCTGACAGGCGGGTGGATATGATACACCAGGTTGTGGGCGGATTACAGGAACAATTACGTACACTGGGTTCAGATATGCTTGTCGCACACGGTACACCGGAAGAGGTGTTCCGGCATCTGCTGCAGGAATATAATGTGGCGGCTGTTTATGCCAACCGCGACTATGAACCGGCTGCAATTGAAAGGGACAATACTATTGCAGCAATATGTACGGCAGCAGGAATTGAGTATCACAACAGTAAAGACCAGGTTATTTTCGAGCCGCAAGAGATTCTGAAAGACGATGGAACACCTTACACTGTTTATACACCTTACAGCAAAAGATGGCTTGCCAGGCTGAACCCTTTTTTCCTCAAGGCATACCCGGTGGAGCAATATTTTTCTGCGCTGTTGCAATTCCGTGATAAACAGCTTCCATCATTACAGCAACTGGGTTTCAGGAAAACCGACTTTACATACAAAGCGCCTGAACTGCCGCATCAGGTGATTGCCCGCTATGGTGAAACGCGCGATTTTCCGGCGGTAGAGGGTACCTCGCACCTTGCACCGCACCTGCGCTTCGGTACGATCAGCATCCGGCAACTGGCTGCATTCGCCCAAAAGAAGAACCTTGTTTATCTGAAAGAGCTTGCGTGGCGTGAATTCTTTATGAGCATCCTGTTTCATTTCCCGCGTGTGGAACAACACCCGTTCAAACAAGCGTATGCCGGGATCAAGTGGCGTAATTCTGAAGCGGAATTCGACGCATGGCGCAAGGGGCAAACGGGCTATCCGATGGTAGATGCCGGGATGCGCGAACTGAATACTACCGGAACAATGCACAACCGCGTAAGAATGGTCGTTGCGAGTTTTCTGACGAAGCACCTGCTGATCAACTGGCAGTGGGGTGAAGCCTATTTCGCAAAGAAGCTGATGGATTTCGACCTCTCAGCCAATAATGGTAACTGGCAGTGGGCAGCAGGCTGCGGATGTGATTCCGCCCCTTATTTTCGTGTGTTCAATCCGTCCGAACAAGTGAAGAAATTCGATCCCGATTTGAAATATATCCGTAAGTGGGTGCCGGAACTCGATAGTCTGAGTTACCCGCAGCCGATAGTCGAACATAGTTTTGCCCGCGACAGGGCATTAAAAGCGTACAAAGAAGCATTGAATAATCAGTAAGCGTCAGAAACATGTCACAGACAAAAATTACCTGTCCCAATTGTAATACACAGTTTGAACCCAATGATGCACTGCGCGATGAAATGCGCCGTCAGATGCAGGAATGGAAAGTGAAGCAGCAGCGCGAATTTGAGCAGAAAGAGCAGGAGTTCCGAACATCGCAGGAACAGCGTGAGCAGGAATTGAAGCGTGAGTTCGAAAAGCAGCGCACCGTGATCGCACAGGAGGCAGCAAAGGAACAGGAAGCCCGCATTGTCCAGCAATACGAACACCAGATACGACATCTCAACGAAGCGAATCTTCAGAACGAAGAACGCTTGAAGGCCGCGCGAGAGAAGGAGTTGGAGTTTTTGCGCAAGATGAGCGAATTGCAGCATAAAGAACAGGAAATGAATATCCGCATGCAGGAACAATTACTTCAGGCTCGCTCAGAATTGTCGCAGCAGGTGCGTAAAGAGGAAGAAGAGCGCTCGCGCATCAAAGAACAGGAATACCAGTTTAAACTGAAAGAGATAGAACAGCAGCTGGAACAGCAGCGTAAGCTGGCAGAGGAAATGAAACGCAAAGCGGAACAGGGTTCTATGCAATTGCAGGGAGAAGTGCAGGAGATTATGCTCGAAGCCTTACTGAGACAACGTTTTCCTATGGATCAGATTGAGGAGGTAGGTAAAGGACAACGCGGAAGCGACTGCATACAGCTGGTGCGCAACCAGTTCGGACAGCCCTGTGGTAAAATAGTTTATGAAAGTAAACGCACCGCGGCCTTTTCAAACGATTGGATTGATAAAGTAAAAGCAGATATGCGCAGCCAGGGCGGGGACATTGCCGTTATCGTGACACAGGTGCTGCCAAAAGAAATCGAATCGTTTGGCATGAAAGACGGTGTGTGGATATGCTCGTTCCGCGAGGTGGCCGCACTGGCATTACTGCTGCGTGAACAGATATTGAAAGTGTATCAGGTAATCCAGAGCCGTGAGAATAAATCAGATAAAATGTCGTTGCTGTACGAATACCTTACCGGCAACGAATTTTCCGAGCAATGGAAAGCCATACGTGAAGGTTTCCAGTCCATGAAAATGTCCATCCAGAAAGAGCGGGATGCAATGGAGCGATTGTGGAAGGCCCGCGAAAAGCAACTGGAAAAAATATTGCTGAATGCAGCCCATATCCGGGGATCGGTGGACGGAATAGCCGGTCTGCAGCAGATCAACCTGGATCTGAATGCGGATGACGATGAATTGCTTCTATTGGAATAGTCGATGAACTTATTATTTTTTGCAGGCAGCTTCAACGCTGAATAATAGTAATTTGCACTCCAGGAATATGAGTCTGAAAGATGTTTTACACTGGCGCTATGCCCCAAAGCGAATGACCGGAGCGGCCGTTCCGGAGGAGCATATAGAGGCGATATTGAAAGCAGCGCAGTATGCACCCACGTCGATGGGGTTGCAGCCTTTTACCATGATCCTGATCCGTAACCGGGAAATGGTGGAACGTATCCGACCGATCGCTTATAACCAGCCTCAGGTCTCGGAAGCTTCCCATTTACTGGTATTCGCTTCTTATTCGGTGCTTACAGAAGCGCATATCGATAAATACCTTCAGAATATTTGTGCTACCCGTGGCGTGACGATGGAAAGTCTTGACGCATTCCGCAGGTCTATGCTGCGCTTCATGGAAAACAGCTCTGATGAAGCTATTCGCGTATGGGCCGAACATCAGACTTATCTTGCGCTTGGTTTTGCAATCGCAGAAGCTGCCCTGCTGAACGTGGATGTAACCCCTATGGAGGGCTTTGATCCTGTTCAGCTCGATCAACTCCTAGGATTACAGGAGAAGGGACTGCGTAGTACAGCATTGCTTGCTATCGGTTACCGTGATGCAGAGAATGATTTCCTGGCGCATGAAAAGAAGGTGCGTCGTAGTCTTGACGAACTGGTTATCCGCATATGCGGGTAATCAGGGATTCGGATAAACCAGATCCCTCAATACAAGTTCCAGTTCCGCTATCATAATAGCTGTAGCTCCCCATATGATCGTATTGCCGGCAATGCGGTATGCATTCACTATTCGTTTGATATCCGGAAAAGCCGGAGATACGACCTCCGTCTGTGTTTTCGATTCGGGTGCAAATAATTCGCGTAAGGGAATACGCAATACAGATTGCACTTCCGAAGCGCTCAAACTAAGGTTGTCTACATCGTCTATGAAGCCGACGAACGGCGATACATTAAAATTGCTCACCACCACATATACGGGACTCAACTGTCCCGCCACACGGATTCTGCTGCTCTCGATACCTACCTCTTCGAAGGTTTCGCGTAAAGCAGTTGTAAGAAGATCCGGATCCTCCGGTTCCCTTCTCCCTCCCGGGAAGCCGATCTGACCACTATGCGCATGCCCGTCTTCGGTACGCCGTATTGCAAGCAGGTGCCATTCTCCGTCTTCCGGAAATAATAAAGCCATCACAGCACTCTCTTTAACAGTAGGAGGCAGCTTATCCGGCATGGCCTTGATATTCGGAAACATCATCTTCAAGGCTTCCTTAGATGGCAGCGGCGCTTTCAGCGATTGTTCCAGTACTTCGGGCAGATGTGGGAAACTCATCAGATTCATACACCAAAGTTATTGTCTGATACAGTAATATTGTAAGCATTTTCAGCAGTTTACTATGCAGACAGACTTCCTGGTTATCGGCTCCGGCATTGCGGGCCTCTCCTTTGCGATCAAAACAGCAAAGAATTTTCCCGATAAGGAGATCACGATCCTGACAAAGGCGAATACCGATGAAACCAATACCAAGTACGCTCAGGGCGGCATAGCAGTAATGAGCGGTCATGATTCGGATACATTCGACCAGCATATCCAGGATACACTGATAGCCGGAGACGGACTCTGCAACCGGGAGATCGTGGAAATTGTAGTCAAAGAAGGTCCCGAACGCGTGGCGGAACTGATCGAATGGGGAGCCAACTTCGATAAAGACAGTAAAGGCGAATATCTGCAGGGAAAAGAAGGCGGTCACTCCCAGCACCGCATCCTGCACCATAAAGACATTACCGGTTTTGAGATAGAACGCGCACTGCTGACGGAGATGCAGCAATATCCGAACATCAAAGTGTACAACCACTGGTTTGTGATCGATATTATCACCCAGCACCACCTTGGTTATCTGGTTACCAAATCCACTTCAGATATTGAATGCTACGGCGTTTACGCACTTAACCTGCACAACGGTAAAACCGAGCGCATTCTTTCCCGGGTTACACTGATGGCGTCCGGCGGAGTAGGGCAGGTATACCGGACTACTACCAATCCGTCTATTGCCACCGGAGATGGCATCGCGATGGTATACCGCGCGAAAGGCCGGATCGAGAATATGGAATTTATCCAGTTCCATCCTACGGCAATGTACCAGCCGAATACCCATCAATCGTTCCTGATTACCGAAGCGGTACGGGGCGACGGAGGTATCCTGCGCAATCATAAAGGCGAAGCGTTTATGGAACGTTACGATAGCCGGAAAGACCTTGCTCCCCGCGATATTGTAGCGCGTGCAATCGATAATGAGATGAAGCGTTCCGGTACTGAATTCGTGTACCTCGATTGCCGTCAGATGGACAAAGAACGTTTCCTGCAGCATTTTCCCAATATTTATGAAGCCTGTAAGCGTAACGGTATCGACGTATTTGAGCAGATGATACCTGTCGCGCCCGCCGCGCATTATTGCTGCGGGGGTATCAAAACGGACGAGCACGGATGCTCTTCCATCCGGTATTTGTATGCATGCGGTGAATGTGCGGCAACAGGCCTGCATGGAGCCAACAGGCTTGCCTCCAATTCGTTGCTTGAGGCATTGGTTTTTGCGCATCGCTGTGCAGAACATGCAACGGCTTTGTTCCACAATACATCCTGGAAAACGGAAGTGCCAGCCTGGGATACAAGCGGTACCACAGATCCGCGCGAAATGATCCTGATCACTCAGGGGCTTAAGGAATTGCAAAGCACGATGAGCGATTATGTCGGTATTGTACGTAATAACATCCGTCTCAAAAGGGCGATGAGGCGCCTTGATCTGCTGTTTGAAGAATCCCAGGAATTATACGCATCCACTACGCTGTCGCCGCAATTGTGCGAACTCCGCAACCTGATCACTATAGGCTATCTGATTGTGAAATCTGCGGAATTAAGGCAGGAGAGCAGAGGGCTGCACTTTACAACGGATTATCCCGAAAAGGCCGCTATTCTTCAGAATGTAGTACTGTAAAAAATGATTACCGCTTATCCGGATTGTAATCATATGCCACTTCGTAGGGCGTATGCTTCAGATTGTGCGCAATCCGGCCAATCGGAAGATCTTCAATTTGCGGCGTGGGCTCGCACACGTAATATTTTTTATCCTTGTAGATAATGGGTTTTCCTGCCTGCTGCTGGAACTGTACCGCAATGGTTACGTGCTTCGGATAGAGCAGTACGATCATCGGCAGATTGTAAATTTCTTTCACCAGAGAGAAAAAGAAGGCAGCCCGGTCGTCACAATCACCCACACCCTTCTGCAGCATCTGCTCGGGTGCAAGCCTTTTTTCCCGCCCGAATTGTTCCTGGTCGTTTTTGTAAGCAAACGCATTGCGTGAAAAACGCATCAGGTAATCCACTCCCTTTTTCTGACTCATCCCTTTCACGGCTTCTTTCAGTTCGGGGATCAGTGAATTATATGTTTTTTTGCTGAGCGGAATATTGAAATACGCTTCGTAATCGACCACCGGATAATTGACGAAGATGTTTTGCACATCCGGGTTTACCATCACCTTAAAAGTGTAGTTCCTCTTACCGTATGCAAACCGGATATCCTGTTCCTGATATTGCTCGTTCGTAAAGTCGGGCATACGTGTCACACGATAAGAGAAATTCTTTACCGCTTCAGGGTCTTCGATGGGGACTTCAAAAAAGCTGAGGTGATCGAAATCAAGCTGACTGCCATAATCATGATAATTCAGGCATACATATTGGCGGCCATTTTTGCGGAAGAACGGGATGTCGTAAATATTATCATCACTTCTCACATAAAAAAGCAGCTTATGCTCCGAAATCGCCAGACGCGCATCGAAGCCCGACTTGCACATCAGGAACCATTTATACAACGTATACAATTCAAAATTCTCCTGCTTGGCACATATTTCCTGGGCGGTTTTGCGAACCAGCTGATAATAGAACCAATCATCCAGTTTGTTTTTCTGACGGTAATACAGCAGACGGTTCACCAAGGCCTGATAAGGCTTCATGCTCGCTGCTTTATAAAAGCCGATCACAGAATCTGCGTTCCAGTTTTGTTTATCAAAGCGGATGGATTGCCAATAGTCGGTCTGGATTTTAAGGGAATCGCCGTAAAAGTCAAAACTACGGGTAGGGTCAGCAGATACTTGTACAGAGCTGACCAATAGCATGAAAAGCACTATGTAAGACCGCAATTTCATTTCCCCTGGTTGAGTGAAATGAAGTTACGAAATGGTAACAATAAATTAATATTAAATTTTTGGAGGTGCAGCCGTTGCTTCAGGTTCCTCTTTCTGCTGAGAAACGCGGCTCTTGTGGTCGAGAACTATCAGCAGGGAAATGCACAGATAGAAGATAGACCCGATCTTATGTGTTTCTATAAGTTCGGAGAAGAAATTGTTGACGAAGCTGGCCGCAAACACCATAGCGACGGCCATGGTACAGGCTTTATAGAACCTGTCTTTGTGCCGGTGAAAAACCCTCTGTGCTTTCGCAAAAAACGCAAATACCAGTAGGGCATACAGCAGCATAGCGGGTGCTCCCTGTTCCACCAGCATGAGCAGGAAGTAATTGTGTGTGGTGGAGCGTTCCGGATTCCGACTTACATACGTAACGAACGAAGTATTGGTATATGGCTTGTAATAAAAATAGAACGAGTTTGGCCCCCAGCCTTTAACAGGCTCGTCTGTACTCATTCTTACGGCACCGATCCAGCGGTAAATACGCTCCATAGAGCTGATGTCCCTTCCCTTAAAAGTAGCAATCAGATGCTCTTTGAAGCTTTTGTGCATATAGGTGTTCCGGAAATCGGGACGGTAATCGATGTAGCGGTTGTTTGTAGCCGCATAGCTCACTATAAAAATAATGAATGCATAAAAGGCGGGCATGATCCAGTTCACCAGCCTGAAACGGATGGCAGCCATAATTGTAAACGAAAATATTACTGCCAGTACGGCTGCACGCGCATAAGCGAAGTGAATCGCCGCAGCGTAAAACGCGATCAGGAACAGGAAAAAAGTCCGGAGGAACAATCCTTTACCCCGGCTCAGGTAGAATGCCACGCAGATCACCGGGAATATCATCGAGAGGAAGGTCGAATAATCCACGTGGTTGTAAAACAGGTAGCGCACCGCAACCTGTATCAGCTCAAAGGAAAAGCCTAATCGCCAGTGTTTGTAGAACACGATGGTTACCAGGATAGTGGTGGGGATAAACAGCAGCCAGAATGCTTTGATCCAGTCTTTTTTCTCCCGGAAAATAAATACCGGTATCAGGAAAAACGAGGCCAGGAACCAGGTTTTTGCTGCCAGGAATTTCAGCGAGAGCAATGGTACGTGTGAATAGATTACTGATACAATCAGCCACAGGTATTGTGCCACGATGATCATGGTGAGTCCATTGCGCCAGAACCATTCCGGTATTATCTTCGGCTTTGCGGCGATCAGTACCACCGAAAGCAGCAGGAACAGCCACATGATCGGTTCGTCTGGTACGGATGTGGAGAGGCTGTCGCCGAGAAACCATATCTGTATGGAAGCGGGAACGGAAAACAGCAGTATCCAGAAACCGGTTTTCCAGTTAAAGAACAGCAGGAATGCAAACAGGAGTCCGAACGGCACCGCCAGGAACAGCGGGTTGCCTGAAAAACCGAATACGGCAACACACAGCATCAGTAATACGATGCCGGCGAGCTGCACGGTTTTAGCGTTCTTATCCAGCAAGGCAAGCATCAGCGTTCTGTTTGCGCAAGCGCCTTAATGTAAGCGGTGAGGGCGAATAATACCACACAGAAGAAAAATGCACCGAAAGCACAGGCTAAGGCGGTAAGCACAAGGCCCAGGCCGGAGGCTTTCACCGGAGGCTTAGGGGTACTCACATAATGCAGGATCTTTACCTCGTCGCTGCCGCTGGTCTCAAATTCAAGCGCTGCCGCAGATAATTCGGCATGAGCGATCACAAGCTGGTCTTTCAGTGTTTCCAGATTCTGGATCTTTTCCACACCTTCTCCGGCATTTACCTTTCCGGCTCCGCTCACTGATCCCACGATCAGGTTTTCGCGGGTAGGATTCAGGATGTCGTATATTTTATACTGATCCCGCAGACGCGCCAGGGAATCTGTGTACACCTTTATTTGCTGCTCCAGCATTTTTGTGCGGCCCAGGATCTGCTCCCGCGCATTCACTTTTACCTTGGCGATATATTTGCGGAATTTATCATCGGTCACGGAAACGATCATATCCAGTGTTTTTGCGGCACGCTCAGGATCTGTATCCGTGAAACTGCACATGATACTGATGTTTTCGGTGCGCTTAACCTCGAAGCTGCTTTTATAGCGCTGTTCCGCTGCAAGCCGATCTTTGGGTTTTGCAGGATCGAGCTGCCAGGCCTTGTACAGGTCTGCTGCGATCAGTACGGAATCCTGTACGTCTTTCGACTCGATCATGGTCATTGCTTTATCCACGTCACCTTCCGTTCCGAAGTAATCCACGAAACGCAGGTTTTCGGTATGACGCTGGATATTATTCCGGTCGCCATACATCGGGTTCAGCATATAAGTTTCCGCGTTGGCGGTATATTCCTTGTCTTTGATCAGGTGACTTACAGCTCCGAGCAGGGTGGCGGCTATTGTAATACCCGCAATTGTCTTGAAGTTGCGCTGGACTACTTTTACGATCTCAACCAGATCGAAAGTGGGTGTATTCATCAGAATATACTTTTATAAAACAGATAGGTCCGCAAAATAAGCTTTTGCGCGACAAGTTTCAGGATTAAATGATTGTTTCCCCGGCCTGCATTTTCTCCGCATTCTCGGCAAAAGCCAGTGCTGAGATCATCTCCTGGATTTCACCATTCATAAATGCATCGAGCGTGTACACCGTCATGTTGATGCGGTGGTCGGTAACACGGCCCTGTGGATAGTTGTAGGTACGGATCTTGGCAGACCTGTCTCCGGTACTCACGAGACTTTTACGGCGGGAAGCAATTTCCTCCTCCGCTTTGCGCACCTGTTCTTCGTAGAGTTTGGTACGCATCATCTGTGTTGCCTTCTCGCGGTTGGCCAGCTGTGTACGCTCTGTCTGACAGGTGATCACGGTTCCGGTAGGTACGTGGGTAAGGATTACTTTGGTTTCTACCTTATTTACGTTCTGGCCTCCCGCACCGCCGCTTCGCGCGGTTTCCATTTTCAGGTCGCTCTCTTTAAGCTCAAAATCAATTTCTTCTGCTTCCGGCATCACTACCACGGTTGCTGCAGATGTATGCAGCCGTCCGCTGGCTTCGGTAGCCGGTACGCGTTGTACGCGGTGTACGCCGCTTTCGAATTTAAGTGTGCCATAAACATCTTCTCCCTGCACTTCCAGCTGAATTTCCTTGTAGCCGCCCACGGTTCCTTCTGTTTCGCTTACCACGCTCACTTTCCAGCCTTTGCGCTCACAATAGCGCAGGTACATGCGCATCAGGTCGCCGGCAAAGATGCTTGCCTCATCGCCACCCGTTCCCGCACGAACCTCCAGCACAGCATTTTTCTCATCCTGGGGATCTTTCGGGATCAGCAGCTGGCGGATTTCCTCTTCCAGCACTTCCAGTTGCCCCTGCTGGGCATCCAGCTCCTCTTTGGCCATCTGGCGCAATTCCGGATCACTTTCCGTTTCCAGTACTTCCTTGCCGAATGCAATTCCATCCAGGCAGGCACGGTATTTTTTGTAAGGATCCATTACCTTTTCGAGCTTGCGGTATTCCTTGCTCACGGTAGTGAAACGCTTATTGTCGCTCACCACCTCAGGATTGGTCAGTGCAACGCCTAAATCGTCGAAGCGGGCTTTGATCGCTTCCAGTTTCTCAATAATAGAACTCATATGATAAATTCCTTCCTTTGCCACCCGGCAAAAGGAGTGCAAAGTTACTTTTTTAAAGCGCATTTCCCGGTAAAACAGCCTATTTGTTTAAAAAACAGCAAAGGACTGGTTAATACTTTACGGTATAAAGATTATACCTGCGGGAAACAAAGGAATTCGTTTAATTTAGCCGCAAAATCTATAATATGAGTATCGCTGATCGTTTATTTCAATCGAAGCAGGAACTCTCCAGGAAGAACCTGGAGGCAGGGACCAAATTCCTGGAAAATAATAAAACACGCGAAGGCGTGGTGACGCTGCCCAGCGGCTTACAGTACGAAATTATTAAAGCTGCCGAAGGTCCGAAACCCGGCGCGACTGATAAAGTAACCTGTCATTATCATGGAACGCTGATCGACGGTACCGTTTTTGACAGCTCCGTACAGCGCGGTCAGCCCGCTTCTTTCCCGCTCAATATGGTAATCCGTGGCTGGACAGAGGCTTTGCAGCTGATGTCCCTGGGTAGCAAATGGCGTCTGTTCCTGCCTGCCGACCTGGCTTATGGCGACCGTCATGTGAGTGCGGCTATCGGGCCCAATTCCACACTGATATTCGAAGTGGAATTACTCGGAATCAACTAATGTATAAGATATAGGAAAGCATCGGGACGAATTAAGTATCGTTCCGATGCTTTCTTTTTTTATTTTTACCGACTGTAAAACCAAGTCAAACATGACCAATCTGATCAGAAAAGAAGATGCGCTGGAGTACCACGAAAAGGGCAGACCCGGTAAAATCGAGGTGATCCCCTCAAAGGAAACCAAAACCCAGCGCGATCTTTCTCTGGCTTATTCTCCCGGTGTGGCCGAACCCTGCAAGGAAATTGCGAAAAATCCCGAAGACGTTTATCGTTATACTTCCAAAGGCAACCTCGTTGCGGTGATTTCCAACGGGTCTGCTGTACTGGGACTAGGCAATATCGGACCCGAGGCCGGAAAGCCGGTCATGGAAGGAAAGGGACTGCTGTTCAAGATATTTGCCGATATCGATGTGTTTGACATCGAGCTCAATGTGCAGGATGCCGACCATTTTGTTTCCGTGGTAAAAGCGCTGGAGCCTACTTTCGGGGGAATCAACCTGGAGGACATCAAGGCTCCGGAATGCTTTGAGATTGAGTCCCGCCTGAAAAAAGAACTGAACATTCCGATCATGCACGACGATCAGCATGGTACTGCGATCATTTCTGCGGCAGCACTTCTGAATGCGCTCGAGCTTGTCGGTAAAAATATTGCAGACATCCGGATCGTGGTGAGCGGCGCGGGTGCAGCAGCAATTGCATGTTGCAAAATGTACCTCGCGCTCGGGGCAAAAGTGGAGCATATATATATGTTCGATGTGAACGGAATGGTTGTTTCCTCCCGCACCGACCTCAGCGAGCAGATGAAACAGTTTGCACAGAACAAGCCTGCGGTCTCTGTCCGGGAAGCGTTGTCCGGTGCCGACATGTTCCTCGGATTGTCCGTTGGCAACATCGTCACTGCAGACATGATCACCCCTATGGCGGAACGTCCTATTATCTTCGCTCTGGCGAACCCGGAACCGGAAATTCCGTATGAAACCGCACTCGCCGCAAGACCCGATGCGATTCTCGCAACCGGACGCAGCGACTATCCCAACCAGGTCAATAACGTACTCGGCTTCCCTTACATTTTCCGGGGAGCACTGGATGTACGTGCCACTGCTATCAATGAAGAAATGAAGCTGGCTGCCGCTAAAGCGTTGGCTGCGCTTGCCAAAGAGCCTGTTCCCGATATAGTGAACGTAGTTTACAGTCAGAAGAACCTCCATTTCGACGAAACCTACATTATTCCGAAACCAATCGATCCGCGCCTGCTCACCACAGTCGCACCTGCCGTTGCACGCGCCGCTATGGAAAGCGGTGTGGCACGTAAGCCCATCAGCGACTGGGAGAAGTACGAGGCGGAACTGTACAGCCGTCAGGGTGAAAATGAAAATATTCTGCGCTTCATTATCAATAAGGCGAAGCAGTCCCCCAAACGGGTGGTGTTTGCTGAAGCGGAAAATCTGAAAATACTGAAAGCGGCGCAGCAGGTGCGCGATGAAGGAATCGCCGAGCCGATTCTGCTGGGCCGTCCGGAAAAAATATCCAATCTTATCCGTGACAACGACCTGTCGCTTGAAGGCGTGCTGATTATCGATCCCAAAAGCGACGATCAGGAATGCACCCGCGAACGCTACGGAAAGCTGTATTTTGAAAAGCGCCAACGCAGAGGCGTGAACCAGTATGAGGCGAAAAAGACGATGCGCGACCGCACCCACTTCGGTTGCATGATGGTGGAGCTGGGCGAGGCGGATATCCTTATTTCAGGGCTTACCCGTCAATATCCGAGCACATTGCGTCCGGCGCTGGAGATCATCGGGGTGGAAGAAAATGTCTGCAAAGTGTCGGGTATGTACATGATGCTGACCAAAAAAGGTCCTTTGTTCTTCGCCGATACCACAGTCAATGAGCATCCCACAGAAGATGAACTGGTCGACATTACCGTGCAGGCCGCAAAATTTGTATCGTCGCTGAATATTAAGCCGGTTGTCGCCATGTTGTCGTTTTCCAACTTCGGCAGTTCGCAGCTCCCGGAAACCGTTACCGTTCGTAATGCCGTTGCCAAAGTAAAAGCACAATATCCCGGGCTTACGATTGATGGGGAAATTCAGGCGGGGGTTGCATTCAACAAGGAGTTGCTGCGCGAAAATTATCCTTTTTCGAGTCTTGTGGAGGAATCTCCTAATATCCTGATATTCCCGAATCTCGCAGCGGGCAATATCGCGTATCATCTGTTGCAGGAAGTGGGTGGGGCAGAAGCTGTAGGGCCTATCCTGATCGGTATGAACAAGCCGGTGCAGGTGCTGCAACTCGGAAGTACCGTCCGCCAGATCGTAAATATGGTGGCCATTGCGGTGGTAGATGCGCAGAATAAATCCCAACCTGTGCGCTCATGATCCGTTTTGAGGCTGCCCTGCTCCGGTTCGGCGAAAAGGGCGAAAAGACCGGATGGACTTATCTTTCTATTCCGTCAGATCTGTCGGAGGAAATCAATCCCGGCGTCCGGAAGTCGTATCGTGTAAAAGGGAAACTGGACAAATATGTATTTTCCGGTGCTTCTGCATTGCCTATGGGCGACGGGAGCTTTATTCTTCCTGTAAACGCTGCCATGCGTAAAGGCATTGCCAAAAAAGAAGGCGCAATGGTGCAGGTACAGCTGCAGCTCGATCAGAGCGAATATGAATTGAACCCCTTACTGGTAAACGCACTGAAAGAATCTGATACTGCGTCAGATGCATTTTGCAAAATGCCGCGTGCCCACCGTAATTACTACAGCAAATGGGTGGATGCAGCTAAAACTGATGCCACGCGTGATAAGCGTCTCGCGCTCATCGTTGTTTGCCTGGAGCGCGGGATCGGTTATGCCGAGATGCTGCGTTCCCAGAAGCGTGAGCATTGATATCACATCGGTGCAAGTCCTGCCGGCTGCAGCGTCCAGAAATAGCGCATGATACGCTCCGCCACCATACCCGCATTGTCGGGATAATGCACCTGCACCGGCTCTCCGCAGTCGAGCCAGAAAGCGATCTGACTCCGGTTCCTGCGACTCAGACTGTCAATTACCGGCACACCCATCGTAGCGAGACAGGCTGCATTGCATTGTTGTTCGTACTGGCCTTTCATCGGCACCACCATCAGCTTCTTGTTCAGGAACAGCGCTTCGGCAGGAGTCTCAAAGCCCGCACCGCATAATACACCGGAAGCGGAGGCCATGCTTTGCACAAAAGCTTCGTTTTCTATAGGACGGATATAAAGGTTGCCGTCGCGGTAAGTACGTTTCGTTTTTTTGGAAAATACTTCCCAGCGTACTGTCGGGAACTGCGAGAGCTCTTCAATGATGTGCACATCTTCATATGCCGGCAGATACACCGTGTAATGGCCTTTGTCGTCCGGGCGCAGCTGACGTACCTGTGCGCGTATTACGGGAGTGAATACGTTATCTCCGAGCGGAATAAAATGAAAGCCCATCTGTATTTTCGCCGGCGCATAATGCTGCAATACCATACGACCAAATGCATCATCATGCTTTGGTTTCGGGGCATCCGCGTGCAACACGGCCATCTGGTGAGAAAGGCCGATAAGCTTTTTCCCCTGCAACCGGCAGGCCCAGCTGCTGATCGGCTCAAAGTCGCTCACCACGAGGTCATACTGGCGTAAGGGCAGTCCCAGGATATCCCTGATGAGTCGCAGCGGCTTCATCCGTTTGGCTGTTTCCCACTTGTCAATTCCGCCATGCTTGCCGAAAATGAAGCTGAGACCGTAAAAGCGGTATTTTACGGGGAAAGGCAGCTGCATTTCCGTCTGAATACCACTTACCAGTACATCCACCTCGCCATACTGACGCAAAGCGGGGTACATGTCCAGCGCTCGTGCGAGGTGCCCGTTACCGGTGCCCTGAATCGCGTATAGTATTCTCATAGGAATGGTATCAGAGGTTAGGTTTCATTTTCATTTCGGCCATCAGCACGTGCATCAGGTCTTTAGCGGTTTCTTTATATTGACTTTTCGGTCCGAGATCCACCTGCTGTGCGAGCGTATCTTCGTGATAGCGGTAAATCGACCAGTTGCCGTCGTTGTATTCCAGCGCGGTGAGGTTTTCTATCCAGTCGCCGGAGTTCATGTACACCACCGGGCCGAATTTGGTAGCCATTGTCCGAATTTCGGGTTGGTGGATATGGCCGCAGATCACGTATTGATAGTTGTTCTCTGCCGCGATATTGGTAACCGTGGTTTCAAACTGGTTGATAAATTTTACCGCTCCTTTCACCGAATTCTTCACCTTTTTGGAAAAGGACAATTGCTTACCGCGGAATTTGCGTGAGATGAAATTCGCGGCGCGGTTGATCAGGATCAGCGTATCATATCCGATTGCTCCCAGTTTTGCGAGCCAGCGGCTATGCTCCATCACCACATCGAAAACATCTCCGTGAAAGATCCATAGCTTATGTTTGTTGACCGTTATGGATAGCTTATTGGTGATCTTAAGAGAGCCGAGCTGGAAGTCTTTAAACTTGCGCAGCATTTCGTCATGGTTGCCCGGAATGTAAAATACGGGTACGTCTTCCGCCACCCATTTCATAATATGCCTTACCACCTGCATATGCTCGGCGGGAAAATAGCGCTTGGAGAATTGCCAGATATCGATGATATCCCCGTTCAGTACCACCATGCCGGGTTGTATGGTTTTGAGATACTGCAGTAATTCTTTGGCATGGCACCCATACGTTCCGAGATGGATATCGGATAAGACGACTATTTCCGGTTGGCGCTGCTGCATAAGGATCGTGTTTTGCAAAGCAACGGAAGGCTTGTAAAGGCATTATTAAGGGCTAATTAAGATAGTATCAAGTTTCAGTCGGGTAACTTATTATAACTAATCCTTAAGAACAGGAATGCAACAACAGAAACCGGCTCGAGTATATTTGCAGGCTCACGTTCCAGATATCCTATGCGCATATTACCGTTCCTCTGCTGCCTGATGATCTTTGCCCTGCAGGCTAAAGCCGTTGTATGGAAGGGCTGCCTCCGGGATGCGGAAACAGGCGCACCGCTGCTGGGCGCTACGATCACCAACACGCGCAGCGCACAGAGTGTGCAGACCGACCGGGACGGGAATTTCGAAATCGAAGGTTCGGAGGGTGACCGGGTCACTTTTGTATGTCCCGGCTACGCCACGGAAACGCATATTATCCTCAAAGGACTCGAAGGGGTCCGACTGACGTTCAAACTCAGGATGAGCGGGCTGCAGTTGCGGGAAGTGATCATCAAGCAGCGGTACAAGACCATTTACCAGCGCGATTCCGCCGACCGCGCATCGACCTACACCCGTACCATGGCCGACAAAAAGGCCAGTATTGCCAGTCCGGTCAGTTTCCTGGCCGACAGGCTGTCGCGTCAGCGCCGGGCCGTATTCCGCTTTCAGCGCGATTTCCGGAAAAATGAAGATATACGGTTTGTAGACAGCCGCTATAGTCCTGAACTCACAAATTCCCTCACGGGATTAAGCGGCGACACGCTTGCGTATTTTATGTATACGTATCAGATGCCCTACGATTACGCACGCAGCGCCAGCACCCTCGAGCTCCGGGCATGGATACGCGCCAATTACCGAGATTTTTTACAGAAAACCGATAGCCTGCGTAATATAAAATTGCCCGCAGATAGCAATTAACTGGCTGTTTACCGGACGAAACTCTATACCTTTGCCCACCTATTTACGTCAACGTTGAGCCTGCTCGATACTTTTCTGAAAAAACGCCAGACCAATGCAACCGCCGATATGCATTTTACAGATCATATCGAGGAACTGCGCTGGCATATTGTCCGTTCGCTTGTCGCAATCATTGCCGTAGGAGTTGTCGTATGGCTGAACATCGAGTGGATCTTCGATAATGTGCTGTTGGGGCCGGCTAAAGCCGATTTCATCTCTTACCGCCTGTTGTGCAGGCTGGGGCAGGAGCTTAAGATTAACGGACTCTGCCTTCAGGACCTGAAAATCAAATTCCAGAATACCGAACTCGCCGGTCAGTTTACCATGAGCTTTTCCGTATCCTTTATGATCGGACTCATCCTTGCGTTCCCTTATGTGTTCTGGGAATTCTGGCGTTTTATCCGTCCGGCATTGAAAGAAAACGAACTGAAGCATGCATCGGGTATCGTTTTCTGGTCGTCATTCCTGTTCATCAGCGGAGTGATGTTCGCGTATTTCATTATTGTACCTTTTACAGTGAACTTCTTCGGCAATTACCAGCTCAGCCCTTCATTTCAGAATATCATCACCATCGGCAGCTATTATGATACGATGGCCGACCTGGTGCTCGGAATGGGCTGTGTGTTTGAAATTCCGATCCTGGTATACTTCCTCGCAAAAGTGGGTATCCTTACACCCGCATTGATGAGAAGTCAGCGCCGTATGGCCATCCTGATCATCTTCGTCGTTGCTGCAGTGATCACACCGCCCGACTGGTTCAGTATCTGGATGGTGGCATTGCCGCTGATCCTGCTCTATGAGGCGGGAATCATTATCGCCAGCAGGGTGGTGAAAGAAAAGCAGTTAAAATCTTCCAGCAAATACGATAATATCTAATTATATGTCAGCCAATACAACGTTCGATAAGCAATTGCCGGTAGTGATCGGCGCAGACCATGCCGGTTTTGCCTATAAAGAAATGCTGAAACAGCAGCTTGCAGACTGGGGATGGACCGTAGATGACAAAGGAACTTACAATACGGACAGTGTGGATTATCCGGACTTCGCGCATCCTGTTGCGTCGGCTGTGGCATCCGGCGCCGCTGCATTCGGCGTGCTGATCTGCGGCAGCGGAGAGGGCGTTTGTATTACTGCCAACAAGCACAACAATGTCCGTGCTGCGCTGGTATGGAACAATGACGTTGCACAGCTCGCGCGCCAGCACAACAATGCCAATACGATCTGTCTGCCTGCGCGCTTTGTAAGCGAAGAACAGGCAAAAGAAATGCTGCGCTTGTTTATTGAAACGCCTTTCGAAGGCGGCCGTCACGAGAACCGTGTGGCGAAGATCGACTGCTAATCTTTTTTATTCTGCAGCCCGGCTCTCAGCTGGGCTGCCGTTTGTGTGCTTCCGTCGTGGCTCCAGCCCGGAGGCATAAACAGGTATTTCAGCTTATTTCCCAGGCTGGTTTTCTTCTTCAGGTCTCGTCCTATCGCCTGCCATTCGTGGAACACAATGTGCGTGGGGTGGAAAGGCCGCTCCAGTGGTTTCGTGAGGCCGAATCGTACCGGCTCCTCCGGAAGTTCGTCTGCAAACGTTCCGAACAGGCGATCCCAGATGATCAGCACCATGCCCATGTTTTTATCGAGGTAAGGAATGTTGCTTGCATGATGTACACGATGATGCGCCGGTGTAACCATAATATATCCCATCCATCGCGGTAGTTGCTTTACCGCCTGCGTGTGCACCAGAATGCCGTACAGCTGTGTAATCGCATACATAAACAGGATGTCCAGCGGGGCAAAGCCCAGCAGCGCCAGCGGTATAAAATACAGGTAACGGTAGAAAGGCATGAATACGGAAGAACGAAACCCGGTTGTAAGGTTATATTCTTCCGAAGAATGATGCGTAACGTGTACTGCCCAGAACAGGCGTACATGATGGTCTACAAAATGCTCGAGCCAGAACAGGAAATCTTCGCACAGGAACAGACATATCCAGTACCATACGGGATTCCAGCTCAGCGGGAGTTTATATTGCGCACACAGAATAAGCACAAACAGCGCGAGTCCCCGAAGCAGCAGGTCCACACCGAAATTCAGCAGGTTCAGGTAAATATTCACCGCTGTCTCTTTCCACGAATAGAGCTTCCATCCGTTAAAATGACTCAGCACGATCTCCAGGGGTATGAAGAACAGGTAGATCGGAAGGGAAAAGAGAATGCAGATCTGCTCGCGGAAGGTCATGGCTTGTATGGCTGAAAAGCAAAACGACAAACCGGGAATTGCTCCTGTTTGCCGTTTTTGTTAGGTATTAAAATCATGCTGCGGAAAGCATTAGATGGTCATGATCTCTTTTTCTTTTTCCTTGCACACCCCGTCAACAGCAATAATCTCTTTGTCGGTAAGTGTCTGAATGCGTGTCTCGGCATCTTTCACCGCATCTTCGCTCAGACCGTCTTTCTGCATTTTTTTAATTTGTTCGATACTCTCGCGACGCACATTGCGGATAGATACTTTCGCCTGTTCTCCTTCGTTGTTCACGCGCTTCACCAGTTCTTTACGTCGCTCTTCTGTAAGCGGCGGCAGGAACAGGCGGATATAATTACCATCGTTGGAAGGTGTGATGCCCACATTGGACGCCATGATCGCTTTTTCTATGGCACCCAGCATGTTTTTTTCCCAGGGTTGGAGTGATAAAGTGCGCGCATCAGGAGTAGTGATGTTTGCCACCTGCGCCAGCGGCGTCGGCGAACCGTAATAATCCACGGTAATGCCGTCCAGGATCTGCGGATTCGCTTTCCCCGCACGGACACGGCTCAGTTCCACCTCCAGGTGGGTAATGGTTTTACGCATCAGTTCACCTGTTTGTCTGATAATCTGATCAACAGCTTCGGTCATAAGTTTAGTACGTTTTGGGATCGCAAATGTACTAAAATATGGGCATTTTATGCACTCCGTTTCTTGCCAATATCCCATTACCTTTGCGGGTAACCGATTTATGCTACAGCTGTTTTTCAATATAAGTCAGGCGCTGCGCACCATCCGTGCCAACCTGCTCCGTTCGGTGATCACCATCCTGATCATTACGCTCGGTATCACAGCTCTGGTAGGCATCCTCACCGCCACAGACGTGATGAAGTCGGGCGTAAGCTCCAACTTCAGCGATATGGGTGCCAATTCGTTCCAGATTACAAGTGAAGCCGTGCACACCAAAAAAGGAAGGCGCGGCGCGCAGGTAAGTTATTCTTCTGATGTTGAGATCACTTACGACCAGGCCCGGTTGTTCAAGCAACGGTACCGCTTCCCCGATACTAAAGTGGGTATCTCCAAAGTGGGCTCATCAGTGGCAACCGTACGGTACGAATCCCTGAAGACCAATCCGAACATCCGTGTGATGGGTGTGGATCAGGAATACCTCATTATCTCACAGACCGGCCTGCTCGGCGGCCGTAATATTTCGCAGTACGATGAAGAGAACAGCAACCTGGTCTGTGTGCTTGGTTACGACGTTGCAAAAAAGCTGTTCACTAAACCGGAGAACGCTGTCGGAAAGGTCGTTTCGGTCGGGGCAAACAAAGTGCAAGTGATCGGTGTGGCAGTTAAGAAAGGCGGCAGTATGATGATGAATGCAGACAATATGGTCATGCTGCCCTTGCAGACCGCACGTATGTTCTACGGTGGCAGCGGCTCCTACGGTATCAATGTGCTTGTCGGGAATATTCATACAAAACAGATTGCTGCCGAAGAGGCGGAAGGATTGTTCCGTGCAGTGCGCAGGGTACCGCTCGGGGCGCAGAATGATTTCAGCGTACAGCAGAATAATGCAATGGCGGAGATGGTGCTCGATATCGTGAGTAAGATCGGTATCGCGGCAATGGTGATCGCCATCGTTACTTTGCTGGGCTCCATCATAGGGCTCATGAACATCATGCTGGTGTCTGTAGTAGAGCGCACGCGCGAGATTGGTCTCAGCAAAGCGCTCGGCGCAAGAGCCTCCGAGATACGGCGGCAGTTTCTGCTTGAGTCGGTAGTGATCAGTCTTATGGGAGGTATGCTCGGTATTATATTCAGCTTATTCATCGGGTTGGCGCTTGCCGCGTCGTTCCATGTACCGTTTATGATACCCTGGGCCTGGATCGTACTGGGTGTCACGATCTGTACTGTGGTCGGTATTGTTTCCGGTTTTTACCCCGCGCTTAAAGCTGCACGCCTCGATCCGATCATTGCCTTACGCACCGCTTAGATGAAACAGTATTAACAGTGGAGGGACTCGTATATAAATCAACAGGAAGCTGGTACCAGGTGCACATCGCTGCGCAGGGTATGGTGCCCGCGCGCATAAAAGGCCGGATGAAAGTAGATAAATCCATCTCTTCCACCAACCCGGTAGCCGTCGGCGACAAGGTGCAGATCGAAAAAGATCCGCAGCAGGAAGACTGGATGATCACTCATATCCTGGATCGCGAGAATTACATAGCACGAGTGTCTCCGCACAACCGGCACCAGAAGCATATCGTGGCCTCCAACCTCGACCTGGCCGTTATGATTGCGACGATCGCTCATCCCGCAACTTCACTTGGATTTATCGATCGTTTCCTGGTGACTGCCGAAGCATACCATATTCCCACACTCATAGCATTCAATAAGACCGATCTGCTTAACGATGAAGGAACCGGTATGCTGGATTATCTGTCTCAGGTGTACACTGATGCCGGTTACGATGTGCTGCCGGTATCGGCTGTGGATGGCAGCGGTATGAATGAGCTGCGCGCTGCACTCGCCGGAAAGACCGCATTGTTCAGCGGTCATTCGGGAGTAGGGAAGAGCACCCTGATCAATGAACTGGTTCCGGATCTGAACCTGCGTACGGATGTGATCTCCGATTACAGTGGCAAAGGGCAGCATACCACCACTTTTGCCGAAATGTTTGATCTGCCGGGCGGTGGTCATATCATCGATACACCGGGTGTGAAAGAATTCGGGATCATTGATATGGAGCAGGATGAGCTTGCCGGCTATTTCCCGGAAATGCGCCGGCTCATGCATGCCTGTAAATTCAACAACTGCCAGCACATCAATGAGCCGGGCTGCGCTGTAAAGCACGGACTCGAAACGCATGAGGTAAGCCCGGAACGCTATATCAGCTATCAGTCTATACGCGAGTCCATCGAAAAGCAGTGGTAAGATTTCTACGCAATATTTATCAGTATGCCGTACTCCTCCTGTGGGCTCCGGCTTTTGTTTCCTGCCATAAGGTACAGAAAACACCCGCCGTTTCCTTTTATTACTGGAAGACGACTGCGCACTTCGGAAGGGAAGAACGTTCCGCTTTGACGCGCAATCAGGTCTCCCGCCTTTACCTCCGGCTGTTTGATATTGTATGGAATCAGGAAAAGGGATTTGCGATACCGGATGGACTGCTGCAGGTGCAGGAGCCGCTTCCGGACTCTGTTACATTGGTGCCGGTGGTATTCATCCGCAATGAGGTGTTCCGGAATAACCCCGACAGCGCACAGGCAACGCATCTTGCGGCGCAGACGTCTCAGTTGATCCATAAAATGATGGAACGGTTTGGCAGACATTTTGCTCAGGTGCAGTTCGATTGTGACTGGACAGCCGGTTCCGGAAAAGCTTATTTCACTTTTCTGCGCGCATTCCGCCGGATCAACCCTTCGCTGCAACTCAGCGCGACCATACGCTTGCATCAGGTGAAGTACCCGGCGCAGCAGGGTGTTCCTCCGGTGGACACAGGAGTACTTATGTATTACAATATGGGCAGGATCAGCAACGGTCCGTCCCTTTCTGTGTACGACCGCGATGCCGCTTTGCAGTACCTGCCGGCGCTCAGTCGTTATCCGCTACCGCTTGATCTCGCGCTTCCGGTATTCTCCTGGGGTATCCTCGTTCGCAACGATCAGGTGCATGCACTGCTGAACAAAACAGATGAACGGGATTATGCGGATACGGCTTATTTCCTGCAGGAAGCTCCGGGCCGTTACCTGGTGAAGCAGGCTCATTTCCGCAAAGGCTTTTACCTTTGTCGTGGCGACAGGGTAAAGCTCGAGCAGATCAGTGCAGGCATGCTTGAAGAAATGGCCGGTGACGTGCACCGCTATTACCCAAAAACTCCCGCCCGCATCATTTTTTACGATTTAGACGCATTCAATCTCTCCCGGTATGACACTTCAATATTTCAGGAAATCGCTCATCGCTTTTAGTGCGGTTGCTTTTCTCAGTGCAGGAATGGTATGGGCCTGCGGATGGTGGGAACCGGATGTTTCAGAATCCAGCGCCTTTGCACCGGAATCATTTGCCGGAGCGCAATACACCCCTTTCTTTTATGAACCGGATTATCCTTTTTACGGCGATGAATCCTACAGCACCAATTCCTCGGGCAGGTTCGACGAGAATGTAGTTCAGGATTGGCTTACTTATCTGAAGCGTCCGGAAAGTGACAGCTCTGTTGCCTATTTCCTGCTGAAAGCATCAGCTGAGCTTATCGATTCTGTGTATCGGCTTCCGGCCTCCCAATTGCCTGCGTCCCTTCAGGGAATGTACCTGGTGCAGCACCGGTCGAACAAAAAGATCAGCTCATTTTTCCGCTTTCTCACTTTTGCAAAAGCGAATGAGCCCTACGCAAAAGGCCCAGACGACTATTGGGGCTATGATCCTGTGCCTGCCCGGCAGTTGGAGGCATCGGACATTGCACGTATCGATTCTATGACGGCAGAAATGAAGCGCTCCAAAGATGCATTTCTGCTTCAGCGCTATTATTTTCAGATCGTCCGCGCTTATTATTTCGCGCAGGACTATGACGCATGCCTTCGCTTTTACGAAGAGCACAAATCTTTGCTGGATGAAAGTCTTTTTGCATCCCGCATCACCGCTTACAGTGCCGGTGCTTTGTACAAGCAGAAAAAATTCGGAATGGCAAACTACCGCTACAGCCGCATATTTGCACAGCATCCGGAGCAGCGCCTGGTGGCGGAGTACTCCTTCCATCCGCAGGAGGAAGCAGACTGGAAAGAATCGCTCGCTTTATGCAGGACCGGTGAGGAGCGGATCGGTATGTGGCTGCTGATGGGTATTTATAACGACGAACAGCGCGCAATTGCCGAGATATACCGCATCGATCCTGCTTCAGACAAGCTGGATCTGCTTCTTTCGCGGCTCGTGAACATTACCGAAGCTTCTTCCGCTACCGACGGTGCCGACCGTCAACAGCGAAACGAAGGGAAAGACGGGACTTTTATTGCTGTGAATGCCGACAGATTGGCCGCTGCAATCTCCCTGCTGCAACATATAACGGAAGCCCATAATACACATCAGCCTTTTGCCTGGCACATGGCACTCGGGTATTTGTATTTTCTGAAAGGAGATGCGCGCGGCGCGACAACACAGTTCGACGCAGCGGCAAAGTACACGCCGGCACAATCGCTTGGGAAAGATCAGCTGCATATGCTGCGCATCATGAACCTTGCATTGACCTCCGTTGAAATGAACAAAGAGCAGGAGCAGGCTTTGCTGCCGGAGCTTGAATGGATGCAGCAGCGTTCCGCAGATACTGCCCGCACGCGATTGCGTTTATCGGGCGCATACTCCTGGATAAAGGGTCTGCTCAGCGAGCGTTACCGCCGTAAAGGCAACCTGCTTTTTGCGGAATTGTACGATCAGGATCTGAATTTTTACAACGATGCACAGCGTGCACAACAAATGAAGAATTTCATTCGTTCCGCGCAGCTGAGTCCCTACGAACGGTATATGCGTTCCATCTATCCTTATTCGGCTTCCGATGTTGCGGCGGTGCAGGCAATTGTAGCGGCATTCAGCGACCGGCTGCCCGAAGCGGTGAACCTGATGAGCGAAGTGCCTGAAGCGGAGCAGGTGACATTACCCGGCAATCCTTTTAACAACCGGATACAGGACTGTCACGACTGCGATCATGCGGCACCTCAGAAAGTGAAATACACCCGGCTCGATTTTCTTAAAAAGATGCAGGAGATGCGGGCAAATGTGGATGCAGGAAAAGATGTGTACAATAACGCTTTATTGCTGGGAAACGCCTTCTACAACATGAGTGTATACGGCAACGCACGCAGTTTTTACCAGTCGGCTATCACGGGCGAGATCAATTTTGCGGAAGACTTTGCATCGGATTTTTTCCGCGGATTGATACTGAGCCAGGAGCGTGCAGCCCATTATCTGCAACTGGCGCTGAAAGCAGCGGCCAACGATGAGCAACGTGCGAAGATCACCTATCTGCTGCTGAAATGCAAGCGCAACGATTATTATACACATGGGAGTGAAACGGGAGCCGAAGAAATTCCGCCGATTCCCTATGCATCGCTGTACGCATTTTCCAATACGCGCTATTACCAGGAAGTCCTCTCCGAATGCGGATATTTTGCCACATTCGTTAAACGAAAAAAGTAGGGAACGATCGCTTATCCTTCCAGGTGAATGGAGATAAGGATCGTGCGGGTGCGGATCTGGTCGATCGCATTCGTGAGCTGCAGGCTTTTATCCGGATATATCTGGTTCATCAGCCCCTCGCTGAGTTTGATCTCCGGGGAAAAGATAAAGTTAGGATAGTAGAATTCGAGTCCGAAACCCAGTTCGTACCCCAGATCCATCGGTTTGAATTTGAGGAATTCATCTTTGCGACGTGAGTTTGCGTTCGCAGCCATGTCGTAATCCATCTTACCACCGGCAAGTCCGTAAAAGCGGAAGTTATGGATACGGTCACTTTTGAATTTGAATTGCAGCGGCAGGTGAATATAAATTGATTCCACGCTTTTCTGCTGTACATCAGCAGACAAACCCGGCTGTACGTAAGAAAGTTTCTTTTCGGCGAAAGAGATGGAAGGGATCAGACGCAGGTCTACGAAGTTGCTGAGACGCAGATTGCCCATAATGCCCAGATTCAGTCCCGTTCCCCATCCCGGCTGCACATGCATAAACGTATCGTGCTGGGCAAAAGCTTCAGTATACTGGATACGGTAGCGGGATTGGTTGAGTCCGAAAGTGAGCCCGAAATAATACGGTTTGCTGTCGTGGTCCTCCATATTCATTATCCTGGCCTGGGCTCCGGCATGCAGCGCGGAGCAGGCAGCCACCACAGACAATACAGCGTATTTGAAGCAATTAGTCATAAACAAAGTCTTCAGCATTAACGTCCACGAAGATAGATTATTTCGCCGCTTACCGCGATTTTTCCTCCGTTGCGGCAAAAAATGGAACCATTTATGTGTTTTTGAAGGCTCAGACTGTAATTTTGCGCCCCTATGGAACAACAATTGACAGGAGAACAGCTGCTGGAAGCAGTGGCACAATTCGGTTCTCCCCTGTATGTGTACAATGCAGATAAGATCACCGCTCAGTACGGTAAGCTGCAGGCTGCGTTCAGCGGACATCCGACTCGTTTTTTTTACGCCTGTAAGGCACTGACCAATATATCCATACTCAAGCATATGAAGTCGCTCGGTGCTTCGCTGGATTGCGTGAGTATCAATGAAGTGAAGCTGGGACTGAAGGCCGGCTTCGAGCCCTCTGAAATCCTGTTCACCCCTAATTGCGTGGCATTCGACGAGATCCGTGAAGCCGTATCACTGGGCGTGAATATCAATATCGACTCTATTTCGATGCTGGAATTGTTCGGCAACCATTACGGCGACAGCTATCCGGTTTGTATCCGTATCAATCCGCACATCGAGGCAGGCGGTAACTATAAAATATCCACAGGACATATCGACAGTAAGTTCGGTATCTCTATCCACCAGATCCGCCATATTGTGCGCGTGGTGAAAACAACAAAGCTGCATGTGCACGGACTGCATATGCATACCGGAAGCGAAATCAAAGATATTAATGTATTCCTCGAGGCGCTGGAAGTACTGTTCTCTATTGCAGGTCACTTCGACAAGCTTCAGTTCCTGGATCTCGGAAGCGGCTTTAAAGTGCCTTATAAAGAAGAAGACCGGGAGACCGACATTGTTGGACTGGGTAAAAAGCTGCAGGTGGCTGTCCGCGAATTTGAACAGGAGTACGGGCGTCCGCTCGAAATCTGGTTTGAGCCGGGTAAGTATCTGGTAAGCGAGTGCGGATACTTTGTGGTGAAGGCAAACGTGATCAAGCAAACCACCGCTACTGTTTTCGTTGGTGTGAACTCCGGGTTCAATCACCTGATCCGTCCGATGTTCTACGATGCGTATCATAAAATCTCAAACATCAGCAATCCGAAAGGTGCGGAGCGTATCTATACCGTTGTGGGCAATATCTGCGAGACCGATACGTTTGCATGGGACCGTGTACTGAACGAAGTACGTGAAGATGATCTGCTGGTGTTTCATAATGCCGGAGCCTACGGATTTGAGATGAGCAGTAATTTCAATTCCCGTCTGAAACCTGCGGAAGTATTGTGGAAAGATGGGAAATATACCCTGATCCGCAAACGCGAGGTATTTGAAGACCTGCTCGCAGGACAGGTTTGGGAATAATCATTCTTGTGACTTTTAATGAAGCCGTCTCCTTCCGGAGGCGGCTTTTTTATTTTGCTCCGGGCGAGTAACGCCCAACTTTTCGTGTCGTTGCGAGACGCGTATAGCCCTTTGCGCTGGCGCAGCCCGATGTCGATAACTATCGGCATCGGGTGCAAATCGTTCTTGCCCGCCGTAAGCTTATCGTTTTTCACAGACCCACCCCGATCCCGATAGCTATCGGGAGGGATTCGCTCCGTGTTGGGGCACCGTCCAACTTTTCGCGTCATTGCGAGACGCGCATAGCCCCTTTGTGTAGGCGCGTCGAAGCAATCTCTCCA
>NZ_BAABEZ010000022.1:989502-1013463 GCF_039540495.1 Rurimicrobium arvi | reverse complement strand
TTAATGGTCTTGCAGGCCCGGCGGATACTTACCTGGAAAGTTTGACCCAGGTAAGCAACAATGTTCTTCCGATCACCGGGCCTTACCACTTTTTTGACAGTACATCCTTGAGCATCCGGTTATCAAGAGCCAGATCAGCGTACATCTGTTTGAGCTTACGATTCTCTTCTTCCAGATCTTTGAGCTTCTTGAGTTGCTCACTATCCATGCCTGAATACTTTTTCTTCCAGGCATAAAAGGTCACTTTAGCGATACCAAGCTCCCGGCAGATATCCTCTGATTTACGGCCATTCTCATACTCTTTAAGTGCCGAGGCTATCTGGGCCTCGCTGTGTTTGGACTTTTTCATATCGACTATTTAAAGGTAAAAAATCATACTTTTAAATGGTCCGATTTTTAGGAGGGGTTACAGTTGCTTGATTTATTCATTGCAAAATATCCCAGTGTGTGGAATGTGATTAAGGAAGAGAAAGGTGGACAGCCGCTTAGTAAAGAGTATTCAAAATTTGCAAGAAGGTTACAAGAGGTGGAGGCATTAATTATGTTCGATACAGTGAATGTTGGCTTGCTAAAATTGGTATTAAATGCTATAATAATTACGACAGCATCTACGTGAACAATTTCGAAGATTTTGAAACGGCAAAGAAATTAATCATTGAAGTATTCAACTCAGTGGGAATAAATCCAACAATAAACCCCGAATATTACAATAGCGAACGAGTTATTGATAGTGGATTTGAGATATTTAATTAATCAACTGACATCGCAAATATTTAAGGTGGCTACTAAAGCCCATAGTACTGGCGTATTACAGCAGCCAATATATTTGATGATATACCAATGGCAATTTTTCCAGCACCAGACAATGATTTACCGATAATTTTCAAAATCCAATTATTTGACTTTTCTCCCAGAGTGTTAGTTTTTGAATTAGGGGTTTCTGCTTGTACAATTTCTGCCAGTTCCTGTATATCATCATCATCAATTCCATACTTGGTTAATTGATTCTTTAAAGTATCCAAATTATTTTTACTTACATTATTGGTAGAGTAAATGTTTGCTTGATTACCTGTATTAAGGATGTTACCGTGCCCAGTTATGTCTCCAACTTGAATTTTATTTCCCATTATTATTTCATTTTTTACAGTATGTGATTGAGGATAGAGATGAGGATAATATTGTCTTACATTCTGGTAACTAAAAAGATCGTCGTGAGGTATTGAAAATCTAACATTCATGTCTCTATTATCTTCAAATCTTTTCAGAGCATCCTCGATACTGTTCATTTCAATTGTCTTATTCTCAAAACTCTCGAATTCATTTTCAGAAGTGTCTTTGAAAAAATCAAATAGTTCTTTGTAAATCTCATCCAAATTGCTTAATACAAATTGCAACCCAAGAAAATCGCTTTTGGTTTGCTTTCTAAAGTTTAGATACTTATGCTTATGCAATATAACATTCGCTACATCTTCGGATTCAAAATTATTTTTAAAATCATGGATCGCAGAACTATTGTTGTTCCAAATACTCGCGAAAACATCATCTCCAGACCATATTTTTAGTTCTTTAAGTTTATTTAATAGGGGAACATGAACATTCAGATTAAGCGGTTCAAATTTTTCTTTTATTTCCTTTTGTATTTCATCGTATTTCTGTTTGTCAATATAGTTACTTTTGGGTTTCAATTTTGACCTATAGACATCAAGGCTATTTAGTTCGATACAAAGTGGAATATACTTCTGAAGATACTCTGCTTTTTTTGAGTCTAAATAGTCAATAAAATCAAATAGAGCTTGTACCCTTTCAGTTATCATAATTTACTTTGTTTTTTGAATCCATCAAGTAGGTTTGTAAAGCGGTAAAGTTAGTACTCTGGAAAATCAAGGATACCTGTAAATAAATTAAAGTCAATATCCGGATGTGTTTTCAATCTTCCTTCGGTGTATTCTTTTTCAATTGATTGATCCGTTCTTACTGCATTTCCTTTTTCATGTATCCTGCGAAGTTCAGATTCTGACTTTGTGTTTTTAATAATTGTATATAGCTGGTCCCGTCTGATTTTACTTTTTTTAAGTAGTGTGGTATTATGGCTTGTAAAAATTAGTTGTGCTCCCTTCGGGTTAATTTTAGCATTATTAAAAAAGATGACAAGAGTTTCATACATGGCAAAATGGAATTGTGCATCCAGTTCATCAAAAAGCAATATGCTCCCCTTTAGCATTGAATCTAAAAGAAGTCCAATTAGCCCAAAGAACTTTTTCGTCCCTGCAGATTCCTGTTGGCGAAGGTCAAATCTTATTGTTCCTGCTTCCTTTCCTTCATTATCAAACATTGTATGAACTGTATGTACAACATACTTTACTTTAGGCAATAGCTCGTTTTGCACCATAAAATCCATGAAATCTAAACTCAGCTTGCTTTGTGCGGCTTGTGCGGTTTTAGATTCTACAATTGTATGGAAGCCTAAAGATGCTTCTCGCAGTATTCCCAAAAAGTTAATCTTAAAAATTTCATCTTGTAATCTTTCAGAAGTAAAGTCAATGAAAGTATCTGCGTCGAAAGTTTCGATAACTGTAATTTTCTCAAACCACTTAAGTATTTCAACAGCTGGGCGAACATTTAGAATTCCAAGTATTGATAAAAATAGAGTTTGTCCATTGGCTCGTTTAAATAATGGCTCCAAACTATTGTCGACATCTTTGTTCCAATTTTTATTATAAGTTATTCCACCACCTTGCCTATAAAAAAGATTATTTTCTCTTACAGTAGGCTCAGAATAATAAAGCCACTCTTCTGTAATTAAGCTATCCAATATTTTAAATCCATAACGGTATTTTCTATTATTTAGAAAAAATAAAATTTCCAAACTTGTTGGTTCTAAATTTTCTTTTCTCAATAAAAATGGACTAATACTGGAAGTGAAAACATTTGTTGAACTAATAGTAGAATATAACACAGCATATTTCATTGCTGCAATAGCTTTGAGAAAATTGCTTTTTCCTGCTGAGTTGTAACCTAATATTCCAACCGATCTTAGTAATCTGTAATCCCACTGATAGCTGGGTGGTGTAAATGTTTTGTCTGCCTTATCCTTAATTGGAGTAGCAATAAAGGATAAGGTGTTTTTCGATCCGAATGAAAGGAAGTTCTCTAAATTGAAGCTAATTATCATTTCAGGTCTAAAATTAAACGAAATTAACATTGGAAGTATAATCTGTGGATAAATATTTTCAACCTTAATAAACTTTTAAACGAAATTTACGTTCAAAACCCAACCAGCAGGAAAAAGATTACGTCTACACATTCAAATGATTAAAATGGCAAAAACAAGCGACTATTATATCTCTGGCGTATGGAAAGACAGCTCCCAAGTAATTACACACGTAATGCTTCACCCTGTAACCGACAATAATGGTTTTCATAGAGGTGAAAAAACTATCGAATCGGAAGTAATCAAATTGATTAAACAAGGGAATATTATTAAAACAATAACGTGGGGCTATCCGGGTTGGAATATTGGCGCAAAAGTTGGTGCCGTTACAATTTCCGGTAGAGAGTACCTGAAAACAGATGCTAATGCTACGGTTAAAGACAATCTGGACAATTCTATCTCAATGACACAAATAAAATAAGCAAAAATGGATAAAACGCTACATCTGGAATCCGTTATTACAACGCATCAGATTACAAAAGAAGAAACACTTTTAAACAAGTTCAAAGACAAGAACAAGGAAGTAAAAGAAGCATTGGTTGATCATTATGGTGATAAGTTATACTCGCCGTTCAATTCTGGTTCTTATGCAAAAAACACCGCTATTAATACTCGGTTCGATTTTGACCAAGTAGCACCGTTCAAGAAAAATGCTTTCGGTTCAAATGGAACATTGAAAGAAATGTACGAAGACGTATATAATTTCCTCTATGAAAAGTACAAGGACGTCGCTGAGGTGAAAAAGCAGAAAGTGTCCATTGGTCTGGAATTTTATGCTGACGCAGACGGCGACGTTATTAAGATTGATGTGGTACCGGGTAGAGAACTTAATCAAGATAAGTATCCTGATAACGAAGACCTTAACTTATACGTGTACTACAAGTACGGCAACATTGATGCCGGGAGTGAGCGGATCAAAACCAATGTAAAAGCTCAAATCAACAATATCAAAGACCGTGCTACTGCTGAAAAGAACTCTATTCGTAAGATTATTCGGTTGCTGAAGGTTTGGAAAGGAACAAAGTACAATTATCCAACCAAGTCCTTTTTCTTAGAGCTTATCACGTTAAAGGCGTTCGACAATAAAACGATCACCGGTAACCTTTGGGACAAGCTAAAAGCCGTCATGGAATTTATTAAAGATGAAGTAACTAAAGAAGGGTTCAAGCTTTTAGATCCTGGTAATAGTTCTAACGATTTAGCAGACACGCTGACCACGCAGGAAAAGCGAAACTTATCAGACGATATGAAGAACATGCTTGATCGTATTGAGGACAATGACGAAAATATTAAAACATACTATCCTGAAAACGCCAAATTCAAGGAAGAGGAAAAGAGATATGAGAATAAAGGCAGCGGATTTTATTCTGTACCACCTAAAAATGAACGGTTCGGGTAAGACATGGATAATCGGGTGGAAGAAATTCAACAGTATATTGGTAACATAGATTTTGTCTCGATTGATACGCCTTTTACTGTAGATGATGAATTAATTATAAAGGGCCAAGTAGTAGTAACAGTAAACGATGAAATCTCTTTATCATTCACTGTTACTATTTTACCAGAGTATCCATTGAAGCGATATAATACAGAGACGATTACATTTTCAAACCCGGACTTAATTACTTATGGCCATGTCATGGAGAAAGGGTCTATCTGTATTCATACGTCACACTGCGTAGATCTGCAACGTAAGCTACTTATTGATTTCAATTCATTAAGAAGATGGATTAAAGAGTATTTCATTGAAGGCAAAAAGGATACGAACTATGAACATTTGATTTTACAACCTGAGAAATTTAAGGGTCGGCACTATGCTTATTTTTTTACGGAAGTCGATTATCAATTCCAGGGCTGCGAGTATGGGTTCTTTGAATACATTCCAATACAATCGGGTAAGTATTATGATGCACCTGTGCATAACTATGTGGTGCAATCTTTCTTTAGTAAAAACAATAAAAAGCTTGTTGAATGCCAATGGAGCGACGGTGTTAAAAACTTATCGCACAAGAATAAGAACAGTGGTTTGTTCATTTTTATAAATAATCCGCCAGCTACCCATGGTAAGTTTGCTTTCAAAAATTGGGAAGAACTTGAGACTTATGTAAGCAAACCTTTTATTAAGTTCTTGTCTGAAGGGCAAAATGCAAACCGAAAGATTGCAGGCAATATTATACCACTATTGGTAGGATACAGGATTACTGAGACAGAGATACATTGGCAGTCCATTCTTATGGAAATTGGCAAGTTTCCAATAGCGACAGAAAAAGTAAACCAACAATGGCAAGGGTACTTTTTGGATGCACCGATAAATTGGGGCATTACAAAGAACTGCTCTTACCAATATTTTTTCGGACGTGGAAGAATGGATGATAAAATTACTAAAGGAAAAGTGTTGATTATTGGCGTTGGTGCAATTGGAAGTATGATTGCAACCACGCTTACAAGAGGTGGATGCAAAATAATTGATATGATAGACTACGATGTAAAAGAACCTGAAAATGTATGTCGATCTGAATATAGGTTTAACGCTGGCATTAATAACAAGGTGGATGAATTAAGGCAAACACTAATATCCATATCGCCATTCATTAATACCGGCACCATTAACGCAGATTTTTTCAACCTGTACGCAAAAGTGATGCTTAAAAATCATGAAGCGTCGATAGATTTTAAGAAAGCACTGCTTCAATACGACGTCATCTTTGATTGTTCAACAGACAATGATTTGATGTTTGTTCTTGATGAATTACAATTGGATAACCTGATTACATTGTCTATTACTAATAAAGCTCGCGCGGTGGCTTGTGCTACAGAGCCAAAAAGCTATTCCTGGATGATAAACCAATTTGAACAAGTATTGGAAAATGACACAGAAGATTTGTACAATCCTACTGGTTGCTGGAGTCCAACGTTTAAAGCCTCTTACAACGATATTAATACATTAATTCAGCACGCAATTAAACACATTAATTTGAAGTTTTCACAGGGGCTACCTTTAAGAAATTTCGTGTTGGATGCGCAGGAAGACTTCATCATTAAACTAAAAGAATTTTGACCTGGACAAACATCAACATTGGTTTGAAAATAGAAATTCAGGATAAGCTTCTTGATTCATTGATAGCAATCGGTAAGTGTCACTATCCTAACGAATTTGGCGGCTTTTTGATCGGTTTCTATTCCGAAGATTACCGGCAGCTAAATATTACAGACCACATTCTACCTGATAAATATAAGGGTACTCGATACTTATTTGAAAGAGACGCTACCGGCATTGATGATAAACTGAAGGAATTTTACAATCAAAATCCACAAAAATATTACGTTGGCGAATGGCATACACATCCTGATAATTTACCAATTCCCAGTAGCACTGATATTGATGCTATGAAATCAATTGCTGCTCATGGTGACGTAGCAATTAAGAACCCGGCATTATTAATTATTGGTTATAATCATTCTAAAGTTGAAATTGGTTTTTACGCATTACTAAATCACAAACTGTACAAATATGACACCTTATAGAACCTTGATGGTCGCCCTTGCCCTCGTATTTCAAAGTAGCATTCTGTTTGCACAAAGCGACTCAAGCAGAGTGGCCAATCTTGAAAAGCGGTTAAGTAATTTGGAAGATTATAAAACTAACATTGATAATTTTTCAAAAATAGAAGTTCAGAAATCGGCAAATAGCTTGAAAAAGGAAATTGATGAGGACTATAAAAGCGTAAAGAACCTTTTTACGCTTCTATTGATATTTGGAATACCGACAACAGGGTACAGTGTTTATATGATGTTTTGGGGCGTCAGTAAAAAAGTGAAAAAGACGATCAATGAAAAAATTGAAACAATTGTTGAACAAAAAAGAGAAGAGATTATTAAGCTAATAAATAGTCAAGAGTTTGAAAGTAATTTAAAGAACACCAAAAAAATTCTTGTCATTAGTCCCAACGAAGATGCTCAAGATGAAATAAAACGGACTATGTCCAACTTTAAATTTAAAAACGTCTTGTTCAGAATACACAAGTCTTTTACTACTGTGCCTGAACATGATTTAATAGTTTTCAATAATGTTGACGGCGAATTCTTGCAAAAAGAGATTAACGAGATAATGGCAGATATAAATGGCGATGATGTTTGCTTTGTCGCTTACACCACTAAAAACCTCGAAAGAAATCCTCGATTGAATTTTGCAAACGCAAAGTACACCTTATATCATAGCATACTTTCTACACTCAGCTATGTTGAATCACTTAAAGAAGCATAAATATGAATAAGGCACCTAAATACGCACTCACTGGCGCATTGGCTGTAGGACTTGGTAACGCACTGTACAATGCTATACAACAGCCAAACAATCAAAATTCAGAACAGAAGTTTGATTGGATTGAATGTTTTGCTGCATTCTGTAAAGGCGCATTAGTGGGTGGTGCGGCAGGTTTTGCTATAGGATACGTGAGAGACAATGAAATGACAAGTATACTTTCATCAATCGGCGGCTTAGATAGAGTAGTTGAAAATGTATTAGAAGAATACTCGGATACTTGTACATTTTTGGAACGAAAGGCCGAAAAAATACAACGCCTCTTATACGCAGAATTTCAGGAAGAGTTAAACAAGTATCCTACTATAAATGGATCTGCTGAACGCGATACCGCAATTGTAGGATCGGATATTGACATTCAACTTAAACTTAAAAAAGAGGCAGTTTTCATAGACGAGATGAAACCATTAATTATGGATTTTCTTATAGGATTAAAAGATAGGCACCTTGAAAAAATAAGAGATCAGGAATATTCAATTGGGTTATTCTTTAGGTATAAAGGCGAAGTAAAGCGAATTGATGTTGTTCCAACAAGAGCAGTATACAATGATAAGGACCAGGTTTATATTTATTCGTCAGTGTCTAAAAAGATACGGAAAACTAATCCTGTAAAGCAATCGCAAGCACTTAGATTTACAGAAAAGCAAAGAAAAATCATTAAGATTCTTAAAGGATGGAAAAAGGAAAACAACCTTAAACTTCCATCTGTGTTAATTGAACACTTGGTAAAGAGGGCCTTTTCAGAGTTGAGAATCTCGCGTGGTTTATCTAATAGTCTTCTGGATGTTTTGGAATACATTGCCTCAAGAATAAAATCAATCAGAATTGTTGATCCTGCTAATAGTAACAATATCATTTCTAATTGTCTCACACTTCAAGAGAAAAAGGAAATATCAAACTTTTGTTTTCAAATGGTTAATAGTATTAAGAGAGACGAGAGGAATATTCTTGATTATTTTAAAATATAATTCAACTTACCTCGTTCAAACAAACTTATCCCTCGCAAGTCATAAAAGAACTAAAGATGATGGACCGATATGATAATATTAAATAATACGAAGCACTGCTACAGAGACTAAACCTCTTTTAGCATTATTATAGAGTTATAAATAAGGAGGCCTCTAAAGAAATTATTGAGCTATTATCAATTTGGCGATAAAGCAATAGAAGTCCTTTAGTAAATATTCATCATTTAAAAGCTTGGTTCGGCAATAAAAGTGGAATAGTGCAATTTTTAGTGCAGGAAGGAAAAGCAGAAAAGAAAAAGGAGCTACGAATGAACGTAACTCCTTGATAATCAGTGTGCCCAGAACAGGAATCGAACCTGCACTACCTTGCGATAACCAGATTTTGAGTCTAGCGCGTCTACCAATTCCGCCATCTGGGCATTTTTAGATATTACGCAGCTATTTGGTAGTATAGCCGGTCCGCTGTAGCAGCGGGTTGCAAATGTAATGAGTCTTTCCCGAATTCACAACAAGTATTTTTTCTGAATTTCAGATCGTTCCGGATTATGAGCGGAGGGCTGTTACTACATATACGGGTGCTGTCAGTGCATATTAGCTCTTTCCGCCGGCTACCTGCTTCAGGCCTGATTTTCCCTTGTCGGTTTGTATATAATCCAGCATACGGCTCAGCTGCTCATAAGTGATCTGCGTGCCGGCATGCAATAAGACCAGTTCTTCCTTATTCGAAATGCTGATGACCACACTCCGGATCATCTCCCCGTCTTCGCGGATGCGGATATGGATCTGTTCCCCGTCCTGGCTGATCTTCAGCGCATCTTCGTATCCATCCTGTTCCATCGCCCGTGCAAAGTCCTGACCGATCGCAGTTCTGCGGCTGTCCGTCCCGCCGGCGGTAAACAGGCGCACAGATTTCATATACCGGAGTACCTTCCGGATATCCGGATCATTGGCAAAAATGCGCAGCAGGAGTTTCGGGACATGGATCTGCTCCACCGCAGTGTCGGATCGGTATTTGCTGTAGAAGCGGCCCAGCGCTCCCTGCGGAGCTGCCTGGCAGGAGGCGAAAAGGAAGATCGCCGCGATCAGTGCTATTAGCTTGTTCATCGTATTATTTTTTGAGCTTTTGTACTTTGTTGAGTCCGGTAATGTTCATGTCTCCGGAGATATCGGTAAGCTCAGCGAGCTTGAAATCCCCTTTGATGAACAGGATCACCTGTTCACTGCCCGTAATCCGCATCAGTAGCTCGCGGATGTGGTCGTCCTGCTCCAATACCTGGAATACGATCCTGCTCCCGCCGTCGCTCACAGACATCAGTTCCTCGTACTGCGGCAGGGATGCGTTCCCGATCAGGCGATTCAGCTCGGCAGAGGCGGCTTTGTTCTTAGGGTCATCATTATCGGCAACGATGATCTTAAACTCCTGCAGGCGCGATGCAAAGCGTACCACATCCTGGTAGCCGGGATCGCTCGGTTTCAGTTTGGACAACATTTTGAACATGGCCCGGGATATGCTCACCACGGTAACACCCGGTCTGCCCTCGAAGGAGCTTACCCATTTCTGTGCAGTGGATAACTGCGCTTCGCTGAACAGCGGTAACAGCAACAGGAAAACAACAGTACTCAATAGCTTTTTCATAATTGTTCTGTTTTTATTTTTGAAAGAGAAGATTCCAATTTGTTCAGTTGGCCTGCAGCACTGGTTCCTTTATTGAGTTGCGCGCTGACAAAGGCCAGTGCCTTACGCGCCTGCTCCAGCGCCAGCTGTTCGTCTGTGATATTACCGGAAACCGGCTCTTCGATGAGGATCTGTGCGGCAATACCGTTGCGCACCGGCAGGGAATCCGCTGACTCATCGCGGGAAACGTAGAGGACGCCTGACACTACCAGTGCAGCAGCCGCGGCGGCGGCAGCAAAAAGACGGATGACGCGTGGCCGTTTGTTGTTGCGCTTCGGTTCGTAGTTGCGGTATGCCGCCCTGGCCGCAAACAACAACTGATCTGCCGTTGCAGTTTCCTGTTCCTCTTCTGCAAGCAGCTGTTCCAATAACTGCTCTTCGTCTGCTGTGCTGGTTCCGTTGTAATAACGCTCCAGCAATTCGTTGATCCTGCTCATGCCAATTTGTTGAATAATTCGCGTAATTGTTTTCGTGCGCGGGAAAGATGTGCCCGGACTGCTTCATTGCTTAACCCCGTTATCGCTTCCACTTCCTGCAATGCATACCCTTCTATATCGCGCAGGAAGAAAATACTTCGCTGCTTTTCGCTCAGGCACTGCATCAGCAACTGGAGTCTTCTTACCTGCTCCTTGTGTTCCAGCGCCCGCGCGAGGTCCAGCGTATCCGGATGGTGTCCCACCAGTTCTTCCTCCAGCGCTTCGGGTTTCTTTTTCCTGAGTACGTCCAGACTCGCATTGCGTACGGCGCGCATCATGTACGCTTCCGGATGCACCATGCCCGAACGTTCGAGAAGCCGGATGTAGCAGTCCTGCACCACGTCTTCCGCATCCTGCAGACTGCCGAGGATGCTCTCCGCAAAGCGGATATATTTGGTTCTGGACGCGATGAGTGACTGCACTGTCTATGGACTTGTCTTCAAATGACGAATGAAAGAAAGAATTGTGACAAAAAAAGTTCAGATTTTTTTTGGAGTAAGGGCTTATCACCGGCACGAGTCTTCTTCTTTGTAAGATAATTCCAGCCGCAGACGGCCGCAAGACAGCGCTGCAATAAAAAAGCCGGTTCAAAAGAACCGGCCATAATAAAGGTATACTATCTGAATGGAATCAACGATCTGCCGGCAAAGGCATTCTTTCGCGGATGCGCAACAGGTATTTTTTGCGGAAATGAAAATCTTTCAGAGCGTTCAGCAGTTCCGGTGTCTTTCCTTCCTGCTCCCAACGCTGCGCTAATTGCGATGCTTCCTGCTGCAAGGCATCCAGCTGCGCCTGTACGGATTGCTCCGCGGCCGCCTTCAATGCGGCATCTTCCGGCTGGGCTTCATAATCCGATACTGCTTCGTTCAGCTCCATCATTTCCATCAGGAATTCCGTGGGCAGCTTATACGCTTCCTCCTCAGCCAGTACTCCCGCATCACGCAGCAGGTACGCGAGTGTTTTGTCGGGGTCGGACAGGGTTTTATACGCATCGTTCAGCAAGGCTGCCATGCGCAATGCTTCATTGCGTTCGGCGACACCGGCTGCTGCAAAGCGGTCGGGGTGCCATTGCTTGCTCAATGCATAAAACTGTTTTTTTACCTGAGCCGCATCGGGGTGCAGACTCTCGGCGATGCCAAACAGGCTGAAATAATTAATTGCTTCCATCTAATCTTTGCATGCTTTTATCAGGTCCTATCCATACGATACCGGGCTTTGTTCCGGCACGGAAAGTGCCCAGTTCGTTTTCCAGCTGTAAGGCTTTCGCTCCGTTGTGGCAGGCCCAGCTGAATAATTGTTCCCAGCCGATCTCCGGGAATTGCCGGTCGATACATTCGAGTTCTGCTAATACCGACAGCTGGTGGTTGGAGGCCAGGCTGTCCGTTCCGATGCATAATTGCAGACCCGCTTCCAGCATCTGCGGTATATCCGGCAGCCGCTGTTCGATATACAGGTTCGCATTCGGACACAGGCACCAGAACAGTTGCGGGAAGTGTGCGCGGGCAGCAGTCATATCTTCGCCCGAACTGAACGTATTATGCACGAGCATCGTCGGGCGGGTGGTGCCGAGCCAGTGCATATAGGTTTGCAGCGAATTCCTGCCCGAGGGCTGAAAGTCCGCGTGCGGAATGCCGAGCCCCTCGAGGAATGCCGGGAAGGCACCGCTTTTATCCTGGTAGAACAAAGCCTCATCCGCCGTCTCCTGGTTGTGTACCGACAATGTTTTACCGCTGCCGTGCGCACCGATCAGTCGGAACAGCGCTTCGGACACGGAATAGGGTGCATGCGGAACAATCGATTGCTGCAGTCGGTTGCCTGCTGCTTCCTGCGCGGCAAAAGCCTGGTACGTATTTTCGGCGTAGGCAAAACTCTGCGGCGCACGCTCCGGCGTAAAACCGATACTTTCTACAAACGTGTACCAGTACATGCCCGGTTCTCCGCGCAGATCCAGCGTATCTGTTGTGTTGGCAATATCGCCGATTGCCACGATGCCGTTGCGTTGCATGCTGCGGAAAGCCTGCCAGCGTGATTGCTCTTTCTCCTCCGGACTGCCCTGGTTGCGGTGCTGCATCACACGCGTAAGGAAACCGGGCAGGCCTGTTCCCTCGGGGATTACTCCCTGCATATGACTCAGCTCGGTATGGCAATGGGCATTAATGAAGCCCGGGCACAGGGTACCGGTATAATGCTCGCCTGCGACAACGGTGCCGGGGGCGAGCAATGCTTCTATGGTGCCGTCTTCCGATACCTGCAGGATGCTGCCCGTATCGGTGAAGCGGATGCCGTCGTGAATGCGGTCGGCAGTCAGGTATCGGCTCAAAGGAATGCTATTGTTTAAAATGTTTCAGGAAGATCACCTCGCGTTCGGTGAGCTTGCGCCACTTGCCGCGGGGCAGGTTTTTCTTGGTCAGTCCGGCATACATCACACGATCCAGGCGGGCCACTTCATAGCCGAGGTGCTCGAAGATACGGCGCACAATGCGGTTCTTGCCGCTGTGGATCTCGATACCGAGTTCATTGCGCTCTTCCAGCATCGACAAAGAGTCCACGGGTGCCACACCATCCTCGAGTTCCACACCGGCCAGGATCTTTTCGAAGTCTTCCGCGCTGATCGCTTTGTCCAGCGTTACATGGTAGATCTTCTTCACATTGTATTTGGGGTGCGACAATTTCTGGGATAATTCCCCGTCGTTCGTGAGCAGGATCAGACCGGTGGTATTGCGGTCGAGGCGGCCGATAGGGTAGAGGCGCAAAGCCCCGGAGTCGGATACAAGATCCATTACCGTACGACGGCCGCGCTCATCTTCCGTGGTTGTGATAAATCCTTTCGGCTTATTGAGCAGGATATAAGTCAGGTCTTTCTGGGGAGTTACCTTACGACCCGAAACGGTGATCTGATCGCCGTCCTCTACTTTATGGCCCGGTTCGGTCACCAGTTCGCCATTGATCTTCACCTTACCCTGGCGGATCAGCTCCGCCGCATCGCGACGGCTGGAAATACCGCAGTGCGCGATGTATTTATTCAAAGGCATCAGTTCGGTAAGCGGCGTCTCCGCAATGGGTCCGCTTTTTCCTTTCCCCGATCCGATCTTTTCGTGTACTACTTCATTCTCAGCCTGTAAAGACAGCGGCGCTTCTTTCGGAAACGAAGATTTCTTTTTATCTGCGTCGAAAGATCCGGGTTTGTCTTTTCTGAAAGCGGGTTTTCCTTCACGGAAACCACCGTCTTCTTTTTTGAAACTGCCTCTTTCCTTGCGGAACTCGTCGGAAGGGCGTGCCTCATCCCTGTCGTTCTTACGGAAAGCGGGTTTTCCTTCGCGGAAACCACCATCTTCTTTTTTGAAACTGCCTCTTTCTTTGCGGAATTCACCGGAAGGGCGGTTATCGTCTCTATCATTCTTACGGAAAGCGGGTTTTCCTTCGCGGAAACCACCATCTTCTTTTTTGAAACTGCCTCTCTCTTTGCGGAATTCACCGGAAGGGCGGTTATCGTCTCTGTCGTTCCTGCGGAATGCAGGTTTTCCTTCGCGGAAACCACCGTCTTCTTTTTTGAAACTGCCTCTCTCTTTGCGGAATTCACCGGAAGGGCGGTTATCGTCCCTGTCGTTCTTACGGAAAGCAGGTTTTCCTTCGCGGAAACCGCCTTCTTCTTTTTTGAAACTGCCTCTTTCTTTACGGAATTCACCGGAAGGGCGGTCTTCATTCCGGTCATCTTTACGGAATGCAGGTTTATCTTTTTTGTAGCCGGAGGCTCCGTCGCGGAATTCACCGTACGGCCTTTGCGGCTTTCTGAAATCCCCTCCTTTACGATCGTCGCGATCACGGCCGGTTCCGCCGCGCATCTCTTTGGGTGCAGCTACTTCGTTTTTACCCCGGCGTACCGGAGCTTCAGAAAATTCTGTTTTGTTACGCCAGTTTTTTTTGCCGGGCTTGTCTGCCTCGGAACGCTCCGGGGCTGCTTCCGGCCTGGTTTTGCCAAAAGTCTTCTCATAATACGATTCGCCTTTCTTAGGATGCTTCATGTTACAATTTGCAATTTTACCGGCACGAAGGTCCCGGTTCGCATGGCGAAGGTACGAAAGTGTGCAGGGATTCTCTATTTTTGCAGCAGTCTTAAGTGGTGGATGTATATGTTGGCTCCTTATTTTCAAACGGGAATTGCAGAAGCAGGTTGTGATGAGGCCGGGCGCGGTTGCCTTGCCGGTCCTGTTTTTGCGGCTGCGGTGATCCTGCCGCAAGACTTTTTCCACCCCCTGCTGAACGACAGTAAAGTACTCAGCGAAGAGGAGCGCTTTGAGCTGCGCCCGTATATCGAATCGAATGCGCTGGCCTGGTCCGTGGCATCGGTAGACAATATCGAGATCGATCTGATCAATATCCTGAAGGCTTCTTTTAAAGCGATGCATCTCGCTGTGGACCAATTGAAAAAGCGTCCTGAACTGCTGCTCATAGACGGTAACCGTTTCGTGCCTTACCTCGGCATTCCCCACCATTGTATGGTAAAAGGAGATGCACGGTTTGCATCAATCGCCGCAGCAAGCATCCTCGCAAAAACCTACCGCGATGATTTTATGGATCAGTTGCATGATGAACACCCGGAGTACGGCTGGAGTCAGAATAAAGGCTATCCGACTCCCGCTCATAAAAAGGCCATTGCGGCTTTCGGTCATACGTCTTACCACCGCCTGACCTTCCGCTCTGAGATCGGACAGCGCTGATGCGCTTTTTGACGGGCCGCAGGAATACGTTTATTTTGCAGCGCGTCTCCCGGATGCGCTATTCATGAAAAAGGCTTTAGTTCAATTACACCTTGCAGTGATCCTGTGGGGTTTTACGGCAATCCTCGGCAAACTCATCACGCTTGAAGCACCCATGCTGGTCTGGTACCGCATGCTGCTCACAGCCGGCTTTATGCTGCTGATCCTGCTCACAGGGCGGAAATGGGTGACGGTTCCTGCTAAAGGCGTTCAGCAGATGACCCGCATCGGTGTGCTGATGGCAGCCCACTGGGTGGCCTTTTACGCGGCGATTAAATTCTCCAATGCTTCCATCGCGCTGGTGTGCCTGTCCACTTCCAGCATTTTCACTTCATTACTCGAGCCCTGGATGAACAAGACGCGGCATCGCTGGGAAGAAATATCGCTCGGAATACTGGCACTGGGCGGGATGTACTGCATTTACCATTTCCAGGACCTGTATGCGCTGGGCATCATTTTCGGCATTGTGGCGGCGATGCTGGCTGCGGTTTTCACGATCTACAACAAGCGTATCGCGAACGATTACCCTGCGCGGACGATGGTGTTTTATGAAATGACAACCGGCTTCATCGTCGTGTCTTTATTGCTGCCCGTGTTGTTCTATTTCCTTCCGCAAACACAATTCCTGCCGCAGCAGACGGACATGGGCGGGCTTACGGATGGTTTTCCGGGCAACCTGCTTCATACACCCAACGACTGGATCTGGCTCGTGATCATGGCCCTGTGCTGTACCGTATGGGCGCAGACGCTTGCATTGAATGCACTGAAAAAACTGAGTTCGTTTACGATCGCGCTCAGTGTGAACATGGAGCCGGTGTACGGCATCCTCCTCGCGATCCTTATTTTCCGTGAGGACAAACAGCTGAATGCAGGTTTTATCATCGGAATGCTGCTGATCTGCCTTTCGGTGATATGGCAAACCCGCTCACTGATCCTGCAAAGCAAAAAGAAATCTGCTTAGGTAAGTTCCAGCCGGTACCAGAGCAGTGTATCGCTCGTGCCGTCTCCCCAGGTACACACTTCCTCGTACGCGTAGGTAAAGCCGAAGCGCTGATTCGCCGAGCGCGATACCTGGTTGTCTTTGCGGTGGCCGACAACAAGCGTGGATAAACCGCGGGCAACAGCCCAGGCTATGCGTGCTTCATAAAGCAATGCGGAAAGCCCTTTGCCGCGTTCTTCCGGACAGATAAACGATTGCGTGAGGAAGGCAGCCTGCGGATTTTCTTTACTGATAATGACACCGGTAATGCCGATCAGTTTGTCGGAATGATATAAGCCGAAACAGGATCCGTCCGGGTTGGAAACACGTTGAATCCACTCCGCATCGGAAAATGCCTGCTCTTTCGCAAGGCTGGCTGAGAATACTCCGGGTTCGGTGCGTAACGCTTCGAGGCGCAATGCCTTATACGCTTGCACATCGTCTGCGGTAAAAGGCCGAACCCTATATTGATCTGTATTGGGTGCACTCATTATATTCCGGAAAAGAATTCAATTATTGCAATGCCTGCCACTGCTCCCGGTCGATGCGGAAAATTTCCACCGGCATCAGGTCTTTGAAAATTGTTTTGTGGTGCAGCTGCATGTCGTTCCTGAGCGCTACCTGCTTGGAAGGTTCGTTCTCTTCATGGATAACGGATATCAGCGAATCGGTGAAGCCCGATGCAAATGCGATATCCCGTGCTTTCCTTGCGGCTTCGGTTGCATAACCTCTGCCCCAGAATGCCGGCAGCAGAGAATAGCCTACCTCCAGCTCGCGCTTGCCATCCACCTCCTGCACCAGCAGTCCGCACTGTCCCACGAATAGTCCGCTTTCCTTTTCGTATAATGCATTCATACCGCCGCGTCCTTCGGCGATGCGGTTCAGTCCGCGCTCAAACCACATGCTGCACTGCTCCTCCGGAGTGGGCAGGTAATCCAGCCCCACCATGCGCGGATTATTCTGATTGTCGAAAAACGGCAGCCATTCTTCAAACAGAATATCCTGCACCGGGCGGAAAGAAAGACGTTCCGTTTCTGTTCCTGTCAATAAGTAATTCATGAAATAGGGATTAATAGTTGTTCAATAGCGTTTGTATGTTTGATAACCCTTCAGAGGAGATCAGTTCCTGCAGCGATAAAGGCGGCAGCGGTGTTGCCGGAGCTGCATCGCCCAAGCTCAACTGATACCAGCGGGTGCTGTGCCATGCACCATGTTTGAACCCGATATCGCGGAATTCTCCGATCTCGCGAAATCCGGATTTGCGGTGCAATTGCTCGCTGCCTTCATTGGGCAGGGCTACCCCGGCAAATACATTTGTGTAACGCATTCGTTCCAGCAGACCCATCAGTGAACGGTACAGGCGCGTGCCCGTTCCTTTTCCGCGGTGTTGCTGGTCGAGATAGATCGTGCTTTCTGCGCACCATTGGTAGGCTGCGCGGTACCTGAATTCGCTGGCGTAGGCGAAGCCGGTCAGCTCGCCGTTTTCTTCGCAGACAATGCAAGGGTATTTCTGCGCGATATGCGCGATGCGTTCGGTGTATGCTTCCAATGAAGGAACCTCATATTCAAATGAGATAGCAGTATCTGTGACGTAAGGAGTGTATATAGCCAGCATGGCGGCTATATCTTCAGGGACCATCAGCCGGAGCATAAAAGAGGTGTTCATGTGGGTGTGGTTTAAACATCGCTCCTGCTACCGTCCGGAACAGTTCAACTGCGTGCGCGGTTGTGACGCCACCAGAAGATAGCCAGTACGGCAATGAGCGTAAGCGGCAGGAAAGCCAGGTAGATAATGCCCATATTCAGCCCTTCTGCTCCGTTCTTACCCAGCTGGTTCGCGGTTTGTGTACACACAGAACAACCCTGAGCCGCAGCACGCAGCGTTGCAGTAAATGTGAGTACAGCCAGCGAAAGCAATGTTTTTTTCATCATTCAGCTTTTTCCTGTCGCAAAAGTACGACTATTCGCGGCTTTATTTAAAGGTAAAATTCCAGGTAACGGAGGGCACCCAGCGGAACAGGCTGTATTGAACGGCCTGTGTTTCGCTCGGATTATCCGGGTTGTTCCGGAAATTGATGATGTAGGCGTTTTCACGACCATAGGCGTTGTAAAGGCTGAATGCGATCTCGGACTTATAATGTTTCGTGTCGCGTACTTTCCAGGTCGCACCCAGATCCAGACGATGATAGGCCGGCATCCGGTAACCGTTACGATCGGTGTACACATACACCACCTGGTTGTTGATATTGTATTTGCCGGTAGGGAATGTCACGGCATTACCGGTATTGTACACAAAGGTTCCGGAGACAGTCCATTTCCGGCTCAGGTGATAAATGCCCACCACAGCCAGGTTGTGCGTCTGGTCCTGCCGGGCCGGATACCAGCGTCCGCTGTTCACACCATCTATCTGGCGTTCGGTACGGGAAAGCGTATAGCTGATCCAGCCTGTCACTTTGCCCTCTTTCTTCTTCAGTGAGAATTCCGCACCATAAGCGCGTCCTTTCCCGAAACGCAGGTCGGCCTCTACGAGTTCATTCCCCTCGATCTGCGCACCGTCGCGGTAATCGACCTGGTTTTGCATCGCCTTGTAATAGACTTCTACGCTGGTTTCGTATTTATTGTCTTTAAAATTGCGGTAATACCCGACAGAACCCTGGTCGCCGATCTCCGGTTTGATGATATTGCTGTTGGTGATCCAGCGGTCGGTGGGACTGGACGATGTGGTATTCGACAACAGGTGCATATTCTGGATATTGCGTGCATAAGACGCTTTCAGCGAGTGCTGTTCATTGAGGATATATGTAGCAGCGATACGCGGTTCCGGGTTCACATAGGTCTTTACAAAGTCACCCTTGCCATAGGTCATGGTGCTGGTCTGGTTGCCCTGGGCATCGAATTCGTAGAACTTACCGGGTCCGAGCACGGAGAACGAGCTGACGCGCAATCCGTAGCTCATGCTGAAATGCGGGGACGCCTTCCAGTCGTTGTTGATAAACACCGCATTTTCCCATCCGTAGCGTTTGGTCAGCTGCAGGTTGTTCACGCCGGAAGTGGCAGAAGCGCGGATCTCACCGGGTACCAGGTCGTGATAGGTAGAGTTGAATCCGAATTTAACGGTATTCTTATTGTTGGCATACCATTGGAATTCCTGTTTCAGGTTCCAGTCAGCAATCTTGGAAATGATCTTGATGTCGTTCTGGTCTACAGTCAGCCGGATATTATAATTGTAGTTGCTGTAGATCAGTGAAGTGTTCGAAAACAGTTTTGAATTGAAGATATGGTTCCAGCGCAAAGTACCGGTCGCATTGCCCCAGTCGATACCAAATATCTTTGCCACACCGATCACATCCTTCCCGAAGTAGCCGGAAAGATACAGGCGGTTGTTTTCATTCAGTGTGTAGTTGGCTTTCAGGTTCAGGTCGTAGAAATACAGCTGGTTGTTACGCTGATCCGGATTGTTCGACAGTTTCAGGAACATATCTGCATAGGTGCGGCGTCCGGAAATCAGGAAAGAGCCTTTGTTCTTTTTGATCGGACCCTGCAGCATCAGCCGGGAAGCAATAAGCCCGATACCGCCTGAAACCTGGAAGTTCTGATCGTTACCGTCATTCATGCGCACATCCATCACGCTGGCCAGGCGACCGCCATACTGCGCGGGCATATTGCCCTTGTACAGCGTTACGTCCTTGATCGCGTCGGAATTGAACGTGGAGAAGAAACCCAGCAGATGCGATGCATTATATACCGTTGCTTCGTCCAGCAGGATCAGGTTCTGGTCGGCGCCGCCACCACGCACGTAGAAGCCGCTGGAGCCGTCTCCCGCGCTTTTCACACCCGGCAGCAATTGTAAGGTCTTCAGTACATCGCGTTCCCCGAACAGTACCGGAATATCCTTGATCTGCGCCATATTCAGTTTTTCCACACCCATGGAAGTGGAGCGTACATTCTCATTCTTAACAGTGGAGGTCACCACCACCTCATTCAGGGAAGTGCCTTTTTCCTGCAGAGAAATGTTCTTCACGACGTTGCCGTGCAGGGATATTTTCTCCGTCACCTGGTTGAACCCGAGGTAAGTATATTGTATGGTATAGTCGCCCTCTTTCAGGCTCAGGGAATAAAAGCCGTAGTCGTTGGTGGTGGTTCCGAGCGATTTTTGCTCGGCTACCTGCACAATCACATCGATGAGCTTCTCGCCGTTGGCACTGTTTTTAATGGTGCCGCTGATCGTATAGGTGTTTTGCGCCCAGGTACCTGCGGCTGCCAGCAGGCAGACAAATGTGAACAGTAAGCGTTTTCTCAGAATGGTGAAATTGTGCATAAGTGGTGGTTAAGCGCTGCAAATGTAGGCTACGCCTTTTGAAAGCTTTACCTTATTCGCATGTTAAATTTGTTACAATTAAGCTGTGGGATATGCTGCAATCACTATACTTCCCGGCTTTTGCGGGAAGGCAGGACTGTAAGAAAGAAGCGTTACAGGCTGGATAAAAGAATTTGTAGAAGTACCTTTGCGCCATGGAATTAACAGCACTTACTGCCATTAGCCCTGTAGACGGGCGTTATCGTGCCCAATTGTCGGCACTCGCTCCCTATTTTTCAGAGTTTGCCCTGATCCGCTACCGCGTATGGGTGGAAGTGGAATACTTCCTGTTCCTGGCAGAAAAGAAAATATTTAAGCTGCCTGCTTCCGTGAAGCCGGTGGCGTTGCGTAAGATCTACCAGGAATTCAGCGAGGAAGACGCCGCTCAGATCAAAGCTACGGAGCGTGTCACCAATCACGATGTAAAAGCAGTGGAATATTTCCTGAAGCAAAAGCTGACGGCTCTTGGTGCGGAATCCTGTGCGGAATGGGTTCACTTCGGTCTCACTTCCCAGGATATCAACAATACCGCTATTCCGCTCTCCTGGAAACATGCTCTGGAAGAGCAATTCCTGCCTGCCGTACATAATATCGTACTGCAACTGCGTAAAATGGCCAAAAGCTGGAAAAGCATTTCTATGCTGGCTAAAACACATGGACAGCCCGCTTCTCCCACCACATTGGGTAAGGAGATCATGGTGTTTGTGGAGCGCCTGGAAGGACAGATGCAACAGTTTTCTCATTTGCCATTCGCCGCTAAATTCGGCGGAGCAACGGGCAATTTCAACGCGCATTTCGTGGCTTTCCCGAAGACGGACTGGGTGAAATTCGGTAACGAGTTCGTTCAGAAAAAGCTGGGACTGGAGCGTATGCAGTACACCACACAGATCGAACATTACGATAATCTCGCAGCACAGTTCGATACCTTAAAACGTATCAACACGATCCTGATCGATTTTTCGCGCGATGTGTGGACTTATATTTCCATGGATTATTTCAAGCAGCAGACAAAGAAAGGAGAGATCGGTTCTTCGGCGATGCCGCATAAAGTGAACCCGATAGATTTCGAAAACGCGGAAGGTAACCTCGGTATCGCAAACGCCCTGTTCGAGCACCTGTCGGCCAAGCTGCCTATAAGCCGCCTGCAACGTGACCTTACGGACAGTACCGTACTGCGTAATATTGGCGTACCTGTGGCGCACAGCTTCCTGGCACTGCGTTCGCTGGAAAAAGGTATCGGTAAATTGTTGCTGAACGAAGCGAAACTCCACGAAGACCTGGAAAATAACTGGGCGGTGGTTGCGGAAGCTATTCAGACGGTGTTGCGCCGCGAACAATTCCCGCAGCCTTACGAAGCACTGAAAGAGCTGACGCGCGGGAAAGCAGGTGTCAATAAGAAAACAATGCATGCCTTTATTGATGCATTGAAAATACCGGCGACGCTTAAAAAAGAGCTTAAGGCCATCACGCCGCAGAATTATACGGGCGTTGTATTTAATTACTAAACCAAAAATATACACAGAAGGCCGGGATTCATTTCCGGCCTTCTGTGCAGACCATAAACGATGACTCAGGAACAATTGAAAGATATGCGGGAAAGGGTGCAGCATCTGCACCGGTTTCTGCGCATCGGCGAGCGTAAGGAGAAGATGGAGAACGATCGTCAGATGACGCTTGCACCCGGCTTCTGGGATGATAATGCCCGTGCTACGGGTATCCTCAAGGAAATTAAGGTAAACAAATACTGGGTGGATCTGTTCCAGGCAACCAGCGATTCGGTGGAAGACTTTGCCGTGATCTTTGATTTCTGGAAGGAGAACGAGGCAACGGAGGACGATGCAAAACAGGGGTATGAGGCGGCAATCCGCTCCCTCGACGAGCTCGAATTCAAATCGACGCTGAACGAGCCGGAGGATGAACTGCACGCGGTGATGGTAATCAATTCCGGAGCCGGTGGTACGGAGAGTCAGGACTGGGCGGAAATGCTGCTGCGTATGTACCGTATGTATGGGGAAAAGCAGGGCTGGAAGGTCGCTGAGATCGATGTGCAATATGGCGATGGGGCAGGTATCAAACAGGCGACGATCGAATTTGAGGGGGATTTTTCCTATGGTCTGCTCAAAGCCGAAAGCGGGGTGCATCGACTGGTGCGTATCTCTCCTTTCGATTCGAATGCAAGACGCCATACCTCATTCGCTTCGGTGTTTGTGTACCCGATGGTGGACGATAGCATCGAGATTGAAGTGAGTCCGGCCGATCTGGAATGGGAATTTTACCGTTCCGGTGGTAAAGGCGGACAGAACGTAAACAAGGTGGAAACAGCGGTACGTCTGAAGCATATTCCTACCGGTATTATCGTGGAATGTCAGCAGGCGCGTACACAGGGTGAGAACCGCGAAAAAGCCTTGAAGATGCTGAAGAGCCGCTTGTATGAAGAGGAGCTGCGCAAGCGGGAAGCCTTGAAGAACGCGACCAATTCCAGCAAGAAGAAGATCGAGTGGGGATCCCAGATACGATCTTATGTATTCCATCCGTATAAGATGATCAAAGATCATCGTACCGATTATGAAGTGGGCAATGTCGGGCCTGTGATGGACGGAGAGATCGGCGATTTTATCAAAGCCTATCTCATGACCCAGAAAGAAGAAGTATAACACACGTTTGCAACGGCAATAACAGAGAAGCGCCCGGACTGGTCCGGGCGCTTCTTGTATGATCAATCCGCTCGCACGCGCTGGTTTCCCCTCCCCGTCCCGATCCCGATCCCGATAGCTATCGGGATCGGGAGGGATTTGCTCGAGCTGAGCACCGTCCAACTTGTTGTGGTGTCATTGCGACGAGCGTATAGCCTGTGTGGTAGATAGCGAGGAAGCAATCTACAGTAATCGTTCAGAGATTGCTTTGCCTTCTTCGCTTGGGTTGTTCCAACCCTTCGCTCATTGGCGCGCTCCCGATAGCTATCGGGAGACGTTCGGGTTAGGTATTGTTGCCAATAGGTTTTTGCACTGTGCACAATCCCCATTGCGCGTCGAAGCAATCTTTTTCGCAACGCCATTCTCCTCGTTTTTCTTAGACCCACCCCCGACCCCTCCCCGGGAGGGGATTTGCTCCGTGTTGAGCATCGTCCAACTTGTGGTGTCCATGCGAGGCGCGCGCACGCAGGAGCGCCCCCTCCAAACCTTTGTAGTGTACAAGCCCGTATAAAGCGGGTTGAAGC
>NZ_BAABEZ010000022.1:742383-989492 GCF_039540495.1 Rurimicrobium arvi | reverse complement strand
TTCTTAGACCCACCCCCGACCCCTCCCCGGGAGGGGATTTGCTCCGTGTTGAGCATCGTCCAACTTGTGGTGTCCATGCGAGGCGCGCGCACGCAGGAGCCTCCCTCCAAACCTTTGTAGTGTACAAGCCGGTATAAAGTGGGTTGAAACAATAACATACACTACAAAAGGAGTGTGTAAAATGCTGGCACGCGGAACGGGGTTTGAACTACAAGACCTGTTTCCCGGACTACGGGTTAAACATTTAAAACATATAAAAAATTAGTTCTCTTAAGTTCCCTGTATCCGATTGCGGAAAGTACTTGTTAGTGCAGGGTAGAGACTATAAAGAAAAAGCGATGCAGCAGCAGTACTTACATAACAGCGTTCCCGTCCCAGGCTCAGTGCCTGTGCTTCGCTTCGCTTCGCTCATTGGCGCGCAATGACGTTCGGGTTAGGTATTGTTGTCAATAGGTTTTTGCACTGTGCACAATCCCCATTGCGCGTCGAAGCAATCTCTCCAGCACGCCGCTCGCACACGCTGGTTTCCCCTCCATTGGAGGGGATAGGGGTGGGTCTTCATTCGGTGTTTTTACAGTTCGCGCAACTATGATGGTGTGCCGCCTACCTTTTAGGTAGGTGCGCCTTATTCAAAGGGTAGGCCCGCCATACCTAAAGGGTAGGCTCGCCTATTATAAAGGGTACGCCCGCCATACCCAAAGGGTACGCGTGCCTATTACAAGGGGTAGGCCCGCCATACCTAAAGGGTAGGCGCGCCTATTACAAGGGGTAGGCTTGCCTCTTATCAGGGGTAGGCCCGCCATATCTAAAAGGTAGGCTCGCCATACCCAAAGGGTACGCGTACCTATTATAAGGGGTAGGTGCGCCTTATTCAAAGGATAGGCGCGCCTTGCAGAAAGGTAGGTGTGCAGATAATGGATCATTTGTAGTGGTAAATACATCTGTTCCGTTTGCAAATTTCAAAGGAACACTACAAAAGGTTGGGTTACCTTAAGCTATTGTGGAACGAGGTTTGCAAACAATCGGGCATTGCATCATTTAGCGGGATGCATGGATACATGGAATGTACCGGCTTCTTACCCTGGTGGCAGCTTTATAAGATTGGCTGTCGGCCATGGGTGAGGAACCGGGAACTCAGGCCATTCTCAAAGTTGTGAAAGGTGACCGTTCTGTGTGACATGCCCGCAGATAGCATGCAATAGTACCGACAAACCGTGTCGTTCCCCCCGGTGAAACCTAAACTTTGAGAAGACCAATCGTAACAAGATGAAGCGTATAAAAACGGATTATGCCACCCAGTAAAGAACGCCCGGATTTTTTGAGACCCCTTATATACACAGCCCTGGTGCTGCTGCTAGCGAGCCTGATATACCTGTACTTTTTTCTTCCGCTGGGGCTCTGTTTCCCGCGCATGGAATAAACAGCATGCAACGGCTGTAGTACATACCCTTAACAGAAAAGCACCGGAATATTCCGGTGCCTCATTGCTATTGTCATCTTTGCCTTACTGACCATTACCATTACTCGGGCTCAGCGGCGGCATGTTTTCATTGATGCCGTGGTTTACCTGCGTGGCATTGATCTTTTCTTTCTCTCTTGCTTCTTCCTCATCTTTCGTTATCGTATGCGCGTTCATTTTTCCATTCCTCGAACGGAATGTGTCTGCCGTATTGGGTTGCGTGCCCGCACTGCGTTTGGACAAGCGTTTACGGCGACGTACGGATTCTGTGCTGTTTTGTGCGCTCAGATCCTGGATGGACAATGCCAGGGCCAGGAACAAAATAATCTTTTTCATAAAAGTCGTTTTAAAGGTTTGTATTGCAGGCAGCAAAAAGCCGCCTGTATGTAAATGTACAGGCGGCTTTTTCTTATGGGAAGTTTTTTGCAATTGTTTAGGATAGTTCCGGATGCTGCTCCTCTTTCCATTCGTCGCGGTGCTTGCGCAACGGGTGATGCTTCGATTTGCTGAAGATCATCTGTCCTTTGTCGATTCCCTTACGCAATACAGCCTGCTCTTCTTCCGGCAGGTCCGCAATGTCTTTGCAGGCGGCCGAGCAGCAGCCATGATGCTTCTCCGCGCATTCGTCGCATTGGATAAACAGCAGGTGGCAGGCCTGGTTGCGGCAATTGGTATGGGTATCCGCCGGTTTGCCACACTGATGACACTCCGCGATTACATCATCCGTAATGCGTTCGCCGAGCCGGTTGTCAAACACGAAGTTTTTGCCTTTGAACAATACGGGTAATCCCTGTTCTTTCGCTTTGTTGGTATATTCGATGATGCCGCCTTCTATATGGTACACATTGTTGAATCCTTTGTGCAGCATATACGCGCTGGCTTTTTCGCAGCGGATGCCGCCGGTGCAGTACATCACGATCGTCCTGTCTTTCTGATCGGCGAACATGTCGGCCGCCATCGGCAGCTGGTCGCGGAAGGTATCCGAAGGGATCTCTATCGCCCCGTCGAAATGTCCCACTTCAAACTCGTAGTGATTGCGCATGTCGATGACCAGAGTGTCCGGTTTGCCCAGCATTTCATTCACTTCGGAAGCCTTCAGGTATTTACCTCTGCGCTCCATAGAGAATTCCGGGTCGTCGATACCGTCCGCCACGATCTTCGGGCGCACTTTCATCCGCAATACCCAGAATGATTTGCCATCATCTTCCACGGCAATATTCATGCGGATACCGTTAAGCTCCGGAGCGGCTGCGTAAAGCGTCTGCACAAAAGCCTCGTAACGGGAATCCGGAACGCTGATCTGTGCATTGATGCCTTCGGAGGCGATGTAGATACGCCCGAATACTTTTAAGGCCTCAAACTGAATAAAGAGATTGTCGCGGAATGCCTGGGGATCGGCAATGGGGAAATACTGATAGAACGATACTGTCTTACGGGGCTCTGTTTCTTCATAGAGCCTGCGCTTCAGTTCCTCGTTCGAAATTCGGTTGTGTAGCACGCGCATAGTGAACCTTCCTTTTTTTCGATGTTAAGAATGGGCGCAAAGATAATCAATTGTAGTCCTGGTGGCAAGAAAATTCCGTAACAGGAAGCGGATCCGGGCACTCCCTGAGCAGTTCCGCGATGCTTTGCCGCAGCAGTGGGTGTTGCAAATCCGGCGCAATTGCGGCTACAGGAACAAGCGCAAAACGGCGCCGGCTCAGCTCGGGATGGGGGATGTTCAGGGCTGGGGTGCAGATCACCGCGTCGTTGTAAAACAGAATATCAATATCCAGGGTGCGGCTGCCCCATTTTTCGATACGTTGCCTGCCCAGCAGCTGTTCTATGTTTTGTGTAGCGGAAAGCAGGGCTTCGGGATCAAGGGGGGTGCTGAGTTCCAGGGCCTGGTTCAGGAATGCCGGCTGGTCGGTTTTGCCCCATGCCGCCGTCTCATACAGCGGTGAAGAACGATGGATGGTACCTGCCCGCCTGGTAAGCTCAAGCCGCGCAGAACGCAGTAATGCACATCTGTCTCCTTCGTTGCTGCCCAGTAGCAGAATGGTCCTGTTCACCGATTTATTACCGATTTATTTAGGGCAAAGGTATAAACAATGATACCTTTGTCCCACAAGAACAAAAAATCTCATTATGAAACAATTCTTCAAAATGTTTTTTGCCTCTCTGCTGGGCGCGATTGTTGCGAGTGTGATCATAGTGGCATTATCCATAGGGGCGATCATCGGACTGGCTACCAAGGCTGCGTCCACCGCTTCGGAGTCGGAAACGGCAATCAAAGAAAACAGCGTCCTGAAGCTGGATATCGGTAAAACGTTCCATGAGCAGGGTGTGGAAAATGCATTTGCGTTTATGGGAGCGGAAGACGATGCTGCATCCGGTATCTACGAAATTACGCAGGGACTGAAAGTGGCGTCTAAAGACAGCAAGATCAAAGGTCTGATGATCCGTCTCGCTCCAAGCCCTAATAGTTTCGCCACGCTGGAGCAACTGCGCGCGGCGATTGTTGAATTCAAAAAGTCCGGCAAGTTTGTATATGCTTACGGTGAAAGTCTGAGCCAGGGTGCGCTGTACCTTGCTTCCGCCGCCGACAGCGTTTTTGTGAATCCGGCCGGCGATGTGGAACTGAAGGGTCTAGTAAGCCAGATCCCTTTCTTTAAGAATACGCTCGCGAAACTGGAAATTGAACCGGAAATCTTTTATGCAGGTAAATTCAAAAGCGCTACGGAACCTTTCCGTGCCGACAAAATGAGTGAACCGAACCGTCTGCAACTGAGCGCTATCCAGACAGACATCTGGAATGAAATGATCACACGCCTGGCGGAGCATGCGAAGTCTGATACCGCTGCCATCAATCAGCTTGCTCAAACCGGCGCCATCCAGTTTCCGCAGGATGCGCTCGACCATAAGCTTATCGACGGTATCCGTTACTGGGATCAGGTGGAGACTATGCTGAAAGCTAAGCTGGACGTGAAAGAGAAAAAAGAGATCAGCTATGCTTCTTTTGATGACCTGGCCGATAAAGATCCGGAAGACAATGATGCGAAAGACGGTCGCGTAGCGGTGATCTTCGCCGAAGGTCAGATCAGCGATGGTGAGGCCAACGGGGATTATGAAATCACAGACAGGAACCTGGTACAAACCATCCGCAAAGTGCGCGATGCTGATAAAGTAAAAGCAGTGGTGCTGCGCGTGAATTCCCCGGGCGGAAGTGCAAGAGCCTCTGAAATCATCCTGCGCGAGCTGCAGTTGCTGCACAAGAAAAAACCTGTGGTGGTATCTATGGGTGATGTGGCAGCCTCCGGCGGATATTATATCTCCTGTGCTGCAGACAGTGTGTTTGCGATGCCTACCACCATTACCGGAAGTATCGGTGTGTTCTCCATGATGTTCAATACTGAAAAGCTGATGAACAATAAACTGGGTATTACGTTCGACGAAGTGAAAAATGCACCTTATGCAGATTTCCCGAATGGTATGCGCAAAATGACACCTGAGGAAGGAGCCATGATGCAACGCAGTGTCGATACGATCTATGCGATCTTCAAACGCCACGTGGCGGAAGCGCGTAAAATGAACGTCGACGATGTGGATTCCATCGCTCAGGGTCGTGTATGGACAGGTAAAGCGGCTATGGGCATCGGACTGGTGGACGGACTGGGTAATCTGGACCGTGCAGTACGCAGTGCAGCCGCCCTGGCAAAAATAAATGACTACGAAGTGCGCACTTATCCGGAAAAAGTTGATAAATTGAAGTCGCTGATGCGCCGTATCAAAGGCGGGTCTTCTTCCGAAGAAGCGATTGCGAAGGCTATCGTTAAGGAAATGGGTTCGGTAAACGCCCGTGAGTTAATGACGCTGAAGCAATTCTACAATATGAATGGCCGTTCGATGGCATTGATGCCGTTCCGGTTGACAATACGCTAAACTGTTTTCATCCTCTAAGTTTTGCCCCCGCCCAATCCATCCTCGGGCGGGGGTTTTTATGTGCTATAAAGCAGTTAAAAGACTGATAAAATAGCGGCAGGCGCCGGGATAAATCAGACAAAAAGGTTGTAGGTTTGAGCACCTGATATTATGAAGATACAACGTGCATCACCTGTAAACGAGACGCTTGCCCGGTTGCTGTCCCTGGTACTGCCTACGGCTGTTGTGGGTTATTTTCTGCTCTGGAATGCGAATGCCTATTTCTCCATCCTGCAGAACCAGGCCTGGTCGCAGACACTGATATTACTTACCGGTATGGCGGGCGCTGCAGTTTTTTACGCTTTCCGGTTCCGTTTCATCACTACCTTCCTGATACTGCTTGCGGTGTTGTACAGTATGTACACCGGGCTGGATCATACGGCTGTGGGTGAGTTTGATACCTTCTTTCTTTCGGTTCGCTTCCTGATCTTTTCGTTCCTTTTCGGTGCGGGCTGGTTGCTGGGAGCTGCGTTCACGCGATGGCGCTATGCACATTTCTTTATTGCTGCGGCAGTGCTGGTGAGCTGTATCTACATCTTCGCCAAGATCCGTACCGAAACCACCACGCAACTGTTGCAGGCTTACCTGCCCTCGGTGCTGTATGCTGTGTACATCATTTTTGCTGCAGAGCAGATATTCAACTATCGCGACAAATCCGACCGTTTCTGGTGGTACATGGTACGCCGCTTGTTTTTGTTCCTCGTGCTGGTGACGGCTGTGGGTGGTCTGGTGCTGTACGAAATGTCGGGAAAGTTTGAGGCGGCTGTGGCCGAGGCGGGAGGTAAAGGTCAGAAAGGAGATGAGAGCGGAATGCTGAAGAAGAACCAGGATGGTACTTTCGACCTGAAAGATTATTCGCAGCTGAAGAGCCAGCAGGGCAGGTCGAACGAATTATTGTTTGCGGCACACATAGACAACTTTTTTCCGCAGTCGGATATTCCTAATCCCCTGTACCTCACTGCATTTTACTACACGAAGTTCGACACCTCCACCGAAACCTTCGAACGGGATAAGCAAATCCCGCGCAACGATCTGTTTGAACCCGATGTGTCTAAAATTCCTATGTACGCAACGCGTACGGATTCCACCGTGCTGAAAAATGCGATGGCAGACAAGGCAAGGCGCACGGTTGAGGTAGAGGTGTACAACCGGGGTTTATCTCCGTCTACCTACCTCGCACCCAATACCGGTTTCTTTGTGCAGCCGATAGCGGTGGATAAGGACTTCCGCGGACAATTCCGCTCTGCTTTCCGCGCGAAGGGTTATGTGTCTGAACTGAACAGCGCATATTTTATTTACAACGCGAAGGATCCGCAGGTGAAATCGTTCCAGGAACAGCGTTTCCAGGTGTTGCGCTCCGCAACAGATTACTCTGGAGTGGACCGGCAGTTCCTCACATATTATACGCAGATGCCGCGCGATGCGAAGTTTGCGCGTATTACGGAGCTTACACGCCGTATCACTGCCAATGCAAAAACACCGGTGGACAAAGTGCTCGCTATCCGCGATTATTTCCTTTCGAAAGACGAAGACGGCAAGCAATTGTTCTCTTATACCGATAACCCCGGGGTGCCGGATATACCCAGCGCATCCAAGCTGATGTATTTCCTGTTCGACAATCACAAAGGCTATTGCGCCTACTACGCAGGTGCTACCTTGTTTATGCTGCGTTCGGTGGGCATCCCCTCACGTATTACGGTGGGCTTTCTCACGATAGACCGCAGCGACAAGAATAAGGGCTGGTACTGGTACTATGCCGATCAGGCGCATGCCTGGGTGCAGGTATATTTTCCGGGTTTCGGCTGGCTGGATTTTGACACTACGGTCGGGAACGACGATGCGCAGGAAAGTCCTACACCGGACGGAACGCCGCCGCTGCAGCCGCCGCATGCCTGGTTTGCAGCAGAGGGACAAATAGTATCTGTGGACACGCTGCGCAAAACCATGCGCCTGCGCAGTACGAATGTGATTTTTCACGATAAGGAAGTGAAAGCGGATAAGGCTCCGGCGGAAGTGCTGTTGGACGTTTCAATCGCCAACCTGCAGCGCGACAGCGTGAATATATCCCTGAATGAGGTACATCCTGGAGACTCTGCCACGGCGGTAAGCTATGCCGAAGCGTTGAAACTCGCTCCGGATGCACGTGCAGGAGAATCTGCGGCACAGCTGATTGCCCGACTGAAAAATCCTTTACCCACAGATGATGTATACCTGCGCAAGACACCTGAGCAGCGCAGGGAAGAGCAGGCCGCAGCCGCGAAGGCTCCGAAACCCCGTTCCTGGAAGCAGTGGTTCATTGCGGCGGGTATCGGTGCCGGCGTGTTGTTGCTGCTGTTCTTCCTGAGCCCCTGGCTGATTTTTACGTTTATGCGCACAGCGGCAGGGAATTCAAAAGACGGGCGTAAGGCTTATTGGGTATACCAGGCGCTGAACTTTTACCTGCATCAGCTCGGTTACTTCCGCGAGCGGCTTACCCCGCAGGTCTATGCGCAGCAGCGTATCGATCCGGAATTCGGCACAGCGTTCGCACGCTTTATGCAGCTGTACCTGAAGCTGAAATATGCGCCACAGCCGTTAACGCCGGCGGAGCATCAGTTTGTCGCATCCATGCTTCCGGAGACGCTGGCAAAAGTGCGTGGTCGTATCCCGTTGCGTAAGCGGATGGCGGCCTTTTTACGCCCCTTGCGCGCATTTGCGTATTTTAGCAGCCGAACCTAACCAATTTTTATGCTGATAGGCCTGATCAGAGAACGAAAAAATCCACCCGATACCAGAGTGCCGTTCACACCCAAGCAGTGTGCGGAGATCATGCATGACTATCCGCAGGTGCGCATTGTTGCAGAGACTTCTGAAACACGCTGCTATTCGGACGAGGAGTATCGCCGGGAAGGTGTGGAAGTGGTAACGGATATGAGCGACTGTGATGTATTGCTGGGCGTGAAGGAAGTGCCGAAGCAGGAATTGATTCCGGGCAAAACGTACTTTTTCTTTTCGCATACCAAGAAGATGCAGTCTTATAATAAGCCGCTGATGCGCGAAATGATCCGCAAGGGTATCCGCATGATCGACTACGAATGTCTTACGCACACAGATGGCCAGCGTATCCTGGGATTCGGCTTCTTTGCAGGTGTGGTGGGTGCTCATAACGGCATTCTTACCTACGGCCGCAAGCACGGGCTGTTTACGCTGCCTAAAGCATGCGATATCAACAGTTATGCAGAGCTGCTTTCGTTTTATGATCAGTTGCGCCTGCCGAATATAAAAATTGCCGTTACCGGCTCCGGAAAAGTTACATCGGGTGTACTTGAAATATTGTCGCACCTGGATATCCAGTCGATAGAGCCGGAAGATTACCTGAACAATGAATATGATTATCCGGTTTATACCTTACTGAAGGGTGGGGGACTGTATAGCCGTAAAGATGGCAAGCCTTATAACCGGGAAGATTTTCATCAGCATCCTTCCGAATACGAAACTCTTTTTCCGAAGTTTCTGCCGCATACCGATATCCTGATGAACGGCATTTACTGGGATCAGCAGATCCCGCGTCTGTTTACCAATGAAGACGTGCAGCGGGACGATTTCCGCGTAAGCGTGATTGCCGATATTACCTGTGATCCTTTCGGGTCGGTGCCGGTGAACCTGGGCGCTTCAACCATTGCAGATCCGGTGTATGGTGTAGACCGGAAGTCGCTCCGGCAGGTGGAACCTTTCCGGGACGACAAAGGAATAGTGGACATTATGGCTGTGGATAACCTGCCCAATGAATTGCCGCGTGATGCCTCGAAATATTTTGGCGCCCACTTTGAAAAATATGTACTCGACCCATTGCTGGAAGGTTACGATAATGATCTGATCAGACGTGCGACGATCTGTGCGGATGGTAAGCTGCTGCCGCGTTATGCATATATGTCCGATTACGCCTATAACGATTAGCGGCCTTAGCGACGGCAGGAATTATTCTTTCCAGAGAAACGGGAACAGGATCAGGCTGAGTACGAATATCAGCAGGATGAGTCCGCCCATTACGCCCGCGAGCGTTCCCCATCCTTCCTGGTAAACCGGCATTACCGTTTTTACCGCAAGCCGGCTCAGGATCATGAGCACGGGTGTGATGATCGGAAATCCCAAAATCGCCATCAACGCAGCGTTCTGGTTGGCCTTGGCGGCAATAGCCGACAGAAAAGTGAACACGCCGGATAAAGCAACACTGCCTATTGATGCAACGGCAATGAATAAAGACGCCTGTTTCAGCGGATTGCCCAGCATCAGCGAAAACAGACCGAGTGTAAGGAGCGAGATCAGCAGCTGCAATACGATATTGTAGATCATCTTTGCCGCCATGAATGAGCCCGGGGCTACCAGCGTGAAATAATAGCGATAGCGTGCCTGAGATTCCTGCAGGAAGCTTTTTGCGACGGCATTCACCGACACGAATAGCTGCAACAGCCAGAAAAGGGCGTTCCAGACTTTCGGATCTGATTGTCCGTTGAGCATCATATACACGGCAAATACTGTAGACCCCACGTAGAGCAACACACCGAAAAGCGTGTGTTTTTGCCGCCATTCGATGAGGGCATCTTTGCGTATCAGGTACAGTACATGTTGCAGATTCATAAGCGGCGGCTAAGGTAGGAAGGATTTCTAAAAAGATAAAGGCGCATCCTGAGACGCGCCTTCAACAACGGAGCGGTTGGCCGCTACCAGATATATTGTTTCTTGTTCAGCAGCATGGCCTCTCCGGCAATCGTCTGATCGCCGGTTTCCACATCAAATACTTCACAGTTATACAGAATACGGTTCTTATCGGGGAATATTTCCTTTACGGTTACCACGGCTTCATATGTGCGGTCGGTGAACATCGGGCGCAGCCATTTGATATTCTGGCTCATATACACGTGTCCGTCGGCATACCAGAGTGCACCGAATATTTTGGTGAATACGCTGGCGCCCAGGAATCCGTGAATGATCCTTCTGCCGAACATGCTGGCGGCTCCGGCTGCTTCGTCGATATGGAGCGGGTTGGTGTCTCCGCTTACGCGGGCGTAGGTGTCTACATCGTCCTGTGTGTAGCTGAATTTGTGTCTGAAAGAGTCTCCGATTTGAAGCATAACGATACGTTTTATGGCTAAAATAGCCTTTTTTGATTTCAGATGAAACCGTAATGCAAGATGTTTTTTTTAAATTATCGGGAGGGTTACCAAATATTAATAGTTACGTTAAAGTAATGTTAGGGGTCGGAAATAGTCCGCTTATTAACATTAAATAAATTTTTGTGACGTACATTTGCGGCGCCAAAAGCATCCTTTTGCGGCAGGATAAAGTCGCACAACAATTAAGACCTTTTAATAATCATAAAAATCTCAAAATGGCAAAGCTGAATGGCAGCAACTTTATGGAAAGTATGCTGGAAACGCAAAAGAACATGGTGGATACGATGGTGGAGAACACCAAGAAGATGACTAACGGCAACACCGTTATCAACGAGACCATCAACAAAGGCAGCGAGTGGTATAACAACTGGCTCGACAGTCAGAAGAAAGCCATCAGCGCTACAACTGAGAAAGCCGAAACTTTCGGCTCTGCAGCTCAGGAGCAGGCCAATAAAATGAACGAACAATTCACCAACTGGCAGACACGCCAGATGGATGCTGCGAAACAGCTTTGGGACATGAACCAGAACTGGTTTAAATCCAGCGCTGATCAGGCGAGAACTTTTGATATGAGCAATCCAACTGCTTTATATCAGGCCTGGTATCAGCAAATGAATAACATGATGAACAATATGACGCAGCAAAACTGGATGAACCAATTCCAGAACTGGAGCAAATCCTTTATGCCGCAGCAGAATCCGTTCTCTATGGATCAGTTCAGGAACTACTCCGACAATATGACGAGCCTGTTCAACCAGTACACAGAAATGATGAACTACAATATGGCTTCTATGCAGAAGTCATTCCAGGCAGGTACGCCACAGGAAGCATTCAAAAACATGATGAATGTGAACAACGGTTTCATGCGTTTCATGGAACTGTGGTCACCTATGATGAGCGCTATCCAGAATAAAACTTTCAATATGGACGCATTCCGCAAAATGACGGATCCGGGTATGATGAAAGGTTTTATGGACAACCTGTTCGGACTGATGCCTGATCCGACACAACATTATTTCAACGGACTGCGTCAGCTGATGCAGGACGGTATGAAACAGGTGAATGTATGGGATAGTTTCCGTCAGATGAAAGGAATGATGGGTGGTATGATGCCGTCTTTCGCTCCGAACGAAATGATGGAAAACAGCCTTGGCTATTACAACACCATGCGCAATTCCCTGAACAGCGTATTTGCTCCTATGGGCAAAATGATGGGCCAGAACGAGTACACACGTGCCATGACTGACTGGTCGGACATTGCTGATAAAATGATCGTATTCAGCATCAAAAATGCAGAAATGCAGACGATGATCTACGAGAAAGGAACAAAGGTGATGGAAAAAGTTGCCGAGTCTATCGTAAACAAACAGGAGAATGGTGAAGAAGTAGGTTCCCTGATGGCATTGTACCAGGAGTGGCTGAACATCAGCGATGCTGAATTTGTAACCCTGTTCGAAAGCGATGCGTATGCACAGGTAATGGCTGATGTGGCTTCTCTGAAAATGAAGCTTGGTAAGGAAATCGATATGAAGCTGGAGAAAATGTTCAGCAACATCCCGGTTGCCACACGCAGCGATATGGAAGAAGTGTACAAAATGGTATACGACCTCAAAAAGCAGGTACGTCAGCTGGAAAAAATGCTGGATATGGAAACTGCAGAAGAGGAAGAAGTTGCTCCTGCAAAGCCAAATGCTGCACGGAAAAACGCTAAGAAATAAGCAGAAAAACAGTGTTGAAGAAGGCCACCCGTAAATGGGTGGCCTTCTGTTTTTCAAGGGTTTGCGCCTTACGAAACGCATGTAACCTCAATATTAAGTAATTATTAATTCTGGGTTATATTATTCCTTCTGCGCGGACCCGGGATTACTTTTGCCGAAATTTTAAACGGCAGATGATTAAAAAAATTACACTGTGTTTTTGTTTAGTGCTGGTAGCGTTCGCAGGCGATGTGTCGGCGCAGCGTTTCCTTACCGACATGATGGATACCACCACGCCACAGGGCAAGGGTCTTTATCCGATCTTTAATGAGCATGACCGCATGCGTTTCGGCGGGTATATGCAGCCTCAGTTTCAGGCTACAGGCAGCAATGGCGTGAAAAGCTTCGAAGGCGGAGATTTCGCTCCGAATTCTTCCAATCGCTTTATGTTGCGCCGTGGTCGTATCCGTATCGACTATTCCCACTTCAACAGTGACCGTCAGCCGCTGGCGTTCTTCGCTTTCCAGTTCGACGGTACAGAGCGCGGCGTTGCGATCCGCGATTTCTGGGGTCGTTTCTTCGAAAATAAATACCAGTTCTTCGCCGTTACGGCGGGTATGTTTGCGCGCCCTATGGGCTTTGAGGTCAACCTGTCCTCCTCCGACCGTGAAAGCCCGGAGCGTGGCCGTATGTCGCAGACATTGATGAAAACGGAGCGCGATATCGGAGTGATGTTCACATTTGATCCGCGTAAAAAAAGTTTTCCGATCAAATGGCTGAAGGCAGATCTGGGAATCTTCAACGGGCAGGGTCTTTCCGGTACCACTGATTATGATAATCATAAAGACCTGATCGGCCGTATCAGTATGAAGCCCTGGAAGATCAATAAGGCGGGATGGAAGCTGAGTGCCTCCGTTTCGGGTTATCTCGGTGGCATCACTAATCAGGGCCAGACCTGGGCGCAGGTACAGGGAAGCGGTGCCAACGCCCGTTTTGTGATCGATACCAATGCGAATCATTTCAACCAGATTACGCCACGCCGTTACTACGGTGCGGATATACAGCTCCGGATTCCGAATCATAAAGGAGCGACTGAATTCCGTGCCGAAACGATCCGCGGACAGCAAACGGCTACTTTTGCCTCCAGTGAAACGCCTGGTGTATATCCAGTATCCTCTCCCGGTACACCGCAGACTTTATATACCCGTAACTTTGCCGGAGGTTACATTTACTTCCTGCAACATCTGGGGACAGACCGCCTGCAGCTGGTACTGAAATATGATTGGTATGATCCGAATACGAATGTAAAGGGAACGGATATTACCGCTGCAAAAGGTTTTTCTGCGGCTGATGTTCGGTATGACACTTTCGGCGGCGGCTTTGTATATATGATCAATGCGCATGTGAAATCGACGATCTATTATGCACAGGTGATGAATGAAAAAACACAGATCGCAGGTCTGACAGATGATGTGAATGATAATGTGTTTACGTGGCGGCTGCAATACCGGTTCTAGCCAGCGTGTAATGTCGCTGTTGTATATGAATCCAAGGTTATCTTATTATTAAATAGCCCGGGAACAGAAAGCCGGGCGGCAAATTCAACTAATTTTACAACCTCTTTTCAAACAAATAAAAAGTTTTATGGGACTTAATTCCTTCGTGAAATTCTTCACACCAAAAGACCGCATTTTCTATTCTCTTTTCGAAGAAGTGGCGTCTAACCTCACAGCGATGAGTGCTCGTTTCGAGCAGGCGATCAACGAAACCGATCAGAAGAAACGCAATGAGATGCTGAATGCTTTGGAAGACATGGAGCATAAGAATGATGATGCTACCCACCGTCTGTTCATCGAACTGGGTCAGAACTTCATCACTCCGTTTGATCGTGAAGATATTCACTATCTCGCTACGGCACTGGATGATATCGCGGATTTCATCTGGGCTTCTGCAAAGCGTATCGTGAATTACAACATTGAGGATACTAATGATACCATGCGCCAGTTTGCTCATGTGATCGGCAAATCGGTGAATGCACTGGCCGCTGCGATCAAGGAACTGAGAAACATGAAAAACCTGAAAGAGATTACTCAGGCCTGTGTGCATGTAAACAGCTTTGAGAATGAGGCGGACGATATTCTGGATAGTGCGCTTACCCAATTATTCCTGCTGGAAACAGATGCTATCGAACTGATCAAGAAAAAGGAACTGTATCAGGATATGGAATTCGTGACCGATAAATGCGAAGATGCTGCAAACGTGATCGAATCTATCATTATCAAATACTCTTAATCCTTTTATCCTGACTCAATAAGCATATTATGACCATATTACTTATCGTCATCATTGCGCTGGCGTTGGTTTTCGACTATATCAATGGTTTCCATGATGCAGCCAACTCTATTGCAACTGTAGTGTCTACCAAAGTGCTGTCTCCTTTCCAGGCGGTATTGTGGGCAGCACTGTTCAACTTTGCGGCGTTCTTTATTTTTAAAGATCATGGTGTGGCGAATACTATCGCGAAGACGGTGCATGAGGCAGACATTACGCTGCCGGTGATCCTGGCCGGTCTGATAGCGGCCATTACCTGGAACCTGCTTACCTGGTGGTTCGGGATTCCTTCCAGCTCTTCCCACACGCTGATCGGGGGATTCGCGGGTGCCGCAATTGCGCATGCGGGCTTTCAATCGATTGAGGTCGGAACAATTGTAAAGATCACCAGCTTTATCTTCCTGGCCCCGCTGGTCGGAATGGTCATCGCATTTATCATCTCGCTGTGGTTTCTGAATTCTTTCCGCAAAACCCTGGCTCCGAAAATTGTTTCCCTCCTGATTATAGCGGCAACCGTTTTTATTGTGAACAACTCATTTGAGCGCCATATTGTAAAGGTGCTGGGCTTTAAAAAGCTTGAGAAGACCGAACAGGGAGTTGAGATCAAGGAATTGCCGAACAAATCCGCGGCCCAGAATATGGGTTTCAAAAAAGGAGATGTGATCCTTTCTGTTGACGGACAGGCGGTGCATGAATCGAAAGAACTGAATGCTATCCTGGATGCCCATCAATACGGAGATGCTTTCAGCTTTACGGTGATCCGCAAAGAAGAACAAAAGACAGTTGAGTCTGTTTACAAACCCCGTTTTGAATCAAGAACATTGAACTTCATCACCCACGGTGAGAACGTTAAATGGCTGATGATCGGATTCATCGTAATCGCGATCGCATTGTTCTCTTTGTTCCTGAGTGCATTGAACTATGCACAGAGCGAACGCTGGTTTAAACGGATGCAGCTGATTTCTTCTGCTGCGTTCAGTATCGGTCACGGAGGTAACGACTCCCAAAAAGTAATGGGTATTATCACGGTGGCGCTGATTGCAGGTAACCAGATCAAGAGCTTTGACCAGATGCCTACCTGGGTGCCGCTTTCCTGCTATACGGTTATCGCGCTCGGTACAATGAGCGGAGGCTGGAAGATCATCAAAACGATGGGTTCCCGCATCACGAAAGTAACGCCATTTGAAGGTGTGGCTGCGGAGACTGCGGGAGCATTAACCCTTTTTATTACCGAAATGCTGAAGATACCGGTAAGTACCACACACACCATTACCGGTTCTATTATCGGGGTAGGTGCCACTAAACGCCTTTCTGCGGTTCGCTGGGGTGTGACGATCAACCTGCTCTGGGCCTGGATCCTTACAATTCCTGTAAGTGCAGTGCTGGCGGCTATTGCCTACGGCATCATCGCATTCTTTTCGTAACAGTAGTTTTTCCGGCTATAAAAAAAGGTATCGGCGTAAACCGATACCTTTTTTGTTTTTGTATGGAGACGGCATTACCGAGCCGGGATATTGTAATAATACATGCCGTTCCTGTCCGGATAAAATCCTTCCAGTTGTATGTCGTTGCGGGAAGAAAGAGCTTCCTCTACAGCAGTCACGGTATTTACCGGGTTCCCGTTGATGCCTGTGATAATATATCCGTCGCGCATACGTGCTTTTGCCAGCAATCCTTCGCCCACCTTCTTTACGGTAATTCCGGCTTCAATACCATATTTGCGTTTTTCAGCTGCGGACAATTCCCCAAGTGAGGCTCCTGTAAGTGGTGAGGCTACTTCGTCTTTAACCACGTCGGTAGTTCCGTTGATGTTTTTGAGTTCCACACTGGTGCTTTGCTCACGGCCGTTACGCAGGTAGGTGACGCTGATATGATCCCCCGGTTTGTAGCGTGCAACCTGTTCGTTGAGCTCCGGTATGGTAGTTACTTTGCTGCTGTTGATCGCCGTAATGAAATCACCTTTCTGAATACCTGCGGCTTTTGCACCACCTTTATCTGATACTCCGGCAACAAATACGCCTTCCGTTTCGGTGAGCTTATACGTTTTGATTTCATCCGGAGTGGCGTATTTGAAGTCTCTCGGTTCGATGCCCAGGAAACCGCGTTGTACCGTACCATACTGGATAATATCGGCTGCTGCTTTTTTTACGATGTTTGCCGGTATGGCGTAAGAATAGCCGGTGTAGCTTCCGGTGAGCGAAGCGATGGCAGAGTTGATGCCGATCAGCTGACCTGTGGCATTTACAAGCGGACCGCCGCTGTTGCCCGGATTTACCGCAGCATCTGTTTGTATGAACGATTCTATCGCCGAACGTCCCCTTGTACCTGCGGCACCGATCGTGCGGCCTTTGGCGCTCACGATACCGGCCGTAACGGTGGCGTCAAGAGAAAGGGGATAACCCACCGCCAGTACCCATTCGCCGAGGTGCACATCATCGGAATTGCCGAATTCCATAAAGGGCAGGTTTTTCTCGTCGATCTTCAGAATCGCGATATCGGTTGAAGGGTCGGTGCCGATCACTTTGGCTTGTCTGGTATTACGGTCGTTAAAAGTAACTGTAACCACATCGGCGCCGTTCACTACGTGGTTGTTGGTAACGATATATCCGTCGGGAGAGATCACCACACCGCTGCCGGAACCCATTTGCTCGGGTGTGCGGTATTGGCGGAAATAATTATCACCGAACATTTCTGCAAAGGGGTCTCGTGCCACAACCGTACGGGAGTTAATGGTTGTCTTAATATGTACGACTGCCTTTACGCTGCTTTCCGCCGCATTACGGAAATCGACGGGCGCGCCTTTGACGGGCCCGTTTTCAGAGCTGTAGCTCACATAATTCACGGGTAACTGTCGGGAAGAATCCCAGAGTACCGGGTCGCTTTTTGAAAACTGTTTGACCGCAAAAATCGTGCCCACACTGGTGAGCGCGGCTGTAAGGATTACGGGAACAAGATTGCTTTTCATGATTTGTTGTGTTTTGCGTATCCAAAAATAGAAATCAGTAAAAATTGGAAAAAGTTAAATGGAACTTCCGTTTACGGATTTAACGGTTTTTTAAATTGCTGTTCATGGAAGTTACCCATACCTCCGGCACCTTCGCAGCGTGCAGGAGGCAACGGAATCCGGCACGTAATAACTATCTTTAAGCAATTACAAAAAAAAGCGTAGTTCACCTTTATGGGACATAAGCATATAAAAAATAAAAAGAGCCGTCCGGGACAGGAAGCAACAAAAGTCCTTTCGCTGAGCGGGATTATAGATATTGCCCGTAGCGGCATGGGGTTTGTGGCAGTGGAAGGACTGGAGCGGGACATCGTTATTTACCCGGAAAACCTGAACACTGCCCTTAAGGGGGATAAAGTGAAAGTGGATGTGATGGTACGCAAAACACGTGACAATAAGCGTGTGGAGGGTGTGGTGAAAGAAGTGCTGGTGCGTAAGCAAAGCGAGTTTCTCGGCAGGCTGGATGTAAAGCCCACATTTGCGTTCCTGGTGCCGGACAATGAAAAAGTACCGGTTGATATCTTCATTCCGATCGATAAACTGAACGGTGCAAAGGACGGAGACAAAGCAATGGTGCGGGTGACTGAATGGCGCCGGTCGAAAAATCCGGTTGGAGAAGTATTGCGCGTGCTCACGCAGGAAGATGCGAATGAGATTGCAATGCAGGAAATATTAAGTGAGAATGGTTTCCCCCTGGATTTTCCGGACGATGTTCTGGAAGAAGCAGCCCGTATACCGGATGTGCTGGACAAAAAGGAGATTGCCCGCCGGGAGGATTTTCGCGATGTGCTCACGATGACCATCGATCCGATAGATGCAAAAGACTTTGACGATGCGATCTCACTTCGTACGCTGAAAGGCGGTTACTATGAAGTGGGCGTGCATATTGCGGATGTGAGCCATTACCTGCAGCCGGGAGGCCCGCTGGACGAGGAGGCGCTGAACCGCGCTACCAGTGTGTATCTTCCGGACCGTGTGTTGCCGATGCTGCCGGAACACCTGAGCAATATGCTTTGTTCGCTGAGGCCGGATGAAGATAAATTTACGTTCTCAGCTATTTTTACGATCAATAAAAAAGGTAAGGTAAAAGATTACCGCATTGCGAAAACTGTGATCCGTTCCGACAGGCGCTTTACCTATGAGGAAGCACAGGAGATCATTGAGACCGGTGAAGGTGATTATGCCAAAGAAGTGCTCACGCTGGACGCCATCGCGAAAGCATTACGGGCAGAGCGTTTTGAGCATGGAGCGATTAACTTTTCTTCCTCAGAGGTACGGTTCCGACTGGATGAGCAGGGTAAACCGATCGGTATCGTGGTAAAAGAAAGTAAAGATGCGCACAAGCTCATCGAAGAACTGATGTTGCTGGCGAACCGGTACGTTGCCGGGTATGCGCAGGAGTTTACCTATAAAGGGAAGCCATTGCCGTTTCCGTACCGTATCCACGACCAGCCCATAGAAGAGAAGCTCAGCGCCTTCGCGTCATTTGCTTCCAAATTCGGCTATCGCCTGAATCTTCAGTCGCCCGAACTGATCGCACGCTCATTCAATGAAATGCTGAAAGAAGTGAATGGCAAGCCGGAGCAGCATATGCTGGAATCACTGGGCATCCGTACCATGAGCAAAGCGATTTACACTACGGAGAATATCGGGCACTATGGTCTGGGTTTTGAGCATTACTGCCATTTCACCTCGCCGATCCGACGTTATCCGGATGTATTGGTACACCGCATTGTGCACGATCTGCTGCGCGGCAAAGTCGAGCCGGTAAAGGGACTGGAAGAGATGTGCCGCCATTGCAGTGATCAGGAACGGAATGCTATGGAAGCAGAGCGTACAGCGACGAAATACAAACAGGTGGAGTATATGCAGCAGTTTGTGGGAGATGTGTTTGAGGGCGTGATCTCCGGTGTAACTTCTTTCGGGGTGTTTGTAGAGACCATTGAGCACAAATGTGAAGGTATGCTTTCGGTAAATGATCTTTCCGCTATAGACCGCTTCGATTTCTCCGAATCGGAATATGCGCTTGTAGGTAGATATACCGGTATCCGGTTTACGATCGGACAGCACCTGATGATACGCGTGGTGCGTACCGATCTCGATAAACGTCAGATAGACTTTGAGCTGGCTGAAATGCCTGCACAAAAAGTTGCGAGAAGGATTGCGAAGGGAAAGGATAGGCAACAGGAGCAAAAGAAAAAACGCAAAAAATAGACTGGTGCCGTGCTTCTGAACTTTTCAAAGTGTAATTAAAAACGGGATTTTGCTGCCCCCAAAGGTAAAACTTATTGGGGGCATTTTTATGCGCCGGAACATCTAATTTCATTGTTTATGTTAACCATAAAATTGGATTCTATCATAAGTATGTAATCTTATGATTTTTAACTTAATTGGTACTTGCGAGCTGTTATTGTAATTTGTATTATTCGCTTATTTCAATTGATTATTAATTGCTTTAGTATATATTTTTTAAAAATTTGTTCTGATTTTTTTTTGCTAGCTTTAAATTTCTCTTTTATTTTGCTCAAATATCACGGCCACTATAAAGAGCAGTCTTTAGCTATTATGACTGTTTTTTATCGCGAGATTGTTTACAAATTTTGTATACAATAAGACATTTACAATACGATAAAAGAAACAAAAGATGAATAGGAAAAAAAGCAAAATTTTAGGCTTGGCATTAGTAGCATTTGTTATATTTGGATCATGCAAAAAAGATGATTTCACTTCGTCGGGGAAACGCAATCTAACCTCGAAAAATTCTGACGATTATTCACATTCGATAAATTTGGGAACTCATTTGCGTAATCCGTATACTATCAGCGTAATGGACAGCGCGAAAGCTATCTTAGAGCTTAGCAGTCCAACCGACGCTTCTAAATTTATCGTAAGAGTTACACATAGATATGTGAAGTTTAAACCACAAACCTGGGACCAATATGATTTACTTGTCGCAGATACTAGTTTGGACTTGTATGATTACCCGTTGGATTATGAGGTTAGTATTGGAGATGAATATCACGACCCGCAAGTTCCGATAGATTCGCCAACTTATCAATATGCAGCGGTGCCAGCAAACTATACTTTTTTATCCAATGTTCCGTATGAAATATTGGCAGACTTATATTTGCCGGAACAAGATCCCAATTTGTTTTTTGACGGACTATCTAATTCCGATCTGATAAATAAGCTCGTGGATAAAGCAATGATGCTTACGGGCAATTTTGACGATACAATTGGTACAGAGGCTTATACGGGTAACAATCTTAAAACAACTTTTGATCCTTCAGGAAATGTACAGATATATGATTATGGATTTACACATCCTTCGCCTGCATTTACAAATAAATATATTCCCTTAGAAGGCGTAAAAATCCGTGCAAGACGTTGGTTTACTAGTAGGTGGGCGTATACTGATGCTGCCGGCAACTACGTTATTAGACCAGGATTTAAAAGGCCAGCCAATTATTTGTTGGTATTTGAAAGAAAAGACTTTGACGTAAGGAAGGGCACTTTTGGGCAAGCCACGATTAACGGACCAAAATCAAATTTGCCATGGAATTTATTTATATCAGATAGAAGGCAGTGTTTTGAAGGGCATATATTTAGAGCGGCTTTCGATTATTATTACGATTGCATATCAGGTATAGGAAGGCCTCCAATAAAAGGTTTCTTAAGGCCAAAAGTTAAGATTGCAGCTCATAATAAGGACAAGGCTTATAATGCTCAAACCCATCCTTGGGTAAGGTTACTTGGATTTTATTCAATGATTGACGTTTGGAAACCAGATCGTGCCAGCGCCGAAATTTACAGTACCACAATTCACGAGCTGGGTCATGCTGCTCACTGGGACAGAAATCACCGTAAATATAACGCATGCGAGAATAAGGTTGCTGAAAGCTGGTGCCGAGGAATTCAATATGTATTTACACAGCGTGAATACTTGGATAGGATGGGACTTACGGGGTTTGATTTTTGGCAAGGTTGGCAATATCTTAGCACGTCAAACGCTACAGATGTAAAACATATGCAAGACGGCTATACTCCAATTGTAATTGATCTGATGGATACATTCAATCAAAGGGTGTACGGTAATTCGTGGGTAGATGATAAAGTTTCTGGTTTCTCAATACAGGAAATTTGGAATACCTTGAACACCGCAGAAACTTTGGATGATTGGAGAAATAATCTTAAAGCTTTGGGGAAGCCGGGGGTTAATCCGAGTGATTTAGATGATTTGTTTGACTACTATATTTCCATATAAATTACAAAAGATGAAAAATATAATTTTAGTTTCTACAATATTAATGTTGTCTGGTTGTGGAAAAACGATTATAGACTATGGTAATACGGCACAAACGAAATTTGTAAATAGCCTTTCAACAACGGTTACCTTGGACGCATATTCAAGTGGGAAGATCGGTTTATCCTCAAATATTAGTCCTGGTGATACATTTTCTTTAAATGACAAGGAAGAAGGGACGAGGCCGGGATTTTTCAAATACGATTCTTTAAAACTTCAAACCTCAGGTAAAAGCAAAGTTGACGTTAACTGTTTTAATCTAAATTCTGATTCAGAAAAGGCACGTTGTAGCAGCGATACTGTGAATATTTTTGACTTTTCAGATTATGCAATAATTAGCGAAGGAGATCATAGCTCTGTTTATTTTTATAGTATTAGTTACGCTGATTCCCTGGAGATGAAATAATTGTTTCAAAAATGCATCTCTGTTTTTGGCTTTTATGTTGACTGTTTTATCCCGTTGTTTGATATTGCCGACGATGCGACATGGAAACACGAATATGTTCGCTGTCTAGCGTTTCATAAACTACAAATATGTAAAGGAAAGCCCCGGCGCATGCGCCGGGGCTTTCCTTTTTTTAAAAAAACTACAAACCGTTAAGCCGGATTCTGTCCCTCCCGGAGGAAGTGGCCGTCATTTATCTGCGATGCTGTTCACACAACACCTGTATCTGCCTACCCGCATACATCGGGCGAGCAGCCCTCAATCGTATGCCTATTGGGCATTTCAGCACGCAAGGTTTACCCCGTACTACCGTTACCGGCAATACGCACAGTTGCTTAAGCTGTGTTTTCACCCTTACCCTTCAACCAGTTCGGGGCGGTTATTTTCTGTGGCACTTTCTGTATTTCCCTTGCAGGAAACCGCAGCCGTTAGCTGCTGCGCTGCTCTGTGCTGTCCGGACTTTCCTCCCCGGACAAGCCCGAGGCGACAGCCTCGCTTTGTAGTGCTGCGAAATTAATTAAGAAAGTCCAGCTATTGAAATTGAAAGTTATATATGGTAATTTTATTGCAGAAACCCTGCAGCTATGAGACGTTTTCTGTCGTTTGTGCTTATCTGTTGCCTGTTTGCATGCTGTTCGGCTGAGCAGAAACAGATTGCCGTTTACCATACGAGTCTGCAGGTATTCGGCTTCGGGGGCACATGCGCTTATCCGGAAAGAATAAAAAATATCCCCATGAAATGCTTGTCTGTAGCGGTTTTCAGGCACTTGCATCCTCCTTTTTCTGAAATTTTTTTGGAAAATAGAAAAACAGGCATTTACCTTTGCATCAGTTCTTCAAAAGATTACTTATCAAGAAAGGCAGAGGGATTGGCCCTGTGAAGCCTTAGCAACCTACCCGGTGTAATAGCCGTCGAAAGGTGCTAACTCCAACGTACAAACAGTACGGAAGATAAGTCAGTATTAGTTTTGATCATCAGGCTTTCGCCTTCAGATAATTAAAGCTCCTCTGACTTGTCGGAGGAGCTTTTTTGTTTGTTCCGGTTTTTCCGGCGCAGATGATAAAGCACTCCGGCAGGCATTTCTGATAAGTTTTTTTTGTGGCGTAAACATTCGTAAACAAAAAACATACATATCATGAGCTTCGCTACAGAAACCATTCACGCCATTCCCGTTTGCCCGCTTACAGGTGCAATTGCAGTTCCCATTTACCAGACGTCCACCTTTGTGCAGGAAGCTCCCGGCGAACACAAAGGGTTCGATTATGCACGCAGTAATAATCCAACGCGTAAAGTGCTCGAAGACCTGATCGCGCAACTGGAGCACGGTGCAGCGGGAGCGGCCTTTGCCAGCGGCCTTGCGGCGATCGATGCAGTGGTAAAACTGCTTTCGGCAGGAGATGAGATCATTGCGGTGGACGATATTTACGGCGGAGCATTCCGGCTGTTTACGCAGGTTTACCAGAAATTCGGTATCAGCGTAAAATACGTGGATACCTCCGATCCGGAAAACGTTGCTGCAGCTATCGGTCCGAAAACAAAGCTTGTATGGCTGGAGTCGCCGAGTAACCCGACACTCAAGATCAGCGATATTTCGGCCATTGCAGATATTACCAGGGCACATGGTTTGTTGCTTTGCGTGGACAATACCTTTGCCTCTCCTGTATTGCAGCGTCCGCTGGATCTGGGTGCAGATATCGTTCTGCATAGCGCAACGAAATATATTGCAGGCCACAGTGATCTTATCGCCGGACTGGTGGTGACAAAGACAAAAGAGCTGGGCGACCAGATCCGCTTCATTCAGAACGCCAGTGGAGCAATACTGGGTCCGCAGGATTGTTTTCTGACAATCCGTGGCATTGAAACCCTGTCCCTGCGCGTACTTCAGCACTCACGCAATGCCTACCGTCTGGCAGAGGTATTGCAGCAGCACCCTGCGATCGACCGGATTTATTACCCGGGATTGCCTGATCATCCGAATCATGCCGTAGCTGCAAGGCAGCAAAAGGCTTTCGGAGGTATTGTTTCATTTACACTGAAAGATGATACTGTCGAGGCAGCTCGGACTGTTGTGAGCTCCTGTCGGTACTTCAAGCTTGCTGAAAGTCTCGGCGGAGTAAAAAGCCTTATCTCTCACTCCGCGTCTATGACGCATAAGACCATTCCCGCAGAACAACGTCGCAAGGCAGGAGTAGCGGACAGTCTCATTCGCCTGAGTGTCGGACTTGAAGATGTGGGCGATCTGATCGTGGATATCAGTGAAGCGCTTTCCCTGTTACCCGAAGTTGCGGAATGGAATGAAAATCTGAACGTGCAAGCATAAAAATTATCTGATAACTGTCTCAACAAAAACGAAAAAATGTCTCAACAAAAAAAGAAACTCGTAATCGGCCTGTTTGGCTTTGGTGTGGTAGGTGAAGGATTGTACAGGGTGTTGCAGCAGACACCCACCCTCGATGCGACCATTAAAAGTGTTTGTATCAAACATCCGGATAAGCCGCGTAATGCACCGCACAGCCTGTTTACCACAGATGCGGAAGCATTGCTGAACGACCCGGAGATCAATGTGATCGTAGAACTGATCGACGATGCCGATGCCGCGATCCGCATTGCGCGAAGTGCGTTGAGTTCCCGTAAGGCACTCGTGAGCGCCAGCAAAAAAATGATCGCCCGGCACCTGCCTGAACTGCTGGAATTGCAACGTCGCTACGAAACACCGTTTTTATATGAAGCGGCCTGCTGCGCCAGTATTCCCGTGATCCGTAATCTTGAAGAATATTACGATAACGACCTGCTGCGCTCCGTGCAGGGAATCGTCAACGGATCGACAAATTATATTCTTACCCGTATTGCCGAGGATAATCTGAGCTTCGGCGCAGCCTTGCAGCTCGCGCAGGAAAAAGGTTTTGCAGAAAGTGATCCATCGCTTGATATCGAAGGCAAGGATGCTGTTTTCAAACTTGCCATATTGCTCGGACATGCATATGGTATTGTACATGAGCCGGAGCGGATAACGCATGCAGGAATCACCGGCATCAAGGAAGGAGATGCGGTTTTTGCACGGGAAAAAGGATTTAAGATCAAGCTGATTGCGCAGGCTTCCAAACTGAAGAATGGTAAGGTGGCTGCATTCGTGCTGCCGCGCTTTGTACACCATGACAGTAATCTGTATCTCGTGAGCAATGAGTACAACGGTATTGAAATCGGGAGCGGGCTTGCCGATAAGCAGTTTTTCTGCGGAAAAGGCGCCGGCAGCTTCCCTACTGCTTCGGCTGTATTAAGCGATCTGTCTGCGTTGCGCTATGATTACCGGTATGAGTATAAGAAATTGCTTGCCAACGAATCTGACCGGCTGAGTAATGATTTTTACCTGCATGTATATGTAAGCTTCAGGAAACTGCACCAGGTACCGCATCATTTATTTGCGCGCATTGACGAATGGTCGAGCAACCAGCATGGATGCTCTGTTTCCGGACTTATTCACTTCTCACGTCTGGAGCACGACTGGTGGAAGCAGGATTTTGTATCCCTGATTACCTATCCCGACGCGGTGGTAGACCGTGAAGATTTTGAGGCATCGGGTAGCCTTGAACCGCTACAGGCAGAGTGGCGCGAAGCAAGCGTACACTAGCTCAATGCATACCGCTTGCCCGGCAATGTTTTGATGATGCCCTGCATTTCGAGATGCAGGAGTATGCCGGCGAGCGAAGAGCTATCCCATCCGGATAGGAGCAATAATTCATCTGCATGACGGTTTGTGCCATCCTGAAGCAGGTCGATCAGTTTTTGCTCTTCGGCAGAAAGGTGCAGCATCAGTTGCTGCGCCTTTTTTATTGTCTTTGCCGGTTGTTCCCAGGACATCAGCTTCAGGATATCTTCTGCCGATGTGACGAGCGCCGCCCGATTGTCGCGTATAAGCGCATTCGTGCCGGAGGATTTAGGGTCGTCGGTTCTGCCCGGGAACGCGGCGACTTCACGGCTGTAGGAATTGGCAATGCGGGCGGTAATAAGGGCACCGCCCGTCCGGTCGCTTTCCGTAACCACACATACGTCGCACATGCCCGCAATGATGCGGTTGCGGGAAGGGAAGTTGCCTTTCTCCACTTTGATCATACGGCCGAATTCCGTGAGCAGACAGGCGCCCGGTTCCGTCATCTGCCGTGCAAGCTGGCGGTTGGCAGACGGATAGATCGTATGCAGCCCGTGACCCAGTACACCCACGGTAGGTATCTGGTGCTGCAAGGATTGTTTATGTGCAATAGTATCGATACCCGCGGCCAACCCGCTTACCACCACGAGGTCCGGAACACCGGCCAGCTCATTTATGAGCTGCGTCGTGATTTTGCGGCCGTATTCAGTGAGGTTGCGCGTACCCACAACGGCGATCATGCGTTTGCGGTTGAGCAGGAAGTCGCCTTTGTGGAACAGCAGCAGCGGTGCATCGGGGCAATGTAACAGTCTTTCCGGAAATGCTTCGTTCTCCCGGAACAGAATCCGGATCTGCTCCCTCGTGGTAAACTCCAGCTCCGCTTCCGCATAGCGTTTCCCGTTCCCGCTTCTGATGGCTTGCGCCCGGGTTTCACCGATTCCCTCTATTTGCAGTAATTGCTTCAGGGAAGCTTTAAATACGGCTGCGGCAGATCCGAATGTTTTCATCAGATCTGAAGCCAGTCGCGGTCCTACCTGTTCGGTATAGTACAGAGCCAGTCTGCAAAAATCTTCCATTCCTGAATCTTCTGTTTTTTTTGTCATATAGTTTTTGCTGAAGCGGTTACCTTTGTTCAAATTCAAGAATCATATGCCACGTCACACGTTCAAAGTTTTATTATTTCTGAGTATCATTTTTTCCTTTGCCGGGGTGCAGGCCATGCATAAGGGCAAGAAGAAACAGAAGACTGCCAGTGCTGCCGTTACCAACAAAAGCGGTCTTAAATCTGTACTCATGGGCCGCTCGGCCTGCTTCGGCACTTGCCCGGTTTATTCGGTTGAGGTATTTGAGAACGGTATGGTTCGCTACATCGGTAAATCGCATGTGGAGCGCGTAGGTACTTATGAGAAAATGGGTAGCAAAAACGATGCCGTAAATCTGTTCAACGATTTTGCCGTGATCCGTCCGGATACATTGCACCGTATATATAAGCAGAAAATAGCCGACCTGCCTGGCTTTTATTTTTTCATTTCTTACGCAGACAGTGTTCATAAAGTATTGAATGCGGATGCCGGTCCTGAGTTTTTACGCGATTGGGCCAAGCGCTTCGATACTTTCGGAAACGTGGACGACAGTTGGAAAAAGGTTGAATAATAACACGAACTAATGTGTAGGGGATGGAGCAACAACAAAATGTTGCTCTTTTTTTTTGGCTTTTCCGGCCTGGGCATTATCTTTAACCCTATTCAACCCGAAAACAACTCGTCTATGTCTACATCTAAAATTTGTGTCGATTGGGGAAATACCCTGGTAAAAATTGCCCTTTTTGATGAAAATGATAAGATTACGGAACGCTATTCCTTAAAGGCGGAAGAAGTGGTGGATCAGTTGCACCGGGAGATCGCGCCTCGTCGCAGCTTCTCCGGAGCGATCGTAAGCTCCGTGACCAACCAGCACCATGAGCTCGTGGAAGCATTGCGCGAGTTGACACCTCTTGTAATCGTATTGGACAATAAAACCTCATTGCCCATCCTGAATGCCTACAGTTCCGCCGAAAGTCTCGGTGCCGACAGGGTGGCACTGGCATGTGCAGCATATGGAGCGCATCCGGATAAAAACTCATTGGTTATTTCCGTGGGAACCTGCATTACGTATAATTTTATTGGTAAAAACAGGACTTTCCGTGGTGGTGCAATATCACCCGGCCTGCAGATGCGCCTGACCGCAATGCATGAACATACCGCAAAATTACCTTCCGTAAAAGTAGACGGGGATCTGATGCTGGTAGGCTACGATACAGAGTCCTGTATGCGCAGCGGCGCTATTTTCGGGGCTGCAGCTGAAATCGATGGAATGATTGCAATGTATGAATCACAGTATCCGGACTTTAACGCAATCTTAACCGGCGGTGATGCACCCATCTTGGCGGGCAAACTGAAAAATAAGATATTTGCAGACCCTGAAATTCTGATGAAAGGGCTGAATCAAATACTCAAGCATAATGTTCCTAAAGCCCGCTAGACTTTTCATTACCATTCTGGGGTGTTTGCCCTTTCCTGTTCTCGCTCAAAATATCAGTCGTCCTTACGAGAATAATCCGTATTCACGATACGGTGTAGGGGAGGAATTCAATGCAATCAATCCCGCAATCAAGGCCATGGGAGGCATTTCTGCGGTTTATCAGGATCCTTATATTGTCAATACAGAAAATCCGGCTTCCTACGCTACCATAAAGAACTTCACTTATGAAGGCGGTGCAGAAGGTCGTTCCCGCACTATTATTTCAGGCAACAGCCGGTATCGTACCGGTGCATTTGCCCTTTCCTATCTGAACCTGGCGATCCCGATGGGTAAATATGCCGGTGCGGTGATCGGATTTAAACCGGTAACCAAGGTAAACTATTTATTGTATGATACCGTTCAAAGCCTTATAGGGCCTACATCTTACGAATACAGTGGCACCGGGGGGCTCAATAACTTTTTCATTGGGGCTGCAGCTAAGATCAAAGGCTTGAGCGTGGGTGTGAATTTCGGTTATATGTTCGGCACGATCCGCCAGTCCAACTGGTACAAAACAACCGTTACGACCAACTACGTGAATAACTCTGAGTTTATTTCCTCCAACAGTATGGGAGGTTTTAATTTCAAGCTCGGACTTACCTATGAGCATGATCTGGGTAAAGACTATATGCTCCGCATAGGCGGAACTGCCGATCTGAGTCAGAAAATCAATACAGAAGTAAGTGAATTCTGGATATCCCATCCTTTCTATTCTTCGGATACCACTGGTTCAGATACCGCCTATTCCGTAAAAAGTGCCATGAGGAAAATTACCTTGCCCGGCTCTTATTCCGGAGGTATTTTCCTGGCTAAAGGAGATCGTTGGGGCGTAGGGGTTACCTATAAAACGACCAACTGGAGCCAGTTCAGTAAGCCCAATATTATTGACTCGATCGGATCAAGTGCCTATAAGGTTGCTCTGGGAGCGGAATATACTCCCAATGTGCTCAGCCTGTACAAGTACTGGCAGCGTGTTACTTATCGCGCCGGATTCAATCTGGGTAACGATTACGTGAGCATCAACGGTAAGCAGGCCAACTATTATGCCGCAACGTTCGGATTGAGCCTGCCATTCCGCCGCACAAACGATCGTATACACACATCGTTTGAGATCGGGAAACTGGGTAACAGTGCAAATGGTTTGCTGCAGCAGAATTTTATCCGTTTCAATATCGGGGTTTCTTTCAACGACAAATCATGGTTTGTGAAGCGTAAGTATGACTAACCGCTATTGTTATTTTTCTTCAATGCATATTGCCCGGCTTTTGTTGTCGGGCTTTTTGTTTTGTGCATTACCGGCCTGCAAAAATTCGGATGCGGATATCAACAAAGTCCGCACTATGGACGACCGGAAGATGAAGGATCATGCAAACGATGTTGTGATCTATTACAGCGATCGCGGGCAGGTAAAGGCGGTGATCCATGCGGCTGAAATGTTTCGCAACGAAGCCGCAAACCCCTCCTACACAGATATCCGTAAAGGCCTGAAAGTTGAATTCATGAACGACAGCCTGGAGGTGGAAAGCACCCTCACGGCACGATCGGCTAAAATATTTGAGGGGGAAGGAAATGTGATCGTGCGCGACAGTGTGGTTGTCGTTAATAAAAAAGGAGAACGCCTGGAAACGCAGGAATTGGTATGGAACCAACGACTGGATAAGTTTTACACCACCAAAAACGTGGTTATCCGTACTCCGCCAGATCAGGTGATGAATGGTACCGGTCTGGAAGCCAACGCCGATTTTACCTGGTATAAGATCACGAAACTCCGTGGAAACATCACGGTCCAGAATGAAGAAATCCCGCAATAATATTGCGGGATTTCTGTTTCATAAGGTATGCTAACGATACTCGAAGGTTCCCATCGGGCTGTCTACGACCACTTCTTTTGTGTCTGAAGCTTCTACCCGGCCTGAGATCTGCGCATCTATACCAAAACTTTTCGAAATAGCTATGATGGCTGCTGCCGTTTCCGGATCGGTATAAAACTCGAGTCTTTGTCCCATATTGAATACTTGGTACATTTCCTGACCGGAAGTGCCTGCCGATTCCTGGATCATCCGGAACAGCGGAGGCACCGGCAGCAGGTTGTCTTTCACCACGCGTAAGGGTTGCGGCAGGTAATGCAGCACCTTGCTTTGTCCCCCTCCGCTGCAATGAATAATGCCGTGTATCTTATCAAAATATTGTTGCAGCACTTTCAATACTACCGGCGCGTAGGTGCGGGTGGGAGAGAGGATCATTTTGCCGACATTGAGCGGCGTCTCCGTGGCGTCGGTTACGCTGAAACGACCGTTGTACACAACTTCCCGCGGGATATTGGGATCAATGCTTTCGGGGTATCTGGCAGCGTATTCCTTTTGCAGCATCTCGTGACGGGCACTGGTCAGACCGTTACTGCCCATTCCGCTGTTATAGCTATCTTCGTAAGTAGCCTGTCCATAGGAAGCCAGTGATACGATCACATCGCCCGCTTTCATTTTTTCTGTGGTTACCAGTCGGTCGCGGCGCATACGGCAGCTCATTGTGCCGTCTACGATCACGGTGCGGACGAGGTCGCCTACGTCTGCCGTTTCACCACCCATGAGGTGTACGTCTATTCCGTATTCAGCCAGCCGGTTGAAATACGATTGTGTTCCGTTTATGATCGCGGAGATCACTTCTCCCGGAATCAGGTTTTTGTTGCGGCCGATGGTGGAAGAATAAGTAAAGGGCCCGGTTGCTCCGACGCACAGAAGGTCGTCGATATTCATCACAATAGAGTCGATCGCGATACCTTCCCATACGCTCAGGTCTCCTGTTTCGCGCCAGTATACATAGGCAAGCGAAGACTTGGTGCCGGCGCCATCCGCATGCATCAGATTGCAGTACGCATCGTCGCCACCCCAGTAATCAGGGTAGATTTTGCAAAAGGCGTTGGGAAACAGTCCTTTGTCCAGCTTGGCAATAGCCTTGTGAACATCTTCTTTCTGGGCTGAAACCCCTCTTAAATTATAGCGATTTTGATCAGACATCAGGTTTTGTTTTACCGAAGCGCAAAGGTAATAAACAAACCCGTAGACTGTTAGCCCTCAGGCGACTTACATAGGAGCAATCCAGGACTGCGGATTCATCTTATCGCCTCCTTTCCATACCTGGAAGTTAAGGATAGACACACCATCCTCGTTATTACCTACGGTACCGATGCTTTGTTTGGTATTCACATTATCGCCCATTCTCACGTCCACAGAGGAAAGTCCCGAATAAACCGAAAAATATTTACCGTGATTGATCAATATGGTTTGTCCGAGTCCTGCGATGGAAATGATCTTCGTTACGGTACCTTCAAATACGGCTCTTGCTTTCGCGCCGCGTGTAGTCTGGATGTCGATACCATTGTTTTCTACTTCCACGCGTGTGGCCACGGCATGTTTGTGTTTTCCGAACTCATCAACCACCACGCCGCTGGACACGGGCCAGGGAAGACGTCCACGATTGTTTTCAAAACCTTTCGTAAGTTCTGCGGTTTCCGGTGTTGCCATAGGCGTGTAGTTGTTACGCTGGCGCTGATGCGGTGTGTTGTCCACGGTGTTGGCGACCGGATGATAATTGGCTCCTGCTCCGTTTGCTGCCGTTGGTTTATTGTTTGCACCGGAAGCTGCTGTTGGGCCGGTTTTTCCGGTATTGGGAGTTCCGCCTGTTGCGGGAGCTGCCGGTACGTCATATTTCGCACCTCCCGCCAGGATCACCTTGTTGCCGCCGCTGCCATATACACTTCCTGAGGAGTTGGTTTTTTCCGCTGCAAGTGCCGCAGCAGCTTTGCGCTCTTCTTCCTGCCTGCGGCGGCGTTCTTCCTCTTCCGCTTTTTTACGTGCCAGCTCAATTTCCTTGCGGATCGCATCGGCAATTGCGTTATCGAGCCGCTTGGTCATTTTGCGCTTGTTCTCCGCATCGGCCATCAGCTCTTTTTCGCGGCCTTTCAATTCTTCCACTACTTTATTCGTCTCATTTTTCTCCGCTTCCAGTTCCGTTTTCTGTTGCTCCTCCGTAGTCAGCAATTGTCCTTTCTGATTCTTTGCATTGCTGAGCACCGTAATTTTCTGCTCGATTTTGTTTTGGGTATTCCTGATCGCAACAACCTGATTGCGGCGGAAATCGCGGTATTTTTTCATGTACTTCAGGCGACGCAACACATCATTGAAGTCGCTGGCCGAAAAAACAAAAGCCAGCGTATTATAGGAACTGCGGTTTGCGTAAGCATAGCGTATGGATTGGGCGTAGCGTTCCTGCTGCACTTTAAGGTCGCTTTTCAGTCCTTTCACTTCAGAAGCGGAATTGCGGATATCCTTATCCAGCGCATTCAGTTCCATGTTGATATTATGGATCAGTCTTTCGCGCGCAGCCAGCTTGGCTTTCAGCGCATTGAGCTGACTCATGCTTACTTTGTGATCTTTTTTGGTTGCCTCAAGTTGTTCCTGAGTTTCCTTAAGTGATTCTGCGAGCGCCTGCCGCCTTTTCTCCAGTTCACTGCGTGAGGTCTGCGCACCGGCAAACAGGCCGATGAATAACAGGCAACATAATAAAACCGCGCTCTTCTGCATGTACTTAGGAATTTACGTATCCCGACAAAAATAGTCAAATATTTACGAAAGGCGCTTGCTTTTGGCGAGGTGGTTTTTTGTTATTTTGTGAGGTATAAATCCGCTGCCATGACCCGTTTCGTCTCTCTTCTATTACTGTTGCTTGTGTTTACGCGTATCGCACGTGCGCAGGAAGACGAAGCGTATTGCAAACAAATGTCGGCTGTTCAGGAAAATGAAATGCGCATTGCCGAACGCCGCCTGCAGGGACGTATCACGCGTGTCACGGCTTCGGAGGACATAGATATACATTATCACCGTTGCAACTGGTATGTGGATCCGGCGGTAAATGCTATTTACGGAACAGTCACCACTTATTTTTCCGCACTCCGCGATCTGAATACCGTTTATTTTGATCTTACCTATAATATGCTTGCCGACAGCGTGCTGTATCACGGAAAGCGCCTGTCTCACGGCCGCAGCGGTGATTCTTTATCCTGCCCGCTGCCGGTGGGTATCTCTTCCGGTTCTTTCGATTCAATAACCGTGTGCTATCATGGTGCACCGCTCAGTTCCGGTTTCGGTTCCTTCGTGCTCGGAAAGCATGCAGGCATTCCCGCTATGTTTACACTCAGCGAACCTTACGGAGCAAAAGACTGGTGGCCATGCAAGAATTCCGTAGATGATAAGATCGATTCGCTGGATGTGACAATCCGCACGCCTGTAGCCTATACCGGCGTTTCCAACGGACTTCGCACAGGTTCTTATACTTCCGGAGATACGGCTGTGAATATCTGGAAACACCGGTATCCCATCACCAGCTATCTCGTGGCAATCGCTGCAACCAACTACCAGAAGTTCGATAAGCGTGTGCAGTTGGGATCGGTGCTGCTGCCTATGGAGACCTTTTGTTATCCCGAAAGCTTTACCACTTTTGAGTCGCAAACGCAATCAACACTGGACGCGCTTCAGCTGTACCATAATCTGTTCGGACCTTATCCTTTCCTGAAAGAGAAATACGGACATACACAATTTGCCTGGGGCGGCGGAGAGGAGCATCAAACCAATTCATTTGTGAAAGATCCCGGAGAATCGCTTTGTGCGCATGAACTGGCTCATCAGTGGTTCGGCGATAAAATCACCTGTGCTGCTTTTACGGATATATGGCTCAATGAGGGCTTTGCAACACATTCCGCTAGTATGTTTATGGAATCCCGGCATCCGGAAAGCACGCTGACGACACGCCGGTCTGAAATCAGCAATATCACATCAAACCCCGCAGGTTCTGTCTTTGTAGATGACACTACATCCGTAAGCCGCATTTTTGATTTCCGGCTTACGTACCTCAAAGGATCTCATTTGCTGTATATGCTGCGCCTGCAGATGGGTGACGCCGCTTTCTGGCGCGGAGTACAGCAATACCTGAAAGATGAACGTCTGGCGTACCGCTATGCGCGGACCCGTGATCTGCAGCAACACCTGGAAGCCTCATGCAACTGTACGCTCGATTCATTTTTCCGGCAATGGGTATATGGTCAGGGATATCCATCTTACCGTATCGATTGGACGCAGATCGGTACGGAGACCGTTAAATTCCGGATCAGCCAGTCGACATCTCATTCCTCGGTAGCTATGTTTCAACTAAAGGTCCCGATCCGCTTTTACGGCAAAGACCGCGATACCACCTTGCTGGCCGACAATCAGAGCAATGGACAGTTATATATACGGGATATCGGCTTTGTCGCGGATTCGGTAGCTTTCGATCCGGATCTCTGGCTTATCTCCGGAAACAACCGTGTGCAGCGCAATGATTCGCTTGCTGCGCCGGACCGTAATATTGTAATTTACCCGAATCCCTTCCACGAAGAATGTGAAGTAATGCTTACGGATTTTCCGGGTGCTTATGCCGCGGTCATCATGTACGGTGCTAACGGGCAAACGCTGTTCAAAAACGTGCAACCCCTGTACCAGGGTAAAGCATTTGTGCGTATAGACGGACGCCGGCTTGCAGCCAGTACTTATTTCCTGTTGCTGATCGATCAGGACGGACGCAAAACAACTGTTCCGGTTCAGAAGTTTTAAGCTGCATTACACAACCCTAAATGTCTGCTAAAATTGCAGTCTTTTTAAAGCACGACCGCCTTTCTGGCATTGGTACACCTGGCTGTTGCGCCATTTTTTCTTAAATTCATTTGTGGAAAATAATTTGAAGTATAGTAGGCAGCACAACCTGAAAAAAGTGTGTGTATACAAACTCAAAAACGACCCGTATGAATTTAAATAATTTCACAATCAAAGCGCAGGAGGCAATTCAGGCAGCGCAGCAAAGCGCATATAACAACCAGAGTCCGAATATCGAGTCGGGGCATCTGCTCGAGGCATTGCTTAATGACGATAACGGCGCGGTTTCTTTCCTGCTGAAAAAGAACAACGTGAATCTCGCGCATCTGCAATCGAAGCTGAAAGAGCAGATCGGCAGATATGCAAAAGTGCAGGGTACGGAGCCCGCGCAGACCATCAGCCGGGATCTGAATAATATTGTACTGCGCAGCAGCGCGAACCTGAAGCAATTCAAAGATGAATTTGTAAGCGTGGAGCATTTGTTGCTTTCCATGCTGCAGGTAAACGACGAATCCGGCAAGTTGCTGAAAGATTCAGGATTGACGGAAAAAGGGCTGATCGCTGCGATCCAGGAATTGCGTAAAGGAGCTACTATCAACTCTCAGACCGCCGATACACAATTCAATAACCTGCAGCGATACGCAAAGAACCTGAATGAACTGGCGCGTGAAAATAAGCTGGATCCTGTTATCGGGCGCGATGAAGAGATCCGCCGCACGTTGCACATCCTTTCCCGCCGGTCTAAAAATAACCCGATCCTCGTCGGCGAACCGGGTGTGGGAAAAACCGCTATCGTGGAGGGACTTGCACACCGTATCATTAACGGTGATGTCCCCGACAACCTGAAATCCAAGGTGATCTACGCACTGGATATGGGCCTGCTGATTGCGGGTGCCAAATATAAAGGCGAATTTGAGGAGCGTCTGAAAGGCGTGGTGAAAGAAGTGGCAGAAAGTGACGGGTCCATCATCCTGTTTATCGATGAAATACACACCCTGATCGGTGCCGGTGCCGGCGGAGAAGGCGCTATGGATGCCGCCAATATCCTGAAGCCTGCTCTTGCAAGGGGCGAGCTGCGCGCTATCGGTGCTACGACCCTGAATGAATACCAGAAGTATTTTGAAAAAGATAAGGCACTGGAGCGTCGCTTCCAGAAAGTACTGGTGGATGAACCAGGTGAGGAGGATGCGATTTCTATCCTCCGCGGATTGAAGGATCGCTACGAGAGCCACCATCAGGTGCGTATCCTCGACGAAGCGATCATCGCAGCCGTGCAATTGTCTTCAAGATATATCACCGACCGTTTCCTGCCGGATAAAGCGATCGACCTTATCGACGAATCGGCTGCCAAGCTGAAACTCGAAATGAACTCCATGCCGGAAGAGCTCGATGAGCTGGAACGCAGGATCCGCCAGCTGGAAATTGAACGCGAGGCCATCAAACGCGAGAACGACGAAGAGAAATTGAAATCACTTTCTCAGGATATCTCTTTGCTTACCGTGCAGAGGGATACGCTGAAGGCAAAATGGCTCAACGAGAAAGAGATCGTGGACCAGATCAATCATGCCAAGTCGAAGATTGAACAATATAAGAACGAGGCGGAACGTGCTGAGCGGGAAGGTGATTATGGTAAAGTAGCGGAGATCCGGTATGGCAAAGTGCAGGAAGAAGAAAAGGTTATTGCAGATCTTTCGCGTCAGCTGGATGAAATGGACAGTCAGCACAAACGTTTGCTGAAAGAGGAAGTGGATGCCGACGATATCGCTGAGAATGTTGCAAAAGCTACGGGTATTCCAGTGCAGCGCATGTTGCAAAGTGATCGTGAACGACTGTTGTCGCTGGAAGAAGAATTGCACAAACGCGTAGTGGGACAGGATGAAGCTATTTCCGCAGTGGCGGATGCCATACGCAGAGGACGTGCCGGTCTGCAGGATCCGCGTCGCCCGATAGGTTCCTTTATCTTCCTCGGTACGACCGGAGTGGGTAAAACGGAATTGGCAAAAGCGCTCGCCGATGTATTGTTCGATGACGACAATATGATGACGCGTATCGATATGAGCGAATACCAGGAAAAACACAGCGTAAGCCGTCTGGTGGGTGCGCCTCCCGGATACGTCGGTTACGATGAGGGAGGCCAGCTTACCGAAGCGGTACGCCGTAAGCCTTATTCCGTTGTGCTGCTGGACGAAATTGAAAAGGCGCATCCCGACACATTTAACGTCCTGCTGCAGGTGCTCGACGACGGCCGTCTTACCGATAATAAAGGCCGGGTGGTGAACTTCAAGAATACGATCATCATCATGACCAGCAATATGGGAAGCCATATTATCCAGCAGAATTTCGAGGATGTGAATGACAAGAATCTGGATGAAGTGGTGGACGCTACGAAAGAACAGGTGATGGATTTGCTGCGTCAGACATTACGTCCGGAATTCCTCAATCGCGTGGACGATGTGATTATGTTCCATCCGCTGATGCGCAAAGAGATACGAGGTATTATCCGCATACAGATGAATGCGATCAGGAGTCAGCTGGCAAAGCAGGGTATTGAGCTTGAATTCTCAGACTACGCGGTCGACTATCTTGTGAACAATGGCTTCGATCCGCAATACGGAGCCCGTCCTTTGAAACGCGTAATTCAGAAAGAAGTGATCAACCTGCTCAGTAAGAAGATTATTGCAGGTGAAATAGATAAGACAAAACCCGTGCTGATCGACGTATTTGACGGCACTGTGGTGATGCGCAACAACTAGGTCTGAAAGTAAGCAGGAACAGCATAAAGCGAGGTTTTCTCAGCAATGAGGAAGCCTCGCTTTTTTTTCAGTTGCTTTATGAATGGTGCTGCTTCAATATCTGCGCAATCGTTTTTTCGTTTTTAAGTACACGACGACGCAACGGTGTGAGTACCCAGTTTGCTTTCAGTTTGGCGAGCCTGTCTGTTCCGGGAAGGAATAACAGGCGGGAGATCCAACGGAATACATACAGGTTGCGGAAGCATTGTGACAAGGGCACAAACATAATACGTAAAGACGGATCGGCCTCTTCGATGATCTGTTCAATTTCCTTAGGATCGCTGAACGAGTGTACAAGCAGCACACTTCCTTTTTTTGTTGAAAAATAAGCGCGTAGCGAAAGATCTTTATGCCAGTCGCTGTTGCTCACAAGCCGCTCCACCTGGGCCCTGCTGTCTGTACTGCCGCCTGTTCTCAGTTCCTGATCCGGGATATATTTCACCTGCCATTCTTTTTTTGACAGTTCATTGTACACAGACCACACCTGGGATTTATAATAGTTCAGCATCTCCGCGGCATAAGCTTCGTTGCCCGAGGTCGTCAGGTCTTTATAAAAACTTGCATAAAAGTAGATATGTGATGCATAAGGCTCCATGCGTTCAGGAACGCGTACCACGAGACTTCTGTTGCGCGCAAATAATTTCCAGACTATTCTGCGCACATCGTCCCCGGATTCATAATCCTTGTAGTTCAGGTATTCCCCTTCCACTTTACGTAGCTCGTCGATACGCACATCCAGTGTGTCCGTTTTCTTGGGATTGATGTTTTCTTCCGGCAGTTCCAGCTGAGTGGGTGCCTGGTAAAAAGAACCGGACAAGGGTTGGGCGACCGGCAGGGAGATTAATTGCAGGATGTCTTCAAAAAACAGAATGCCGCCTTTTAACTGGTATTCTTTAATGTCGGGCAATTGCAGCCTGTTTTTACCGGTTACCGCAGCTCTGAGCAATGAATTCTTTTTGCGTTCTGAAGACTGCATACTGAACTTATCCGTCAGTTGCAGGTCGTCATAATACAACCTTCCCTTTATATAGCCCAGTAAAGGTTTCCAGGCTTTGGGCAGGCGTGCATTCAGGAACGTGCCTTTTTTGCGGGTGTCGCCGGATACGGTTATTTCCAGTTTTGATCTGCCGTTCCGGTACAACCACAGGAAATATAACCAGCTGCCCAGCGTGCTGATCAGCGAGAGCCCGACGAATGCCAGCAATACCCATCCTGCATAAGCAGACATAATCCGTATAAAAGGAAGCGTGGCATTTTCCGGCTGCTCTTTTACTGATGGCGCCTGCAACAGTCGTATGCCGGAGTACGTAACTATTACCGCAATGAGCGTATTGCGTGTAAACGGTAAATACTGCAACCGGTAGCGTAATTTTTTAAACAGGTTTTTTCCTTTCATGCCGCACAATGTTACAAAAGAATGGCATATCTATTTGTTAGATTTTGTGAAAATAAACAGTCGCTTCAGGCATTTCCTGCACGCAGGGCTGCAAATCGGAAATTTCTTTAGGGAGATTGTAAAACCGTTCTTTCTTTTTTCTCGTACCTGAATTGATAAACACTTTTTCAAAAAACAAAAACCTACTTTATGAAACCAGAAAAAGAAACAACAACGGCACAATCTTCTATTGTGCAACCGGTTTCGCGCCGGCGCTTCTTCACACTGGCGGGCATCGGAGTGCTTGCGGCCTCCACCATTGCTTCCTGCAAGAAAGATGATGCACCTATGGTTACGGACACCTCTATCGATCTCGGAAGCGGAGACGTAGGTATCCTTAACTACGCTTACGCGCTCGAGCAGCTGGAGGCAGCCTTCTATACCAAAGTTGTCTCCTCATTTTACAGCGGAGCCACTGCTGATGAAAAAAGCCGCCTGGCGGAGATCCGTGATCACGAGATCGCACACCGCGAATTTTTTAAGAATGCATTGGGTTCCAAAGCAATTCCCGGACTTGAAGTGGATTTCTCGAAAATCGATTTTACCAGCAGGGACAGCGTATTGGGTACTGCAAAGGCGTTTGAAGACCTGGGCGTATCTGCTTACAACGGAGCAGGTCAGCTCATTGTCAGTGCCGATTACCTGCTGCTGGCCGGTAAGATCGTTTCAGTAGAAGCGCGCCATGCAGCTTACATCCGCGACATGATTTCCAATGGCTCATTTGCAGATGCAACTGCTATCGATGCGAATGGACTGGATATGTCTAAAATGCCGTCTGAGGTGCTGTCAATCGCTTCCGGCTTCCTGAAATCTAAAATCACTGCAAACAATTTACCCACCTCTTAAAAATTTGTCCAATGAATTTCGGTAATATTTTAAATCAGATAGGCAAAGTAGATCCGGAGGTTTTCGAAAAGACATCCGGTCGCCGCGACATATTCAAACATTTCGGCACGAAGGTTGCAGTAGCTGCCTTGCCAATGGCTTTAGGCTCCATGTTCAAAAAGGCATACGGTAAGTCCACTTCAGCTATCGGCGATGTGCTCAATTTTGCGCTTACGCTGGAATATCTTGAGGCGCGTTTCTACAACACAGCTACGTTGAATGCATCTCTGTTTCCTACAACAGCGGCATTCAATGCAATCAAAACCATCGCCGGTCATGAGACCGCACACGTTTCGTTCCTGAAGACTGCTATCAGCAGCATGGGAGAAACTCCCGTTTCCGAGCCTACATTCGACTTTACTGCCGGAGGAACTTTCCCGGGCGTGTTTTCGGATTACGCGACCTTTCTTGCCGTTGCGCAGGCATTTGAGGATACAGGTGTGCGTGCCTACAAAGGTCAGGCAGGTAACCTGATCTCCAGCAACGCCGTACTTACCGCTGCATTACAGATACATTCCGTTGAAGCAAGACACGCTTCTCATATCCGTCAGATGCGTAAAGCAAACGGGTTCGGTGATGTGAAGCCCTGGATCACCGGTAATAATTCCGGCATCGCTTCTTCCGCTGTGCAACCTATCTATAACGGAGAAGAGGTCACAACTCAGGCGGGTGTGCAGATCGTAAATATCAATGGCATGAGCATCAGCAGCGACGCCGCTTCTGAAGCATTCGACGAAGCGCTGAGTAAAGACCAGGTGCTGGCCATTGTCGATCCATTTATTGTGTAGTTATTGGTTTTAGTTTTAGTGTACAATTGGTACAAATCCCGACTCTTTCAAGAGCCGGGATTTTTTGTTTACAGCAAGTTGCGTCGATAACGTACCGCGTGTTTAACAGGTACGCGTGTCTCTGTATTCGGTATCTGCGTGAAGCTTCCGCCACCAGGAACGCGTGTATTTCGTTGTGCATTGCTGCAGGAAAAGGCTGGCTCTTGAAAGAACCGGTCTTTTTTTATGGTAAGTTGTACAGATACTGTTCGATGTCTAACAGGTATGCGTATCTCTGTATTCGATAGCAGCGTGAAGCCTCCGTCACCTAGAATGCTTGTATTTCGTTTGTGCATTGCTGCACGAAAAGGCCCGGCTCTTGAAAGAACCGGGCCCTGGAAACCAGTAATGGTTTATTTGTTTTTAACGCGATGTACTGCTGCGCTGATCCAGATGCTTACATGATACAATCCTGCGAGTGGTATAGCCACAAGCCAGATGCTGAGCCAGTCGGGAGGAGTAACGACTGCCGCCAGCACAAAAATGATCAGTACTGCGAACCTGTAATAACGGCGCATCAGTTCCGGGGTGAGTATAGAAAGACGTGAGAGGAAATAGACAAGCACGGGTAGTTCGAAAACGAGTCCCATACCCAACACCAGATCATTCAGTGTGTCATAATAATTGTATATGGTAATAATGTTCTGGAATTGAGGACTGAGTTGGTAGCCCGCAAAGAAATTGATCGTGAATGGTACAATGATAAAATAGGCAAACAATGTACCGGCAACGAATAAAGCGGCCATCCAGAAAACGATGCCTCCGGTACGCTGAATCTCCTTCTCGGTCAGTGCGGGTTTAACGAAGCGCCACAACTCCCACAGGATGTAGGGAGACGCGATAATAATGCCCGCCACCAGCGAAGCAGAGAAGCTCATCATGAATTGTCCGGAGAGTTCCGTGTTCTGAAAGCTGATTGTTGCAGACTGCATGCAGAGGGCATCCGTATGCAGTATTTTGCCCAGGCGGCAGAACATCCGGTAGGAGATAAAATCCGGGTTAGCCGGGGCCAGTAATATATGCGTGAATATCCATTCTATATGAAAGAAACACCATCCTGCCGCTAACAACACCACACAAAGTGCGCGTACGATATGCCATCTGAGCGACTCAATGTGATCCGTAAGCGACATTGCTCCGGATGGATCTTTCCAACGGGTGAAACTGCTGATTATGCTCATGACAGTCCGTTTTAGCTATTCAGTTTCGCCTCTTTGATCCGTATTGCCGGCGGCGCCGTCTTTGGCATCTTTGAATTCTTTCACTCCGCGACCAAGTCCGCGGGCGAGTTCCGGTATTTTCCTGCCCCCGAAAAGGACAAGGACAACGAGCAGGATGACCAGCATTTCAGAGCCGCCGGGCATGGAAATCAGCTGTGTGAGATGGGCTAGTTTTGCAGTATACATAGGTTTAGCGTTTTAGTATACCTTCATGTACGCAACAACGTGGTTTTTGGTTTTTTTTCCGGCATGGTTCCATTAATGTAACCATATTATATATGTTTCGTGTCCGTGCCTTATCTTTACGGTTCAAACCAAGAACATACTAACTTATGAAAAAAACATTATTGACATTCGCTGCCGCAGGCATGTTGCTTGCATCCTGTCAGGACGCACCTAAAGCAGACAATGCTGCTACAGGAGAAGCGCAGGCCGTACCAATGGCTGATTCCAACGTAAATGCTGCCTATATGGTAGATCTGGGTGAATCCCGCGTTGAATTTGTCGGCACCAAGCCCGTAGGAAAGCACCACGGCATTATCGGCGTGAAAGAAGGATCTGTTTCCGTGGATGCGGACATGATCAAAAGCGGAAAGATTGTAATGGATCTGAATACGCTCCGAACCGATGATCAGGACAGCACGGGTAACGCGAAGCTTACCGGTCACCTGATGAGCCCCGATTTCTTCGATGTGGCTAAATATCCTACTGCGGATTTTGAGATCACTTCGGTAACTGCCGGCGTAGACACATCTGTTAAAGATCTGGTGATGAAAGATGCTACCCACACGATCACCGGTAACCTCACAATGAAGGGTGTATCCAAGAGTGTGAGCTTCCCTGCTAAAGTGATGATGAGTGCGGGTCAGGTCACTGCGGATGCAAATTTCAATATCGATCGTACCCAATGGGGACTGAGCTACGGTAATGACAAATCGCTGAAGGATAAATTTATCAGCCCTACCGTAAATATCCAGATGCATGTGGTGGCTAAAAAATAATGTGTAAAAGTTCATTAAAAAAGATCCCCCGCGAGGCTTTCTCCGGGGGATTTTTATTTTTGCATAAAGCCGTCGCCTATCAAGCCGCTGTCGATATATAAAGTGCTGGGTCGTCTCGTGGAAAGCGAGCGTTATGAGCCTATGCTTTCCTGGGGTATTCGCATGACGATTGCCGTGGTGGCTCCGTTGATCTACGGTATTTTATCCGGGCATCCCGAACACTCCATGTGGATTATCGTATCGGCGGAAAGTATCGGTTGGGTTGAATTGAAAGGTTCCTTTGCGCAGCGCACGCGCTTGTTGCTGGGAGGCGCTTTCCTGGCCCTTTTGTTCGGTTTCGCAGGGTCGCTTACTGCCGGAAGCCTGCCTTTGAGTCTGCTGTGCATGATGGTGGTGGTATTCATCGCTTCCCTGTTTAAAAACCTCGGGGAGCGGGGTAGTGGTCTGTCGCTTACGGTGTATGTGATGTTCATTATCGCTAATGCATATCCGCTGCAGGAAATGAGTGCGATATGGGAGCGTTCGTTTTACATCGGGATAGGAGGATTGTGGTCGCTTTTTGTCGGTGTGGTGGCCAGCCTGTTTATTTCCGAGCAGACACCTTTCAAAAGATCAATCGCGTTTATCTGGAAATCCACGGCAGGACTTGCCGCAACCATTGATATGGGATGGGATGGCAAAACCTCTAAAGCAGGGCTGCGAGAAATATATCTGAAGCAAAAAGAGATCAACAGCAGTATCGATTCCTCATTACAGCTGTACGATAAACGAGCCTATCATCCGAATCATGAAAGTGTACAGGCGCATGAAATGGCCAAGCTGCGTAAAAATGCCTACCTCACCGGTGCCACGCTGATGGCAATAGCGCAGCAGCTGGAAGGTGTGAAGATGTCCGCTTTACCGGGGGAAGTGCGGCAATCGATACATGCCATTCTGAAGTCGATAGCGGTTATCTGCGAACGCATGACGGTGTATACTGTGGCCCCGAAACCGGAGGAGGAAGTGTTGCTGCGCTCCCGTATGATACGGCTGCAGAACATGATCGACCTCGTGCGGGAGAGCACGGTTCCTGAAGAAGAGCAACGATCGGTGAAATATGTATTGCACTATACCGGAAGGATCATCCGGCTGATAGACGAAGCGATCAGTCACATCAAAGCCGTGGATGGCGACCCTAAAGTATACCGTTCGTATTCGCTGATGAAAACCCTGTTGATACTGCACCATCGTCACTGGATGGACAGTATCAGGCGACTGGCAAATATCAATACACATTCATTCCGTTATGCGATCCGTACGGCACTGGTAGCCACCCTGGCGCTGTTCATCGACAAATATTTTGAGATCGATCACGGCTACTGGCTGCCGTTTACCGTTATGATTGTGGTGCAGCCCTATTTCGGGGCGACGCTGAAAAAGGCATTGGACCGTATTCTCGGTACCATCAGCGGAGTGGTCGCCGGAGGTTTGTTGCTCGCACTGCCAGCTGAGTTTCATATGAAAGAAATATTGCTGATGACGAGTCCGGTGTTAATGGTCTATTTTCTCCGTAAGCAATACAGCCTTGCCACATTTTTTATCAGTATTTTCCTGGTTGCCCTGTTTGCTGTGGAGAACAGTCTCGACAATTCAGTGATCCTCACACGCGCCCTATGCACCATCGGGGGTGCTGCGCTGGCGGTAATCGGCGAATTCGCATTGCTGCCTACCTGGGATAAGGACTGGCTGCCGCGTCATATAGCAGAAGCGATCAATGCCTCGTTCAATTATTTCCTGTTCACTTTTCAGCCGAATAATTTCAGTTCACTGCACCAGTGGACGCACTACCGGCGTCTTGCAGAATCGGCCAACAGTAATGCTTTCGATTCCTTTAACAGGTATCTCGCCGAACCTACAAGTAAGGACAAAGACTTTACGGTGCATTACCAGATCATCTCACACTGCATACGCGTGATCCGGGAACTGAATAACTACCACCTGGAGGCGGATACTGTTCCCGGAAAAATGAGTGTGGCTGCATTTGCCGAACCCCGTATGCGCATTGCCGAATGCCGGGAATTGTTTTCGGAGATACTTGCCCAGCTGGCAGAGCTCCATATCAGCGTGGAGCCGGACAAGCGGCCGGTGGAAATAGAGGACGACCGCATCAGTCTGATCCCGGTAAACGCAGAGCAGCAAATATATCTGGACAAGCTTGCTGTAGAGCTCAATGCGTTTAAACGCGATATGAAACGCTGGCAGTCGCAATACACCGTGGAGCGCGAATCTTAAAATGTTTGTACTTTGCCGCCATGAAACGAAACATCTTTGTTACAGGAGCCACCTCCGGTTTTGGAAAAGCCATAGCACGATTGTTTGCAGCACATCAATACGACCTGATCATCTCCGGTCGCCGGGAAGAACGGCTTCAGGAGCTGAAAGCGGCATGGGAGCAGCAGTACGGTGTTAAGGTGATCACCCTGTGCTTTGATGTGCGCGATCGTGATGCGGTGGATAAAGCCATAGGGGCGCTGAAACAACAGGTGGATAAGATTGATATCCTGGTAAATAATGCCGGACTTGCTGCCGGTATGGCTCCTATAGATGAAGGAAATGTGGATCATTGGGAGCGCATGATCGATACCAACCTGAAGGGATTGCTGTATGTTACGCGCCAGATAGCTCCGATGATGCGGGAACAACGATGCGGACATATTTTCAATATCGGATCAACCGCAGGTAAACTCGCTTACCGCAACGGGAATGTTTACTGTGCTACAAAATTCGCGGTGGACGCATTGTCTCAATCCATGCGCATCGACCTGCTGCCATATGGGATAAAGGTAACTGCCATTAATCCCGGTATGGCCGAAACGGAATTTTCTGTTGTCCGTTTTGATGGTGATGCAGAGAAGGCGTCGAAAGTATATGAAGATGTGCGGCCTTTGCAGGCGGAGGATATTGCAAGCGCAGTGTTTTATTGCGCAAGTCTTCCCGCCCATGTGTGCATCAACGATCTTACGATGACCTGTCTTACGCAGGCCAACGCATTTTACTCCATAAAAGAATCGGAACGATTGAAATAGCTATTCGGTAATCAGTTCGCGCGCATTGGAAATGGCGGCCTCGCTCGGCTGTTCTCCTCCGATCATGCGTGCAATCGCCAGCACTTTTTCTTCCGGATTTAAGATCCTTACGTTGGTATTGATCTTGCCTGATCCGGATGCTTCCTTATACACGTAGAAGTTGGTTGCCCCTCTGGCAGCAACCTGCGGCTGATGAGTGATGCAGATCACCTGCCGGAACCGCGCAAGCTCATGCAGCAGGCCACCGACTTTACGGGCCGCTTCGCCCGATATGCCGGTATCCACCTCGTCAAAAATAAGGGTGGGGAGGTGGATCGCCTGAGCGATAAGCGTTTTGATGCAGAGCGCAATACGGCTTTTTTCGCCACCGGACGCTGCTTTGCCAACGGGTTGGAAATTGCCGCTCTTGTTTGCATCGAGCAAAAATGCGACCTGGTCCAGTCCGTATATGCCGGGTTTGGCAGCAGGAGCCACCTGTATGGAAAATACGGCATTGGGCATACCCACGTCAGCCAGCATCCGTGTGATCTGAGCTCCGAGATCCGGTGCTGCTTTTTTGCGCGCTTTACTCAGCTGTTCGCCGGTATTCTGTAGCTGGACGGCCGCTTTATTCAGCGCGGTTTCCAGTGTGGCTATTTCTTCCTGCAGGTTCAGCGTGCCTTTGAGTTCTTCGGCCAAGTCCGACCATATGCGCAAAAGTCCTTCAGTGTCCGGTACGGCATGCTTTTTCTGCAGACGCACGCCCAGGTCGAATCGTTCCTGCAACAAGGCCATCTGTTCCGGGTTCAGGCTCACTTTGTCTTCCAGGGAGCCTAATTCGTTTGCGATGTCTTTGATTTCGGCGTAAGACGATTGCAGCCTTTCAAACAGGGGTGCGATTTCCGGCATCAGATCTGTGACGCTTTGCAGTTGCTGCGCCTGCCGGCGCAATTCAGTTGCAATGGGCTGTTCCCCTTCGTCCAGCAGATAGCGGGCCTGTTGCAATACACCCAATATTTTTTCTGCTGATGCGAGTCGTTTGATCTGTTGTTCTGCGTCTTCTATTTCGCCAGGTTTGAATGATGCCTGTTCGAGTTCGTCAAACAGGAATTGCTTGTAGTCTGCCTCTTTTTGCCAGTTGTCCTGCAGTGCTTTTTTTTCGTTCAGGGATTTTTGCAGCGACTGATAACGGAGAAACTGATCTTTATAGGCCGTATACAGCTCTTTGTTTCCGGCTGTTGTATCCAGCACCGAAACCTGGAAATCTTCATCTTCTATGCTGTGGTTGTCGAACTGCTGGTGCAGGTCTACAAGCAGCGCGGTAAGTTCATGCAGTACGCTTAAAGTAACAGGTGTGTCATTGATAAAAGCGCGGGATTTTCCGGAGCTGCTGATCTCCCTCCGGATGATGCATGGGTGTTCCTGATCCAGTTCGTGCTGGCCGAGCGCAGCAGTAAAAGCATCGTTGCCCTCTGTCTCGAAAGTCGCTTCCACCACACATTTCTGTTCTTTATTAATCAGTACTGAGGTGTCGGCACGTTCTCCGAGGATCAGGGATAATGCACCGAGAATGATACTTTTACCGGCACCCGTTTCCCCCGTCACAATATTCAGGTTTGCTCCGGGCCGGATCGTCAGTTGCTCAATAATAGCGTAATTGGAAATCGAAAGTTGCGAGAGCATACAGCAGTGTTGAAAAGCAGTTTTTCCCGTGGGTTATTTCATGATGTCGATAGCGGCATCATAGTTGAAGTACCGGCCATTCACCGTGTAACCACTCAGCTCATAACCGTATTGGTTGTTGTTGCGGAGAAAGCATTTCCCGCAGGTGATTTTATTGCCGGTAAAGCTGGTGATCTTATAAGTTTTCCCGAGGCGAATCACGCGGAGTAAGTAGTCGTTGTTGACACTCATGCTGCCGGTGTTGATGCGGAAAATATTCGTGTCGCTGGTCGGCTCCACTTTTACAAAAGAAGAGTCTTTAAGTTTGGTAAAGCTGGTCTGGCCTTCGTACACCAGCAAAGTGACACTATCATTCACGTCTGCGGAGCGGAAGTTGTAGAGCTCAATCGTATTGAACTCAATGGCAGGGCATGCTCCCTTCTTACTACAGCAGGCAGCAAAGAAAAATGCGGCCGCACCCAATCCTGTCAGTATCTTCCAAGCCTTCATTGCGATATGATTATTCAGCTAAATTAATGATTTTCTCCGGTTTGCGGTTGATGCTTTAATCTCAGTGTTTCTTCCACAAGGTATTGATTCCTGTCTGAAGAGCTACGGGACACCAGCTCGGCGATGAAGCCCGTAAGAAAGAACTGTGTTCCGAGCACCATTGTGGTGAGCGCTATATAAAATGCAGGCTTATTGATCAGGCTTCCCTCAAAGAAAAATTTCGAAGCGATCAGATAAAGTGTGATAAGGAATCCCACCAGGAATGCAGCTGTGCCCCAGAATCCGAAGAAGTGCATCGGTTTTTTGCCGAAGCGGCTGATAAACTGGATGGAAAGCAGATCCAGGAAACCGTTGATGAAACGTTCCCATCCGAATTTGGATACGCCATATTTACGGGGGCGATGCTGCACCACTTTTTCTCCTATGCGCGGGAAGCCTGCCTGTTTTGCGATCACCGGTATAAAACGATGCATTTCGCCGTATACCTCAATGCTTTTGACAACTTTGCGGCGGTAAGCCTTGAGCCCGCAGTTCATATCGTGGAGCTGTATTCCGGACACGAGCCGGTTCACTCCATTATATAGTTTGGAAGGCAGATTTTTTGTAATGGCATTATCGTAGCGCACTTTTTTCCATCCGCTCACAAGATCATATTCATCGCTCCGGATCATCTGCACGAGTTCCGGAATCTCATCGGGGCTGTCCTGCAGGTCTGCGTCCATTGTAATGACCACCTTGCCTGATGATGCTTTGAAGCCCTCATTGAGCGCGGCGCTTTTGCCATAATTGCGCTGGAATTTGATGCCTTTCAGCGCAGGGTATTGCCGGGATAATTCCTGAACCACTTCCCAGCTGCTGTCTTTACTGCCATCATCCACCATAATGACTTCATAGGCATACTGATGTTCCGTACATACTTTATGTATCCACGACATCAGCTCCGGTAAAGATTCTTCCTCGTTATACAGAGGAACTACTATAGAAAGGTCAAGCGACATATACAGGGCTCAGGTTTAATTGAATGATGCGGCAGGGCGCTCTTTTTTGGTGATCATCGAGACGATAAAGCCCAGAATACTTTGCAGTACAATCATAGAGGCCACACTGAAGGCCAGTCTGCCCGGCTGTGTACTTTTAGCAAGACTCTCATCAAACTCCGCCATCTTTTCATTGATTGTAGCTTCGGGAACTTTTACTCCGGCCATAAACTCATAGGTGGCGGTTTTCATACGCTCCACACACTCCGGGTCAATCCACTTGTTGTAGATCAATCCGTAAACGGTACTCATTATTGAAGAAATCAGCACCACAAGAAAAACAACCCTGAACGCCTCCTTAATATTGATATAGCCTCCCAGCAAACTGCGTTGTCTTCTGATCGCAATCACATAAAAGGTGATGGGTGCTATAGCCGCAATTACCAGGATATTCGTAGCGATAAATGCGATATAGTTCGCTTTCAGCACATACAGGTAATTGATGGTCGTAAGAAACATCGTCACGAAGCCCGCCATCAGTCCGTAACGGATACCGATCGCATTTTTGCTGACCTCGGGATAAACGCTGTTGTTTTCTTCAAAAGCCGTTGATGACATATTGGTTATTTTTTGTGGGTGAGTGAAATCTGTTCGCCGCGCATAATTCCTATTACGGATCCGTTCAGCCTCTGTCCGATAAACGGATTATTGGCCGACCTGGAAACCGGACGCTCTGTTAGTGTTTCCATGCCGGTGCTGAACAAGGTCAGGTTCACAGGATGATTCTTTTCGATCGATGCCGGTTCCAGTCCGAACAATACCCTTGCTCTGGCACCAAGCGCATCTGCAATGCGTTCTGCAGATACCTGCTCCGATAAGGTATTCCATATTACCGGGAAAACAGACTCCTGCAGGTTCATTCCGGAAGCTGCATAATCGAATTCTTTTGTTTTTGCGTCCCAGTCCTGCGGATGGTGATGCGATGCAATGCAATCGATTGTTCCGTCCTTCAATCCTTTTACCAGCGCTTTACGGTCCTGCTCGCTGCGGATGGGCGGGGTTACCTTATACGCAGCGTCGTAACTGCGCATGATCTCATCATTCAATACGAGGTGATAAGGTGTAACGGAACAGCTGATATTCAGTCCCTCTTTTTTTGCTTTACGGATCATATCCACCGATTCAGCGGAGGAAATACCGGTGACATGCAGCCTGGAGCCCGTATAGCGCAGCAGTTCTATGTCTTTATGAAGTGCGATTGTTTCTGCAATCGCGGGTATGCCGGGCATGCCCAGACGTGTGCTTTCAGGGCCCTCATGCATCAGTCCGCCGGCCGCGAGCGAAGCATCCTGGGGGATCTGGATCAGCGTGCCATCAAATGATTTTACATATTCCAGGGCCTTAAGCATCAGGTTGGTTTGCTGCACGGGTTTCCATCCGTCGCTGAAAGCAACTGCCCCTGCGGACTGCATGTCGAGCATCTCGGCCAGACTTTTACCTTCTTTATTATGGGAGACAGATCCGATAGGATGTATACGGACAATATTGCCTTCGGCCTGTCCTGATACAAATTTCACCTGCGCTTTAGTACTCATGGCCGGCTCTGTGTCCGGGGCAACGAATACTTCCGTGAAACCGCCTGCCGCCGCTGCTCTGAGTCCGCTTTGTATTGTTTCTTTGTGCTCGTAACCCGGTTCGCAGTAGTCTGCAAAAATGTCCACCCATCCCGGGCTTACACACAATCCTTTTGCTTCAATTGTTTTTTTTGCAGTGGTCCTGAGAGATTTGCCGATCTCCGTAATTCGCCCTTTATCAACAAGAATATCAACGGTTTTTAAATGGTAAGATGAAGAGCCGTCGATTACTTGCGCGCCGCGAATCAATATTGCCATAGTATTAAGTTGTGGTCGTATTCTTTTTGAAGTGGTTTTTGCTGAGCAGGTACACTTCCAGCAGCAGCATTCCGAGCGCTAAAATACTACAAAGTTTCCACAGCGGGAAAGAAGATAGTTCGCTGCTTTTTACCGCTTTATTTTCGGCATCTGCCTGCTGCCAGGAATCTCCCTTCCGGCTCCAGGAAGATCTGAGTGCGCTCAGCGACCAGCAATCAAGTTCACTTTCGGCCCGGTTGTTATTGACGCCGATCAGCGCAGTGTCTCCGGCATTGGTCGCCAGCGTATAGAAACCCGTTTGTGTCAGGTTGCCTGCAGCATCTACCCATACTCCTTTCCCATCGGCTTTTTGAGGGGGGATAAGGTCGGTGCCTGCGCCGAGGATATGGAACATAGTGCGGGCATCTCCGTTGGGCCTTGGAATAAATACCGCCTGCTGCTGCCCCGCGCATACAGAATATACGTCACCGGTCTGCGACAAACTGGCCATCTGGTAGAGAAACGGTACAAAAAAGTAACTGTCCTGAAAATTGCTGAATGCAGGATCCGCCGGGCTCGAGCACACGTACAGGTGCGCATTTCCCACGTCGTACACCGAAAAGAAAGGATCACCGTTCCGGAAACTCAGCAGGTTTTGCTGATTGCTGTTGATCGAAGCTTTCACCGGGTAATGCATCCGTACATAAGGTAACTGTATGTTTTCCGGGATACGCTCAAACAAATCCTTTACCATCTGGTGTCCGGTCTGCAGATCGGAAACCATCTGTGCGCTGGTGTCGGGCGTCCCGAATGTAATGTTGCTGAAAGCGCCTACAGTGTTGTTCACGCCGGTCAGATCCATATCCGCAGCGGGGAAAATACATACGTTCACGCCGTCGTTCAGCGCCTGTGACAGCTTTTGGGCCTGTGCAGCATTCGTCGTTTTGAGTCCCCCGAATAAGATCAGGTTGAAGCGTGTAAGGTCTTCAGGTAAATTGCCGGATACCGCTTCGGTAACTTTAAAACCGGAATACGAGCGCAATGCGGCATTCAGAAATACATTGGGCGCCTCCTGCACGAGCAGGATCGATAGGTCTGAAGCGCTTTTCGCGGCAATCAGCAGTGTGTCGTCAAAATGAACGGAGAGATCATTAACAGACAGGCTGATACGTTGCCATCCGTTCCGGTTCGTTTCAAAAGAAAGCGTGTCAAATCGTTCTTTCTGGTCTCCGAAATCAACTGTCGCTGCGCTTTTTACGGTGCCATCCACCCAAAGCTGCAATACATTTTTTTCTTCGGGGCGGGCGCCGGAGTAACGCGTGCGCACAATCAGCCGGTTCTGTTTCCCTGTTTGCAGGGAGGGATATTCCAGGAAGGCAGTGTCTATATACACATTGCTTTTATCCGGTTTACCCTGAATCTGTACTCCGTTGAAGTGGATATCCGCAGACAGTTGTGCCGCCGCGTCCGTACGGAAGATGTTCTGCTGAAAGTCGGAAAGATAATACAACTCCACGGCACCTTTATCCTGGCAAAGCCCCTGTATCATCTGCAGCGTATGCTCCGGGGTGCGGAATGAAGGCGAGAGCCTGATCCGTTCGATCGCATCCAGTGCAGCCTGTACGCCTACCGGTTCATAAGAAGCGGGAGCGTCGTTGCTGAATATCAGGAAAGACCCTTTGTGGGTGTTTACGAGATGTTTTGCATTTTCCCGCGCAATGTCGAGCAGGTTGCGCTGGCTTTTTCCGGCAGACATACTGAGCGAATTGTCGATATAAATGGCAGTAAGTGCCGATTCATTTTTTGTTTTCGAGCCGGAAAAAAAGGGTTGTGCAAATGCCAGCACCAGCAGCATCAGGAATAACAGGCGCGTCAGCAAAAGCCACTTATGACGCAACTGGGATTGTTTCTGGGACTGCAGTTGCAGGTTCTTCAGAAAACGACTGTGGGGGAAAAATACCGTTTTATACCTGCGCAGATTGAACAGGTGGATGAAAACCGGGATGGCGAGCGATAGCCCGGCCAGCAGGAAAAACGGGTTTACAAATTGCACAGCTCAAATATAAAGGAATGTACTGAAAATCAAACGGCGGCAGGTTTTTGTTTCCTGCCGCCGTTACTATCCTGTTTTTGCCGGTTACTGCTGTTCAAAATCACTCGCTTTCGGGAGGATATCCTTCACATTCGTGAGTTTACTGTGCTTGCGTCCATAGGAAAAATAGATCACCAGGCCCAATGCGAGCCATATGATCAGACGCAGCCAGTTTTCCATACCAAGTCCGAAGATCATCAATCCGCAAACGATAATGCCGACAATGGGCAGGAACGGTACCAGCGGTGTCTTGAACTGACGGGGAAGGTCCGGATCGGTCTTACGGAGTATGATTACCGCAGCACAAACCAGTATGAATGCGAACAGCGTACCGATGGAAGTCATATGGCCTACCACTTCTCCGGGGATGAAAGCGGCGAACAACCCTACGATCACCAGAATGATCAGGTTGGCTTTATAAGGTGTTTTGAATTTCGGGTGTATTGCGCTGAACACATTGGGCAACAGACCGTCTTTGCTCATAGAGAAAAATACGCGGCTTTGTCCGAGCAGCATTACCAGGATTACCGAGGAAAAACCGGCGAGAATGGCTACGGTCACCAGTTTCCCCAGCCATTCATAGCCGGGCATGAAAGTGTTGATGGCTGCAACAACGGACGCTTCTTTGCCGCTGGTGCGGAAGAATTCCACCGGCGCGAGTCCGGTAAGCACATGCGCAAACAACAGGTATAAAACGGTGCAGATACCCAATGATCCGAGAATGCCGATAGGCATCGACTTTTTAGGGTTTTTGGTTTCCTGGGCAGCGGTACTCACGGCGTCAAAGCCAATGAACGCAAAGAATACGGTACCCGCTGCTCCGAGGATGCCCATCAGTCCTCCGAAATGGTGCTGCACGCCCATATGGTCTGTAAATGTGCCTGCAGGCGGAATATAAGGAGTATGGTTCTCTTCCTTTATGAACTGCCATCCCAGAGCGATGATCAGCAATACAATGCTTACTTTGGTGACTACAATAATACCGTTCACCAATGCTGATTCCTGGGTTCCCTTGATCAGGAGCAGACTCAGTAACGCTACAATACCGAGCGCAGGTATATTCATGACACCATATTGAACTGCTCCGAGGGCGTCCGGAAGGGAGTGCTCAAAAGGAGAGTGACACCATTCGTAAGGGACAGGTGGCATATGGAAAACCTGTACCAGCAGGTTGTTCAGATATTCGCTCCAGGCAATGCCCACCGTTGCGGCGCCTACTGCATATTCCAGCACCAGGTCCCAGCCGATGATCCACGCCATCAATTCACCCATTGTCGCATATGTATAGGTATAAGCACTGCCCGAAATAGGAATGGATGAAGACAATTCAGCATAGCACAGGCCAGCGAGGGCACAACCTATCGCAGAAAGAATAAACCCGATAGTGACGGAAGGTCCTGCACTTTCAGCCGCTGCCGTGGCGGTACTTACAAATAGTCCCGCTCCGATGATCGCGCCGATACCAAGGGCGATCAGCGATCCGGAACCGAGAGTTTTCTTAAGACTTGTTTCTCCGCTGCCAGCGTCAGCGATGATCTTGTCCAAAGGCTTTTTAATAAATAAGCTCATGTACGTATGTATGGTTATGGCCGATAAAGATAATTGTTTGTCATTGATTGCAAAAAAAGCTTTAAAGCGGGGTGAAGTATATAAGAGTGTGGGTAAAATGCCGGCAGATCATAATAGTGTTTCTTTGGTTTGTCTGCCTCATTTTTTTGCTGTACGTTTGGCGGATGTTTCCGATCAATAGACTACTGCTCCGATCTGTTATAGTTTCCGTTTTTCTGCTGGTAGCCGGTTCCGTTTATGCACAACCCATGCTGCCTGACCTTACCTGTGTTACACAAAATGGTATTAATGTGATCACATGGAATTGCCAGTACGACGGGATCAAGTCTATAGCCGTACAGCGCTCATCCGACAGTTCGGTAAACTATACCACAATTGGGTTTGTGAAGCAGACGCAGAAGGGTGTGCAATTTTATCTCGATGGCCATCCGATACCCGGAAACAACTGGTATCGACTCAAAATTATTTTCGGCTCTGATCTTTCCTGGACTTCCAACCGGATCAAAGTGAAAATCGACAGCAGCCAGGTGAAGCAGAGCGCAGTATTGCCCTCAAATGATTCGTTACAGATACTTGCCTCCAAACTACAGGTGAAGAAGGTAACCGTGGATACGGTGAATGGTAAAGTAAATACTAAATCCGTGATCACCAGTACTGTTAAGCCTAAACCCGCTACGCAGCCTCTTATCGACAGCTCCGCGAAAGCTTCCGGCGGTGTCCCGGTCATGCCCGTGAAACCTGCAGCCCCTGTTATCAGCCTCGAAATACCTGATATCGACAATGTAAATGCTTACACGTATATCAAGTCTCAGTATGTATTTACCAATCCGTTTACAGGTCACGTGAGCATTGAGATTCCCGATGCGAAAGGCGGGAAATACAGCCTCGAATTTTTCAACAGCAAAGAAGAAAAAGTGATAGAAGTTCCACGCGTGGAGGAACCGGTCATCATTCTGGATAAGCGCAATTTTCAGAAAGTAGGAGTATACCGTTTCGATCTGTACAAAGCGAAACAGAAAGTCGAAACAGGGTATATCACTATTTATTAAACAAGGGTAGGGATTTCCTGACGGACCATTTCTGCACCGAAGACTGCTTCAAAATGGCCGCTGATCTTGCTGCGAACTTCTTCCATATCCACTTTATGCCCCAGCTCCTGCTCCATTGACGTTACGCCTTTGTCAACAATACCGCAGGGGACGATGTAATTGAAATACTGCATGTTTGTATTGACATTCAGCGCGAAGCCGTGCATGGTTACCCAACGGCTGCAGCGCACACCCATCGCGCATATTTTACGCTCCTTGCCTTTAATGCCCACATCCAGCCATACACCGGGTTCTCCCTGAAGGCGTTCCCCTTTGATTCCCCATGCTCCGATAGTCCGGATAATCACTTCCTCAAGCGATCGCATGTAACGTCCGAGGTCGGTAAAGAATTTTTCAAGATCAAGGATCGGATAACCCACTACCTGGCCGGGACCATGATAGGTGATGTCACCCCCTCGGTTTGTTTTATAGAAGCTCACGCCCAGTTCCTTCAGTCGGTTGTCGTTCAATAGCAGATTTTCCATCAATCCGCTTTTGCCGAGTGTATAAACATGGGGATGCTCACAGAAAAGAAAATAGTTGGTGGTGTCCACGCTTTTGTCTTTTTCCTCCTCGCTCTTGCCAAACCACAGGCTTTTTACATCCAGGTTTTTTTTCAACAGAAATTCCTGGGCGTCCCAGGCTTCGCCGTACTCAATATTGCCCCAGTTGTCTGTGAAAACCCGCTGCATACTTAGATTAATTTCGGTGCAAGGTACGCTATTTGGCTATTCGCAAACCCTTTCACACTGCTAAAAATAGCCTGTACCTACTTAATTCTCAGTAAAAAAATCTAACTTCACGTGTAAGATTTTTCTTCGTTTTAAAAAGATGTACGTTTGTTATGCCTTCATTTGATATTGTTAGTAAAGTAGACCTTCAAACCCTCGATAACGCAGTAAATGTAGCTAAAAAGGAAATTGAAAACCGTTTCGATTTCAAGGGTACACATGTGATGATCGAACTCAATAAAAAAGATTTTACCATCAACGTGGAAGTGGACAGTGATATGAAGTTGCAGCAGGTGGAAGACGTTCTGCTTACCAAGGCGATGCGTCAGGGCCTTGAGGCCAAATGCTTTGATGCCAGTAAGGAGCCGAACGCTTCCGGTAAGTTTATCCGCAAGACGATCCAAGTGAAGAACGGACTGGATAAAGATATCGCCAAAAAGATAGTAAAGCTTATCAAGGACTCAGGCCTGAAAGTACAGCCGGCGATTATGGATGATACCATCCGCGTCACCGGTAAGAAAATTGACGACCTTCAGGCGGTGATGAAACTCTGTAACGGTGCGGATCTTGATGTGCCTTTGCAGTATCAGAATATGAAATCATAGTCAATACCTTCCTATCCTTTAATCATGAACAGTTACGAGGAACTGCTGCGGCGTCTGGATGATTTTGTGCGTAAATACTACGCCAATCAGCTGCTGCGCGGTATTCTTGTACTGCTGATCTGTCTGATCGCGTTTGTTCTGGTGGTAAGTGTAGGAGAATTCTACCTGTACCTGCCGGTTGGTATACGAATCGGGATAGCCGTATTCTTTACAGGATCTTTTTTACTCGCTTTGTCATTTTGGGTGATCCGTCCGCTTGCGGGAATGGCCAGAATAGGTAAGGTATTGTCGTTCGAAGATGCCGCCCGTATTATCGGCAGCCATTTTCCGGAGGTCAGCGACCAGCTCCTGAATATCCTGCAATTAAAAGAACAGTCAGACCCGCGCGCAAGTGCAGCGCTGATCGAGGCGAGCGTGGGGCAGAAAGTACGTTCTATTTCTGTTGTTCCGATATCTCGGGCTATAGACTGGGGGCGTAACAGACGTTATTTGCCGGTATTGATACCGCTGCTGCTCACCGGCACGGTATTGTTATTTGCAGCACCCGATATATTCCGCGATGCTTCTGAGCGTTTATTACGACCGACCACGGAGTTCGTGAAGCCGGCACCTTTTGATTTTGTACTGTTACATCCGGACCTCCATGCGCTGCGCAACAGTGATTATGTACTCGAAATCGAGGTGAAGGGGGCTTCGCTTCCCGCATCAGTGTCTGTCGAAACCGCCGGAGAACAGCTGCCTATGGAGCCGCTACCCGGAAACCGTTTCCGCTATACATTCAGGAACTGTACCTCAGACGTCAGTTTCCGTTTCTACGCTGCCGGATATTACTCGCGTACCTATACGCTGAAGGTGTTACAGCGCCCGCTGATGTCGGGCATGCAGCTGCAGCTTGACTATCCTGCATATACAGGTCGCAGGCCGGAACAGAAAAACGGTCTGGGAGATATGGTGATTCCGGTGGGTACAAATGTTCGGTGGAATATTGCTACCGAACATGCAGATGCCGCTTCGGTGGTCTGGGGCATGCAGGCGCCGGTGGGCATGCAGCAGGATAAGAACGGGCATTTTGAAACCAGTGCGCGGATATTGGCCGACACCACTTACTCCCTTGAATTGTTCAATGCAGAAAGTAAAGTTACCGAGCGCTTGCCTTACCGTATCCAGGTTATTCCTGATAAAGCGCCTGTTATCCAGATGCAGCGTTTCTCAGATTCCGTAAGCGGAACGCAGATTGTGCTGAATGGCTCTGCGGGCGACGACTACGGTATTGCACGTATCGTATTTCACTACCGGGTTGCAGATGCGAATGGTAAAGAGATCACTGCAAAGCAGCAACTGCTGAAAGGCAATTCCGGTATCGCCACGTCGTTCCAGCATTATTTCGATATACAAACCATTTCGCTTGCATCCGGCCAGCACCTGGAATATTACGTGGAGGCATGGGATAACGATGCCGTACATGGATCAAAATCATCAAGAACCGAGACGTTCACGTACAATGCGCTGGACAATCATCAGCTGGATTCCGCTATCAACAATAACTCAAAACAGATCAATGCGAGCCTCAGCAACAGCAGCCGGCAGAATGATAAGATGCAGCAGCAGATGGAATCCCTGGAAAATAAGCTGCTGAATAAGGAGAGCTCCGAATGGCAGCAGAAGCAAGCCATGCAGGAAATATCCAGATTGCAGGAGCAGATGAAGCTTAACCTGGACCAGGTGAAGAAGCGGCTGGATGAGCAAATGCGGCAGACTGCACAAAAGAACCTGTCCGATGATCTGAAGGAGAAACAGGAAGCCGTGAAAGAGCAACTGGATCAACTCGCGAACAAAGAGTTGAGTGAGCAGATGAAAAAGTTGCAGGAGATGATGGAGCGGCTCAACCGGGATAAAAACAATACGCAGAATTTCCAGCAATTGCAGGAAATGCAGGAAGAGAACAAGTTGTTCTCGATGGACATGGAACGTTTGCAGCAGTTGATGCAGAAGCTCGATGCGCAGATTAAAATGGAAGACCTTGCCAATAAAATGGAGCAGCTTGCCAACAAACAATCTGCATTGCGTCAGGAAACTGCAAAAGGCCAGAAAAGCGCGGAGCAACTGTCTAAACAGCAGTCCGAACTGAAGAAAGAACTGCAGCAGGCGATGCAGCAGGATTTTAAAGACATGAAGCAGGCACTGGAGTCGGTAAAAGACCAGCAGCGCCAGAATGTATCGCAGGAACAGCAACAGGGAGAGCAGGCCGGAGAGCAAATGCAGCAAAGTGAAAAGAGCCTTCAGCAGAACCAGGAAAATCAGTCGGAGCAATCGCAGAGTAAAGCCGCACAGAATCTGCAGGAAATGGCCGAATCGCTTCGTAAAAAGTCATCAGGAATGGATGCCGAGGAAATAGAAATGAACATCCGGGCGGTGCGGCAGATACTCACAAATCTCGTTCGCCTGTCATTCGACCAGGAAGCGCTGATCAATTCCGTACGTACCACTAACACCGGGGATGCGGTTTACCTTGCTAATGTGCGTAAACAAAATGTACTGCATACCAATTCCCTGACCATACGCGACAGTCTTTTCTCGCTCAGCAAAAAATTATTCAAGCTTTCAGCGAGCATCAACAAGGAGACAAACGAACTCGAGAAAAATATGCGTCTCTCTCTATCCGGCCTCGAGCAGCGCAACGTAGTGCAGGCGGCAACGCGTCAGCAGTATGTAATGACACATGCGAATAACCTGGCACTTATGCTGAACGAGATACTGAGCAATCTGCTGCAACAGCAGAATCAAAATCAGAACAAGGGCGGTGGCAGCGGTTCCTGTTCCAAGCCCGGCGGGTCTAATCCGAAACCCGGTGCAGGCAAGCAGCTGAAAGACATCATCAGCAAACAGCAGGGTCTGGGTAAAAAGATGAATGAAGCGGGGAAACAACCGCAGCAGGGATCTTCTTCAGGTAAAAAGCCGGATGGAAAATCACAGGGACAGAGCCAGGCAAACGCACAGCAGAATGGTGGTTCAGACGGAGATGCACAACAGCTTGTACAACTCGCGCAGGAACAATCTGCACTGAGAAGACAACTGTCCCAACTCAACCAGCTTTTGAACAGCCAGGGCAATTCCTCAATAGCGAAGGAGCTCCGCGAACTGCAGGAACAAATGGACCGTAATGAGTCTGATCTGGTGAACCGTAATTTCGATGCACAGTTTTATCGCCGTCAACAGGAAATCCTGACGCGTATGCTGGAAACGGAGCAGTCGTTGCGTGAGCAGGAAGAAGATACCAAACGCAGTTCGCGCAATCCGGACGAAATAAGCCGCCCGGTGCCACCAGAGCTCAGGCAGTATTTGGAAGACAACCGACAGCTGAAAGAACAATACCGTACAATCCCTCCCTCTCTGAAACCGTACTATCGGTCACTGAACGACAGATATTTCGAACAAATTAGATAGCCGTCATGATCTAATTTTACGCAAGTGTTTCATTAGTAGTTGTTTAAGAGGTGTGTAAAAATATTTTTTCAACTTAGATATGTGAAACGATTTATTAGTATATTTATGTTGTAAAATTATTGTTTCACCTTTCAAATTAACCTATTATGCTGTTTGCACGTTCTTACAGGTTAACCTCTTCTTCTTCAGTAGAAGCAATTCGCAAAGCAATACTGGGAGATATGTTCAGAGTACATAACCTGGAATTTGAAGTTTACGAAAGTGATGACTGTATCAAGATTATTCCTCACGCCGAAAATCAGAAAGATCTAAAAACGTTGCCCATTACGCACATTGATCTCAAGAACGACGGAAAAGAAACAAACCTAAGGGTCTCCTACAAGATTAGAAAAATCGATCAGGGAGGCCCTTACCTTTTGATGATATTCTGTGTATTCATCCTGATCGGGGCAATCGCGTTTTATATTTACAAGGAGCAGACACTGGCTTTACTGTTCCTGGGAATTTTCGTTGCATTCTTTGGTACATTCTGGGCTAAAATGCAAACCGGTTATTTCGATTATGTATCACAGATCAGAAAGTATCTTAAGGATAAAGCAATGGCAAAATAAACCCTTCCAAAACATTTATATAACGATAAAGGCGTCACCACATGGTGACGCCTTTATGCTTACCGGCTTTGGCTTATCGGCCGAAATATTTATTCAGCGCTTCTGTTCTGTTATTTGCGTGCAACTTTCTGTAAATATTATGTATATGCCATTTCAGTGTTTTTACGCTGATATAGCACAGCGAGGATATCTCCAGATAGGAATGGCCTTTTGCAAGCAGGTCGAGAATATCTTTTTCTTTCGGTGTGACGTTTACGTCAGCGCTTTGTTCCGCTTCCGGGATTTTAGAAGGAAAATACTGCAGCAGTTTTACAGCGATGCAACTGCTGATCGGTGATTCTCCGGCGTGCAACTCTCTGATTCCGTCCAGTATCTGGTAGGGCTTGCTCTTCTTCACGATGTACGATTGCGCTCCTGCTTTCAGCGCCTCAAATACATTTTCATCTTCTTCATGCACAGTAAGCACCATAAACTTGGTGTTTTCACAAAGAGGCTTCATATTACGTACCACGTCAATGCCGCTGATATCAGGTAGTCCTATATCAATCATAACAACATCCGGCTGATACTTTAATATCTGCTTCTGCGCTTCATGTCCGTACTTCGCGATGCCCAGTAATTCAAAATTATGGTCGCTTCCCAATATGGCGCGCAGGTATATCTGTTGTTCTACGCGGTCCTCTACTATAAATACTGAAATCATCCTGTTGTTAGTTTTAGTGTAAAGATTATTGTTGAAAAGGGAAATAAATGGTTACGGTTGTACCGCCGCCCGTAGTTTCTGTCCATTCCACGGAACCCTCTATCTGCTCCATACGACGCTTCAGATTGTCGAGACCGTAATGCGGCCGCTCGTCGGCGGCGAATACCGGCCGGGCCGGTATTCCTACGCCGTTGTCGCTGATGATTATCAGCAATGCCCGGGAATCAGCCTCCACGCGCAGCATGCATTGGGTTGCCTGAGCATGTTTCACAAGATTATTGAGCGCTTCTTTTGCACATAGGTAGATATTCCGGCGCTGATACCCGTCAATCTTCCTTTCCGGCTCAGCCAGATGTTCCTCCCACCTGAAACCGATTCCTGCTTCTGTGATGAATTTTTTTGCAAACGAAATAATAAAGCTGCTGAGGTTGCGCAGGGTGTCGTTTTGGATGTTCAGGTTCCAGATGATTTCATTTACCTGCAGGTGCAGTTTGTTAGCCGACTCCTCAATGATCGAAAGCGTCCAGTCGTCAGTATTGCCTTCACGCACCAGTTGCACTGCCATCAGTGTGGAAGTAAGTGTCGATCCCAGGTCATCGTGCATCTCACGCGAAATGCGTTTCCGTTCATTCAGCAGTTTTTCCTGGTTTTCCAGTTCCTTTTCTTTTTGAATCTGTTCCAGCTTTTGCTTCTCCAGTTTTCTTTCTCTTACCCGGAAATAGATGAGTGAAAATGCTCCGGCCAGGGAGGCAGCCAGAAGAGTCAGCAGCAGGATATTGGATGAGCGTTGCTTTGATATAAGCGCATGCTGTTGGGTAATGGTCCTTTCTGCGCCCAGTTTTTTCAGTTCTTTTTCGTAATCGTTAATGACGCTTATATTGATATTCTTCAGCTCTTTTTCCTGAAACTTCAACGCTTCTTCCAGAGCGGCAATAGCCTTCCTGTCCTGTTGTTTATACTGAAAGATCTGGGATTTTATGTAGGCAAGTCCGTATTTATCTTCCGCGCTGAGCAAGGCTGTATCCACAGTTTGCTCCACACGCCGGAGCAGGGTGGCAGCCTCGTCAAACTTTTTATTGCTGGTGAGGATCAGCAACATTTCGAGATATACTTTTTCTGTCCTGTGCCTGGGTAATTGCAGCTTTTCACCGATGCTGACAGCCATACGGATATATTTTTCGGCAGAGTCCGGTTGATTTCTCTTCAGAAAGTCATCTGACAGGTTCGAATATATGGCGCATAACAGGGTACTGTCTTTTTGCCTGTAACTCATTGCTAACCCTTCAAACAGAAACCTGCGCGCATCCGAGTCAATGGTGTGCGCATAAACATATGCATTCAGCATAATACTCACGCCTGGAGGGGAAGGCGTGTCACGTGCGTACCTGATCAGCGGCTCGTAATACTGCATTGCAAGCTTGAAATTCTTTTGCAGTGAAGTTGTTTTTGCCAGTCCCGAATACAGACGCTTTTTGTCAAGTGTATTTAAGGGTTGGGGTATTTTCAGCGCTTTTACCAGGAATATTGCTGAAGAGTCCAGTTCATCCAGGTCGCGGTACAAATCTCCGGAAACCATATATGCCATTCTTAATACGGTGTCGCAGTGCGTCTTTTCAGCAATCTGGTATAATGTGTCGATATAGAGACGGCAATCATCGAATTGCCGGGTGATGCGGGATAATGCTGCTAAATCATTATAAGCTTCGGCAGCCAGGTCTTCACGCGATGAGTGCCTTACGATATCCAGGATTTTTTTTGAGTAGCCGATTGCTTTACGATGGTCGGAATTGCTGATCAGGTAGAATGTATCCCGCAGTCTGTCAACTGCGGCGAGGTCGGGTTTATCGGTTCTGAAATCATCGACGGTGTATTGCCTGCGGCAGGAAATATGGCATAAAGCCAATATGCACACTAGTAGTGTGAGGTAACGGGACGGGTGAGACATGGATGGTGGTGAATTTCCCGACTAAAGTAGTGTGATAATTTGTTATATGGGAGTTTTTGCACAGAATCCAATACAAAAGTAGTGTCTCTTACTACGTTCTTTTTTTGCGAAAAATCTGCTCATTGCCCAATGATAAGTATGTAGAAAATACTTTATCAGTCATATACGGACATGTGTTTTATTTATATTACATTTTTATTTTTTTGATTCCAAAAAGTATGGGTAGGCAGTAGGCAAATGGATATTTACAGCAAATAATCCCTACAAACGTAGTGTGTGAAAAGCCATGGCATGGAATCAGATTTGCTGTTAAAGGGAATAAGTGATTGTAATGCCACGCAGAAGGTGGCTTAATCTTTAATCCATAGGTAGTTTAACATGAAACAATTCTTTACATTCCGACGTGGAGGCCGTACGCTTATTATTACAGGTGGGAACATCGTAACGATGGAAGCATTTGGCAGTTACACAGAAATCTGCCTGCTGGACGGTTCTCATATCCGCGTATCCAAAAACCTGAAATTTCTGCTGGCTCATTTTTCAGATTGTGATTTTTTAGTGCGCGCGCATCGTTCCTGGGTTATTAACTTAGATCTGGTAAGTCGTCTGCTTCCCGGAAGGCCTTGCTCGGCTTTGCTGAAAAATGGTTTACGCATACCGCTCGGAGCAGGTATCTGCGACCAGATTTCAGCCCGCCTCGAGCTTCGTCAACAAAATGGTCCTAATCTGCAGAGCGCATTATCCGTGGAAGCTGCATTTTGCAGTTCTCTTTCTTCCGGATCGGAATGGAATTACCTCTCCGGCGATACGATGGGGCCGGAGTTTAAGCGTCCTGTAGTGTTCCGGAATTTTTCGTACACCTACGCCACACCTGACAAATAACAACACTAGCTACCTTCCTGCCAGGCCCGTTATAGCGTTAGGCAATACAAACACGGAAGGACACAGTTGTGCAGTCATTTTTTTGATATGACCGGAACCACTGTTTGCATTTATATGTATATTCGATATTCGAGTTACTTTATTATAGTTTTGAATCGCAAATTCCGATTGCGCAGATTGAAGTATCTTGTGCCGATTTTGTTCTGTAATTAATTGCGGGGGATATCCGTCGACGATAATTGTGGAATGTATTTGCTAATAAACAGCAAAGAAATATGACCCTGGAAGAAATACAAGTGGAACTGTTGAAAGTGTCTCCTTTTAAGCAGTACAATACCAGACCGCAGCCGGGCTGGGATAAGAAAGCATCTTTTTTGTTTCGGTCTTCTACATTTGAAGATCTGAGCCGCCAGATTCAGGAAGCCGGCGAAGAGGAAACCTTTGGCGAATATGTTCAGGACCGCTGGCGCGGCTACCTGTTCAAAAAAGCGATACTGGAAATGATGTTGCGTTTTAAATATGTAACACCCGATCCTAATCGCCCGAGAATAGCCGACATCTGGGTAGGTAAAATTCCTTTTGATGTAACAGTAGCATCATTTCCGGCTGCCTGTCCGTTTGACTACGATCAGGTAAAGGCAGACCCGATAAACCTCATTCGTTTTTTATACCACGAATCCCTGCACGGACCCAAATTTATGGCAACCAACAGGCTTTTTGTGATCGTGTACCGGAAAGACGGTCGTCACTGGATGATGGATCGTAACCTCGAAAGGGTAGAGCAGTCCGTAAGCCGATACTTCACGAAATTCAAACGGTCGCGTCTGAAAGTATTCACAAGTCGTGACGGACAGGTTGCGTTTTCGGATATCGTCTGGGTAGAGGTATAATTTCTCTGATGGTTATTCTGTAACAACTATAGCATTTATTGTAACGACCGGTGCCAACATCGGTCGTTTCTTTGTGTTGTAATTGTAAGCAAAGCATTACAAAAAAAACGTTGCAGAAATCCGGTCCCAAGGGCCTCTTTATACTGTGTTTGTTTTTTAGTGGAGACAGAAAGCCAAAAGAGCGATTTACTTAAGTAAATCGCTCTTTTGTTACGTAGCTAGAAACCCGGTCCACCGGGAGGTGGCGGTGCTCCTGGAGGCGGACCATTCTGGAATATCCTGCGACGCATTTCGCCCTCAGGACTTTTATCTTCTTCCGGCATTTTGGCCGTTCCTTTGAACTTGCGGATAGTATATGTCAGCCGCAGCATCGCATAGCGTTGCAATACTGTCGTTTTGGAGTCTTCCACATAATAGTCGTTTACTGTCCGGCTGATACTTTTGTTCTGGTTCAGGATGTCGAATGCATATACTTCCAGAAGCAGGGATTTGTCTTTAAGCAGCTTGTAACCCAATGATGCATTCCACAGGAAGAAGTTCTGGTTATAACCTTCTCCCAGCCCCGTATACAGCGTATGATTGATATTCGTGTTGAACACCATGCGCTTCAGGAAAATGATGTTGATCTTGGCCGAAGATGTCTGTGAATAGTAATTGTAGTTGGATTGCGGCTGACTGCTGCTATTCGCAATGGTATAGGCGCCGTTGCTGGAAATAGTGAAGTCTACATTTTCACTGATATTGCTGCCCAGCACGAAGCCGAGGTTCAATCCATAATTTTTTGTTTTGTTCAGCACATCATTGATGAGTGAAGGCGTTTGTGTGTAGCTTATTCCTGTGCTCAGGTTCAGATTGCTTTTCACTGCTTTGAGGGGCAGACTGTAGTTGCCGAATGCATTTATTTTCGCCATGCCGTTCAGGTTTACAGGCATACTGATCTGAACGCCTTCGGGAGATACGCTGGTGCTGTTGCCGATGTAGTCGCGGGTAAAAGTTGCGTTCGCAAAAATAAACAACCCGTTCCCTTTACCGGGGCTTGTTTTGCCATAGTGCATGAAAACAGAGTTGGTGTAATCCTGTTTCAGGTTGGGGTTACCCGTTTTCAGCTGCAGCGTATTACTGTTGTCGATGACATTCTGTAGTTGCGTTATGGTAGGCGCGTTTGTGCTGCTTCTGTAAAAGATACGCAGGTTCTCCGTTTTGGAGATTTTGTAGCTCATCATCGCCTGTGGCAGGATATTCCGGAATGTCCGGTTGATCGCCTGGTTTTGCGGGTAGGTTTGTAAACCCTGAAGGTCTGCTATCTGGCCGTTGAGCGTGGAATTAAAGTTGAACTTATCACTGTTGTAACGATAGCCGATTCCCGCTTTATGGTAGGTATAATCATTTTTAAAGCTGTTGCTGACAGAGTCTACCGGTATTGTGTACTGGCCGGAAGCGTCTTTGGCAAAGCTCAGCTTTTCAGATTCGTTGTGTGTGATCGAGGGGTTGTAGTTGATCTGCAACTGGCTCTTTTTGCTTAAGGGTTCTGTATAGTTTAAGCTGCCGGCCCAGGTTGTTCCCAGTGTGGTCTGATTATTAACCTGATCAGTCGTTGTGGCAGAATCTATATAGTCCGTACTCGAATAGATAGTTCCGTCTCCGTCTTTTGTATTTACACGTGTATCGAGATTTGCGGAAATGGTACGGCCCTGTTTGTGAAATTTATGGCGATAAAACACCGAGTTGGAAAAATTGATACCCGAGTTTTTATTCGTGGTAGTATTCTGTAAGCTGGTTCCCCGGGTAGAATTATTGATCAGGTTGCTTCCTGTCAATGTCTTATCCGTCTGATTGTCCTGGTAGCTCACCTTAGGTGTGATGAACAATGAATTGTTGCTGTCGATCGTCCATTCAGCTCTCGCAGATATGCGGTGATTGATATTAATGCTGTGCGTGCGCGATTGCTCGTTATAAACGAGGCTGCTGTCCTGATTCTTCAGCAGATAGGTTCGGCTCAGATCTGTTTCCGTATTGTTTTCGGCGCGGTTGAAGAAGTAACTGCCGGTTACAGCGAGCGATTTGGACCAGTTGTCGGTGTAGTTAATACCTCCGGACTGGGTTTGGGTAATCCCTCCCTGCTGACTTACCAGGAAGTTTGAAGCAGCTCCGCCTCCGGGTCCGCCGCCACGGTTTCCGCCACCACCTCGGTTTCCGCCACCGCCAAATGTTCCGCCGCCGGATGAGGAAGAAGTAACACCGAGCAGGTCGTCTGTGCTGAAGTTCTGCTGGTTGATATTGTTGGCCATGCCTACAAGCGAGATACGGCGGTTGCCGTTAAAAAAGTTCAGATTTAAGGAGCCCGTGTAACGGTTGTCGTTATTTTTTGTGTCGAAGCCGTCGCCTGCGCTTATCTTTCCGAATACGCCGTTGTTGCGGCCTTTTTTCGTTTTGATGTTGATAGTCTTTTCAGAATTCCCGTCATCGAACCCTGTAAATTGGGCCTGGTCGCTCGCTCTGTCAAACACCTGTATTTTATCTACAATTTCCGAAGGGAGATTCTTGATGGCTGCATTCGGATCGTCACCAAAAAATGGTTTCCCGTCTACAAATACTTTTTTTACTTCTTCTCCGTTTACTTTCAGTGTTCCGTCAGCGGTACTCACACCTGGCATTTTGTTCAGCAGGTCTTCAGCAGTTGCATCCGGATGGGTTTTAAACGCCGCCGCGTTAAAGGCAGTGGTATCTCCGTTTTGTTCGGCTCTTACGGCAGTCCCTTCAACGGTAACCGTTTTCAGTGCCTTTTCGTCCCGGAGCAGGCTGATTTGTCCGAGTGCGGTATTGTCAGTGACTGTAATGCGCCTGCTTACATTGCGGTAGCCGACATAAGTTCCTTTCAGCATATAACTGCCGGAAGGGACATTGTTCAGTTCAAAATAACCGTCCGCATCACTTTTGATTCCGAAAGTGCTGGTATCTCCGGGTTTCTGCAGTTGCAGCGCGACTCCCATAACGGGCTGGCCGTCTGTACTGTCCACAAATGTTCCGCTGATTTTATACCCTTGTGCCATCACCGGCAGCGTTGCTATCGACAGCAATAGGAGTAACAGGAATGTAAATCGTCGTAAAAAGTTGCAATAATTCATTGTGCTAAAAAGTGTGGGGTGCAATCCGTTTCAGACCTGTATTTTTATAAGTCGTTTAAAACGAGCTGCAAAAATGATTTAATTACTGATTGGCGGGAAAAAAAAGTGATGAATTTGGTCTTTTAACATTGTATTTTAAGATGACGCAAACAAAAAAAGCACCTGCAGTTGCAAGTGCTTTATACAAATGGACGAAATTTTATTGTTTCACGAAACGTGCTGTCGCCTGTGTCCGGTCATCGGTAGTAACCTGAAGCAGGTACATGCCCGCACGCAGACTTTGGATATTTACGGATGTGGTTCCGGCCGCAGAAGTCGCCTGACGTATGATGCAGCGTCCGTTCATATCCAAAACCGTGATCACCGAACCCGGAACACTGTTTTCGAGATACAATACTTCGCTGGCCGGGTTGGGGTATATACTGATTGCTTCGGCAAGTGTATTTTCCCTGATATCCAGTCCGATCAGGTATATCTTGGAGGAATGGAATGTATCAGCGTCCACAATTCCGGTAATAATAGTGGTGTCATTTTTTGACGGAGCGCTGAATTGCGACCAGACATGATTGTCCGTGTCGATCGCCGGATTGTTAACCGAGAAAGAGCCCTTGGTCGCGGAAAATATGCCGCTGATGCTTCTGTAGCTTAATGTATCGAGAGAAGATCCGTCGCTGCCTGCCAATGTTGCCTGAACTCTGAAGGTTTTGATTGAAGGGGTGATCGGAACGTCTTTGTTCAGATGCCAGCTGATCGTCGCGTAATTGGTCATTCGGCCACAGTAGGTGCCCGGACGGTCCTTCACAAGACCTGTTGTGTCATTTGATCCCCACCATACATAACCCGAGGTAAACGTAAGTGCGGTAGGGTCCAATGCCGGGCTGTTATATACTTCGGGCATGCGTACGCCTCCTGCGGCGGGATTATAGATGTGACAGGCATTAATGGTGACGCTCATCGGCTGAGAGCCGGCGCTGTTGTAAATTGCCGCCACAGGGGAAGTATTGCCGGTTACCGTGCCGCCATACAGGGTCATATTCCCATTCACGTTATAGATGGCGCCTCCGAAGTTGAGGGTTCCCGTAACTGCCGGGATGGTATTGTTAGTAATATGGAATTGATCGGTTCCGAAAATATCGCAGTTATTGGTCCAGATTCCTCCGCCATAGGTGGTGGCTGTATTACTGCTTACCCAGCTTGAGTCCTCAAGAAAAAGCGCATCATTAAACGCCGCAATGCCTCCGCCATAAGCCGCACGGTTATTTTTTACCGTTGCATAGCCGGCAATGGTACCGCTACCGTATGCGCCGCCTCCTGCTTCCACTGCGGAGTTGTTGTCGATCATACCATTGTCGGTGAGCATGAGTCCTGCATTTGCAGTACTGAATATTCCACCGCCGCTGCCGTCTGTTTTATTGTTGGCAATACGGCCTGAGCCGCGGACAATCACTTTCTCAAAGCCATAGATTCCACCTCCGGTCTCCTGAGCATAGTTGTTGGAAACAACAGCGTTTTCTCCGACAATAACTCTGCCTGCAGCATAAATACCGCCGCCGTTTGCATAGGTGCCAAAGCAGGCATTGTTGCTAACCCGTGCTGTTCCGGAAAGAGAGATTACGCCCGATCCGATATTATAAATGCCGCCGCCCGCGCCGTCAGTAACGGAGCCATTCTGCAGGGTGAGGCTCTGGAGATCCAGATCGCCTGAGTATACGATAAATCCGCGTCCCTTATGTTCAGCATCAATGACCGTAACATTGCCGGCAGCATCGGCTGTGCCGGTCAGTTTGATGTTTTTGCTGATCTGAATATCGTGCTCTTTGAACGTATTCGGACTTAACACGAGTGAGTCGTTTGCTGAAGCTGCTTTTATTGCCGAATCAATCGTGCCATACCGGGGTAATACAATTACGCCCAGGTGAAAGCGTGTTACCGTTTGTGCCCCGGCCTGCAACGAAGCGCTTAAAGCTGTTAAGAGCAGCGTATTTTTGCCGATGTGTGAAAAGCAGGATAAAGATTTATTCATGCAATACGATTTTAAAATTACCGTTGAAAAATGGTGCCTACAATGGTACAAAAAAAAGATGTGATTGCCAACGGATCGTTAAAAAAAAGCCCCGCTCTGAGCGGGGCTTTAAAAATGGACTGAAATTTATTTTTCGATTTCGCTTTGCCAGGCAAGTATGCCTCCGGTGACGTTGTGTACATCCGTAAATCCGGCCTGTTCCAGCATCATGCACGCCTGGAGACTGCGTTTCCCGGAGCGGCAATACACATATACGGGCTCATCCTTCATCGACTCGATTGTGTCCAGTTCGAAGCTCATGATTTTTCCGAGAGGCAGGAACGTTCCTCCGATATTGAATGCGGCACGCTCATCAGGCTCGCGTACGTCAATCAGATGTAATGACGGTTGTTCATCCATCAGGGATTTAAGCTGTATAACGCTTACTTCTTGCATTGTAAGGGTATTTATAATTTTTGAAAATGAGTGGTCAAAGGTACCTGATTTGCGGGAGAAACCGTAAGTACGTAGGAGCCGGGTTGCAGGTAGGATATATCCACAGCGGGCTCGTCCGGTTGCAGTGTACCTGTGGCAACTGTTTTTCCGGCAATATCGAGAATACTGTAAACTGCGGCGCGTTGTAACCGGATTGCCACCTGAAGTGTGGCAGAAGCAGGATTCGGATAAACCTTAAATGTGTTTTCTGTATGGCTCAACTCTTCCACCGAAGAAGGAATAATATCCTGTCCCAGAAGCGGCCGGATCATGATCGCACCGTCTACCGTGGAGGCATTCCATACGTTCAATACATTGAAATACGCATGATTGCCGGTTTTCCTATTCCGGTCGAGTCCGAAATAAAGGCTGTCACTTCCGCTTAAAGCCGGCTGTGTGGTTCCGATATAGAATGTGCCTGCAGGCAGCAGCACCGGTTTGTCGAATTTATAGATCCAAAAATGGTTAATGGTATCGCGATAGCGGGGTTGCTGATTATCCAGCTGATACAACACCTTATCCGTTGTGGAGCCTCCATATGCGATAGACTCATACACCATCAAACTGACATATTTGTAGCTGGCGGTAGGCACTTGCCGGCCAAAATAAATAGCTACGCCCCGTAGTGTATCCGGCTTGTTGAGATGGTGCTCTATCGCGAGTTTTCCCGGAAGGGTAGGGAACAGGTTCAGGTAATAGCTCATCTCAGCTGTCCCATCGTCGTAAGCGAGGTAGTTATCGAATACCTGACTACCGGTGATCGTGTCATTATTACGGTGATTGTCTCCGCTTACAGGATTCATCCAGAATGTATGCCCGAATGAGATGCGGTCATTGATACCTGCGGAGGGAGTGGCGCTGTATGTTCCGGTTGATACCGTAGTCGTGCTTCTGCCCCCGATTGTTTTAGAGCCTGTCGAAGCCGTTGTGAGCACACTTCCCGAATTGTCTGTCGCAATGAATCCCGTTCCTGAGGTGGATTGGGCGGTAGTAAAGTTGTTGCGAATGGCAGATCCGATGCTGACCGCTCTTTCAGATCCCGATGCTGCGATATATTGCCTGTAAGGCATGGAGGTATAATCGCCCAGTAAAGGAGACGGATCCTGCACGAAGGCCACGTCATTGATCATGGTGTCGTTTCGATTACGCCCTGCAGCCAGTTGAATATAATCTACATTCCAGATATCGTCGTTGATGCCGATAGATGCTTTGTTCACAAAGCGGAACTGAAAATCCGCGTGAAAAAAGGAAGTGTCGGTTACAGGGATCATTGCCTGAAAAAAGTCATGGTTCACGGTGTCGCTTATTCCCCACACTTTTTTCCATACAGCACCGGTCCGGGGTTTGAAATAAAGCATCAGTGAGTCGTACCGGTCAGGCAGGAAACCATTGCCTCCCGGTTGATATACGAAGCTCAGGTAGAGGCTGTCGCCCGGGTTGTAACTGCTCAGGTCGATGGATTTCGAGGTAAGTGAATCGGCGTACCGCGTAATGTAAGGATTTGTTGTGTCGTACGGCATGCCATACTGGCTCAGCGCGTCGAAGGTTGCACAGCCACGGCTCACCGGATTGTAGCACATGGTATTGTTAACGTACACTTGTCTGCCTGTCCAGCGCGTTGTGTCCGGGATGATGTCATATCCGTCGAAATCTTCGAAGAAAGGCAGGCTAAGGGCCGTTGTCTTTGCTGTCGATCTGCCTGCGTCGTAGCGGACAAAGGGATTATACATCAAAGGACCTGTGCATTCCTGAGCGGTTGCATTTTCAGAAAAGAATGCTGAAAATAACAGAATAAGCCCGAAGAAAGCACGTATATGTCGCATGATGAAAGATCAGGGTTGTTTTTATTAAACGCCTTCAGAAAAGGATTCGTATAAATTTATTCCGTTACAGTTGCGGAGTCAGGTTGTCCCTTAGCACGTGGGCCCGGGTCAATGTCCGTATCAGAGGGGTTTTGCTTGAAGTAAAATCCGAGTTCATCGCCTTCACGCAGTTTATTCGGATTGCCTATTTCGTTAAACGCGGTTGGTACCTGCCGGTAAACGATTGCAGAAGCGGTGTCAGAAATCTCATCTCCTGCAACGGCTGTAAAATGCAGGTTGTTTGCCGAAAGCATAGCTACCGCTTCAGCGTAGGATAATCCTACGATATCCGGAACGTCGAAAACAGTATTCCCAAGCCCGTCGCCCAATACGAGGCTGATGATGCTTCCCTGCGGTATCATCTGCCCGGGACGAATCGGTTGTCCATTGAACAACTGTTCCAAAACAGCGCCTTTGGCTATGTCCGGACGGTAAGTAGTATCTCCCAGTTTCAGCTTGGAACTGCTGAGGATCATCATTGCGCTGCGGAGCGATAAGCCGGAAAGATTCGGCATAGGTGTTTTGGGCGGTTCGGCTTTGTTGACTGTGAGAAATATCGTTCTGCCTGGCTTTACCACTTCGCCCACATCCGGCTGCTGACCCAGAACCATCAATGCTTTGGAAGAAGGATCGTACGACGAATCAATCTGTACATCAAAGCCCACTGTTTTCAGCTGACGTTCTGCGTCTTTCAGACTTTTGCCTACAATATTCGGAACTTTCACTTCCTGTCCGTGACCGGTGATCCACCCCAGCAGGGCAAAAAAACTAAAATACAGAACCACACATACGCCGGCTACCAGCAATATACTTTTGCCGAGTGAGTTGCCTATCCGCGATGAGGTTTGTGTTTCCTTTTGATTCGTGTTTTTCATCAGCAGTTCATTATCTTCTGTTCAATGCTTCTTCCAGCAAGGCAGTATAAAAATCTGTCAGTTCAATACCCGCGCAACGTAATTGCTGCGGAACTATGCTGGCCTCTGTTTGTCCCGGCATCGTATTTACCTCCAGGAAAAATAACTTGTTTGTTCCTTTCTGCAATATGAAGTCCATGCGTACAACACCCCGGCAATTGAGGTAACGGTATAGCTGGCATGCTTTTGACGATAGTTCCTTCAGCGTGTCATCTTCGATGCGTGCGGGCGTTACTTCGCGGGTATCTCCTTCAGAATATTTTGCGTCAAAGTCGAATATCGCAGATTTTCCCAACACGATTTCCGTAGGTGGCAATGCCTGCAACTGACCACCGAGGTGGTATACGCCGATCGTCAGTTCACGTCCTTCGATAAATTCTTCAATAAGTACCTGGGTATCTTCTTTGAATGCTTTTTCAATAGCAGGCAACAGATCTTCCACGCTGTTTACCTTGCTGATGCCCAGACTGGACCCGCTTTCGTTGGGCTTCACAAAAAGCGGCATGCGCAGATGCTCAAGGATCATACCGATGGAGTAGGGCTGGTCTTTAAACAGCAATACTGAATTGGCGATGCCCACGATGTGCGCATCTTTTACTACTTTATTGCAATTACTCTTGTTGAAGGTAAGAGCAGATACAACTGTATTACAGGTAGTGTACGGAATATCCATCATGTCGAGGTATCCCTGTATACGCCCATCTTCGCCCGGGGTGCCATGCATCGCGATAAAGGCGGCCTCAAAACGGATTTTTGTACCTTCAATCGTCAGGCTGAAATCATTTTTGTCGACGGAGATTTTTTGTGTTCCGTGCTCATGAAACCAACCTTCTTTATTAATGATTATTTTAAAGACATTGTATTTGTCTGCCGGCAGTTGCTTCTGAATGTTTTCGGCGGTCTTCAGTGAAATAACGAATTCTCCTGAATAGCCACCTGCCAGCAATGCAATATTCTTAGGGGTCATAAGCGCGTATAAATTTCGGATCAAAGGTAACTGAAAAAATCCGGCCGCCCTTTCTGTTTCAGTTTATTTAAGAGAGGAAATTATATCATGTACCTGACATAAGACACACGGCGTGTAAGACGAGTGTACCTGGCATAACACTTTGACGCATAACGCCGGTTTACATATGACATGGCGGCTCTTTGTGCACGGCTTATATGCAACAAAATGGTTGACTCGCGAAGGTTTGCAACCGTTTTACCTGAAACCGTTTCCCGGGTTATTTACATGGAACCGTTATCATCAAGGTTTTCGCGTTGTTCTGCTTTATGTACCTGATTTTTCAGGTCTTCAATGCGACCGTTCCTTTTACTGATGCGCTCTTCAATTTCAACAATCAGGTTTTTCATGTGCGCCCTTAGTTCGTCCGCTTTGGGGCCATCCACATTGTGTTCTATATTCTGACGCAACTCATCAACCTGTGCCTGATCTTCAGCATTTTCAGACTCCATGTTCAGCAGGGTATTGCGCAGCTGGATGTTATGCACTTCTTTATGCTTTTCAAAAGCTTCGCGGCGGCGCTCCCTGTCCTCATCTTTTCTTCTGAAGAAATGCTTGCGCGCAGAAATGAATTGCTCCCACAGGTGCTCCTTATGTTCTTTGCCTGCATGGCCGATACTTTTCCATTCTTCAAACAACTGATTCAGTTCTTCCGTCGCCTCTTTCCAACGCGTACTGTTTTTCAGGGATTCGGCCCTGTCTATCAGTGATTGTTTCTTTTTTAAGTTCTCGTCGAGCATGTTTTTATACTCGTTCGAATGGGCTTTTTTCGCATTGAAGAAAGCAGTTTTCGCGGCGGAGAAACGATTCCAGAGATCGTTGTTATGCTCTGCCGGTGCCTGACCGGCTTTTTTCCATTCGTCCATCAGATCGTTGTAGGCCTTTGCCGTTACACCCCAGTCTGTACTGTCGCGCATGGCTTCCGCCTTTTCAACCAGTGCGATCTTGATCGCATAATTCGCTTCCTGTTCAACTTTTATCTGATCAGTATGTAGTTTTTTGCGGTCGTAAAAATTATTTTTTGCGGCAATAAAGCGTTGCCAGAGCGCTTCGTTTTTATCGGGAATAGTGCGACCGGTTTTCTTCCAGTCTTCCATCAGCTGTTTGAAAATTTCTGTGGTCTCTTTCCAGTTTTCGGAATCGGCAAGCGCTTCGGCTTTGTCTACCAGCTCCATTTTCAGGTCGAGGTTTTGCAGCATTTCTTTGCTGATGTCTTCCTGGTGCTGGCGCTTTTCTTCGAAGAAATGTTCTTTTATTTTTTCCAGCTTATCCCACAATGCGTCATTCCGTTTTTTATCCACGAAACCCAGTGTTTTCCACTGTTCGCTGATATCTTTGAGCTTTTGTGTGATATCCTTCCAATTGTTATTGGATACGCTTAATCCTTCCGCTTCTTTTACAAGGGCCTCTTTAGCTTTATAGTTATCATCGATTTGCTGTTCAATCGAATTGTGCCAGCTCCGGATTTTATGCTGCAACGCTTCGATATCGCCTATGGCATTTGCATTTTCCACGCTTTCTTTCAGGCGCGATAACCGCGAGAGCAATTTTGTTTTGTCTTCATTTGTGCCCCATTCCTTCTCAAAATCCGTGAAATGCTTTTCGATATCCCGGAATTTATCGAGCAGATTCTGAATCACAGTGTCGCCTGTTACATGGTTCAGGATGGAAACCACGCGGTCTCCCAATCCTTTAACGGTCAGCGATCCTTTCTCATCGATTGAACAGTATTCTTTACCCTGGAATGGTTTGTTGTCCCACCATAGTTTCAGTTGTTCCTGAGCGGTTGCAGATTGCGTTGGCGTATCCATAAAAACAAATTGCAGATAATTATAAGGACCTTGAAGGTACTGATAAATTTTAAAATGTAAATAGCGCAATGAGTGAATCTGACAAAAAAATAACCCCTTCGATTCTGAAGGGGTTTATCTTGTTATTCGTTGTTTGTGAGTCTATTTCATCACGGAGCCGAAAACGCGGGTGATCAGGTCGCTTCCTGTTCCCACAGGGTCTTTCCTGATTGTTTTTTCCTGCTGGGCGATCGTCACGAAGAGTCCGCTTAACGCGCGTTCGGTGATATACCCTGTAAGATCAGTGTTTACTTTGTTTTTGATAATGGGTAACGAATTGTAACTGGTAAATACCTGCGACCAGAGTTGCTCCACATTGTATTTGCTCATAGAGCTGGAAATAATGGGACGGAATGCTGCTGTAAGCTGTGGCGTAGTGCGTGTTTTCAGCAGTTGTGTTGCCGCATCGTCAGAACCTTTCAGGATTTCGATACCATCATAAATTGTGAAAGACGAAATGGTGCTTGCGAGGATTGGTAATGCCTTGCCGGAAGCGTCTTCTGCGGCGCGGTTCATCGAAAGTACCAGGTTGTCCATCAGTTTGCCGAACCCGAACTGGCGCATTTTTGACTCAATTGTGCGTACTTCCGGGGGCATGAGTATCTTAATAAGTGCATTGCCGAAAAAGCCATTGGTGGCAGAAAGATTTTTAGTGGCAGTCTGAGCACCCAGCTGCAGTGCTTCGCGCAAACCTCTGACTACTTCATCATTACCCAGCAGATTGGAAGATACCGGCTGTTTGGTTGATCCATTGGACTGCGTGGTACTGATACCGTTGCCGGAGCCGGATTTGATCTTATTCAGAAGACCGCTTACACCCTGCGCTTTAGAATAGTTGATGCACGCGGCGATCATGAGTAACGACACCAATGCTTTTTTCATAGAAATGTTGCGTTTGAATTTTAAACACAACAAATATAGTGCCAAAATTCAGTTTTCCGAAGCAAGCAGGACTAATACCAAATGTATTTTCCGCGTTTGCTGTTTAATATGTAATTTACAGCTACTTTATTCTGTTTGAGCGATGGATGGACAATCAGGGTTTATTTCAGTAGCCGGTCAGAATCTGCATTACATACGTTTTGGCACCGGTCCCAGGGTAGTGGTTGTATTTCCGGGCTACGGTATGCAGGCAGCGGCCTTCTCGTTCCTGGTCCATGAAGACTATTCCGTCCTGAGCTTCGATCTGCCTTTTTCCGGTAAGTCGGAATGCACGCCGGGTTTCCGTATGAAACGCGCCGACCTCAGCGCGTTGCTGCACGAAGTAGCCAACGAATTTCATGTAAAAAAAGTGGGTCTGGCCGGATTCAGCATTGGAGCACGGGTGTGCTTGTGCGCTTTTGAAGCCGCTCCGGACAAGGTTTCCCATATGGTGCTGGCCGCTCCGGACGGGCTCGGTAAAGAGTGGCTCTATCGTTTTGTGACAGGAACCGCTGCGGGAACCCTGTTGTTCAAAAGGTTTATAGGTAAAGGAGAGCGCTACATACGTCTGCTGCAGTTCATGAATGCCCTGAGCATTATGCCCCACCATAAATTCCGTTTTGTCATGCAATACATCCGTACCGCTGAAGCCCGCGAACGGCTTTTTAATATCTGGATGAGTCTCTCGGAACTGATGCCGGTTCTGGAAAAGATACGGCGAGAAAGCAGCAACAGGCAGGTTTCCGTACATATTCTTGCAGGTAATGCAGACACTGTAATTCCCTTACGCACGATCAGAAGTTTTGCCAAACGCGGATCTCAGGTATTTTTGCACTTATTTGAACGCGGTCACAACTTATTGCAGTTCGATGAAGTGAAGGGGACTTTCTGCTCCAGGCTCTTTAACGTGACCGCTACCGCTAAGACATGATACTGACCGGCCTGTTTCTGTTACTTACTGCGGCATACCTGCTGCTTTTTGTTTGTTATCTGTATGGATGGCTGCGCACACCTGTTGCAACCACCGCGGCCGGATTTGTCCCGGATGAATCTGTTTCCGTAGTCATCGCTGCACGCAACGAAGAAGCGGTCATCGGAGCTTGTATACAAAGCCTGCTCGCTTTGCATTACCCGGTACATCTGCTTGAAATAATTATTGTGGACGACGATTCGTCCGATGCCACGGCGGCCGTAGTATCGCAGTTCGCGCGGGAAAACGTGCGTTGTATCCGGGCTCCCCGTCCTGTTGCTTCGGGTCCGGGATCGGCGTTTAAAAAGATAGCGCTGGATGCCGGGATTCATGCCGCGAAAGGGGAACTGATCGTTACCAGTGACGCCGACTGTACGTTCCCGTCTGAGTGGCTGAACCAGATCGCGTTCCGGTACAGGACCGGGCATCCGGTAATGATTGTTGCACCTGTTCGCTTTCAAAATGACGGTTCCCTGTGCGAACGCTTCCAGGAGTTCGACTTCATGACGATGCAGGGAATTACGGCTGCCACCCGCTATTGGAACTGGGGTGTTATGTGCAACGGGGCTAATCTCGCTTTTTCTAAAGAAGCATATCAGTCGGTGCAGGGATACAACGGGATAGACCATATCATTTCCGGAGATGATTACCTGCTGATGCTAAAGATGCTGCAGCATTATCCGGATCAGGTCTGTTACCTGAAGTCTGCCGGAGCCGCAGTTGTAACGCAGCCGCAGCCAGACTGGAAATCTTTCATACAGCAACGGTTGCGCTGGTCTTCAAAATCGGGCAGGTATTCGGATCCTCGTATGGCTTTTATACTTGTACTGGTTTATCTGTTCAATGTGTCATTGCTGCTTGCCTCAGTCGGCGCTGCATTCAGCCTGTTTCCCGTTCGGCTGGTATTGCTTTCTTTCCTGTTGAAGGTATTTGTGGAAACAGTGTTTCTTGCGTCAGTGCATCAGGTTTATCCGCTCCGGAGAAGTTTATGGTATTTCCCTCTGTTGCAACCGTTACACATAATTTATATAACTTTAATTGGCGGGATGAGCCGCTTCGGCCGTTTTGAATGGAAGGGTCGTAAGGCTGTGCAATCCTGATAAATACGTTGATATGGGAAAATTATTTATCGGACTATTGCTCGCATTATTGCTGGGTATCACCGGATATATTTATTGGTTTTACTATCGCAGCTATGGTGACGGATTACGGGAAGGGTATTTCCAGAAGTTTTCACGTAAGGGAAATATATTCAAATCCTATGAAGGCGAATTGCTGCTGGATGGCTTCGGTCCGCGCCGTGTGATGCGCAATGCGTCTCTTTCTGCCAACTATTTTTATTTTTCCGTGGTAGACGAGGCTATTGCAGATTCGCTCGAGCGATGTGTCGGAAAAGTAGTTACACTGCATTACACACAATATCTGCGATCACTTCCCTGGCGTGGCGATAATTACAACGGACGTAATTCTGAAAAAGGGCAGTATATCGCCGACAGGATTGTAAAGTTAGAGGAGCTTGAATAAAAAAAGCGGACACCCGTCAGGTGACCGCTTCACTGATATAAATAATATTATCGCTTACTGCAGCAGGCCCAATGCATATTCGATGCGCTTGATCGCTTCAATCAGGTTATCCATAGAAGTTGCGAAGGAGATGCGGATGTTGTTCGGACTGCCGAATGCAGCGCCGTCCACCACCGTTACAAGCCCTTTATGCAGCAGGAACATGGCAATATCTTCCGAGGTATTCATTACATCTTCCCCGTCTTTTTTCCCAAGGAAGGCGCTGATGTCGGGGAATGCGTAAAATGCGCCGGAAGGATTGTTGATCCTGATGCCCGGTATTTTTGCAAGACTGCGGATCACATAATCTTTACGTTCTCTGAACGCCTTTACCATATCCATACTGGGAGTATTGTCTTCGAGCAGGGCTGCTACAGCGGCTCTCTGCGCGATGGAATTGGTGCCGGAAGTGAACTGAGATTGAATTTTTTCACAGGCAGCTGCGATTTCTTTTCTTGCGGCAATGTAGCCCAGGCGCCAGCCTGTCATCGCATAACCTTTGGAAAAACCGTTTACCAATACAACGCGGTCTTTAATAGTATCGAACTGAGCAATACTTTCATGCTTGCCGGTATAATTGATGTATTCGTAAATCTCATCACTGATGATGTAGATATGCGGATGTTTTTCAAATACCGATACGAGCGCCTGCAATTCTTCGCGTGTGTATACACTGCCGGTAGGGTTGCAGGGTGACGAAAAGATAAAAAGACGGGTTTTGTCGGTAATGGCGGCTTCCAGTTGTTCCGGACTGATTTTATAATCGTTCTCGATTCCACACGGTACATACACAGGTACGCCTTCCGCAAAAGAAACCTGCGCTCCGTAGGTGACCCAGTAAGGGGTAGGGATGATCGCTTCTTCTCCCGGATCGATCAATGCGAGTATGGCATTGGCCAGCGATTGTTTGGCGCCGGTGGACACAACAATCTGGTCCGGTGTGTACTCAAGTTGGTTATCGTTTTTCAGCTTGGTACATACCGCGTTTCGTAACTCTGGTATGCCCGCAACGGGTGTATATTTCGTGTATCCTGCCTCAATCGCTTTTTCAGCTGCGGCACAGATATGTGCGGGTGTTCTGAAATCCGGTTCGCCCAGGCTCAGATCTATCACGTCCATTCCCTGTGCTTTCAACTCGCGGCTAAGCTTAGCCATTTTAATTGTCTGTGGTTCCGATATTCTGTCTAGTCTCTGGGCTAATTGCATGAGTGAAAATACTTAAAAAATGCTACGATCGGCTAAAGTCTGCCACCGTTTAACAATAACAAAGCGCTGAGTACCAGTATTCCGATCATCGCAATAATGAGAAAGCGGATGCTCTTTTTGGAAGATTCATATGCAAAACGGGATTCTTCCAGTTCCGCGATCCGCTTGAGCGTATTTTCCATTTTGGAAAAAGTGGTTTCTCCTTTTACGATATAATCGTAAGCTCCGTATTTCATACTGTCCACAGCTACCTGGATCTTATCCTGGCCGCTGACCATGATCACTTGCGTATCCGGATATTGTTCCTTGATCTCGCGCAGGATCTGTACGCCGTTTTTTGCCGCGTTATTATGGGCATTCAGATGGTAGTCGAGAATAACAATAGCCGGACTCAGGCGCATGTTGCTCAGGGCTTCCTCACCATTATCGAACAGATGAAACGAAAAGTTGAAACGCTCGGCAAGATAGTCCTTCAACATCTCGTTCTGGATGGGTTCGTCATCCACCAGGAAAACTGTCTGGTTTGGTTTTTTCGCCATAATATGGTTTTTTATTTGGTTAGTATAAGTTTACTGCAAGGTATTGCAGAAAATTCTAAAGTGGAAATTCCCGGCGTTGTTTTTTCGAAATGCTTTACCGGCCGATATATGCATTGAGTTCGTCGAACGCTTTCACACATACTTTGTCCAGATGCGCCGCAAGATCTGCGATCATCCGGATGTGGGCCGCTTCTCCGGCACTGTGCTCCAGGAGGAATACGTGGCTTGTTTCTTCCGGAACACCCATATACCCCAATTGCGGTTTGAGGGAATGTGCGGCAATCTTAATGGCCTCCAGATCTTTCCTGCCAAGCGCATCTTTTACCTGCTGCAGCAGTTTAGGTGCGTTGTCCAGGAACATCCTGATATATTTTTCCTGCTTTGCCTTGTCTCCGTTTGTGAATTGTGTGAGGAAAGCCATATTGGTCACCTGTTCGGGAATATCCAGCGCAACGGTACCTTTCTTTTGCTCTTCCGCTACCGTCTCTATATGCGCACCGCCGACCATCTCGCTCATTTTGTTCAGCAAGTCGTTTTGCTCGAACGGCTTCGACACATACGCGTTCATGCCGATGGAAAAATAAGTTTTCACATCCTCTTCCATCACGTTGGCCGTCATGGCAATCAGTTTCGTTTCGTTTTTCGGCGCAGGCAGCTGACGGATGATCTTCGTTGCTTCAATGCCGTCCATAACGGGCATGCGTATATCCATAAGCACCATGTCGTAGTCATTTGCCTTTACCTTATCCACCGCTTCTTTTCCATTTGCCGCTACATCGATACGGATACCCGGCAGCAGTGATTTAAGCGTTTCCGTAGCTACCATCTGGTTGAATTCATTGTCTTCGGTAAGCAGTATGTAGCAGTTCTTCAATCGCCCGATCATTGCAGGGTCGATGGTCTGTGGCTGTGCTTCGGCCTGCATTGCGGTTGCGCGCTCAAAAGGTATCTGCACACTGAATACACTCCCTTTTCCCAGCTCCGAGCTTACGTTGATCGTTCCGCTCATCAGCTCTGTCAACTGCTTCGAAATGGCAAGTCCCAGCCCGGTGCCGCCAAACTTCCTTGTGGTATCCGACGAGGCCTGACTGAAACTTTCAAACATCTGCTTGCGGAACTCTTCCGAAATGCCGATGCCCGTATCTTCCACATCAAAACGTACCACAAATTTTTCATTAACATCACTGATCAGCGTTGCCTTCATTTTTACATAGCCCTTTTCGGTGAATTTGATCGCATTGCCGCAAAGATTGATCAGGATCTGCTGCAGTCTCGTGGGGTCTCCGAGCAGATTCTCCGGGATCGATTCGTCGTATTCAGACTGTAGCTCGATGCCTTTTTCTTTCGCTTTCAATCCCAGCATATCTGAAATGACGTGGATGACCTTTTTTACCGAAAATGAGGTTTTTTCGATCGTCATTTTCCCGGCTTCAATCTTGGCAATATCGAGAATGTCGTTGATGATCACCAGAAGATTATCTGCCGATTCACTGATCGCATTCAGATATTTCAGCTGCTCCGGAGTCGGATTTTTTTCAAGCAGTAAATTCGTCATGCCCACAATCGCATTCATAGGAGTGCGTATTTCGTGACTCATATTGGCGAGGAACTGTTGTTTCAGCTCCGCTGTTTTTTCTGCTACTTCTTTCTCTTTGTTCGCAAGCTCCACCTGCTGGCGGATCTTGAGGTTGCTTAATTTGTTCAGCGTGGTCTGCTGGAAGATTTCTTCCTTCAGCTTTTCAAATGTTTTCAGATGCCTGAATGCTTTGGGGATATCACCCATAAGGTCATACAACTCACTCAGGGTTTCATGCAGACTCATCACATCATGCCTGCGACGGTATTGCACGGCCAGGTCCAGTGTGTGGGTCAGTATTTTCTGCGCCTCCGGATATTTACCGTAGCGCATCTGCAGCAGCGCAAGATAGTAGCGGCAGGAGATCTGCACTTCCAGTTGACCCATTTCGTCAGCTTCCTGGAGCCCCCGCTGCAGGTAATACTGAGCCTGTTCGTTGTTGCCGAGTTTATAGTTGACTTTCCCGATTCCGCTCAGCGACAGGGCATGCATCCCCGTGCCTTTATCGGAATGTTGCAGGTTTTCTTCAAAATAGCCCAGCGCTTCCTTGAGTTCGTTCTGCTTGAAATAAATATTACCCAGTACATGGTACAGCAGGTTCAGCCGGTGAATGCTCTCTTCCCTTTTTAATATCGGAAGTGCTTTCAGCGCAAACTCAAGCGCATTGTCGTAGTCGTAGAGATCGTAGTGTATGTAGGCGATACTGCTCAGGTTTACTGCCTGAGAAGCAAGGTCGTTCTGCTGCTCATTCAGTGCGAGGGCGTTTTCAAAATTATTCAGGGCATTTCCGAGGTCTCCGATGTCACGGTAGATATGCCCGAAGTTGTTATAGATACGTGCCAGCAGCGAGCGGTCTTTGGCTTCCAGCGCCATTTTTTCGGCCTGCTGTAAGGTACGGAGCCCTTCGTCATAATTACCCTGTTGCCAGAAGCACCATCCACGGATGTTCAGTGCACGCCCTAATCCGATCTTGTAGTGGATTTCATTCGAGAGCTGCTCGATCTCCCCGCTTATTTCCAGCGCCCTTTCTATATCATAGTTCCGCACTTCGATGGCCATTTCAACCATTTTATTGATGCGGTCTTTGGGTGTTTGGATCGTTTCCAGCTCGGCTGCAAGCTCGAGATATCTTTTGCTGTCCATAATCGGTTATTGGCGTACTGAAAATTATTTTACATCCTGCATCAGCTTACGGATAACAGGTGAGATGCAGATCAGTATCACACCTGCCACCAGCGAGTAAGTTGCCAGCTGGTAATATCCGTCGGTATAAGCATGCAGCTTGTCCAGCAAACTGGCACCTTCATTCGATTTTGATATTTCCGCGCCCAGTTTTCCGGCTGCCAGCTGACCAAACGCGCTCGCCAGGAACCAAAGACCCATCATCATGCCGAAAAGTCGTTTAGGGGATAGCTTCGTGATGATCGACATGCCAATAGGCCCGAGACAAAGTTCACCTATCGTTGTAACGAAATAGGCAAGTGTAAACACATTCAGCGATGCAATGCCGTCTGCTGTTGCGAAAAAGCGCGTATAGTAAAACAGGTAAAAGGATGCAGCCAGAAACAGGAAGCCGATCCCGAATTTGATCAGGGTATTGGGTTCGATTTTGCGTTTGGCAAGCCATATCCAGAGCAGGCCGATCACCGGACTTAGCACGATCACGAAAAAAGTATTAGAACTGTTGTTGACGATATTCGGGTCTATGTCGATTCCCAGCAGATTATGGCCCAGGTTGTCTTTGGCGAAGAGGGATAATGAGCCTCCGCTTTGTTCGTAGATCGCGTTAAAAAGAAAATAGAAGAAGATGAAGGAAAATGCCGCCACCAGCTTTTTCTGGATATTGGCCTGACCCACTTTGATCACCTCATAAATAAAATATCCCACGGCAGCCGCGCCTACGGTATACATGAAGTAGTCGGTGTATTTCGTGTTTTTCACCATGATAAAGATCAGCGGAATGCTCGCCAGAGAAAGCACATATACCGCGATCTCACGCGCCATTCGTTTGGGAGCAGGCAAGGTTGCGAGCGGAGACTCTCCTATCGGCCCGAGGTGTTTTTTCGTGAACAGGAAAGTGAGCAACCCCAATGTCATTACCACAGCGGCGGCCATAAAACAAAGGTTCCAGGAAACGTATTTGCCCAGGTAGATGCACAACGCACCACCCAATAGCCCCCCAACGTTGATCCCGGCATAGAAGAGCCCGTAGCCCGCATCCCTGCGGGAATCGTGCGGATGATACAGTTCGCCTACCATCGACGATATATTCGGTTTAAAGAACCCTGTTCCGATAATCGAGAATGCAATACCGAAGTAAAACATTTGCTGTGGTGCAAATGCGATCAGAAGGTTTCCCAGTATCATGACGATGCCGCCAAAAAACAGCGAACGGCGGAAGCCCAGTATCTTATCGGCGAAGATGCCTCCGATAAACGTAAACGCATATACGAAGGCCTGTATCGCGCCGTATTGCAGGTTGGCAGCATCATCTTTGAGCAAGAGTTGATCCACCATGAATACGGTGAGTACCCCGCGCATACCGTAAAAACAGAAGCGTTCCCACATTTCGACGGTAAACAGATACCATAACTGTTTCGGGTATTTCCCTTTAAAGTCCTGGATTTCGGCTAAAGTGGGCGTTGTTGTCTGCATGAGCTTTATTTTAATGGCACCAAAATAAGTGATATTTTCACATCCTAAGCGCTTTTCAAGCAGACAGCGCTGATAACGCCGGAAAATATTTTTGATAAATGCTGTTTTTAAAATTCCTTTCCGGATTTTTGCAGACAAAGTTTAACCACATTTATGTTGTATTCAATGACCGGCTTCGGCCGTGCGGAAGCTGTCTTAGGGGCTTTCCAGGTGCTGGCTGAAGTGAAATCTCTGAACGGGAAGCAATCAGATATCAATACGCGTATTTCACCGCTATTGCGCCCGTACGAGCATGAGATCCGGAGTCTGGTAAATAACAGGCTCACGCGGGGAACCATTGATCTGACCATGACGGTGAAGCAGGACGGGGTGGCCAAGCCAATGTCTATCAACGTGCCGCTTGCCGTTAATTATTACCAGGGGATGAAAGCGATTGCCGAACAACTCGGTCTTCCCACAGAAAACGTTCTCGCGACGCTGATGTCGCTGCCCGAAGTGGTGGCTGCCGATCAGGAAATGCTCAGCGAGGAAGACTGGCTGGCAATTAAGAATGTATTGGAGCAGGCGCTTAAAAATCTTTCACTGCATCGGGAGAAAGAAGGCGTAGTATTGGAAGCCGACCTGCTTTCCTGCATTTCTGCAATAGAGAAAGGGTTACAGGAAATTCTTCCGTTCGAACCGGTGCGTATGGAAAAGCTGCGCAGTAAAATGCTGAATGGCCTGGAAGAAATGGTCGGTGTCGCCAACGTCGACAAAAACCGCTTTGAACAGGAACTGATCTACTACATCGAAAAAATAGATTTTTCGGAAGAGAAGGTCCGTCTTACCCAACATTGCAACTACTTCAGGGAGATCATCGCGGGTAAAGACGAGGTAAAAGGCAAGAAGCTGGGTTTCGTATTGCAGGAAGTAGGGCGTGAGATCAATACTCTGGGCTCAAAAGCGAATGATGCTTCCATCCAGAAGATCATCGTTGGCATGAAGGATTACCTGGAAAAAGCAAAAGAACAAGTGTTGAACGTACTTTAACTCCGTCTTCTATTATGAAAATATTATCCCGTGTTGCTTCATTCCTGCTGTTGCTGCCGCTGTTCCTGATCGGAGGCTGCGTTCAGTCTCCTTATTTTCAAAAGACCTACGATATACCGGGCAATAAATGGAAACTGGACTATCATCCTTCATTTGTACTCGATATTGAAGATACCACGATCCATTACAATATCTCCTTCCTGATCCGTCACACCAATAATTACCCGTATTCGAATATCTGGCTGAAACTCGGTATCAAAGGGCCGGGCGACACTACATTCACAAATACACGTGTTGAAGTGCCGCTGGCCACTCCGCAGGGACAATGGCTGGGTACCGGTATGGGCGAGATTTATGAACAACGCCGGATGATTGTGGTAGACCATAATGCAATACCGGTCACGCTTGATCTGGTGTCGCTTTCAGAAAATTCATACAACAATCTCTTTTCAAAAAAAGGCCGTTACGAGATCCGCCTGGAACACAATATGCGCGATAATATGCTGCCGGATGTGTTGCAGGTGGGATTGCGCATCGAAAAAAGTTCCAAGCGCAGCAATGATGTAAAGCAGCCCGCAGTAAAGCTTCCGGGCACAGACACCTCGGCAACTTCCGTACGACCACCTGTTTCCTGACCATATGAAGACAACCGGTATCTTATATCTGTTGCTGCTCGGTTATATTATTGCGGCGCTTTCTTTCTGGTGGGTAAGCCTCGAGAAACAGAGTCGTATTATTTATGCGCAGGAACTGTCTTCGCTGGAGGCTTCCAAGTATGAATTGCGGAATAAAGAAACGTACCGGCAGTTGCGCGCAGATATAGAGTCCGAAAAATCCAAGCGCAGTAAGCAATACCTGGGTGAAGGACTTACTTTCCTTTTTGTGATCCTTGTGGGCTCTTCGGTTGTATTCACCACACAACGTCTGAGTGCGAAGCTGGGCAGGCAGCAGAATAATTTCATGCTTTCGGTTACGCATGAACTCAAATCGCCGATTGCCGCTATCAAGCTTACTTTACAGACGTTGCAGCGTCATCAGCTGGACGAAGAGCGGAAAGCCAAATTGCTTGGTAAATGTATCGACGAAGCGGATCGCCTTAATGAACTCTGCAATAATGTATTGCTTGCGTCGCGCGTAGAGGGCGGGCAGTATGCGGGACAACGCAGCATGGAAGATATAAGCGAGGTGGTGCAAAAAGCATTCCTGGTCTATTCTGGACGTTATCCGGATCGTTTTCACCTGAAATCTGCCGATGCGGATGTGCGTGTGGAAACCGATGCCTCTCTGCTGGAACTGGTGCTGAATAACCTGCTCGAAAATGCAATTAAATACACACCGTCTTCCACTCCCATTGAATTAGAGATCGGCGCTACTCCTCAAAAAGTGTCTATTTGTGTGAAAGACCGCGGAAACGGCATTCCTGATGGGGAGAAGAAAAAGATATTTGACAAATTTTACCGCATCGGTAATGAGGATACGCGCAAAACAAAAGGTACAGGACTGGGCCTGTACCTTTCTAAAAAAATTATCCGGCAACTGGGTGGAGAACTGCTCGTAAAAGACAATAAGCCTTCAGGAACGGTTTTCGAAATTCAATTGCCGTTGAATTAAGCGAACTGCTAGCGTTTTCTCAGCTTTTCGATCAGCATTTGTTTGAATTCCCTTTCGGCCTGGTACAGATCCACCAGTTGCTGGGCACTGATCACCCTCAATAATTCGGCCTTATACTTTTTGCTCAGTTCGAGGTCTTTTTCCTTGTATTCGATATTGTCATCAATAAAGCGATTGGCATCGTAGCCGTCCACATCTCCTCCGCGACCCCGTGCAAACTGATCCCGGTATACACGGCGTAAAGAAGCACGCTCATCCAGGTAACGGTTATACACTCCCCAGAAGCGGGCATTTTGCTCCGGTGGTAAATTCAATCTTTCAGTAATATAAGCGACGCGCAGGTTGCGTACGCGTCCCGATCCGTCTCCCTGTGCCTCCGCTTGCCAGCTGAACAGGATCATGATCAGTATTGTTATAAATCGTTTCATTGTGTTGCAGTGTTTTTCGTCTAGTTCCACCCGGTTTCGTCCAGGTAGTTTCTGATCTCCTCGCTGGACAAATTTATGTCTAATTTGCCATTATCGGCAGACTCTGAAGATGCGAGTCCGTTGATAATAATATCTGTGTCGAAATCATCCAGGTTTGCTTCCACATAATCACGGATATCTTTCTGGCTGGCAGCCTGAGCGAAAGCCGGATTATGCTGGTTGTGAATGTTTATAACGCCCAATCCGACAAAAAGAATCAATGCAATGGATGCGGCGAGGCGTACCGTTCTGAACAAAGGCACCCGCTTGCGCTCGGGCAGTACCATATGATTACGCGCTTTTACAAGCACTTTTTGCGGCAACTGATCGAAATAGTTTTCCGGAACATTAAACGGCATTTCTTTAGACCATGATTGTCCCGGCTCCTGCTCCGAAGCGATTTTTGCGAAAATATTGTTGTTTAATTGCCGGAAATAATCCGCCCCGGGAGCCACAAACGGCATTTCCTTTTTCAGGGAAAGCTCCGGATCCGGCATGCTGATAGCAGAAATAGTTTGTTCCAGCTCCGAATGCATTTGAGCAAAGTAATTGCCCGGAACCTGAAATGGCGTGGATAATGGAAGTGTCGTCAAAACATCGGCCCCTAACTCTTGCAATTCATCGTGAATATGTTTTGCGCGTTTCATAAGACTGTGACTGTTAGATTAGTTAAAGGTTTAATGATCTTTTAAAAAGGCTTCTATTTTTTTCACTGCATGGTGGTAAGATGCCTTCAATGCTCCTTCGGTGGTGCCCAGTACTTCGGACATTTTTTCGTAAGGCATTTCATCATAGTATCGCAGGTTGAACACCAGTCTTTGCTTTTCCGGCAGGGTTTGAATAGCCTGTTGCAGTTTCCACTCTATCTTATTGGCATCATATCCCTGTTCCGATTTCAGACGGTTGCCCATTCCGTTGCCTTCTTCATCGTCGCTGATGGTAATGGAACTCCGGCGTTTCTGCTGTTCCATCCAGGTAAGCGTTTCATTCGTGCCGATCCGGTACAGCCAGGTGTAAAAATTAGATTCCTCCCGGAACTCACCGAGCGCACGCCACACTTTTATAAAAACATTCTGCAATATATCGTTCGTGTCTTCATGGTGGATTACCATGCGGCGGATATGCCAGTACAGGCGCTCCTGGTAACGGCGGATCAGTTCGGAGAACGCCTTTTCTTTCCCGGCTTCCTCCCTGAAAGCCCGTAGCAGTTCACTATCACTTAATTGCGTCCAGTCAGCCATAGATTTTCTTTATCCGGTATTTTTATTTTAGATGTCCCGAAAATAGCAAAGTTTACCCTACCGGCACAGAATTGTACCTTATTTTTGAGAATTGTCTAACAAAACGAAAAACAAGAGTTTATGGGTCAACTGATTGAGGAATTCGATGCCTACCGTTCGAAGATGAATGAAGTAATCCTCGGTAAGCAGAACAAGGTGATCAACCGCCTCTTTAACCTGGATACCAATACATATGCAGCAGGGGCGCTGGATGTTAAAACAAAAGAAATGCTCGGACTGGTTGCCAGTATGGTGCTTCGTTGCGATGATTGCATCAAATATCACCTCGGAAAATGCTTCGAACAGGGTGTTACCACAGAAGAGGTGTATGAGGTATTCGCTGTCGCAAATATAGTCGGCGGAACGATTGTCATCCCACACACGCGTCGCGGCGCTGAATTCTGGGAAGAGTTAACTGCATCCGGCGCGCATTAGCCCCGGATGCTCCTTACGAAAGCACTGTTGTTTGCTTTTGTGCGTGGTAGGCAGCAATCGTCTCTTTATACAGTTGCTCGTACACCGGAACGATCTTATCCCTGTCGAAGTTTGCTGAATGCTCCAATGCATTAGCCTTAAACTGATTCAGTGTTTCCGTATCCTTCAGGATGCTGACAGCACCTTTAGCCATATTGTCGATGTCCCCTACATTGCTCAGGAAACCTGTTTTACCGGGAATATTGATTTCGGGTAAACCGCCGGTATTGGTGGAAATAACCGGTACGCCGCAGGCCATTGCTTCAAGTGCTGCCAATCCGAAGCTTTCATATTCGGAAGGCAGGATGAACAGGTCTGTAATACTCAGGATCTCGTCCACCTGTTCCTGTTTGCCCAGGAAACGGGTATCGTGACAGATATTCAGGTGGCGGCACAACTCTTCGGCACTGGGTCGTTCCGGTCCGTCGCCGATCATCAATAATTTACAAGGCATCTGTTTGCGCACGCTTGCAAATACGCGGATCACATCTTCCACGCGTTTCACTTTCCGGAAATTGGATACATGCGCCAGGATTCTTTCGCCTTCGGGAGCCAGCATTTTTTTGAAATGCTCTTTGTCCAGGTGTTGGAACCGCTGCGTGTCCACGAAGTTGGTGATCACCTTTATATCTTTCTGGATGTCAAAGAAGCGGTAGGTTTCCTGCTTCAGATTTTCTGATACCGCTGTGATCGCGGTAGATTCATTCATGGAGAAATTCACTACCGGCATATATTTCGGGTCCCGCCCCACAAGTGTAATGTCTGTTCCGTGCAGGGTGGTGATAAAGGGAATGTCCTTACCCTGTTTTTTAAGGATCTGCATGGCGAAATAAGCTGCAGACGCATGAGGAATGGCATAGTGTACATGTAGTACGTCGAGATCGTTATTGCTGATCACATCCACCAGCGTTCCCGTAAGCACGGTTTCGTAAGGCAGAAAATCGAAAAGAGGGTAGGAAGGAACGCTTACTTCATGATAGTAGACATTGGGATGGAAATGCAGGCGAACGGGTTGCTGATACGTAATAAAATGTACCTCATGCCCCTTCTCCGATAAAGCCATTCCCAATTCTGTCGCCAGCACGCCGCTGCCGCCGAATGTGGGATAACATACAATGCCTATTTTCATAATCGCAAAAATATTCGCTACAATCCGCAATTGAGCGATACTTTTCAAAATTAGGACATAGTTTTTTATTATCGTTCAAGGCTTACCGAAAGATAACAATTTACCATCCGGTTGGTCAATGCTGCCGGATCGAATCGTGCGCGCACATATTCCGCTCCTTTTATTGTGCGTGACAACGCCTGTGCCGGGTCGTTCAGTATGGAGCTTGCAGCCGTTATGATGCTTTCCGGATGGGCAGGATCAATGTAATAAGCGTCGGGGCCGGCTGCTTCCGGCAGAGAAGACAGTGACGAGGTGATAACAGCTGTGCCCGACAGCAGCGCTTCCGCCACGGGTAATCCGAATCCCTCATACGAGGAAGGGTATATCAGCGCGGCTGCCATCTGGAATATAGCCTGCAGGCTTAAACTGTCGTGCACGTTTTCTTTCCAGATAAATAAATGCTCCAGTCCCGCTTGCCGGATGGCTGCTTTACAGGCATCGGCATAAGGTCCGCCACGCCCTACGATAACGAGCGGGATTTGTTTCTCCCTGAGCCCTTGTTCGTACGCAGTAATTATCGATTTCAGGTTTTTGCGTGCTTCCACGGTGCCCACATACAGGAAATAGCTTTCAGGAAGCTGAAATGTTTCCCGGACTTTCGCAAGTTCCGCCTCACTTCTCCGGTGGTAAAAATGATCACGGCAGCTTTGATAGATTACCGAAATCCTCTCCGGATCTGTTCCGTAGAAACGTACAATGTCATTCTTCGTGTGCTCGCTGATCGCGACAATCCTGTCGGCAACTGCACAGGCATGCCGGAATTTGCGGTCGTAGATCATACGTTCGGCGACACCGTAAGTTTCGGGATGTACTTTAAAAATCAGGTCGTGGATCGTAACCACACTTTTGATGCCTGAACGCTCCATGCCATAAGGAAGTTCATTGCTCAGTCCGTGATAGAGCTGAATGCCCGTTTGCTGCAGATCCTTTACAATGGAAAAGCTTCGCCAGTACGACTTGATCCGCGCTTTGGACTTATGCAGGTGCACATGATCCTGTTGTGCCAGCATCGGGTCCAGTAGCGTTGCGTCGGCAGACGGGCTGAACAGATGGTAGTCGTGTTCGGGGTGAAAGGCGGCAAGATGCTGTACAAGACTGCGGCTGTAATTGCCCAATCCTGTCCTGTTGCTCACCGCTCTTTTTGCATCAAACCCGATTTTCATGCTGCGAAAATAATCCAGAAATATGGAAGCGCGGCATTCCTGTCTCTCTTATACAAGTGCTACCTTTGATCCTATGTACAGAAGAATTTTAGCCGTTGGATTATTATGGAGTTTGCCGATCAGTTTATCCGCCCAGACGCACAAAGGAAGCCTGTTTACGGCGATCGCTTTCTACAATCTCGAAAACTTTTTTAACCCGGCCGATAATCCAGATACGGATGACGAGGATTTTACGACCACGGGTTCGCACCGGTATACGGAAGAGGTCTTCCGGCAAAAGACCGGTAACATGGCATGCGTACTGTCGCAACTGGGTACAGATCTCTGCCCGGAAGGCGCGTCGGTGATCGGCGTTTGTGAAGTTGAGGACGATTATGTATTGAAATCGCTGGTCAGCCATCCGCTACTGTCCGGACGGCACTACCGTTTTATTCGTTTTGACGGTCCGGATAAACGCGGAATCAATGTTGCGCTGATATACAGACCGGACGCATTCAGAATGCTGCAGGCAAGGAACGTGCCTGTGGATCTGCGCCCCGCAGGTGGGGGCTTCACCAGGGATATACTCTGGGTAACGGGCATATTACGGGGTGATACCGTTCATTTGCTGGTGAACCATTGGCCCTCGCGAAGTGGTGGAGAGGCGGAGAGTGCGCCTAAAAGAGCCCTGGCCGCGGCTGAAGCAAAGCAGCTCATAGCGACGATCAGCAGTAAGCAGCCCGGTGCACGTATTATATTGATGGGTGATCTGAACGACGATCCCGTAAGCCCCAGTGTGGCAAAGGTTTTGGGTGCAACATCCAGGCAGGACAAAGCAGGTGCTGCATTGTTATATAATCCATGGGTCTCTTTTTACGAAAACGGTTATGGTACTTTGTGCCATAATGATCACTGGAACCTGTTCGATCAGATATTGCTTTCGCCGGCCTGGCTCAGCACGGAAAGCGGACACTGGCAATTTTACAAGGCAGCCGTATTCGATAAGGATTTCCTGAAAACACGTTCAGGCCGTTATAGGGGATACCCGCACCGGAGCTATAACGGTAACCGCTGGATCAACGGATACAGCGATCATTTTCCCACAATTGTTTATATCACCAGGTAGCCGTTTATGAAACGAATCGCTTTTATACTGATCTTAATCGTATCTACTGTGCAGGTCTTTGCGCAGGACATGAACTATATTAAAAGAACGATCAATACACTTTGCGGGACGAGCTTCGGCGGCCGCGGGTATGTGCACAACAGCCGCGATAAGGCGGCGCGGTTTATCGCGCGTCAATATGCCGAAACGGGTCTTCGCACATTTGCCGGTGCACCGGAATACTTTCAGGAATATACCTTTCCCGTGAATACGTTTCCCAACCGTATGGACCTGGTTATCGGGAAAAAGACGCTTGAAGCGGGTGCCGCATACATCGTCGACGCAAGATCTTCCGGTTTTCGTATGGATGAGCGCAGTAAAATGCAGCGGGTGAATCTCTCCCGGGTAAAGGACACCGCAGCCTGGACAAAGCTACAGGCTGATTTCAAACCAGGAAAAGTGTACTGCCTGCAGCATTTAGATACGCTGGCCAAGCGCCTGCACCGGTCCGCGGCTTCTCTTCTGGAGAGTCTTCCCGCAGCCTGCTATATAGTGCCGCAACATGCAAAGCTTACATGGACAGTGTCCACGGGTGTTATCCCGGCTACCGTATTGTATGTGGCCGATACTGCCATGCCGCGTGGCCGTAAAGTGACCGTAAATGTAGAACAGAAGTTTTTGCAGGATGCGCCGAGCAAAAATGTAATCGGTTATATCCCCGGTACGGAATTTGCCGACAGTTTTATTGTTTTAACGGCGCATTATGATCATCTCGGGAAGATGGGCGCACGTGCAATATTCCCCGGGGCAAATGACAATGCCAGCGGAACAGCCTTCAATCTTGCGCTGGCTAAGTATTTCGCTGGAAAGCCTCCACGCTACTCTGTTGCTTTTATTGCAACGAGCGGAGAAGAAGCAGGTCTGCTGGGTTCACAATATTATGTGCAACATCCCGTTTTTCCTCTGGAGCAAATCAAACTACTGATTAATATAGACCTGATGAGTGATGCGAGCGACGGTATTACGATCGTTAATGCAGTACAGCAGCGGCGGGCTTTCGATACGTTGTCGCGTATCAACAGAAGCATGCAATTGCTGAGCGCGGTAAAATCCAGAGATAATGCACCTAACAGCGATCATTTTCCGTTCACGCAGGCCGGTGTGCCGGCATTGTTCATTTACGCAAATGGCGGAAAAGGATATTATCATGATGTATTCGACAAACCGAAAGAATGGTCTATGAATCGTGTTCCCGAGGTGTTTCGTTTGCTAACCACATTTATTGAACAGCAATAAATAAGCAGAAGATGAACAGGAAGAATTTATTGGTGCTTACCGGTGCAGGCATCAGCGCTGAAAGCGGATTGCAAACCTTTCGCGATGGCGACGGACTTTGGGAAAACCATCGTGTGGAAGATGTGGCTACACCGGAAGCCTGGCACCGTGATCCGGAATTGGTGCTCAACTTCTACAATATGCGCAGACGGGCCTGCGACGCCGCGCACCCTAATGCGGCACATCTGGGCCTCGTATCGCTGGAAGACGATTTTGAGGTGCGTATTGTGACGCAGAATATCGATACCCTGCACGAGCGGGCCGGATCATCGAATGTGCTGCATCTGCACGGATCTATTGATAAAATGCGTTCGGAGCGCAACGAACAGGTACTTTACGATTACGACCGGGACCTGAGTCTGAACGATTTCGCACCCGACGGCGGACGTTTCCGCCCCCATGTGGTATGGTTCGGTGAGGCCGTTCCGAATATCCATACTGCTGCCGAGTGGGTGGAACACTGGGCGGATATTATCGTGCTGATCGGTTCTTCGCTTGCGGTTTATCCCGCGGCCGGACTGCTTACCTATGCTCCGTCACACTTGCCTAAGTATGTTTTGGATAAACGTATACCCGACGTAAAAGCGGTGAGTAACGTATTTCCTATCGAAATGCCTGCCTCGCTCGGTATTCATGAACTGGCCCGTCTGCTGCGCGAAGACGCTTAAGCATCCGGTACAACAGGGGCCTGTATCTTCTGGGTTTTATGAATTCTGCCCATCAGAATCGATACATTCAGATCATAGCCGAGCATAATAATGCGTGTGTTGATCGACAACCAGACGAAGGAGGCGATCAGCGTACCAATAGAACCGTAAACGCGGTTGTAATTCAGGAAATGATTAACCGCATAAAAGAATATCGCGGAAGAGATGATGCACATGCCCGTCGCGAAGACGGCTCCGGCAGACACAAATTTGAACCGGTGTGTGAGCGATGGCCCGTATATGTAAATGCAGGAAATAGCACTGAAAATGATAAAAAACAATAGCAAGAGGCTGGAAGCCCTGATGAGCAGCGGGCTTCCGAATAATTCTTCCAGCCAGCTGTTCAGGGTCTCGGTCTGAAGGATAAATACCACAATACTGGCCAGCGCCACACCGATCAACATCGTTGTAAGCTTGATAGCGGCCCATCGTCTTTGAAGTGCGGTGCGTACAACATATACTTTATGATCTTTGTCGAAATAACGCATGAGTCCGATCACGCCATTGGATGAATAGAAGAGCGAAAGCAGGAGCGAAAATGACAACAGCGAACGTTGTTCTTTATTCAGGAAATCACTGAGCACTTTACTGATTCCCTTGTATGTTGCGTCGTTCGGGATCATCAGCTTCAAAGTCGTCAGTATTGTGATCTGCACATTCTGCAGTGGCAGATAAGGTATCAGCGTAAAAAGGAACAGCAGGGTAGGCGGTAAAGCGGTCAGAAAATTGTAAGTAACTGCCGCGCAACGGTCGCTCAGATTTACATTGTTGAGATTCTGAACGAAAAAGCTCCCTGTTTCATACAGCGATACTCCCTGGAAGCCCGGCAGAATTTTGCTTTGGGCCCAGCGTTTGATTTTCACCGCCGGTGCGGATTTGAGTATCAGGTTTTTGATGTTCACCCTTATACGGCTTGTGCTTCAAAAATAATACGGATCGCTTATAAATAAGCGCTTTATACGAACTGTTTTTACAGATTGCCGTTGGTACGGCTGAATACTGCAATAAAAAAGGACCTGCGCTGCGGCAAGTCCTTTGTAAATTTTTTACCAGATGTTGGTGCCCGTTTATCGGTACCAGGTAGAAGGAGTTCCCACAACAAAACCGAAGTCGTCAACGTCTCCGTTGTTCATATTGGTGATCTTATATTTTAGGATCAATGTTTCGTGGTTGCCGTAGAATGTTTCTTTGGTCAGGTATCCTATACCCTGTACTTTTTTATTGTCGATATTTTGTTCCGGAATAGTAATGGTGTCGCCTTTTACGACAGCATTTACAAGTCCGAACGTAGAGTTATTCAGATTGAATACCTGTACATCGGCATTGTTGGCTCCGGGAAGTGCGGAGTTCTTTATAGAAGCCACATATTGGGTAGTCGGGGAGATGGTTCCCTGTTCCTGAACGTTCCAGGTACCGGTGAATTTATCACGTGTAACTACTTCGCACATAGATCCTTCATATCCGGGAGCGCATTCGCAGGAGCCTTCACTTTCAATGCATTTGCTACCATTCTGACAAGAGATCGTCTTGCATTTATCTCTCTTACAGGATGTTAAGGAAATGGTGGAAAATATAGAGGCAGCTCCTAAAGCAGACAATAAAACAAGTTTAACACTCTTTTTCATGTAGTTCGAAGTATTTACAAGGCTTAAAAGTAGAAAAATCTATTCGAAAAGCAAATAATTGTGAAAAAATCTTAAAAAAAATCGTCAGTTCGCGCGTTCCAGTTCTCTTTTGTAGGAGCGGATTGCATCGAATATTGCCCAGGCGATTTCATTCTGACCATACTCGGTATTCAGGTATTGCTCTTCATCCGGATTATTGATGAAACCGGTTTCTATAAGTACGCCCGGCATTACGCATCCGGCAATCACTTCCCAGCCTGCCTGCTTTACCCCCAGGTCCTTACGTCCTTTCAGGGCAAAGTTGTTTTGTACTTTCTGTGCGAAAGTCACACTCTGCTTCAGGAAAGCCTGCGAATACTGTGCAATGATGATCGCTGTTTCCGGATCATTCTCATTCAGCAATCCCGGTTCTTCCGTAACGGTTTCGCTGTATTCCGAAATTGCATTTTCTTTCTGCCCGAAGCGGTGGAGCCCCAGTACATACGTTTCTGTCCCGTTTGCGCCGGTTTCTCTGTGGTGTATGGTTTTGTAAACCGGTATAGTTCTTTTTTTACGGCCTTTCCCGACTGTTCTGGATCCGGTGCGGATCTTTTCGTAGGAGCCGGGACTTGAGTTCACGTGTATCGCAACGAACAGGTCTGCCCCCGCCTGGTTGGCTATTTTATGGCGGTCGGGTAGCGGGATGAATACGTCGGTGGTGCGGGTGAAGATAGATTTCACTGACTTAAGGCTGTCGTTGATGAGTTTGCCTACTTTCAGGCTAATTGCCAGCGTAATATCTTTTTCATTCATCATCCCGGCCCGTCCGCGGGCTCCGGCATCGTGGCCGCCATGACCCGCATCCAGGCATACCAGATTCAGCTTCTGGGTCTGAGCCGACACCTTTCCCGACGGCAACAGCAGAAATGTTGCAGCAGAAACAGCGAGTAATAAATACTTTTTCAGCGTCATTATCGTATAATATTGATCGTTTGTAATTCGTCGTTATTTAATAACTACTTTTGCAGCCATTTTATGTCTGTGTGCGGTAAAATTATTCTAAAAAAGCCAGCTATTCAAATGCAGCATTTTTGCATGCTTTTGTTATTGCTGATGCTTGCCGTTTTCCCTGCACGCGCGCAGAAAAAGATATTGCGCATAGCCGCCGATACTGTTGCGAGCGGTACCGAAGCCGCAACTCTGAAAGCGGATTCCTCTGAAAGTGATTCCGTGAAACTGGCGGCGAAGGATTCCCTGAAAGGAAACGCATCGCTGGAACAACTGGGGCTGAAAGTTTCCCCGGACGCTCTGTCTGAAGTGGTGACAAGCCACGCCGCAGATTCATCCATGATGGATGCCCGCACGAACAACTTTATATTATATGGTAAGGCAAATGTTCAATATGATGGCCGTAAGCTTTCCGCAGATCAGATCGACTTCAATCAGTCGTCGAATATAGCCAGGGCCAAATACATTCATGATACGGCGAGAACAAAGCCGGATATGCCGCTGTTTGAGCAGGGCGCGGAAAAATTTACCTACGACAGTCTGCAATACAATTTTAAGTCGTCGCGTGCCATTGTGCAGAATGCGCGCAGTCAGTACGGTGAAGGATATGTGCATAGTCAGCAGGTGAAGCGCAATGCCGATCAGTCGCTGTACGGCTGGCAAAATGTTTATACCACCTGTTCCTTACCCGAACCGCATTTCGGGATCCGTACACGGAAGATCAAAGTGATCCCGGAAACGGCAATTGCGTCCGGCTCCGCCAATATCGAAATAGAAGGTGTTCCCACTCCTTTGTTCCTGCCATTCGGCTATTTCCCGATCAATAACGAAAAACACAGAAGCGGGTTTATCCTGCCGACCTACACTACGGAAGCCGCGCGGGGACTCGGTCTGATGAATGGAGGATATTATTTTTCACTGAATGATTATGCCGACCTGAAGTTGCTGACCACTATTTACACGAAGGGAAGCTACGCGATAGGAATACAGAGCAACTACATTTCGCGCTACCAGTATAATGGACAGCTGCAACTGAATTTTACCCAGAATAAAACCGGCGAGTCTTACGAGCCCGGTAGCTTTATTCAGAACGACTACAAGATTTACTGGGTACACAATAAGGATGTGAAATCCCGTCCCGGTGTATCTTTCAACGGTAAGGTGGACGTACAGTCGCAGAAATACAATTCCCTGAACAGCTATACTCCTTCCCAGATCCTGCAGAGCAGCTACCGTTCCAACCTTACTTACGCCAAAAGCTGGCCCAATAAGCCATACTCACTTACATTAAGCGCTACATACGAGCAGAACAATATCTCCCGTCAGACAACCTTCAACGCTCCGAACGCTTCTTTTTTCATCAGTAATATTGCGCCTTTCCAACGCAAGCGACCGGTGGGAAACACGCGCTGGTATGAAAAGATCACCGGTACCTACACTGCTGTGGCGGTTAACCAACTGATATTCTACGACACGGCGTTTAAGCTGAATAAACTGCAGTTCTCCGATTTTCAGAACGGTATTAAACACTCCATTCCGGTGAGCGCCAGCTATTCTGTACTACGTTTTCTTACCTCCACCTTTAATGTGTCTTACAACGAATACTGGAATACGGAGCGCAGGTACCGCCGCTATAATGCTGCCGATGGTAAAATAGATACCACAGACGAACGGGGATTCTTTGCAAGCCGGGATTTCAATGCCGGTATTACACTGGCTACGCAGATTTATGGAATGAAAATGTTCAAACGGGGTACAATCAGAGGTATCCGGCACACAATCCGGCCGAGTGTGAACCTGAACTATCACCCGGATTTTGCGAAGAAGCCTTTCAATTACGGTTACGCAACAAATCTTGACACCTCTTCGCGCATTACCTATCTCTCTCCTTACGAAGGCTCTGTTCTGGGCGGCTATCCGGCGCTGGGACGTAACGGATCTGTCGGCTTCACGCTGAACAATAACCTGCAGATGAAAGTGCGCAACAAAAAAGATACGGCAACCGGGTTTAAAAATATTCCGATCCTCGACGCGTTCGACATCGGTACCGGATATAACCTCGCCGTCGACTCTTTTCAATGGCAGACAATCAACATTTCGGCGCGTACCAATATTCTGAACAAACTGAATGTAACGGCTTCTGCAGTATACGATCCTTATAATTACGACTATACACAGATGCGCCGTACAGCCAGGACCATGGAAGCCGCAGGAACCGGGTTGGCACGGCTTACCGCTGCTAACGTAGCTTTGAATATGTCGCTCCGTTCGAAACCCAAGTCTGTTTCCCGCAACGACAGCCTTGCCAACAGCGCGGATTACAAAGCGCTGATGCGTAACAACGGGTATAATAATTACGTGGATTTCAATATCCCATGGAACCTCAACTTTTCTTACGCGCTTACCCTCACCCGCACCCCGTCCGCTTATTCCCGGAAAGACACTTCAATCGTGAACCAGAACATCATGATTACCGGCGACTTCAATTTCACGCCACGCTGGAAGCTCGGGTTCAGTACCGGATACAACCTGGTGAACAAGCAGGTATCGACCACCTCCATTGACGTCTACCGCGATATGCACTGCTGGGAAATGCATCTGAACCTGATACCGTTCGGCGACCGCCGTTCGTTCTTTTTCACGCTTAACGTGAAAGCCCAGGTGCTGCAGGATCTCAAGCTCACCCGGCGACGCACCTTCTTCGATCAGCAGTAGGGCTTGTGAGGTCAGGCGAAAATGTATTACCTTGGCTGCGCAGATTATCTATGAAGAAAAATTATACGTTTGCGCTGGTCGTGATTGCGGCGCTTTTTTTTGTTTTCGGCTTTATCACATGGAGCAACAGTCAGCTGATTCCCTATCTTAAGATTGCTTGCGAGCTTACGGATACAGAATCTTACCTCGTAGCGACGGCTTTTTTTGCAGCCTACTTTGTTATGGGTATTCCCTCTTCTTATGTATTGAAGCTTACCGGTTTTAAGAAGGGAATGTCTCTCGGACTGCTCGTTATGGCCGGAGGCGCTTTGCTTTTTGTGCCTGCCGCCAATACCCGCAATTTCCCGTTGTTCCTGACCGGATTATTTATCATCGGTTCCGGGTTGGCTTTGCTGCAGACTGCTTCCAATCCCTATGCAACAGTACTGGGGCCGATTGAGAGCGCTGCGCGCAGGATCAGTATTATGGGTATCTGCAATAAGATCGCCGGAATATCTGCGGTATACATATTGGGCAGTATTGCCTTGTCCGATGTGGATGCGTTGAAGGCGCGCTTACCTTTATTATCTGACACAGATCGTGCAGCGGAACTAAATGCGCTAGCACAGAGGGTCGTACAACCGTATGAGATTCTCGCATTATCGCTTGCTTTGCTCGCCGGTATTATCTGGATGATCCGGCTCCCGGAAATAGTGGAGGAAGAAGCGCACCCCGAAGATTCTGAATTTACTGCAGGAAAAACGAGTGTATTACAGTTCCCGCACCTGGTATTGGGCGCATTTGCTATTTTCTTTTATGTAGGTGTGGAGGTGATCAGCTACGATACCTTCGCGGGCTTTGGCGAGGCGCTCGGCTTCACGCTGGAGCAATCCAAAAGCTTCGCAACCTATACCGGCTATTGTCTGCTGGCCGGCTATGTGTTCGGCATTGCGGCAATTCCCCGGTTTATTTCGCAGCAGTACGCATTATTCCTGCTCACCTTGCTCAGTATCATATTGGTGCTGGTATCCATGTTTACCGGCGGATATGTGGCTGTTGTGGCATTTGCCTTGCTTGGCTTTTCCAACTCTGTTGTCTGGCCGGCCATCTGGCCGCTCGCGATCAACCATCTCGGACGTTTTACCAAAACGGGTTCCGCGCTACTGATCATGGGCATCGTCGGAGGTGCGGTACTGCCTCCGCTTTACGGGGAATTTGCCAGGGCCATCGGGTCAAAACAACTGGCATACAGCCTGATGATACCGTGTTACCTGTTCATTTTATATTTCGCATTCTCCGGGTATAAACTTGGTTTAAAACCTCGTAAAGATTAAATTTCAGTTATATGATGCGCCGGGTATATTTCCTCTTCTGCTGTTGCTGCTGCGCGTTTGTATGCGGTGCACAGCAACTTACCCTGCTGAAGGAGTACCCGATAAAGGCGCGTATGCTCCAGGTGGACGAACTGGGCAACGCGTATATTGTGCGTGCAGACAATGGTCTTGTGAAACTCAATAGTAACGGTGACAGTCTGGCCAACTACGTAAGTGTCGCAAACGGAGAGATGACGTACCTGGATGTCACCAATCCATTGCGCGTACTGGCATTGTATCGCAGTTTTGCCAAACTGGTGGTGCTCGACAGGATGCTTGCACCGAAGAATGAGCTGAACCTCCGCAAAGTAAACCTGGTAAACTGTAACGTAGTTGCCTCTTCGGCGGAAGGTTTTCTATGGGTCTACGATCAGTTCAATGCCTCTTTAAACAAGCTCGATATGGACCTGAACCCGGTGATTCAGGGGTACGATCTGCGCCCGCAGCTGCAGGAGCGTCCGGCCCCCGTTTCTCTGGTAGAGCGGGAAAGGAAAGTGTATATGGCAGATTCTGTGTTGGGGGTATTGGTTTTTGATCAGTTTGGTTCTTACCTGAATACGCTGGAAATAAAAGCAACCGGGAAAGTGGTGGTATTGGGGGAACAGTTATTTTACCTGAAGGGGCATGTGCTTGAGGCTTACGATATGAAGTCGTTTTCCGCTAAAAGCCTTCAGTTGCCGCAGGAGGCAATGGTACTCGACTTCGGACTTACCGCTGACAAGCTGTTTTTGCTGTATCCTGATCGCGTGTCGATCTTCCGGCTGCAATAAAACGGTTTTTATTATTGCGTTTCCTGCGTTATTTTTGGACCAAAATAGCGACAAAATTGAAGACCCTTTTAGACAGGCATCAGCTTCATATTACTTTGCAGCGTCTGGCGCATCAGTTAGTCGAAAATCACCTGGATTTTTCAGAAACAGCAATCATCGGGTTGCAACCCAGAGGTGTTTATTTCTCCGACAGGATCATCTCCATACTTAAAGATATTACCGGTAACAACGATATTGTCTACGGACGTCTCGATTTTACGTTTTATCGCGACGACCTGCACAAGGACAAAGGCCTGCAGGCACCCGATCGCACCGATATCAATTTTGAGATCGAAGGCAAGAGGGTAGTACTGCTGGATGACGTGCTGCATACAGGTCGTACCACCCGCGCGGCTATGGACGCACTGCTGGATTTCGGACGACCCAGGGAGGTGGAGCTTATGACGCTTATTGATCGCCGGTTCAGCCGGGAATTGCCTATTCAGCCGGATTACACCGGGTTGAGTGTAGACACGCTTTTTGAGCAGAAAGTGAAAGTGCTCTGGAAAGAGAAGGACGGAAAAGATGAGGTAGTCCTGCTTTAGGACGGGTATTTTTTAAAACGCTTAATTATTACAATAACGCAATGTCATTATCAGTGAAGCATCTTCTGGGGATAAAAGAACTCCAGACACAGGATATCGAGACTATTTTTACCACCGCTGATAATTTCAAGCAGGTATTGCAACGTCCGATTAAAAAGGTGCCGGCTTTGCGCGATACTACAGTCGCCAATATATTTTTCGAAAACTCAACGCGTACCCGCACCTCTTTTGAGCTGGCTGAAAAGAGGCTGGGAGCAGATGTGGTGAACTTTGCCGCGTCTTCGTCTTCTGTAGCGAAAGGAGAAACGCTCATCGATACGGTGAAAAATATCTTATCGATGAAAGTGGATATGGTGGTAATGCGCCATTCCGCGAGCGGGGCTCCCTGGTTTCTTGCACGGCATATCGATGCGAGCATCATCAATGCAGGCGACGGAGTGAACGAGCACCCTACACAAGGATTGCTCGACGCATTTTCCATGCGGGAGCGTATCGGCTCGCTGAAAGGTAAACGCATAGCAATTATCGGGGATATTATGCATTCGCGTGTGGCCATGAGCAATATTTACTGCCTTCAGAAGCTGGGTGCTGAAGTGATCGTGAGCGGTCCGCCCACACTGATCCCGAAACACATCGCTTCTATGGGTGTGAAGGTGGAATACAATGTGCGCAAGGCATTGATGCAATGTGATGTTGCAAATGTGCTGCGTATCCAACTTGAACGCCAGCATAAGCCGCTTTTCTCCTCTTTAAGGGAATATGCGCTGTTTTACGGTATCAATAAGGAAATGCTGGACAGCCTTCAGAAAGATATCCTGGTGCTGCATCCCGGTCCGATCAACCGCGGTGTCGAAATCAGCTCAGACGTGGCAGACGGTGGACAATCCATCATTCTGAACCAGGTAGAGAACGGGGTGGCTATTCGTATGGCAGTTATTTATTTATTGAGCGGCAACCGGGAAATGCCCGCTTAAAGAAAACTGGGATGCCCTATATTTGCAGGCCCGTTTGTAAAAGCGGATTTATTACTAATAATATTAATCAGTATAACATATGTCCTCTACGTGGTTTAGAAGAATGAAAAAGGGAGTGCTTACTCATACGCATGAGAAAAGGGAAACTCCTGATGGATTGTGGCACAAATGTTCTGAATGCCGTATTACTATTACTCAGAAAGAACTTGCAGAGAACTTGTATGTATGCCCTAAATGCGGCCTGCACAACAGGATCAATTCCCCCGAATATTTTAAGATCATTTTCGACGAAGGCAGCTACCAATACCTGTTCAGTAACATCAGTTCGGTAGACAAGCTGGGCTTCGTGGACCTGAAACCTTATTCCGCCCGCCTTAAAGACGCTTTGTCCAAAGATCCTGAGGATGCGCTGTCCGTTGGTGCCGGTACCGTAAATGGTCAGGGCCTTGTAGTAGCCTGTATGAATTTCAATTTTATCGGAGGCTCTATGGGTTCCGTGGTAGGGGAAAAAATCAGCCGTGCAATTGATTATGCGATCGAGCATAAAATGGCTTTGCTGATCATTTCCAAATCAGGAGGTGCCCGTATGATGGAATCTGCATTCTCCCTGATGCAGATGGCCAAGACCTCAGCGAAACTCACGCGTCTCGCAAAAGCGGGACTGCCGTACATTTCACTGATGACCGATCCTACTACCGGAGGTGTTACTGCATCATTTGCCATGCTGGGCGACATCAATATCGCGGAGCCGAAAGCACTGATCGGTTTTGCCGGACCCCGTGTGATCAAGGAAACGATCAAAAAAGACCTTCCTGCAGGATTCCAGCGCTCAGAGTTTCTCCTCGATCATGGATTCCTTGATTTTATTGTAGAACGTAAACAATTAAAAGATAAGCTCAGTCAGACGATCGACTGGTTTATGAGTAAATAACCCCCTCCTTGCAGTCCAGTGTTTTCATAAAGAATAAGCCTGCCACTTTTGAGTACGCCATAGAGGACAGGCTCAAAGCAGGTATTGTCCTTACCGGTTCGGAGATCAAATCGGTGAGAAACGGACGTGTGAGCTTTAATGACGCCTATTGCCTGTTTCACGACGGAGAGCTATGGCTTAAAAGCTTGTTTATCGGAGAATATGCAAATGCCGGTTACGCGAGCCATGCCACCACGCGGGAGCGTAAGTTACTGCTCACGAAAAAGGAATTGCGCAAGTGGGAGAATAAGATCAAAGAGAAAGGGCTTACCATTATTCCACTTTCCGTATTTACGAACGAAAAAGGTTACGCAAAGGTCGAAATCGGGCTCGGGCGCGGTAAGAAGCTGCACGATAAACGTGAATCGATCAAGAACCGCGAAGCGGAGCGGGATATAAAGCGCTTCCTCAAACGGTAATACTCCCGGCTATTTTTTTACTTCCTTCCTGATTGCTTTTTCTGCAGATTCTGTACCCCCGATATTGCACAGTCTGAGGGCAACATCTTTTCCTGCCTGCGTGGCATCTTTGTAGGAAAATGACTGCTCTTTTACGATGACGCGTCCCTGAGCGTCGATCAGCCGGTATTGCAGTTGTTTGCGATTGTTTTGTGTGTAGAAGCGTATGTCTGCATAGCAGGTATTGCTTCCGGCAGCTTCAAAATCAAAATTGCAGTTCTTCAATGCGGCAATCGCTGCCGCATCATTACCGGAAATACGCAGTCGCAAAGGCGCTTTCAATCCGCTGAACGGGACCAGCTGCGGATAACTGCGCATGAGTTCGTAAGTCCAGCGCGCGGCGGCTTTGGGTTCCTTTTCTTTCAGCGCACATTGGGCAAGCGCTTCGTAAGTCCTTGCGAGCAACAGTTGTTCATACTCTTTGTCTGTTGTCTGATCCTGCAATATCTGAAGCAACAGAGCCTTCGCTTCCTTCGTTTTGTCCTGTTTCAGTTTCAGCTTGGCAAGAAACAACCTGAAATATTTATCAACGGCTTTGCGCTTGTTTTCCTTCAGTTCCTTCTCGAACCGTTTGACAAAGAATGCGGTGCTGAAATCTTTAATCAGGAACCATACTTCATCCCATCCTACGGTGCTCTCCGAGCTGAACAATTTATATACAACGCGGTCGCGTTCCGGGTTTTCTGCGAACTGATTGATGATCAGGTATTGCAGCATCAGGCGCTCCCCGCTCAGTTTGCCGAGTTCGCCCAGCACAGAAGGGCTATACCACCAGTCTTTGTGTTCAAAACGCTGCAACTGTATTTCCTGCTCTTTCTGCATCAGGCGTTGCAGTTGTATGGAAAAGTCATAATGACTCTGACCGAGCGTTGTGCCGATGTGCAGTTCTTTGAATCCTGCCGCTTTTTCGAGTGCTTTGTTTGCGTTTGTAAGCTGACCATCGTACGCGAGCGCACGGGAAAGTGCTATGTTGTACCATCCGAAGCCGGGCGTGGATCCGTAGCCTTTGATCATGCCGTTGCATAATGCGACAGCATCTTTGGGAGCCGCTTTCCCGATGTCCAGGATGCTGGTGTAATAGGCCCATTCCTGCAATCGCTTATCGCCGGATTCCACTCCGGAAGCGATCGAATATTCTTTCGCAGCCTGACGGAAATCACCGCATACAGATTTGAAGTTGGCATAGTTGTTATGCGGGAGCGCATTATTGCGGCGCATCAATCCGAAATATTTTTCTGCCGAATCGATCTGCAGTGCATAAGAATACAGGATACACTTGTAATGATACACTCCCATTTTGTCGGCGACATCATAACCGGGCATGAACAGTCCGTCGTTGTATTTCCGGTTACGGGCAAGCATTTGCAGGCTGCTGTCCAGGTAGCGCATTGCGAGCGCTTCGTTTTCTTCCAGGGAACCTTTCAGGAAACTATATCTGGCATTGGTGTAAAAGCGATAGCGGTGTGTGATCCACGCAAGGAAATTATAAGGGTCCAGTATAAACTCTCTCTGGAATTTCCACTTCAAAGTCCTGCGCATCAGCGCAACAACTTTTTCAGGCTGCTCCGTATTGGCATAGCATTCACGCAGGGAATACCCGATACGCCCGTAATCCACCTGGTAATTGTACACCGGATAAAAGACCTGTATATTGGAAGAACGTGTGGACAGCTGTTTGCCGTAATCACGCTCCAACAGGTAAAGCGCCTTTTCGAGCGGCGCAATCGCGTTTTTATAACCTACATAATCCGCAGCATGATCCATTTTATAAATGCCTTCAAACATCCATCCCACATAATAAGAACTGTCGATCCGAAGAAATTCGCGCGAGCGGGGAAGCCCGTCTTCGCTGGTAGGATCAACTCCCGATCTTTTCGCGTCGATCTCATAACGTTGTGCTGCTTTCTGCAAAGCTTTGGATTGGGCGATGCCATCTGCAGGGAACACGAACGCGACTGCCAGTAAACAGGCGTACAGTAAGCGATATGAGCGGTCAGCTATTCTCATCTGTTATTGCGGGAATGCTGTTTATTGGTGGATTTTGAGGCGCGCGAGTCGCTCAGCTTCCTTACGGATCACCGATCTTAATGCCTGCTGGCGGCCTTCTTTATTTCGATATAAGAGACGATGGTCCAGTACGTCGAATGCGATTTCCTGTACATCATCCTCAATTACAAAGCTGCGGCCTTTTACCAACGCATAAGCCTGCAGGCAGCGTATGAAAGCAATGCCCGAGCGTGTGGAGGCGCCGAGCTGAATGTCATTGTGACTGCGGGTGTCACGGACAATGTTGCTTACTGCACGGATGATTTCTTCGTGAATGAATACTTCGCGTGCGCTCTGTTGCAGTTGCAGGATGTCTTCCAGCGAAAGTACCTGCTCCAGCGTTTCGAGGTTATGCGCGATGTTGAGGTAGTTGCGATAGATGTCCATTTCCGTTTGCTCATCCACATAACCGAAATAGATCTTCATAAAGAAGCGATCGAGTTGTGCCGCCGGAAGCGGGTAGGTGCCCTCCATTTCTATAGGGTTCTGCGTCGCAATCGTAAAAAATAACTGTTCCAGTGGATAGGTCGTATCGCCTACCGTGATCTGGTGTTCAGCCATACACTCCAGCAATGCGCTCTGCACTTTCGGTGAGGCACGGTTGATCTCATCGGCAAGCAGTATGTTACAGAACAGTGGGCCTTTTTTGAAGATAAACTCATTGTTCCTGTCGTCGAAGATATGGGTGCCGATCAGGTCCATCGGCAGCAAATCTGGTGTAAACTGAACCCTTTTAAAGGCTACGTGTGCTCCCTGATAATGACCGGCTATCGCCTGCGCCAGTGTTCTTGCCAGCACCGTTTTTCCGGTGCCGGGATTGTCTTCCATAAGAATATGCCCTCCGGCCAGCAGGCAGGTGATTACGCGTTCTACCTGCGCCTGCTTCCCCCGGATCACTTTGCTGATCTGTTGTGTCAGCAACTGAATTTTTTCAGTGGGAACATAAGGTGCGGATTCGTTTTGCATGAGCTCCATCGGAACAGTATGTTTAGGTTACAAGGTTACTTATTCTCAACATAAAACCGAAACGACGGCTGATAATATTTTTATAAAAGATTAGCGGATTGATTTCCGGCTGAATAGGTACTTTTAAGTTCAAAAGCAAAAGAATGAAACGTATCGGTGTAATGACATCCGGAGGCGACAGCCCGGGTATGAACGCGGCTATCCGGGCTGTGGTTCGGACGGCTATATATCATAAACTGGAAGTGGTCGGGATCAGGAGAGGGTACCAGGGGATGATTGATAATGATATGTCCGTGATGCAGACAACCGATGTGTCGAGTATTATACAACGGGGCGGGACCGTCCTTAAAACCGCACGCAGTAAAGATTTTATGACTCCCGAAGGGATGAAGCAGGCATACGATAATCTTCAGGCGCAGCACATCGACGGATTGGTTCTGATCGGCGGAGACGGTACGTTCCGTGGTGCCAACGCGTTCTTCGACCAGTATGCAATTCCTGCGGTGGGTTTGCCGGGTACGATCGATAAAGATCTCTCCGGAACGGATTTTACGATCGGTTTCGATACGGCAGTGAATACTGCTGTGGAAGCAATTGATAAGATCAGGGATACGGCTGATGCCCATAACCGCATTTTTGTGGTTGAGGTAATGGGGCGTGACGCCGGTTATATAGCCTTGTACAGCGGGTTGTCCTGTGGCGCGGAAGATATCCTGATACCGGAGCTGAAAACGGACATGGGAGAGGTGGTGACGCGTATTCTCGACGATAAGCGCCGTAAGAAAGACGTGCATATAATTGTGGTAGCAGAGGGTGATGATTTCGGAAATGCCGAAGCCGTGAAAGCCGTGCTCACCGATTCCGTTCCCGATGCAGATATACGTGTGTGTGTGCTGGGGCACATACAGCGCGGTGGGGCTCCCTCCATGGCGGACAGGGTGCTGGCCTCCCGTCTCGGATATGCTGCCGTAAATGCTCTGTTACGCGGAGAAAAGCAGGTGATGATCGGGCAGATCAATAATGAAATTGTAAGTACACCTTTTAAAGAAGTGGTGAAACAAAGCGCGCAGATCCCTGCAGATATGGCCGAAATGACAGTGGTACTTACGGCCTAGTATTATTCCATCCAGCGGATCACCAGCTCCACACGGCGATTCATATCCTGGTGTTCGGGACTGTCGTTCGGCAGGAGCGGACTCGCATCACCAAATCCTGTAGCGCTGATTACAGCCGGATCAAAGCCGCATTCAATGACGGCGGCTCTCACGTTGTTGGCGCGTATACTGGATTTCTCCGTATTGATAATCGGCGTTCCGCTGTTATCGGTAAAGCCGTTTGCAAAAATGCTGATGTCCGCTTTTCCTTTCCAGGAGGCTAAAGCGGTTTGGATCATGACCTTTTGAGAATCGCTGAGATCCGTCACGTTTTTCGCGAATTGCAGCAGCAGCAACAGGCTGTCGTAGCTGGGACGCACATAGCCATTCGGCAGTAATGCATAGTCGAAAGTGCACCATTGAGCGCATGCCGAATCAAAACGGAGGCTGCCGGTCACCGGACTGTAATTGAACGCGCGCACCTCATAATTAAAGTTCTTATGTAAGGGCAAGCTCATAAGGATACTGCCGTCGCCCTCATTGGCATGGTATTGCGCCACTTCGTTCCCCGACTCGTCCGTTATCGTTACAGAGCCTAATAAGGCAGGTTGATGACTTACGCTGTCGTAGATGCGGCAATAAGCAAACACGGTCGGTTCCGGACTCAGGTCTTTAGGCACCGTGGTATAATAAATGTCCGCACTGCCATCCCTGTCGCTCGACAGGTAAGCCTCCGAGCCGTCCGGCATTACATACAGCGAAAGTTCATTAGCTCCGGAGTTGATCGGTACACCGAGGTTTGTCAGGTCTTTCCATGACGAGTCATTGAGTTTCCTGGCGGCAAAAATGTCCGAACCTCCGAGGCCGGGATGCCCGTCAGATGCGAAGAATAGCGTTTTCCCGTCTGAGCTGATAAAAGGTGAAGTTTCATTTCCTGCCGTATTGATAGCCGGGCCAAGATTCACCGGTATCTGCCATAACCCATAGGCAAAACGCGTTACCCATATGTCCAGTCCGCCATGCCCCCCGGGACGGTCACTTACAAAATACATTTCGGTGATATCCGCAGAAAGGGAAGGCATGCCCTCATACGCGGGTGTATTGATTGTTGCGCCGAAGCTTTCTGCTGCCGACCAGGGCTGGTCATTTGCAGTTCTGTAAGCCAGATACAGATCGTATCCGCCACGTCCCCAGCCATTCTCCGAACGGTTGTCGCTACGCATGAAAAACAGGTAATGATCGTCTGCAGTTATGGTCATTGCCGACTCCTGTGCTGCCGTATTGGGAGGGTAGCCCATATTGCGTGCCGTAAACCATCCGCCGCAACTGTCGGGCTTAGCATAATAAAAGTCTTCATTGACGCCATTATTGCGGCGCGTAAAAAAAAGTGTTTGTTTGTCTGATGACAGCGATGGAAATATTTCTGCCATCGGAGTGTTGATACGCTGATCAAGTTTGTATACCCGGTTCGTATCCCGCGGAATGCTGTTGCGTATGGCTATGGTGGCGTCCGTGATGATCTTTTTTACCTCTTCGTTCTGAAACCCGCTGAACCTTGCCATAGTGATAGCGGAATCCGGCTTCCCCGCATGCAGGAATGCATTCGCGGCAGGCAGCGCAAATTTGGATTTGCCGGGAATTGCTGCCGCGGAAGAAAATAAACGCGCCGCACGCAGGTAAAGATGCGCATCGCAATACCAGGCCCCGAGACATTTGATCGCGTCCTCGTAAGCCGGATCTTTCTCTAAGGCAAGTTGTGCTGCATGAAAAGCTTTAGCAGTGTCTTTCCTGGACTTATACCAGTTCGCTTTATACAGGAGTTTTCCGGCACGACTGCTTGTCTGGGCTCGGGTCAGGCCAGGAAGAGAAAGGAGCACTAAACAGACGAATAGCAGCTTGCGCATCAAACGTCAAATCTATTTAAAAAAAAGGAGAAGGCATAACCTTACCTGGGTACATACACTACATACTTTTCGTCAAATCCGGGTTCGTCGAAAAGCATGTTTACCGGAAGCATGCGCGGCCGTAACCCGGATTCTGCAAATTCCTGGCTCAGATCACCACCTTTCAGGCAGATGAGCCCGTTTCCGTATTCCTCGCTCTGATGCCCGGTGCGCAATATCGGCTTTGCCCATTTCCACAGATCACCCAATGGCGCAACCGCCCTGGAAACGGCGAAATCAAATTTCCGGTCTTTAATATCTTCCACACGGGTATGCCGTACTTCCACATTCTTCAATCCGATGGCAGCTGCGATATCTTCAACCACTTTCAGTTTCTTGCCAATACTGTCGGCCAGCAGGAACCGTACATTCGGAAAAAAGATCGCCAGCGGAATGCCGGGAAAGCCGCCGCCGGTGCCGATGTCCACGATCTCGCATCCGTCGTTGAAATTGGCTGCGGCCGCGATGGCAAGGGAATGCAGGACATGTCTTTCGTAGAGGCTTTCTATGTCTTTTCGGGAGATTACATTGATCTTTTCATTCCAGTCGGAATATAGCTTTTGCAATGCGCCGAACTGAGCCAGTTGTGTCTCGGTGAAGTCAGAGAAATATTGCAGAATTATGTCCATTGTTTCTTGTTTTTGAAAAAGATGTAAGGGCTGAGCAGCAGGTGGTAAAGCAGCCACAGAAAATCCAGCAGCGGAAGTTTCAGGTTGATCCTTCTTTCGTGCAGATTGCTGGCGGCTGTCGACCATAAACTCCATGCAAATACACAGCGCAATAACATCATTGATGCTACCAGGTAGCCTAATCCGGCGCAATATAGCACGATAAAGCAAATCCACATAAGGCCATGTGAACCCGCGTACAGTGCAAGCAGCAACTGCACGGTCTTACGGTACAGTTTACCGGTAGATACATGTCTTTGTTTCTGAGCGATCCAGGATGTCACTGAATCGGGGGCATCGGAATAGGTGAATGTTTTCGGGTCTGCGATACAGGTGTAATTTTTCCTGTTGGCCGTAAGCCGGATGAGCAGATCATCGTCCCCGGAAGGAAGGAGGGACCAAAGCGGGTCTTGCTGGGCGCGCAACAGCAACGCCTTTTTGCAGGCGAGGTTGCGGCCTACAGCCATATACGGAATGCCGGATTTGCCGAATGTGGAGTACAGCAGAAACGTATGCAGTGTTTCCCAGCGGATAAATGAGTTCAGCAGGCCAGGATGATATTCATAAGCGCCATAGCCCGCTACAAGCTCTTTTCCCTGATTCAGTGGTGCACTCATAACAGAGGCCCACATATCTGAAGCCGGGTAACAGTCTGCATCGCACAGCAACAGATTTTCGTACTGCGCAACTGCGGCGCCGCGGCTCAAAGGATATTTTTTTCCGGGAAAGGTCCTTGGTTCTGCTTCGCTTACCGTAATAACCCTTAAATGAGGATGGGAGGCGGCAAGTGATGCAAGAAAGTCGGGGGTTTCATCCGTGGAACGGTCATTGACCACAATAATTTCCCAGTTGCCTGAATACTGCTGACTGAGCAAACGGGGAAGGCTGATCTGCAGCCGGTCGGCCTCATTGTGCGCACAAAGGATGATGCTGAGTCCGGACTGTTGCTCTGATTGCCAAGTTTTTTGGCTGCGGGTAGCTGCAGAACACCAGAGTATCCACAGGGAGAAAAGGGTCTGTATTGCCGTACAGACACAAAAGATGTAAAAAAGCAGCATCATCGCTTTGCAAAGAAACGAAATCGGGAGCGGATTGGGTGATATGATTGTGTTACGCGGATTTTCATCGTTTTCATCGAAATTACCGATTAACTTTGCCATCCATTTTATAGAGAAATCATGAATAGTAAATTAAGACATTTTATCGTTTTCAACCGACTTCCGATTGCCCTGTTGCTGATTGCGCTTGGTTTTTTGCTGGGCTTTAAAGTGACCTGGTGGATAGCCTGGATTCCCATGCTGGTCGCTGTACTGATGATCGTAGCGCATTTCATGATCGGCCCCATGTCGCTGATACAGACATATATCGAGACGGGAGATATGGACGGCGCGGCCAATCTGCTGGGGAAAGTGAAATATCCGAACCTGCTGTATAAGCCTGTACGTTCTTCTTATCATATGCTGCAGGCCAACCTTCACACGATGGGGGATGATCTCGAAAAAGCAGAAAGCAGTCTGCGCAAAAGCCTGGAGTCCGGCATCACGGAAAAAGGCTTTGAAGGGACGGCTTACCTGCAGCTGGGTGCCATCGCACAGAAAAAAGGTAATACGAAAGAAGCTTATGAAAATATCCGCAAGGCAATACAGCTGGGCCTGCCGGACAAAGATAACGAGGCGTCCGCTTACCTGCAGTTGAGTGCAATCAGCATGCAGCGCCGTGATTTCCGCGCTTCCAAGCAATATTTCGCCAAAGCGAAAGCCTGTAAAGCAACCAACGAACAGATCGTGGAGCAGATCAAAGAAATGCAGAAATACATCGCCCGGATGCCGGGATAAGCAGCATGCAGGAAATAGAACCATATTACAACTGGCGGCATCTGTACATGGCTGAGGAAGACGAAAGGTCTCCCTTCTATGGACGTACGTACAGCGAATTCGAATATTCGAATACCGTGTACAACTACTACATTCATCCTCAATGGGACGAATTCGGTTCGCGCACCCTCTACCTGAAAGTGCTGTATGCAGACTACGATTTTAATTTCGCGATTATCGAAATGATCGGGGAGTGGAACGATGCCATAGAGAACGACATCATGCAGCTCAAGCGGGAACTGATAGACGAGATGATTGCAAAAGGTATCCGTAAATTCATCCTGATACCGGAGAATGTACTCAATTTTCACAGCGACGACGTTGATTATTACGAAGAATGGCTGAACGATATCGCGGATGAAGGAGGATGGATCGTTGCCGTAAATATGCCGGCTTCCACACAGTACGATTTTACCCGGATGCACCTGGATCGCTATGTGCACTTAATGGATATCCCGAACTGGCGTACTTTCCAGCCACTCGATTTTTTTAACATGATCGATAACCGGATGTTATAGGCCACAAACAGCAAAGCGCTTACCTTTGAATCCGATAATTTTTCAAACAAAAAACCAATTATAGTTATGTCATTTACCTTACCTGAGCTGCCTTACAGCTACGATGCAATGGAGCCCGTTATTGATGCTGCAACGATGGAAATCCACCACAGCCGTCATCATAAAGCTTATGTAGATAACCTGAATAAAGCCCTGGAGGGATCTGCCGATGCAAATGCTTCGCTGGAAGACCTGATGCGCAATATCAGCAAGCACCCTGCTGCTGTACGTAATAACGGAGGTGGTCATTACAACCACTCGCTTTTCTGGCAGATCCTGCTGCCAAGCGGCAAGAGCAGCGCTCCAAGTGCAGCACTTTCCGAGGCAATCAATAAAGCATTCGGTTCTATGGATGCGCTGAAAGAAAAAATGAGTACCGCAGGTGCCACGCGCTTCGGAAGCGGATGGGCATGGCTGTGTGTGAACGATCAGAAAGAGCTGGCGGTATGCTCTACGCCAAACCAGGACAATCCGCTGATGGACGTTGCCGAATGTAAAGGAACGCCTGTTTTGGGTATTGATGTTTGGGAACACGCTTACTACCTGAAGTATCAGAACAAACGCCCAGATTACCTGGCTGCCATCTGGTCTGCTATTAACTGGGAAGAAGTGAGCCGCCGCTATGAAGCTGCACTGTAAGCTGACTTTTAAGTATAAAAAAGCCCTGCATGTTGTATGCAGGGCTTTTTGATTTTTGTAATAGTTTAGTTGCCGAGGAATGCTTTTAATAGTTCACAACGATTGGTGGAGCGCAGCTTGAGAATAGCTTTATCCTTTATCTGACGTACGCGTTCGCGGGTCAGGTTGAAACGCTCTCCGATATCTTCAAGGCTCAGCGCATTTTCCACGCCTATGCCGAAGTAATATTTCAATACGGCGCGCTGACGCTCTGTAAGCGCGCTCAACGAACGCTCGATCTCACAACGGAGTGAATCATTATGAGCGATCTCATTATCAGTAGAAGATGCGTTGGGGTTTTCGAGTACATCGAGCAGGCAGTTTTCCTCACTGTCCGAAAATGGCGCATCTACAGAAATATGACGGGATGCAACACCCAGGGTTGTTTCGATCTCTTCGATCGGGAGGTCAAGCAACTCCGCGAGTTCTTCCGTGGAAGGCTCTCTTTCGAATTCCTGCTCCAGTTGTGAGTAAGCTTTAATGATTTTATTGGAAAGGCCTACCTTATTCAGCGGCAGGCGCACAATGCGTGATTGCTCGGCGAGTGCCTGGAGGATAGACTGGCGGATCCACCATACTGCATAGGAGATAAATTTAAAACCACGCGTTTCGTCAAAGCGTTGGGCCGCTTTTATCAGGCCCAGATTGCCTTCATTGATCAGGTCTGAAAGCGACAATCCCTGATTCTGGTATTGCTTGGCTACAGACACCACAAAACGGAGGTTCGAATTTGTGAGTTTTTCAAGCGCTTTCTGATCTCCCTGCTTGATTCTGATAGCCAGCTGCACTTCTTCTTCAGGGGTTATAAGATCAACCTTTCCGATCTCCTGCAGGTACTTTTCAAGCGATTGGCTTTCCCGGTTGGTGATCGACTTTGTGATTTTAAGTTGCCGCATTGACATAGTGTGGTTGTTTGGTTTTAGTTTTAGAAAATCGTTGTTATCAATGATTTTTCACGGTATTTCCTGGTAGGGTCTAGCAAATCTATGTATCCTATATTTAATAACCAAAATTAATTAAGGAAGAATTAACACGCGCCAGCACTGGATTTGCTGCGTTTTGAAGATTGCTTGTGTTTTTTTTAGGCTTTTTTATTTTGAATTCTCAGCCCTTTTTCTATTATTGCACCACGTCAGTTGTAATCAGACAATACGTATATCGACCTTATGAAGCAATCCAAAATTATGTACACGCTGGAGTTCCCGATTCGGTGCTCCCCTCAGATATTATTCGAATTTATTGCAACACCTGTTGGATTGCAGGAATGGTTTGCAGATGAAGTGAATCAACGCGAGAATCAATATAGTTTTTCCTGGAACGGTGCAGTGGATTATGCCGAACTGCTTGAGGAGTTCGAAAACGAATACGTTCGTTTTCGCTGGGAGTATTACGGTCCGAACGAGTTTTTTGAATTCCGTATCGAACAGAGTCCTGTAACCAACGAAACAATTCTGAAGATCACCGACTTTGCAGACAAAAATGAGCTGAAAGATGTAGAGCGTCTGTGGACGCAACAGGTAGGCGAACTGAAACATCGTATCGGAAGTTAGGTCCGGTGCCGGATAGATTAAGAATGGCTCTTTACGGGCATTAATTGATTAGGTATGTTATTTCTTTTGTTAGCCATCGTCTCCGTGAGTCTCAGTAACGCCCGGAGAGCTTCGGCTAAGGGATTGAATCCCGGAGTATGGGGCGGACTGACCTCGCTGATGTTTATTGCGGGTCTGTTTCTTGCCTGTACAGTACTTTGTTTTATTATCCTCGTGCAACATCCTGCGATGATGGAACTGGTTCAGAAAAATGATCGCGCAATGCTGGGGCAGATGGTCAATAAGCTGTTTGAGCAGCACGACCTGCTTTATGTAAGTTTGATATTCGGCGGGGGATTCGGAGGATACCTGATCGTCCGTTACCTTCTGGAAAGAAAAAAGCCTTTGTCCGACACTCAGTAAAAATAAAAACGCCCGAATTACATCGGGCGTTTTTGCTATTATTTGTTCTGACTGTACTATTTCCATGCGCAAAGCACACCGCCCATAAGCGCGAACGAAATGGCCCAGTAGCCGAGATGGATCCATACGTATTTCCATGACTTTCGCTCGAACATGGCGTTAATGCCGATGATCGGCAATACCAGGAAAACAGAACTCAGGATTCCATGGAATGCGCCGTGCTTGAATGTCCGGAATTCAGAACCGTATCGGGTCATGATCGTCTGATACAGCGCGCCGGTTTCGGTGGAAGGATTCGCCAGATCCTGCTGATGATGGGCAAACAGAGATCCGATGTGGAACTGATGGATCACGAGCATTTGCAGCGCCAGCGCCAGCATAAAACTGAATACAAACGACAGGCTGAAAATGACGGCCATATTCGCTCCTTTCATTTTCTCTTCATTCATCCCGGATTCTCTCATCCAGGCATTGCCGACCACTTTGGGATTATACCAGATAAAGCCCATAATCATCGGGATAAGTGCTGCTGCCAGCACTGCAATAAAATTGATTTGCATAAAATTTAAAGGGTTGATTGGCGGCTAAAGTAACAGGCGGAACCCATTACATAAATATTATTGTAAAAAATCCCCCCGTTTTTCCCCCCTTTTGTGATAAGAGCATTCCGGAGCTCATATACAAAATACCCGAAACTGAGTTTTGACAGGCATTCGTGCTTATTTTTGCGGACTCAAAAGCAGCTCTTCCGGAGCGTTCCATACCATTCCAATGCTAACCAAAGATACAATGCTAAAAGCCTACCGGCTGATGATGTCGGCCCGGGCTATGGCAGAAACCTACGAAGCAAACCGTCCGATATGTAAATATGTGCACAGCACGTCCAGAGGTCACGAAGCGATTCAGCTTGCTACCGCGATGTTATTGCACCCCGACGACTGGGTTAGTCCGTACTACCGCGACGAAAGCCTTATGCTGGGAATGGGTTGGCGCCCCTACGAACTGATGCTGCAATTGCTGGCCAAAGCAGATGATCCTTTTACCGGCGGAAGAGCGTACTACAATCACCCTAACAGTCGCCGTGAAGCGTTTCCCAAAATTATCCACCAGAGCAGTGCGACAGGCATGCAGGCAATACCGACAACCGGCGTAGCCCAGGGGATAAAATACCAGGAAACACAGGGCCTGAAGGACTATAAGCTGCCTCCTGTAGTGATCTGCTCACTTGGAGATGGCAGTGTCACAGAAGGAGAAGTAAGCGAAGCGTTTCAGTTTGCCTGCCTGCATCAGCTTCCGGTAATATACCTGGTTCAGGATAATGACTGGGGGATATCCGTAAGCAGCGACGAGGCCCGCACTATGAATGCGTTTGAATATGCTGCAGGATTCAAAGGTCTGGAGCGCGTACAGGTGGATGGCAGCGATTTTGAAGATGCCTACAAAACGATGGAATACACCATTGATTGGGTGCGTAAAGAACGTAAACCGATCCTGGTGCATGCCAAAGTGCCTTTGCTCGGGCATCACACTTCCGGAGTACGTAAAGAATGGTATCGTACGGAAGAAGACCTCGCGAAGCACATGGCTAAAGACCCGGCTCTGAAGCTCCGTAAGAAGCTTTTATCCAAAGGCATTACGGAAGCACAACTCGATGCGATCGAGGCAGAGGAAAAAATAAATATCGAACAGCAGTTTGCGGAAGCGGTCGCTGCACCGGAACCTGATCCCGCATCCGTGACGGATTTCGTATTTGCGCCAACCCCCGTAACGGAAGAGCGTGGCGTACGTACACCGGCCGGTAAGGAGAAAGTAATGATGGTGGATGCAGCATTGCACGCTATTGAGGAAATATTACACACACATCCCAATGCCTTGTTTTACGGTCAGGATGTAGGGCGCAGACTTGGCGGCGTATTCCGCGAAGCAGCCACGCTCGCCGATAAGTTCGGCGATGAACGTGTATTCAACACCGCGATCCAGGAAGCTTATATCATTGGTTCCACAATCGGGATGAGTGCATTAGGACTGAAACCTATCGTGGAAGTTCAGTTTGCCGATTATATCTATCCTGCAATCAATCAGCTCGTAACCGAGATCAGCAAATCCTGCTACCTGAGTTGTGGAAAGTATCCCGTCTCCTGCGTGTTGCGCGTGCCAATCGGTGCGTACGGCGGCGGCGGTCCTTACCATAGCGGAAGTGTGGAGAGCACGATTGCTACAATTAAAGGCATCAAGATCGCTTATCCTTCCAACGTCGCGGATATGAAAGGTTTGATGAAAGCGGCACTGCTGGATGGCAATCCCGTGGTCATGCTGGAGCATAAAGGCCTTTACTGGAGCAAGGTTCCGGGAACTGAAGAAGCGCGTATGCCAGAGCCGGATGCGGATTATGTATTGCCGTTCGGTATTGGCAACGTTGTATGCGAAGCCGACACTGAAGCCGTGGAAAACGGCGAGTCGATCTGCGTGATCACTTACGGAATGGGCGTGTATTGGGCAAAAAATGCCGCCAGGAAGTTTCCCGGAAGAGTTGAGGTGGTGGACTTACGTACGATTTACCCCTGTGACGAAACATTGGTATTCAATACGGTGAAGAAGCACGGGAAGTGTCTCGTGCTTACCGAAGAGCAATTACGCAACTCATTCTGTGAGGCACTGGCGGGGCGCATCGCGCAAAACTGCTTTGCGAGCCTCGACGCACCCGTGCAGACAATGGGAGCTTTGGATCTGCCTGCAGTGCCGATGAATATGGGACTGGAAGCGGCTATGCTGCCTAATGTGGATAAGGTGGCAGAAAAAATAGAGTGGTTGCTGAACTATTAAGCCGATACTTTTTACAGCACTCCCGGCATTTTGCCGGGAGTTTTTTTATGCAATTTTGGAGCAAAAAAAAACCTCAAACCGAAGTTTGAGGTTTTTTAAAAACAATCTTAAGACTATTTCAGTTTGCAAGAACCGCCAAGGATTGCATATTGAGTGCTCAATGCATTACACATGTCTTCAGCTTCAGATTTCTTAACTTTTTTCTCAGTTTTTACATCTGTAGTCTGACCTGCAGCTGTACAAGTACAAGTGTACTCTTTCTTGCAGGAAGTCAGGGAAATCAGGCCCAAAGCGGCGATAGCGAAAATAACTTTTTTCATTTTGTTTGTTTTGTTTAAATAGTTAACGTTAATGCCGCAAAAATATAAGCTTTGTTTTGAAATTCAAAAATATTTTAGGCTTTTTTTGGCGTATCGGATTAAAATTCCGCGTTTTTGGGTGTGCGCGGGAAAGGAATTACGTCGCGTATATTCGTCATACCTGTGACAAACAGCACGAGGCGCTCAAATCCTAATCCGAAACCCGCATGCGGAGCGGTTCCGAAGCGGCGTGTATCCAGATACCAGTACATTTCTTCCGTAGGAATATGCATTTCTTTCATGCGCTGTTCCAGTTTGTCCAGGCGTTCTTCCCGCTGGCTGCCGCCGACAATTTCCCCTATACCCGGAGCCAGAATATCCATTGCCGCAACGGTTTCCTTTCCCGCCTCGCAGTTGTCGTCCTGGCGCATGTAGAATGCTTTGATCGATTTGGGATAATTGGTCACGATCACCGGCTTTTTGAAGTGCTTCTCCACCAGGTAGCGTTCATGCTCGCTTTGCATATCAATACCCCAGGATACTTCGTATTCAAACTTCTTCTTTTTGTAATGCGGACTCTGCAGCAGAATGCTGATTGCTTCTGTATAAGTAATGCGTTCGAAATCGTTGTTGGCAACAAACTCCAGCTTTTCGATCAATCCCATTTCACTGCGCTCCTGTTGCGGTTTCTGTTTTTCCTCATCGATGAGTCGGGTCGCAAGGAATTCCAGGTCTGCACGGTTGTGTTCCAACGCGAATCGAATGACGTACTTGATGAAGTCTTCCGCCAGATCCATATTCTCTTTCAGGGTGTTGAAAGCCACTTCGGGTTCTACCATCCAGAATTCAGCCAGGTGACGTGCGGTGTTGGAGTTTTCGGCGCGGAATGTTGGTCCGAAAGTATATACTTCACCTAAAGCCATGGCAGCAAGCTCTGCCTCGAGTTGCCCGCTTACAGTAAGATTGGTGCTCTTGCCGAAAAAGTCTTCTTCAAAATTCACACTGCCATCCTCGTTTCTCGGCGGATTGTCGAAGGGCAGGGTAGATACGCGGAACATCTCGCCGGCACCCTCTGCATCGCTTGCGGTGATGATGGGTGTATGCATATAGACAAAGCCACGCTTCTGAAAAAATTCATGTATGGCAAAGGCAAGCGAGTGGCGGACTCTGAATACCGCACCGAAAGTATTGGTGCGGAAGCGCAGGTGGGCTTTTTCTCTCAGGAATTCCAGGCTCGGACGATTCTTGAGCTGTAGCGGGTATTCATCACCGGGACATTCGCCCAGCACTTCAAGTTTTGTTACTTTAATTTCTACTTTCTGCCCTTTACCCTGCGATGGAATTACAGTACCTTCCACACTTACGGCAGCGCCATTGCCTATTTTGCGAATCAGCTGTTCGTCCGTGTCCAGATCAATGACTGCCTGAACGCTATCCATACAGGAGCCGTCATTGATAGCAATAAACTGATTATTGCGGAAGCTGCGGACCCAGCCTTTCACAATTACGGAATAGTTTACCTGATCTGAAGTGAGGATTTCTTTGATTTTCGTTCGCACGGGTTGAATATTTTAATCGTAAAGTAAATATCAGTAAAATTTACAGCGATACTGCTCCGGAAAGAAATTTTTCCGCGTAATCGTTAATGCTGTGCTGGAGGATTTTTTTAGCGAGACGCGCGCCCTGGAACTCTTCGATCTTCACTTCTTTTTCCTCAAGGCGTTTGTACTCTTCAAAGAAATGACGCATCTCCGCAATGAAATGAGGAGGGAGTTCGGAAATATCATTGATGTGTTTCACGCTCATATCATTTGCACACACCGCAATAAGTTTATCGTCGGCCTCGCCCTGATCCAGCATACGCATCACACCGATCACCTTCGCTTCCACGAGGCACATAGGCTGCATGTCGATCTGGGAAATCACCAGGATGTCCAGAGGGTCTTTGTCATCGCAATAGGTGCGGGGTATGAAGCCGTAGTTGGCAGGATAATAAACGGAAGAGTAAAGTACACGGTCCAGTTTCAGCATGCCAGTATCTTTGTCCAGTTCGTATTTGGCGCGTGAACCTTTGGGGATTTCGATAATCGCGTTTACGGTTTCAGGAACATTGCTGCCATAGCTTACTGAATGCCAGGGATTAAAGTTGATGTTTTTAGAAAGATCCATTGTCGTCATAATGGGCGCAAAGGTAAGAAAGAAAAACAGCGCCCCGCGCGCTTTTTTACGAAAAATGCATTGCTGCTGAACCATCGCGGCGCCGGCAGCACGGTGCGCTCGCTTATACAGGACAAGTGTCGGGAAAATGTCCGGAGAGGTTTCCTTAAGGGTATTATAAAAGCCTTGTTTTGTGCCCGGACAATAAAAGTCTTCAGACAGCGTTACTACCTTCTGTAACAGGGTTTCAGCAGTAGATAAGCATTCAATATTAACTGTGTAATAATTTTTCAGGCAAAAATTGTTTTTTGTCACCCGCCCTATATCTTTGCAAGCATCAAAACTGTTTCGTACAAACCAGAATAATAAACGAATAAAACCAAAAATTAAAAAACAACAATTATGGCAGAAGTAAAAACAGCCGCTCCGAAGACAGCGAACACGGGTAACGCAGGTAAACCGAAGAATACCAGTGGATTCATGATCAATCTTCTTTTCGTGCTCGGAGCAGTAGCTTTGGCACACATTATTTTCTATGTGGTTTTCGGTAACCAGTCTCACTTCCTGGACGAGCACAAGCACAAAGCAAAAGACTTCATGGGTACTTTGTACACCGGTGGATGGGTTGTGCCGATTCTGATGTCCACATTGTTCGTTCTGATCATTTTCATTATCGAGCGCGCCCTGTGTATCATGAAAGCTAAAGGTAAAGTACCTGCCGGCGAGTTTGTACGTAAAGTGCAATACCACCTGGCCAACAAAAATATCGACGCTGCACTGGCTGAGTGTGATAAACAATCAGGTTCTGTTGGAAACGTAATGAAAGCCGGTCTGCTCAAATACCGCGAAATGACCAACAACCATGAACTGGATAAAGAGCAGAAAGTACTGAGCATTCAGAAAGAAATCGAAGAAGCTACAGCGCTGGAACTGCCTATGCTTGAGAAAAACCTGGTGTTCCTTTCCACGATCGCTTCCGCTGCAACCCTCCTGGGATTGTTCGGTACCGTATTGGGTATGATCCGTTCTTTCGCTGCGATGAATACTTCCGGTTCTCCTGACCCGGCTGCGCTCGCAGGTGGTATCTCTGAGGCGCTGTTGAATACCGCTACAGGTATCGGTACATCTTTCATCGCGATCATTATGTATAACTTCTACACTACTATCATCGACGGAATCACTTTCGGTATCGATGAGAGCGGCTTTACTTTGACTCAGAGTTTCGCTGCCAACTATAAATAATCGTCTTCCGGGGAAAGAGGGCAGATAAATCCCTCTTTCCTTTATGGAATTTTATTTGTGACGACTCTTATATGCAGCCGTCGCGGAAGACTAATCAGTTGTAGTAGATAAAACAGAACTTATGCCAAAATTAAAAATGCCCAGAAAGAGCACGCACATCGACATGACTGCGATGTGTGACGTAGCGTTCCTGCTGCTCTCTTTCTTCATGCTGGCAACCAAATTCAAACCTGATGAGCCGGTAGTGGTGGTTACTCCTGCCTCTATTTCTCAGGTAATTCTTCCGGATGCAGATATCATGCTGATCACGGTAGATACCAAAGGCCGTGTATTTTTCTCTGTCGACAACAAAATCATTCGTAAGAACCTAATTGAAGACATGAACGAATACAAAGGTTTGAATCTTACCGAAAATGAGATGAACGCATTCGCGATCGGAAGCTCTATCGGTGTGCCATTCAATCAGTTGAAATCTTATTTGTCTTCAGATCCGACCACACGTCAGGCGATCGACAAGAGCACTCCCGGAGTGCCTGCAGATACCAGTGTGAACAACCCGGATAATGAACTGGCTGCCTGGATCCGTAGCGCGCGTAATAATAATCCCAAACTGCGTATCTGTATCAAAGCAGACGGTGAAGCGGCTTATCCGAGCGTGCATAAGATCATTGCAACACTCGCAGGCTGGAAAATATTCAAGTTCAATCTGATTACGAATCTGAAAGCGGTACCTCCGGGTACTTATGCTGCGGAAGCAGCTGCAACTACTACCGCTGCCAAATAAGGAGCGATCAGTAGTGTAAGACATATTATTAACGAAAAATAGCTAAAATCCAATGGCTGAATTAGATACCTCCTCGGGAGGGGGGCATAAGAAAGGCGGGGTCAAAAAAGGCAAGAAATTGTCAACGAGAGTGGACCTTACTCCGATGGTGGATTTGGGTTTCCTTTTGATTACCTTCTTCATCTTTACGACTACCATGTCTAAACCAAAGACAATGGAAATCAACATGCCGTTCAAAGATGAGAATATGAAGGATGAAGAAAAAAGCCAGGTACCTGAGAGTGCTGCGCTCACCATTCTTCTGAGTAAAAATCATCGTGTTTATTATTACGAGGGAATCGGTTCTGATCCCGCAAATCCTCCTAAGTTAGAAGTAACCACATTCAAAACTCCGGGCGGAATCCGTCAGGTACTTATCGATAAAAAGAAGGCAGTGGAAGATCTCGTTCGCGCAGGTCGTCTGAAGTCTAATGAATCAGTAACCGTGCTCATCAAACCTGATGACAACAGTACTTACGAAGACTTCGTTGATATCATCGATGAAATGCCGATCAACGGTATTAAAAAGTACGCTGTTGTGGATATTTCCCCTGTCGACAAAGAATTTATTGCTTTGACAGAAGCTGCTAACGGAGGAGGGTAGGCCTCTTTGCAACTCTAACTGATTTTTCAAAGAAACTTACAAATGGATATTAATAAAATTCTTAAAGCCGATTACCTCGATATTATTTTCGACGGGCGGAATAAAGCTTACGGAGGATACGACCTGCGTAAACGTTATCCGGAGCGTATGAAAAAGTCCGGAATAGTAATTCTGGCTATTGCAGTTGTAGGATTAGGCTATAATGTTTTTGCCAATCGTGCAAAAAAATCGGCTCCGCCGCCACCGCCTCCTGTGGAAGTGGTGATGAGCGAACCGCCACCAATTGACGATAAGCAACCACCGCCACCACCGCCGCCGTCTGAACCACCGCCACCGGTGAAGCCTACGGTAGCATTTACTCCTCCTGAGATCAAGAAAGATGACGAGATCAAGGAAGATAAACAAATGGTGGAACAGACAGAGCTCAAAGATGCTTCTGCAGGTCTTACCACGCAGGCTGGTGATGTAAATGGTATTGACCCGGGCATTATTGATAATCCCGGAACAGGTTCCGGTGTTGTGGAAGCTGCGCCTCCGCCACCCGAGATCTTCAAAGTGGTTGAGCAGATGCCGGAATTCCCTGGCGGTGAAGACGCTTTGTACAAGTTCCTTCAGGATAATGTTCAGTATCCTCCAAAGGCGACCAACGCCGGTAAAGAAGGTACTGTCAGTGTAAAATTCGTAGTAAACGAAGACGGTTCTATCTCCAATGTGGAAGTTGCACGTCCTATCGGTTTTGATATGGATGAAGAAGCGATCCGCGTTGTGAAGAAGATGCCGAAATGGAAACCCGGTAAACAAAACGGTAAAGCCGTAAAAGTTTATTATCGCGTTCCTATCCGCTTTGTACTGCAATAATCTTTAATGCTATTTTTTCGAAGGCCGGGACATTGTCCCGGCCTTTTTTCATTATGATTCGTCGGTTAAACGCTTATATTTGTTGATACACTAAAAACCATCACATGTTAAAGCGCTCCCTGCTGTTTTCTTGTTTTATCCTGCTCGCTCTGTTTTTTACACCAGGTTTTGTGCAGGCCCAGACGCTGCCCAACTGCTCCGTTGAAAGAGTGGTGCCGGATTCGTCGGGGAATATGGCGTTTACCATAAAAGGCGATAAGGATTTTTATGTCGGCAATGCGCAATTCGTTTTGCATATAGGCAAATCCGTATTCACACTGAACGATCAGGACGGGCCATATCTTACGTTTTACATTCCGGTACGGGAATTCAAAGCCATCCCTGAAGGCGCACAGATATTCCTGAAATACGGCGAAGCGCATAGCGACGAAGATGAAGAGATTCTTGCAGACGCCTGCCGCCGGCAAATGGGGCATTACCGTTCTCTGGGCTTGTTTTCAAAAGACATGATTCACCGATAAGCCCCTGACGACCATGAAAAAAATCCGTATTTTATTTGTGCTGACTTTCCTGTCGGTCCTTTCCTTTGCACAGACAACACCTGATCCGGGCCTCCCGGGGACCTACGCGGTATCCCGTGATACTTTCGATTTGGGTGACCTTGCATTCAAGCCGGACAGTTTCGCCATGAATGTGGAAATGCGTGGCGTGGTATATTATCCCACAGGACTTGCCGGAGGCCCTTATCCTGTACTCTTCCTGATGCACGGACGCCACGTTACCGCGTACAACGTATCCAATCCCTCCTTTACCAATCTTACCTGGCCTCCTGCAAGCGGGTTTCAGAGTATTACTTCGTTTGAAGGATATAACTATTTCGCGCAACTCATGGCGAGTCACGGCTTCATCGTTGTGTCGGTATCCGTGAATGCGATCAATGCACGTGATAATGCCCGTTCCGACCTCGGAATGAATGCACGGGCCCAGACACTGCAGCACTATTTGGATCTGTGGAACGCCTACAATACAAGCGGTGGGGCTCCGTTCGGGACACGATTCGTAGGTAAGCTGGACATGCAGCGTGTGGGTACAATGGGACATTCGCGTGGAGGAGAAGGTGTTGTTTATCATGCTTTGCTGAATCAGTCGCTGGGCAGCCCGTATGGTCTGAAAGCAGTGATCACACTGGCCCCTATCGACAACGGACGCAAAGTGCTGAACAATATTCCGTTGATGAACATTGCCCCCTATTGTGATGGTGATGTGACAGCTTTATCCGGCGTGCATTTCTATGATGATGCGCGCTACAATATTGCCGCCGATACAGCCCCCAAGCACTCGGTATTGCTGATGGGCGCCAACCACAATTTTTTTAATACCGTATGGACGCCCGGCTCATACATCGCTGGTACATCTGACGATGGAGACGATCTGTTCGGTACCACCAGAGACGCTTACTGCAGCTCCAAAAGAACGGGAACAGGCAGGCTCGATACGGCTACTCAGAAAGCTGCTTTTTGCTCCTATGCGGCCGCTTTTTTCCGCAGGTATGTTGCCGGGGACACCAGTTTTGCCCCTATACTTGAAGTGTCAGACAGGGTGCCTCCGGTATCTTCAAAAATGCCTTCCGGTAAAGTGTTTGTTTCCTGGCATCCGGGCGCCGATAAACGTTTGGACATAAACCGGATTCAGTCGGCTTCTGAAGAAGTAACCAATACCCTTGGAGGTGCAGTTTCCAAAAGCACGCTTACGGCTTACGCTATATGCGGCGGAGGCGGAACAATGACCAGTTGCGGGATTGCTTCGTCTGCCAATCAGGAGCCGCATAAAGGATCGTCCACCGCGCCGGGTATGGCGCAACTGAATATGCGCTGGGCCAGTAAAACCGACTACTGCACCAACGAATTGCCTGCTGCTTACAAGGATGTATCAGGTTATGCCGCGTTGAGTTTCCGTGCGGCGGTCAACTTCCGGTATGCAGCTGCCACCACAGATTTTACTGTAGCACTTACCGATTCTTTCGGGCACGTGGCGCGTGTAACCGCCAGCCGGATGTCCGGGGCTTTATTTTACCCTCCCGGATTGACATCCGGTGCCGTACCTAAAATTCTGTTCAACACTATTAAGATTCCCCTGGACAGTTTTACCGGTGTGAATCTGACGAAAATCACCGGCATACATTTCCTGTTTGATACGCTTACTGCGGGCGCGATACTGATCGGGGATCTCGCACTGGTGGCATTCGAAGACCGCTGCAGCAATATTGCTGCTTCATTTGCCGATACGGTTGGCAGCGGCTATACCGTTCGTTTCGGCGACGAATCTGTAACAAACAGCGGCGATACCTTATTCTATCATTGGAATTTCGGAGACCCGGCTTCGGGGCCTGCAGATACTGCGTCCTCAGATCACCCTGTTCATGTATTCTCTGGAGCGGGTACTTACAAAGTTTGTCTCGTCCTGAAAGTGCGTCGTCCGAGCGGTAATATCTGCCGTGATACGTTCTGCCGGAATGTGCTGCTCGTGCCCAATGGCATCCGGGAACAGCAGCTTTCCGCTCTGAATGTATACCCGAACCCAGCCAGAGACAGGCTGGTATTAGGCGGGATCAATAATGGCGATGTGTGGGAAATGAAAACGATTCAGGGGCAGCTCATTGTCCGTGCGATTGCCGATAAGCCGGAAGTTTATTTGCCTGCATTCCTGTCCAACGGCTTATATCTGGTGACAATCCATACGCAGGCCGGCAGTAAGACGTTTAAGGTGCAATTGCAGCGCTAGTTATAGTTTGCAGCGAATAACAAAACCCGGACAAATGGTCCGGGCTTTGTTCGTTATTGTATATGCCAATCAGGTTATTTGATCACGCCAAGCTCTTTACCTACTTTGGTAAATGCCGCAATAGCTGCATCCAGATGACGCTGATCGTGCGCTGCTGATATCTGAACACGGATACGGGCCTGGCCTTTTGGTACAACCGGGAAGAAGAAGCCGATTACATAAATGCCCTCTTCCAGCATACGTGCCGCGAATTTCTGTGCCAGTACCGCATCGTATAGCATAACCGGACAAATAGGATGGGTGCCTTCTTTAATGTCAAATCCCGCTTCTTTCATTTTACTGCGGAAGTAAATAGTGTTCTGCTCCAGTTTATCTCTCAGTTCGGTTGTTTCACTGAGCATATCCAGCACCGCAATGGATGCACCCACCACAGATGGGGCCACCGTGTTGGAGAACAGGTAAGGCCTGCTGCGTTGACGCAACATTTCGATCACTTCTTTTTTGCCGCTTGTGAATCCTCCGGAAGCACCGCCCAGGGCTTTTCCAAGAGTACCGGTGATAATGTCGATCTTCCCCATTACGCCGCAAGCCTCATGCACACCGCGACCTGTTTTGCCCATGAAGCCGGAAGAGTGGCTTTCGTCGATCATGATGATCGCATCGTATTTAGCAGCAAGGTCACAGATTTTATCCAGTTGCGCGATGGTGCCGTCCATGGAAAAAACCGAGTCGGTTACGATCATACGTGTGCGCGCGTCTTTATATTGAATGAGTTGCGCTTCCAGGTCGGCAAGGTCGTTATGTTTGTAGCGTGCACGCTTTGCTTTACAGAGACGTACACCGTCGATGATGGAAGCATGGTTCAGTTCGTCGGAGATAATCACATCCTCTTCATTCAGCAACGGTTCAAATACACCGCCGTTTGCGTCAAAGCACGCTACATAGAGAATCGTATCTTCGGTCCCCAGGAATTCTGAAATCTTTTGCTCCAGTTTTTTATGAATATCCTGTGTCCCGCAAATGAAACGGACAGAACTCATGCCGTATCCGCGATCATCGATCGTTTTTTTTGCTGCCTCAAGCACTTTAGGATGGGAGGAAAGTCCGAGGTAGTTATTCGCACAGAAGTTCAGCACTTTCTGTCCGTTCACCATGATTTCCGGACCTTGTTCCGAATCGATCACACGTTCTTTTTTCAATAATCCGTTCGATTCGATTTCATTTAATTCGGCGCTGACACGCTCATAAAATTTTGAAGACATGTATCTGATATTTTTGTTTGTGTGTAATTTCAGGGAGCACAAATGTACGCTTTCCCTGACTTTACTGCGGTTAGGACGAAGGTTTATCTGCAACGGATTTTTTCATCCCGGTAGAGACCAGATTGCTGGAGGCCTTTGCAAGGATGCGGTTTTCTTCGTCGAAAACCGAACATTCCACGTTCACAATTTTTTTTCCTGCCCGCACTACATGGCTTTTTGCCCAAAGTCTCTTGCCATCGGGTATCGCATACAGGAAATCGATACTCAGGTTGAGTGTGGTATAATTTTGTTCACTGCTGAGGCTGAGTACGGCCCAGCCGATGCTTTCATCGATCACCAGTGCCATCATACCGCCGTGTATATGTTTGTACGGATTGGTCATTTCCGGACGCACGATCAGGCTGATCGTTGCGTTACCGGGCGTAAATTCCTCCAACTTGAATTGCAGCCAGTTGCCGGCTTCGGAGGGTGATCCGCTGATCGTTTTGCCTATATATTCTTTAAGGTCCATCGGGCTTTCCTGAATTTCGGCGCAAGGTAATCCAATATCTGTTTGCACAACGATATTGTTGTATTTTCGTCGCAATGAGCGCATGGAATATTTCGCCTTTTTTTAATTGGATCAGCAGTAAGCCAATTCGTTTGTATCTGGGTTTCTGGCTGCTATTATTTGTATTGTATTTTCCCGCCCGTGAGGCCGGCTTTGTAAGCGATTACACCGGGTGGCTTTACGACTTGCAGCATAGTTCGTTTGCCGATCACATCAACAGAAAACACTTCGTTGTTCAGAGTCTGTACCAGTTGTCGCAGCTGATTACCTGGGCCTTATTCCAGGTGCTGGGAACACATGCTTTCCTGTGGCACCTCGTTCATATCAGTCTGCATGCCTTGAATTGTCTGCTATTGTTTCGTTTTGTCGCAGGCCTGGGGTTGCCCGGACAGAAGCGTATTTACGTATGGCTTGGCTGCCTTTTATTGTGTGTCCGTTCGGGCTTGTCAGAAGTGATTGTCTGGGAGGCATCGTTTCATTATCTGCTGGGTACGCTGCTGATGCTGCTTGTTCTGCGTAATGCGCAGTTGTGGCTGGTGTCACAAAGAATCCGTTACGCAATAGCTGCGTGTGTTGTCTATGCGTTGTCGACTTTTTCCATAGAATTGTTTTACGTAACTCCTTTGATGGTATTGATGTTGCTGCCTTTAGTCTGTCGGAAAGGCGCGGCGCAGCAGTCATTATCAGTGCGGTTCATTTGTCTGTTTACTTTGCCGCAGGCACTTTTGCTGGTGTTGCATTTCTCGCTGGTACACTTGTTTTACGGTACCTGGCTGCCGCACATCAGCGCCGACAACGCAGCGTCCATACCTTATACGGAGTTGTTCGCCCGTGCTCCGCGCTGGCTCATCAACGAGCTGTTACAGGCACGGTTTATGAAGCAGGAATGGCGTGACCGCCTTTATGGCTTTTTCGGTGAGCCACTGCTGACATTCTTTTTCTGGGGAATATGGTTATTGATGATCCCGGAATTACTGAATAAGCGCAGGCCGGCCATCAGCAACATATTGTTGTATCTGCACGCTGCCCAAACCATATGCCTGCTGCTTATCGCGCCGCTGAATTTTCCGTCTGCGTTTGAAGTTGTCTATGACCGGTACAGTTATTTTTTCAGCATGTTTTTGTGGATTGAAATTGCATTGCTTTTGTCGCTGATCAGCCGGAAGTTGCTGCGGATATGCTCATTTGCGTTGTTACTGCTGGTACAGGGATTGTTTGCATTCCGGGAAAGTATGAAATGGGGCAGGGCTCAGGATCAGATCCGCTCGCTTATCTCCGGACTCCCGGATCACACGGATAAAAAAGTACTGTTGCTGAATATGCCGCATAGTATAGATGGTATTTATATGATTCCGCCTAATCCGCAAAATGAAGCGCAGTTATTGCGTAACCTGCTGTATAAACCCATCAGTTACGAATTGATTGATGTTGCCGGAAACAACATGCACAGCTTTTCAGACGGTGCGCATGCCCGCGTGGTGGACGACAGTACGGTGGATTTTGCGCTGAACCAGTGGGCTACCTGGTGGTGGTATGATGAGCGGGGGCTGGTAAGCCGGGAAACACCTTATTTCCGGCTGGAATCGCGTGAATACGACAATCGCATTACACTGAAGGGCAACCCCGATCAATACCTCCTGTTGTTTCAGGTGGGAGATCACTGGAAAAAAGTGGATATGCGCAGGAAGGGTGTGGATCAATACTAAAATAGCAAAAAATTACCCGGCCTGTTTAAATGCTATCGCTATTTAACTGTAATCTGACTATCTTTGCCCTTACCTGAAAAGGTTCACGAGTCTATTTCTATATCAATTTTCGACTTTACAAAAGCAATGCAAGACTTCTCTTACCTGACGAGTTCTCATCCGTCCTATATCGAAGAGCTGTACAAAGAATATGAGAAAAACCCCTTAGCCGCCGATCCTGAATGGAAGAAGTTCTTCGAAGGATTTGACTATGCATCAGGCAGAAGCAACGGTAACGGAACGGTTGCCTCAGCAGCCACTCCGGAGCAGCTGACAAAAGAATTCGCAGTATATAAATTAATTCAGGGCTACAGAAGCCGGGGACATCTGTTGTCCAATACCAATCCGATCCGGCCGCGTAAAGACAGAAAGGCAGAGTTGAACCTCGCAGATTTTGGTCTTAGCGATGCTGACCTGAATGGCACTTTTGCAGCGGGACAATTCGTGGGAATGCCCAATGCGAAATTGTCGGACATCGTCGAGAAACTCAAGAAGATTTATACCAATCATATTGGTATTGAATATACCTACATCAACAACAGTGCTAAACAGGAGTGGGTTCGTAACCGATACGAATCGCTCATGATGGAGGACATCTCGCAATCCACGCGCCGCCGCGTACTGGAGAAACTGAACGAAGCTGTTATTTTCGAGAAGTTCCTGCACATGAAGTATATCGGACAGAAGCGCTTCGGACTCGACGGAGGTGAAAGCACTATTCCTGCGCTGGATTTTATTATCGCACAGGCAGCTGATGCGGGTGTACAGGAAGTGGTGATCGGTATGGCTCACCGCGGTCGTCTGAACGTACTGGCGAATACAATGGGTAAGCCCTACGAACAGATATTCTCTGAATTTGAGGGCGTGATTCCACAGGATAGCTCAATGGGCAGCGGAGACGTAAAATATCACCTCGGTTACCGCTCGGATGCAACCACGCCGAACGGAAAGAAAATCCGCCTGCAGCTTGCACCAAACCCATCCCATCTGGAAGCGGTGAACCCGGTTGTTGCCGGCTTTGCACGCGCAAAATGTGATGCACTCTACAATAACGAATACCAGAAAGTACTGCCTATCCTTATTCACGGAGATGCTGCCGTTGCAGGTCAGGGTATTATCTATGAGCTGCTGCAGATGAGTAAGCTGGAGGGCTACAATAACGGGGGAACGATACATTTTGTGATCAATAATCAGGTAGGTTTTACCACTGATTTCACGGATGCCCGTTCTTCAGACTACAGCACCAGCATCGCGTCTATGGTTCAGGTGCCTGTGTTGCACGTAAACGGCGACGATCCTGAAGCTGTTGTGCGCGTATGTATGCTTGCGGTGGAATACCGTCAGCAGTTCAATGACGACGTGTTCATTGATATGGTCTGCTATCGTCGTTTCGGACACAACGAAGGGGATGAACCGAAATTCACCCAGCCGAAGATGTACAGCGTGATCGAAAAACATCAGAATATCCGCGATATCTATGCGCAGTTCCTGCTGGATCATGCCGATAAAGAGGCGCAGAATCTTGCTAAAGAACTGGAGAAAAAACTGTGGGATGAGCTGCAGCAGAAACTGGACGCAATAAAAGCAAACCCGCTCCCTTACAGCTACCAGGAACCGGATCTTCCATGGCAGAAAATGCGTCGTGCTACAGAAAAGGATTTTGAAAAATCTCCTAAAACCGCAGTTGCCGAGAAAAAGGTAAAAGAGCTGTTTTATGAGATTATGAAAGTGCCGGATGGCTTCAAGCCCCTGCGTAAGATCGATAAGCTGCTGCAGGATAAAGTGAAGTTTTTTGAAGCGGAAGGTAAATTCGACTGGGCTACAGGAGAACTGCTGGCCTATGCTTCGCTGCTGGCTGAAGGACACGATGTGCGCCTGAGCGGAGAAGATGTGAAGCGCGGTACATTTTCACACCGTCATGCGGTGTTGTATGACGAGCAGACAAACGAGCAATACAGCCGTCTGCAGGGCAGCGCCAAAAAGGACACTCATTTCCATATCTATAACTCTTTGCTGAGTGAATATGCCGTAATGGGCTTTGAATACGGATACGCAATGGCCAATCCGGATGCACTCGCAATATGGGAGGCACAATACGGAGACTTCGCAAACGGTGCTCAGATCATCATTGATCAGTACCTGAGCGGGGCAGAGCAGAAATGGTCTGCTATGAATGGTCTGGTGTTGTTGTTGCCTCACGGTTACGAAGGTGGAGGACCGGAGCACTCTAATGCCCGTCCTGAACGCTTCCTGCAGTTGAGTGCAGAACTGAATATGGTGATCACCAATATTACTACTGCCGCCAACTTCTTCCATGCCTTACGCCGTCAGATACAGTGGGATTTCCGCAAACCGATGGTGAATTTCTCTCCGAAAGCGAACCTGCGTCATGCGCGGTCCTTCTCTGCGATCGAAGAGTTTTCTAAAGGCGGATTCCAGGAAGTGCTGGACGATCCGTTTATCAAAAATGCAGCTTCAGTGAAGAAAGTACTCCTGTGTACGGGTAAGATGTATTTCGATCTGAGCGAAAAGCAGATAGCCGACAACCGCGAAGACGTGGCTGTGGTCCGTTTGGAGCAGATCCACCCGATTCCGGTAAAACAATTGCAGGAACTGCATAAAAAATATAAAGGAGCCAATTGGACATTTGTACAGGAAGAACCGGCAAACATGGGTTGGGTCGGGTTCCTGAAAACAAATTTCGAAGCATTTGACATGAAGTATCTGAACCGTCCTGCGAGCGCTTCCACCGCTACAGGCTTCGGTAAAGTACATGCCAAAGAACAGGCTGCGCTTGTTGAAAAGGCATTTGATAAATAAGCAGTAATTTTACAAAAACAGGGAAGGGTGGAGCGATTCACCCTTTCTTGTTTTAGAATTTATAAAGCAGGATACAATGAGAAACATAAAGCTGATAGAAGTTCGTTCGGAAATAGGTGCGGGCACGCGCGGAGCCAGTCTGGGCATAGACGCGATCAAAATTGCCGCATTGGATTTCATGAGCAATTTTTTTGTGAACTTTCCTTCTGAAGTCATTCCTGACCAAAATAATCTTTTATACGAGCCGGTGGCATCACCCTATGCCAAACGCATACACGGGGTGCATACAATGTATGAACGAGTGTCGGCAGCCGTTTGTGAAACGATCAAATCCGGTATCTTCCCGGTAGTGTTTGCAGGTGATCACAGTACAGCCGGCGGTACGATTGCGGGAATTAAAATGGCTAACCCGAAACGCCGTCTCGGTGTGATATGGATCGATGCTCACGCCGATCTGCACACACCTTATACATCCCCTTCCGGTAACATGCATGGTATGCCGCTTGCTACGGCGCTTGCAGTCGACAACCTGGAACACAAAGTGCATAATCCGGATGCTAAGACGGTTGATATCTGGAATAAGCTCAAAAATATGGGCAAGATCGAGCCTAAGATCAACCCTGAAGACCTCGTGTTTATTGCGCTCCGCGATTATGAAAAGGAGGAAGAAGCGATCCTGAAGAAGTATGGAATCAAAGTTGTTCCCGTGCAGGAAGTGCGCCGTAAAGGTGTGGAAAATGTGGTGCGGCAGACGCTGGCTCACCTCAGCAAGTGCGAGGATATTTATGTTTCCTTCGATGTGGATAGCCTCGACAGCTCTATTTCCCGTGGTACCGGCACCCCGGTAAGCAATGGGCTGAAAGAAAAAGAGGCCGAGGATCTGATCGCGGCATTAATGCAGAATTACAAGATCTGCTGTATCGAAGTCACAGAAGTAAATCCCACGCTGGACAAGGAAAACCTGATGGCTGAGATCGCTTTCAATATCATCCGCCGTGCCGTAAATATCCTGCTGCTCAACTGATATGCATATAGAAATATGGTCGCTCGGCAAGCCCAGTGACGCTTTTATAGAGCAGGGGGTACAGCAGTATATTGCTAAAACGAAACCCTGGAACAGCGTAGAGCTTGTGGTATTGCAGGTGCCCAAACGTGATCTTTCATCTGATGTGCAGCGCGCCAAACAGGTGGAGGAAGACCTGTTGCTCAAACGCCTGCAACCCAACCATTACCTGGTATTGCTGGATGAGCGCGGTAAAAGCCTGAACTCCGTTCAGTGGAGCCAGCAGTTTCAGCAAATGATGAATCAGGGTGTTAAGACACTCGTTATACTCATCGGCGGCGCTTTCGGCGTGAGCGATACCATACGTCAGAAAGCCCGACAGACATGGTCGCTGTCCAGTCTCGTTTTTCCGCATCAGCTCGTGCGGCTGATCGTAGCCGAGCAGGTCTATCGCGCTTTCAGCATCCTGAACAATTCCCCATACCATCACGAATAGTGTTGCCGTTGTTAATAAGCAAAAAGCAGGAGGGCTTGTCAAGCCAAACCCTTCTGCTTTTGTAGGTATCTACATCTATTCCTGAGTGAAGGAAAGAACAGTGCTTCCGTCTGGTGGAGCGCTAATAGTAATCATTCTTGGGGATGTTGAAAAAACTCCTTTATATGTTGGGTCATCAGCCACAAAGCAGGTGTTATTATCACAGTTCAGAACAACTTCAAAATGATCACTTGATCCAACTTCTTTAAATGACAGTGTATTTGCAGCGCTTTGGCTCACTATATAATGACCATTAAGCATCTCAACTCCATCATAGAGATCACGATAAAAGTAATTTCCTGTCATTGCAGAGGCACAGTCATATGGAACATTTAGCTTCATAGAAGCACTTTTTTTTACGCCGGATGTTGAAGTGCCGGTAACGGTAACAATAAAACTGCCCGTGGAGACCCCTCCGGAAGGGGTAAGCGTTAACGTGGTGCCGAAGGTAGGAGTGCCACTCTGACTGCTGAATGTCCCGGTCATGCCGGATGGAAGTCCCGAAACACCCATGGTTACATACTCCTGATTACCGGAAGTATATTTGATTTCAAGCGGAAGCGTGATGGAAGAACCGTTATAATTCTGATCGCTTAGTCCGTTAATAGTGAAAACAAGCTCATTCTTCTTGTCGTCTTTCTTACAGGAAGTGAACAGCGTGGAAAGTAACAGGCATACAGTTACGAGTCCCGATAGGATTTTTTTCATGGGTTGTGTTTGTTTAGTTTCCTGCGAAGCTAAACGATTCTGCCCTTTTATACAACACATTATGGCGTATAGGTATGTTTATTCTTGCCCGTGTCTAGTAAGAGGATTGTTACTTTTTTAGTTTTAAAGTGCGCAGCGAAGGGACCAGGAAGAAAGTGAACAGCACGACAGCGATGGTCATTGATCCCCCGAATACAACGGAATTCACCGTGCCCATCCATGCCGCGGTATAGCCGCTTTCCACTTCGCCGAGCTCATTGCTGGAACTGATAAACATCGTGTTTACAGCCGCCACACGTCCGCGCATTTCATCCGGAGTATGCAGTTGCAGGATAATGCCGCGGATCATCACGCTTACCGCGTCGAACATGCCGCTCAGGGTAAGCATGGCGAGGGAGAGTCCGAAACTGGTGGAGGTTCCGAAAATAATTATTGTAGCGCCGAATCCGGCAATAGCTGCGAGGAGTTTCATGCCCGGTTGTTTTTCGAGTGGCATAAGCGAGAGGATCAGCATCATGCCTATTGCTCCTATACTCGGTGCAGCCCTTAAAATGCCGTATCCGAGTTCGCCTACCTGGAGAATATCTTTGGAATAAACCGGTAAGAGAGCTGTTGCGCCCCCGAACAATACCGCAAACATGTCCAGCGAGAGTACGGAAAGGATCACAGGTGTGTTGAATACAAATTGCAGCCCCTGCTTCAGGCTTTTCATGATCGGCTCCTTGTCCTTTTTTAGTATATCCTGTTTCGGGATAAAGATCATGGAGACAAACGGGACAAGAAGTACTGCTGCCACAGCGACCAGGCTCCACAAAACACCCACTGTGCCAATAAGCAGCCCGCCGGCCAGGGGACCAAGCACCGCGCCGATATACCATGAAGTGCTGCTCCATGCAGAAGCAGACGGGAGTTTGTCTTTATTCACGAGCAGTCCCAGCATCGAAAAAGTTCCGGGTCCTATAAACGAACGGATCACGCCTCCGAGCAATATGCCCAGGAAAACGAGTCGTACCGTGGCGTAAGTGGATAGTGCCGATCCGTGGAAAATGCTCAGTCCGGAAAAATAAACGGCAAGCGTTATATACGCGATAGAACACAGTAACAGCAGCTTTTTCTTCTCCTGCTGGTCTACAAAATGTCCTGAAAAAAAACTGCAGCCGATCGCCGGAATGGCTTCCCACAACCCCAATTCACCCACCAGCTTCACATCATGACTGATGTCATAAACCCAATACGCGAGAATAGTTGTTTGCATGTTCAGCGCACCAATCAGGAAAAGACGGAAGCTCAGGTAACGCCGGAACAGAGGAAGTTTCAGAACCTCGTTCTTAGACAGGAAATGATCAAGTAAAGACAAAAGAAATTGCTTTGGAATGACCACAAATGTAGGGTTTTCACAAAAAAGAAAAATGTAAAATCCGGGGCAATAATTACATTTGCTGCACGCGCGGCTATGAGGAATCAACTTTCCAAAGTGATCAATATCAGTTTTGTTCAGGCTTTTCAGGAACTGAGGGCAAACAAGCTGCGCAGCACACTTTCGCTTACCGGTATCACCATCGGGATCTTTTGTATTATAGCGGTATTCACGGTTTTAGACAGTCTCAAAAAGCAAATTAAGGATGAGGTGGCCACACTCGGAAACGATGTGCTGTATGTTGGTCGCTGGCCCTGGATGGATGAAGGCGGTGAGTATAAGTGGTGGGAGTTCTGGAGAAGGCCTTCCATGACAATGAACGAACTGCATGCCGTTCAGGCGAATGTGCCGGAAGCCGGTGTGGTGGCGCTGCAGCTGAGTATCAATGGTAAAAGTGTGCGCTACAATGACAACGATCTGACAGGCGTAACGGCTTGTGCGGTGACTGCAGGGTTTGAAAGGCTTCAGAATATCGATGTGGCAGACGGACGTTATCTGAGTGCGTCGGAAGTGGAAGGGGGCGTTCCGGTTGCCGTGATCGGGCAGGAGGTTTACGACCGCCTGTTCAGTCCCGGTGTCAGTCCTATTGATAAAAAGATCGGTTATCTGGGTAAATTGTATAGTGTTGTGGGGCGTTTGCGCAAGACCGGCCGCAACGCAGCGGGGTTTGACTTCGACGATTGCATTATTATTCCTTATGGATCAGTCATGTCCGCTATCGATGTGCGCTCATTTAATTATGATCCTTCACTCATGATCAAAGCCAAGCCCGGTGCCCCGCTGGATGAGATGAAGTACAATGTGCAGGGTGCATTGAGGGCGGCAAGAAAGATAAAGCCCGGGCAGCCGGATGATTTTGCGATCAATCAGCTCAGTCAGGTTACCGAACGCATGAATATGATGTTTGGTACGATCAATGCGATTGGTGGGGTTATCGGCGGGATATCTCTTATCGTGGGCGCTTTCGGTATCGCCAATATTATGTTCGTTACGGTAAAAGAGCGTACAAAATATATCGGGTTGAAAAAGGCTATCGGGGCACGTTCCCTGTTCATTCTGATCGAATTCCTGATCGAAGCCATATCATTGAGTGTGATTGGCGGAACCATCGGTATTCTGCTTGTCTGGATTATTGCATCGCTTGTGAATCTCAGTTCCGACGAACTTCATCTCGGCCTGTCCGCGCAAAACATATTTATCGGTATTTTTACCTCGGCTTTTGTCGGGGTTGTTGCGGGATTTATCCCCGCGTATAAAGCCTCTAAGCTGGATCCTGTGGTAGCGATCCGGTCCGTGTAATTTATAGCAAATGCAAACAGGAACACTTATTTTAAGTCCGGAGCAGATCGATCTCAAAATCCAGAGAATGGCCTTTGAGCTTTGGGAAAAGAATACGGATGTCAAAGAACTGTACATGATCGGTATCGCCGGTAGCGGACAGATCCTCGCCTCGCTGCTCGCGGAGCGGCTCCGCGCGATCAGCAAACTCAAAGTGAATCTTGAGATACTGAAGATCAATAAAGAGCGTCCGTTGGAAAATATGCCTGAACTTCCCTGGAAGCTGGATGGTAAATCCGTGGTGCTTGTGGATGATGTTTCGAACTCCGGCAAGGTATTGCTGTATACGCTGAAACCTGTGCTGGATCATTTTCCCAAAAAAATAGTGATTGCCGTACTCGTGGATCGCAGACATAAATCCTATCCGATCAACCCCGATATAGTAGGCTATAGCCTTTCCACTACATTACAGGAAAACATCCTCGTGCAGAGCGACGGAGAAAAGTTGACCGGAGTATTTCTTAACTGATCAGCAGCGCAGTGCATACTTCCTCTATTATTGTAACTATTACAGACGACACAGCTTTACTGCGATCTCTCGCGGAGCGTTCGTTTCTGCCCACGTATAAGCCGTTTATCAGTGAAGAGCAGGTGCTGTATATGTTTGAACGCATGTACGCATCCGAATCGCTGGAGCGGCAAATTCGGGAACTGGGTCATCGCTTTTTTATTGCGTATAAAGAGAACGAACCTGCAGGATTTGCTTCGCTTGAATGCAACTGCGGGATAGCGGGGGCAGCCAAGTTGCAGAAATTGTACGTGCTGCCTGAATTTCAGGGCGCGGCAATCGGCTTTTCGTTGATGAACGCAGTGGAAGCATTTGCAGCAAAGCAGGAACAAAACGAAGTATTTCTGAATGTGAACCGGTATAATAATGCAGTATCTTTTTACGAGCGTCAGGGATATCGTATTTATATGGAAGAAGACATCGACATCGGTAACGGTTATTTTATGAACGATTACCGGATGCGCAAATCGCTTGCCGCAAAATAATAATACCTTTGCCCCTCAATCAATCAACCTTTTCAAAAATAAGCAATGGGCTTTTTTGACAAATTATTTAAAAGAAACAAAGAGCAGGAAGAACAGAAAGTAGCGCTGGACGAAGGTTTGAAAAAGACCAAAGAAGGTTTCTTTTCGAAAATAACAAAAGTTATAGCGGGGAAGGATAAGGTGGACGAAGAAGTGCTGGATGAGCTCGAAACAGCACTTGTGAGCGCAGACGTGGGCATCGGTACTACTGTAGAGATCATCCGCAGGATAGAAGAACGCGTTGCTAAAGACAAATATGTAGGCGCTTCAGAACTCAACCGTTTATTGCAGGAGAGTATTATGAGCGTGCTGACAGACGCTCCCGGCAATGAATTCGAGACATTTGAACTGCCCGCAGATAAAAAACCTTATGTATTGCTGGTGGTGGGCGTGAACGGAGTGGGTAAGACAACAACCATCGGCAAGCTCGCTCACAACTTTAAAAAGGCCGGTAAGAGCGTAGTTCTTGGTGCCGCTGACACATTCCGCGCAGCTGCCGTTGATCAGCTCACAATATGGAGCGAGCGCGTGGGCGTCCCTATCGTTAAGAAGGAAATGGGCAGCGACCCCAGTTCGGTTGCGTTCGACGCCGTGCAGAGCGCTATAGCGCGCGATGCCGATATCGTCATCATTGATACTGCAGGGCGCCTGCACAATAAAGCGCACCTGATGGAGGAACTGAGTAAAATCCGCCGTGTTATCGCTAAGAAAATGCCTGATGCACCACATGAGGTGTTGCTGGTTCTCGACGGAAGTACGGGACAGAATGCGCTGGAACAGGCCCGTCAGTTTACCGCTGCTACCGATATTACCGCACTTGCCGTTACCAAACTGGACGGTACGGCGAAGGGCGGCGTAGTGCTTGCCATTGCAAACCAGTTCAAAATACCCGTTAAGTACATCGGTGTGGGGGAAAAAATGGAAGATCTCCAGATTTTTAACAAAGAAGAATTTGTCGACAGCCTTTTCAGCCTGCAATAGCGGGGGAACCAAACTGTTAATTTTTGTTTTGTAAATGCCGCAGAGGTTGTTTATTTTTGCGACAATATTTTTTGAAAGATGAAACAGAATCAAGTCGTTTTTGCGCTCGTATTGGTTGCGCTGGCCGTTATTTCCAGAGTGCTTTGTGCTGAGATCGGAGCATTTAACTTTGCACCGGTTATCGCGATTGGCCTTGTAAGCGGTATGCTGATCCGTGATGCGAAACTCGCGCTGGTTGTTGCATTGTCAGGGCAGTTTCTTGCTGACGTATTCTTCCAGGCTTTCCCTACAGATACCAACACCGGCTTTTACGGTTTGAGTCAGTTCTTTGTATACGGCGGATTACTTGCTGCAACACTTGTCGGACGCGTATTTGAGAAAGTAAATGTATTGACGGTTGCCGGCGGTACGCTGATGGCATCTCTTACTTTTTTCATCATTTCCAATCTGGGCTATTTTGCTCAGGGATATAACGGTTACACCGCAGGCGGTCTGGTAAAAACATTTGCTGATGCAATTCCCTTTTTTAAAAGCAGCCTTACAGGTGATCTGATCGGAAGCGCAGTATTGTTCAGCGCCTATTTCGCCGTTAAGTTTGCATTCCCGGCTCGCCTGAAAACAGCATAAAATAATAACTTCTCATTTCACAATAGCATTAAAGAAATACACAATAACATGGCAAAGAAAATTCAACCTACTTCCCGCCAGAAAATGATTTTGCTGGTACACGTGATCGCGTTTACCGTTGCAACGATAATTATGTGGACTACCTACGATAAAGGTGCTACCGGCTGGGTATATCCCTGGCCCGCATGGTTTACTGCTGCATGGGCTTTGTCTCTTGTAGGCCATATCTGCGCATTGTTTACTTCTTATGAAGATCCGGGACTGGATGAATTCAATCGTCTGAGCAATAACTAAGTTTATCGCAATTTTATATAAGCCATCCTTCGGGATGGTTTTTTTATGCCCTTTACTGTTTTTTCGTAAAAGTTTCGTGATTCCCCGCAAAATTGACAAGTATCTTGTACTCTACTATTCAATCCGGAAGGGCCTGATATTTAATAAGTCTATTTTTACTTATATAAAAATATTATATAATTTTATCTTTGTCTGGCACGCTTATTGACGCATATCGTGATAAAATCCGATACTATGCGACTTAGATCTTATACAAGGGTGCTCCTTGCAACTATGCTCAGTTGTCTGGTTCTTTCCTGTTCCAAAAATGCAAAAGTACCTGTCGTAAGATTTCAGGAATCTTCAGACCCGGACGAAAATGTTCGTCAGGTGCTGTCCCGCACGTCCGATATTGATCAGTATACGCTTAGCGATATGCGTGCCTATTCGGCATCCACGCAAATTCTGATCTTTCAGCATCTCGGTCCGGCAGGTAAATTCCGGCTGGTACAGGAGCGACTCAAAGACGCGATAGACCGGGAGGCCGATCACACGAAGAAAGAAGTTATTGCCGGGTTACTACGTCTTGTTACTCCCGCTGTTTACTGCCCCGGAGGAGACAGCAGTACCATGGCCTCCATTGACAGGTATGTAGAGTCTGCTATCCCACTGCTCGGCTACGATTACGTTAAAGCGCTTGTTACCACCTGGCGAGGTAATGATGAGTCAAGCGCGTTTGTTTTTTCCGGACAAACAGGAGGGCGCGCCACCGGCGGGACATTTGGAGGTGACGGACCAATTATTTGTAATTGCAGCAGAGAGTCGGATTGGTGTATTCCAGGCTTTACCTGTTCTCCGCAATTCTGCGGCTTAGAGTCGGGTTGCGGTACACTTTGGGGGCACGAATGTGACGGAATGTGTCATATTAACCGGTAATAACCTGATGATGAAATTCCGAAAACAAATCGTCACCGCTCTTTCCTTACTGCTCCTGACTACAACAGGCTGCGTGCCCTCTTCGAGCAACGGAAACGAATATCAGGGAAATGACAGTTTGCTGCTTACCAGTATACAATGGAAAGATACTCTGTTGCAATTAGGAGACATCCATTCCGGAGTGTCTTACCAATTGTCCTTCCCGTTCCGGAATACGGGCAGTAACCAATTGCTCCTGCTGTGCGTGGAAAGTACATGCGGCTGCACGCTGATCGACGACAGTTGCCGGAAGCCGGTGGCCGCGGGACAGGAAGGCGCCATCGCCGCACAATTTAAACTTACGGAGCCGGTGGGATTCGTTGAACGGAAAATATATGTCATTACGAACACCGCAAAAGAATTCCAGGTATTAAGGATAAAGGCCAACGTAAAAGAGTAAAAGCAGGGTAGGAAAAAATACCCGATCCATTATTGAAGAAAAAAACAATCAGATGCCCAAACCCAGATCCTTTACCTGCAATTCGTGTTTATCCGTATTGCCGTTATACACCATCCTGTTGATCATGATAGAAATGTGGGCCATTCCTGCCCAGACCTGTGCTCCTTTGACTGTATAGAGCGGATGTTTCGGGCGGCTGGTTTGGCTATTCGACCGCAATTACCTGGTATCCTTCTTTTCTGAGCAGGGAGATAAGTCCTTTTAAATGACCGGCGCCTACTGCAAAAAATGTATTTCCATCAGACATCATCTGCTTCATAGGAGCTATCCATTTTCTATTCCGGTCATCAATCAAATGTCCTGTTTCAAATCCGCTTTCCTTCGATTCCTGTTCGAGCATCTGCTGCAACAGCGCAAGGTCTTGCTGTTTGTATGCGTTAATCAGCGCTTTCATTTCCTGCTGATCGTCTTTTTCGCCCCGCGCCACACTTGTCAGTAATGTAATAATACTGTCTGTAGGTATTGTACTGATGGCCTCAAGCTGTTCCGAGAGTGTTTCCAGACCTGCAACTTCGATATGTTTGTTCTGTGCGCTTTCGAGCAGTTTCATTTCATAAGAAACCGGATCCTGTTTGCAGGGGGAGCTGACGGATAATGTACTGTACAGAAAATACAGACCTATCGGTTTCATACGTTCTGCAATGGACAGTTCCTGGTGTAATGTGTCGCGTATATATGCAGCAACGGCTTCGTATGCAGCGTCTGAACGGAAATAATCGCGTAGCGTTTTCCCGGAAAAATCCATCAGTTGCATTGACGCTTCCGTCATCAGGCCCGGATCGGCAATGTTCATTTCGAAGCAGACGCGGCTGCATTTTTCAAATGAAGCCTGCATCGATTTCGTCCAGAAATAATCTTCCGGGCAAATAATGTGTATTGTTCCGAAGAGAAAAGATGTTTGTTTTCCATCTGCGCTGCTGATACGCCAAAGCAGTCCTTCGTTGTTTTTGGCGTGTGAGATAGTTACCGCGAAGAGCAGCGAAAAGATAATGATGTGCAGCGTTTTCATATTGATCTAATGGAACAGCAAAGTAATGGTGGCCAGGGCAACTCCTGCAATAATTGCAATTAATTTCTGGCGGGTGAGTGCGTGCTGCTGGGTTCCGCTTTCATAAAAAATCGTTGTTGCAATGTGAATGAAGGCACCCGCAACAACAGGTATCACCGCCCCGAGCACGTTCGAAATGGCAAAGTAGCGCTGCCCCAATACCGATGCCAGAATACTGGACAAGGGTGTGAACGCGGCAAACAATACCATAATAGCGATTGCCTGTGGGCCATTTCCTTTCACGCTGCGCAACATGGAACCGATGATAATGATTTCCGGTAATTTGTGCACCGTCACTGCAAAGTACAGCGAAGGATCCGTGCCCGGCATGCGGTAATTGAAGCCAAGCGGAAATCCCTCCATAACGGAGTGAATAGCCAGTCCGCCCAGGATAGAGTAAAGCGGGATAGAGTGGTCGTGCGCATGTCCTGAATGGTGATGGAAATGATTGTGCCCATGCTCGACCCCATGTGTAAAGCGTTGTATCAGCAATTGCAGGAAAAAACCACCGAGAATGAAGATTCCGGCTTTATGCCCCTGGTCCTCCACTGTTTCCGGGATCAGATGGAGTAGTGTGATGCCCAGCAGGAAAGATCCCGAGAATGCCAGCAGCAGGCGCATTGTCCTTTCTTCCGCCAGCGGCAGGTTCATCGCCGCCAGTCCGGCCAGCAATGTAACAGAGAAAAGTAAAAGATTCAGCAATAGATGTGGCAAAGAAGTTCGGTTTAAAAGCGGGAGACAAGAGCGCAAAGTTAAAGCAAAGGGAATGAAACCGCTTGCAGAAACTTTTGCTATCGGGCAATAAAAAACAGGTATACAACTGCTTGTATACCTGTTTTTATTGTGGCCGGATATTTTTACCGGTGCAAAGTGATCGTCCGCGATTTGCTGCCCACAGTAAGTGTGGCAACAGCATCGCAGGTGCCGCTTCCATAGTCAAGTGTCCGTGTTTTGCCCGTTCCGGAGGGCACAATTTCGATCGTCCCCTGTGTGATCCAGTCGCAGCTTGTCGCGATGATCAGCGGACTGGTGATGGTACCTGTAAAAGCGGAACTGTCCACGCGGGTTACCGTACCGCTTCCCGTAACACTGTAAATATCATCAAGGCGGGTTTTGGTGCTTTCCCCGTTCGTCCAGGTGCGCGTTCTGCTGCTGGTCCATTTTTTAGTTCCTGCACTTTTATCCAGGATAATCGCACCGTTCACATCAATAGAGAAGTAGCTCTGCCCACTGCTGTTTTTACCTTTATTACTTACGGTTCTCGTTCCGGTGAGCTGGTTGTCATTGAAATAGTAGTTGTCAAAGCTCAGCGTATGCACATACCCCGAATCCCGGTAATGCCCGGTATATGTCATAATAATTTTCCCTCTTCTGTATACGCCGTCTGAACAGAGACAGTCTGTTGGTCCGAAATCAATGGTGATTTTGCGTGTGGCGGAAGCTGTGTCATAAGTAGTTGTCGCACAGCCGCCGGTGATGCGGTAAGTGCTCATGTCGCCGTCCATGGACGCCTGATCGGCAATACTTTCCACATCTTCAAACGCTTTTTCAAGTTGAACCTGATCACTTGCATAAGCGGCGTCGGTATCTGTAGGTCCGGAATTATCAGTAGCATCTTTCTTTTTACAAGATGCGCAAAACAACAGGCCTGCGGCTACAGTAGCAGCAAGCGAAACACTGAGGGAGAATTTTGATTTCATTGTTTGCAGATTTTGCCACTGTAGACGGTGAATCTTGATACAGGTTTAGCGGACTGTAAAAAAAAATTAAAAAAATAACCCGGTGCGGATTATGCCACACCGGGTTGTATGTATTCTTCTGATCCGAATGATTAGAGCGTGCTCAGTACGCTGTTCATATTGCGCACCGCATCTGCTGATTTATTGAACTCAGCTTGTTCGTTTTCATTCAGTTTATAATCGATGATTTTTTCCCAGCCATTTTTTCCGATCACAACGGGAACACCCAGGCAGATATCATTCTGGCCATATTCTCCGTTCAGGGAAACGCAGCAAGGGAATACTTTTTTCTGGTCGCGGACAATGCTTTCCACGAGTGCAGCTCCGGCAGCTCCCGGTGCGTACCAGGCAGAAGTGCCCAGCAGTTTGGTCAATGTGGCACCGCCTACCATTGTGTCTGCAGCCACCTGTTTGAGTTGTTCTTCATTCAGGAAGTTGGATACGGGCGTACCGTTGAGTGTCGCGAGACGTGTCAGCGGGATCATGGTAGTATCTCCGTGTCCGCCGATAACAGTTGCGTGCAGGTCGCTCTGAGAACAATTCAGTGCTTTTTGCAGGTATGTTTTAAAGCGTGCGCTATCCAGGATACCGCCCATTCCGATCACACGGTTTTTAGGAAGCCCTGTTGCTTTCAATGTCAGGTAGGTCATCGTGTCCATCGGGTTGGAGATCACCACGATGATAGCGTCGGGAGAATGTTTCAGCAGGTTTGTTGCAACATCTTCCACAATTTTAGCATTGGTGCCGATGAGCTCTTCACGCGTCATTCCGGGTTTACGCGGAATGCCTGAAGTGATCACACATACAGAAGATCCTGCAGTTGCAGCATAGTCTCCGGTAACACCGGTGATGCGTGTGTTGAAACCGAGCAGAGAAGCAGTTTGTGTCAGATCCAGCGCTTTACCTTCGGCAAAGCCTTCTTTAATGTCTACGAGTACTACTTCTTCCGCGATTTCGCGTCTTACCAGGTTGTCGGCACAGGTAGCGCCCACAGCGCCGGCACCTACTACGGTTACTTTCATTTGTATGAATTTTTATGAAGGATTAATGAATAATCTTTTTTGCGCAGCGAAGGTAGGGAATTTGCACATTTTGCGCCGGCAAACTATCACGATTTAGCAATTTTTGCAACAGTCCGACGCACAGGCTAATCGTTCGTTTCACCGTCGATACGCCGTTTGGCTTCCTCTTCGGGTAAAGATTCCAGGTGACGCAGTTGCCGGTTGATCTGCCGGGTGCGCCTTCCCACGAGTTCGTCTATATCTTCCCCTGCTTTGGAAATGCGTTCCTGAGCCTTTTGCAGGGCTTCGCCGAATTTTGAAAATTCTGTTTTTACCGCGCCCAGTGTTTTCCGGATCTCACCGCTTCGCTGCTCCAGCACCATGGTCTTGTAACCGAAAGATACCGTGTGGAGTATTGCCGAAAGGGTAGTGGGACCAGTGATGATCACCTGGTATTCGCGCTGGAGCAGTTCCATAAGCGCCGGGCGCCGGGTTAACTCGGCATACAGACCTTCTATCGGCACGAATAGCAGTCCGATATCCGTGGTGTGCGGGGGCGCAATATATTTGTCCCGTATGTCCCGGGCCGATTTTTTGATCGCCTGCTCCAATGCTTTACCTGCAAGTTCTGCAGCTACGCTGTCATTGGCGTCGTACGCTGCCTGCAGGGCGTAATAATCCTCCAGCGGGAATTTGGAATCGATAGGCATCAGTAGGGGACCCTGCTCCGACTGTACCTGTGGTATTTTTATTGCGAACTCCACGCGCAAAGTGCTTCCCGGCTTTGTGATACAATTCACCTCATATTGCTCGGGTGCGAGCAGCTGCTGCAGAATATTCGATAATTGCATTTCGCCAAAGGTGCCGCGTGTCTTTACGTTGGACAGTACGCGTTTAAGATCGCCCACGCCTATTGCCAGTTGCTGCATTTCCCCGAGTCCTTTGTGCACAAATTCCAGTCGCTCGCTCACCATGCTGAAAGACTGATTCAGTCTTGTCTGTAAGGTCTGTTCCAGTTTCTCATCTACGGTTCTGCGCATCTCGTCCAGCTTCTGCTCATTACTTTGTTGCATCTGACCGATACTGCGCTCCACACTTTCACGAACCAGCTTCTGCTGGTCCTGCATCTGGCGGTGGAGGTTGTTTTGCTGGTCGGCAAATGCGCTGAGCTGTTCCCGTATACGTTCCCGGTAGTCCTTAAGCGCCGCCTGCATGTTCCCTTCAAACTGTTTTACATTGTTCCCGAACTCTGTCCGCTGCTCTTTTGCCGATTGCTGATGCTGCACCGACAACTGTACAAGGCTTTTTTCTACCGACTGCCTCAGTTGCTCCAGTGATGCGGAGCTGGTCTGCAGTAGTTGCTGTTGCTGCATCAGGAAGGTTTGCGTAAAGCGATCCAATTGCGCCGAAAACTCCTCACGCATCATACTGGCCTGTAAGGCCTGCTCCTGGCGGCTGATCTGTAATTCGTTCCGGATAAACTGTTCCGACTGCTGCGTGCGGCCCGTCTCATCGTTGGTATTTTTGTGCGAGCGGATGACCAGAAACGTAAGCAGAAGCAAAAGTATCAGGCATCCTGCGAGCATCCATAATTCCAGCATCGATTTTTTATTTAAAAGTAGCGCAATAACTACATTTGAATCATGGCATTTAATGAGCAGCTGTCCAACAGGATCAGGGAAGCATTGGCGGCACAGCCGGATGTGGAAGAGAAATATATGTTCGGCGGCGTATGTTATATGGTGAATGGTAAAATGTGCACCGGTGTTATCGGAGAGGATATGATGTGCCGTATTGATCCGCTCCGCGAGGAAGAATTACTTGAAATGCCGGGTTGCAGAAGAATGGATTTTACAAGCAGGCCTATGAAAGGATATCTGTATGTGAGCGAGGAAGGAACACGGAGGCAACGGGATTTGTTGTTCTGGATAACGCAATGCCTGGATTACAATCCTTCGGCCAGAGCCTCCCCGAAGCGCAAACGCCCGTGACTTCTGTTTAGAGGTTTTTATGAACTTTTTTGTTCACGAAATGAGACTGAACAATATTTTCGTAAAAAAATTATGTTTTCTGCAAAAAAGCCCTACTTTTGTTAGGTGAGTGTGGCGTCGGCTGTAAGGCCGGTTTGTGCATAAAATGCCGTACAGCTTGCGGCGCAAACCAATAACTTTTTATATACAGGCAATCCGTTCTTTTGGACGGATTGTTTTTTTTTATTGCAGTAAAAACAAACACCCGCATCAGGTAAGTGACGCGGGTGTGTTGAAAATAGACCCCTTCTTGTCTATTAGCTTCTTCGATTTATATATACGGTCTGTCAGTAGTATTATTTCTTCATCTCCTGCAGGTTGTTCTGCAGTTCATCCAGGGAACGGTTATAGTCCGTACGGAAGCTATTCCAGTCGCCTTTGTTTTTTTCATAATCGTCCAGACGTTGACGCAATTGTTTGTTCTGTGCCTGCAGATCATCAATATGTGCTTTGAATGCGTCTTCTGTCATTTCGTTGTCCGCTTTTCTCTTTTGTTTGCGCAGTTGAGAGATCAATGCATCATTAGCATCGATTTTTGCGTTTGTCTCTTGTTTGAATGCCTGCCATTCAGCGTCGGAAACAGCTTCCTGGTGCGCGTCAACTGCATCTTGTTTTGCTTCTGCCAGATCTTGTCTTGCATCTGCTACAGCTTCGTTAGCATTTTCTTCTTTTTGCTGTGGATTAGAACAAGCTACCATAGATGTTGCAGCGAAAAGTACGAACGCCGCAGCGCCGATGTTCATGATTGTTTTTTTCATAACGGTTTGTTTTAAAAATGAAGTGAAAGTTGATGTATTAGAGGTCAGCGATGATTTTCGTGACTTCGTCTTTTGTTTTTCCGAGTTTGGTTTGAAGACGTCCGTACAATTCATCGTCTTTTCCTTCTTCATACATCAGATCATCGTCAGTCAGTTCTGCATACTGTTGTTTGAGTTTGCCTTTCAACTCATTCCATCTTCCTTTGAGCGTTGTGGTGTTCATATCTCGTGTTTTTTTGTGAACATTGTTTTTACATCACAAAAGTGCGACTGATCGCTCAGGCTGCTGTTATAAGATTTTGAACACTTGTTTATATGATTTCCAGTTATCCCGCTATTGAAGGCTACAAGACAGCCTTAAGGCTCATGCGCCCTGTGTTGATAACCGCGTCCGATCCCGTTTTCCGCCCTTCATATTCAATGAAGAGTTCAATTCCGCGACCAAGTTTCCTTTGCCAGTTCAGATACCATAGCAGGTTATTCCCCTTTTTCAATCCGTCCAGCATGAAATAGGCAACCGGAGATGAAGCGCGGCCGGAATAGTTGATCTGGCTATAGGTTATTCTTAATTGGATGATTCCCGTAGTTGCCTGGCTGAGTCTCGCTTCCAGCACTAAAGAGCGCAGGTCTGCTTTCTCACCGCCGTACAAAGGATCATTTGTTCGCTCTTCATAGCGACCAGAGGTGGAAATGCGCAATGATGATTTGTTCAGCCAGATCAGCGCAGGTTCGATCGCTTTATATTGCTGCCTGTAGGAGCTGCCGTCGTTTACAGCTGATATGTTGCTGCGTAAGCCTTTGCGGCCTCCGAGTGTAATTGTCCAACTGCGCGACAACGCGGCCCTGAATTTCAGGTAGTCCTGCCTGCTCTGCGTTTCGGTAAGGCCGTAGTTCAATAATTGCTTCCCGGAGTTGTTCACTGCATTGTAGTCGATTCCCCATTCAGAACTGTTCCGGTTGAAATAAAAGCTGTTGTTGAGCGTGGTGGCTGTTTGCAATACTGTGCTGTCTGCAAAGCGGTTTTCTGCGGGGTTGAATACTGCTTCTCCGGCATCTTTGAGTATTTTGTTATTCAGTTGTATCGCCAGCTGCGCCGAAAAGCGGGATAAAAATTTACTCCATGCCTGCCTGCGTCCTTCCAGCAGATTTGCGGGATCAAGATTGACGCTTTGGTTAAACATCATATTGTTCACCCGTATGTATTCGTTACTGATGGAGTAGACGCGCACATACAGTTTCTGATCAGGATACAAGGCTGTTACAAATTCATTAAGCTGCTGCAGTCCATCGTTGTTATAGTCGATCCAGTTATACACCCCCTGTCCCGCAGGTACCTGCAGGTAAGTGAACGTTCTCTTCTGTTCCTGCCCTGTCCCCAATTCATAGAGTGTGGACCAGACCACGGATCTTTTTGCCCATATTCCGTCATATTGCATACGCCCCAGTACTGTCTCTTCGGGCCTGAGTGCAGCACTGCTGTCTGTTTTTAAATTCCGGTAAGAGCCCGTCGCCGAGAACTGATGCAGCCTGCTGTTCAACAACGATAGCTGCAGGTTTACGTTATCACTGCTGGTATAGCGCTTGAAATCATAGCCGGCTATTGCAAAATCACGGCGGTTAAAATAAGTCAGATTATAGCTTATTTTCTCAGGCGTTCTGCTGCGCAGGTAAACGGTTGTAATGTCGAAGTAAAATGAGTTTGCTGCAAGCGTATCATTTGATTTATTCCGCACCTCATTGTGTTCCACCGAATAGCTGCCTCCGAGTGTATGCTGTTGCCGTGCACCGATATTAACAGCGGTAAATACGGAGGGCTTGAACAGTTTTACACGGTTCTGGCTGTCTTCTGCCTGCATGTAGCTGAGCAGAAAACCCGAGTGCACCAGTTTCCGGTCAACCTGGTAGCTGACCATGTTTTTTAATCCGCTGTAATCGTTGCCACGCAGGTATTTGCTTACCGTGTAATCCAGCACTCCTGCTTTACGATGTGCCACCCGAATTGCATAGGTGCCCCAATGCTCGTCCGGACTGATGCCGGACAGCGGGACGCTCCAGTCTCTCCCGAACTCAACACTGCGGTAGGGTGCAATCGCGCGGAACCGGCTTTGTACATATTCGTATTGTATGTAGTTTTTTATTGTCCAGTTTGCCGCAGAATCTTTTTTGCTGCCCGGATGCCGGGTGTCTTCATAAATAATTTTTGAGGCAATGCCTTTGTGCGACGCATTGTCCAGTTGTGAAAAGGTGTTCGGATCCTTATCGCTTCCGGCAAGTTCCACGTAGAAACTACGTACACTGTCGATCTTATATTGTGCCGCTATGCTTGCAAACCGGTGCGCTTTGGGCGTGATGATCAGGGATACTGCTGCATAATCGCCGCGCTTTTGCGACCCGGAAGGAGGTATCCACTGATATACGCGTCCGTTGGCGTTGGATCCTGCAAGGGTGTAATCGCCTTTACCGCTGCCGACGTAGGAGAAGCCGACAGTGTACAGGGTTCCGCTGTTTGTTGTTGTGTATTCGAATATAGAATCGTAGCTCACTCCTGCAATAATTGTGTCTTTGATCCGGTATAATATCTTATTGGCGGCAAAAGTGTCTGCTGCGATATTAGGCATATAGGCATGCTGAATGCTGTCGCCCAAAGAGGCCAGGAAATTTTTCTGATCGGTGCTGAGTGCCTGCTGATAGCTTTGATTCCTCGCGTCCTGATTGCTGTAAGCATTTAATTTCAGCTGCCAGTGTTTGCCGATATTCAGCTCGTCATAAGCATACAGCATGGAGTTCAGATAGTTGTTGGTCCGGTACTCAAACTCCACCTGTATCCTGGAAAACCGGTTGATAGGCCTCCGGGGCATAAACCTGATCTCGTTTGTATTGTAATTGATAATATAGTCCGCATTTTCCCCCCGCTCCTGCAGCATATTATCCACATACACTTTTTCTGTTCCTGCAAGCACCACGAACAGCTGTTCGCCATTATTCCCGGTAAGACGGTAGGGGCCCTGATTTCCCTCCTGACCATTAAAGATATTCCGGGCAAACTCGCCTTTTGCCACCGAAGCGCTCAGGCCGGACCGATTGAACAGATGCTTGCCGAGTCGGTCTTCGCTTTGCAGGAATAGTCCCTGTGTTCTTTTCGTGAAATTCAGAAAATACGCATCGGGTTTGTTGAGGTTGTAATCTCCCAGCATCATACTACGCCTGTTTTTACTCAGTCGCACCGATATCTGGTCAAACTCCTGTAAGCTACTCGTATTGCCGTCCGGCTGAAACGGAATGGTATTGTCGGTTAATGCAGCTTCAATTTTGATACTGTCCGGCAGATAGCCACTTGCCTGCAGGTTGAAGTTGGAATTGGATACAACGTCCTGATTATTGCCCACTGAGAAACTACGGCCATAGCTGCCGTTTAGTTCCAGCTGATCATTGTCCACAAATTTTCCATTGCTTTGTTGTGCAGGTTGATTGAAACGGTAGGTGTTGTTGATCAGCTCCGTGCCTTTATGCTGCAGGCTCTGTGTAAAATTCACCGGTAACAGCCTGTAGCTGATCCAGACCGAATCGCTTGCAGGCCTGCGTATCCAGCGGATGGTTGCAGAAAGCGGGTCGATGGTATAATCAGTGCTGTCGGTTTGCAATATAAATGCGTGGGCGATGCTGCCGGTATCTATGCGCAGACTGTCTCTTACAGGTATTTTTTTCAGACGCTTATTGCTTAATCCGGCTACCCGGTTCTGTGCGACGCCGGAAGCTCCGCAAAAAAACAGGGTCAGCAGCAGGAAAAACAGGTGGCGCGGCAAGCTCTCGGAAATATTTATAGCAAAACTTATGCAAAATAGTCCATTCTTTGTGAAGTCGCTACTCCGGAAGATATCCGCCTGCAGCGAGATCATCCCTGCCGCGGCAAATCCAGGTTTTGCCATCCCTGAGCAGATAGAGCCGGTCGCAGATCCGCAGCACGGAATCGTAATCGTGGTCGCTGATGATAAATCCCTTTTTGTTCCTTTCTTCTTCTATCCATTCCTGTACCTGTTCCCGCGCTACGGGGGGCAGTGCGCTGAACGGCTCGTCCAGCAATACAAACATCGATTCTTTTTTGATCAGCAGGAAGATTTCTGCGAGCCGCGACATGCCGTAAGACAGTTCTCCGATCTGCTCATACTCCAATCCCCGGAATTGCGGTACCCGTTCGGTAAAATCACTTACATTCAGCTCGAATGCACCGAATGCTTTGTGAAGGGTAAGCCCGGGCGGTAAGAACGGAAATTGCGGCAGCAGGGCTACCCTCCACGGTTGTTTGAAAGCCGGTTGCGCTTTTACGCCGTTGATCCGGATGATGCCGTCCTGCGTAACGGTACTGCCGAAAATAATCTGCAGCAGGGTGCTTTTGCCACAACCGTTACGACCGAGAATGCCCGTAACAGATCCTGTTTCACATCGAATGCTGATATCTGAGAGAATAAGGCGATTATTGTAACTAAGCCTGATGGAATCGGCTTCCAGAGTGTTTTTTACCATAGCAATACGGGAAGTAGCATCCCTGAGGTAATAAGCAAATCTGTTGCCAAACTCCCAAGCCACAATGTTTTTTTATCCAGTCCTCTGTTGAAGAAAAAATAGTAACGGGAGCTTATATATTGATTGTAGAACAGGTAGGTACCTGCGGCCAGTGCCATTTTCAATAGTAAATCGGATACGAGCGTATTCCAGTCTTTCCCATTGATAACAAAGAAATACAGGAAAATGCAGTTCAGCAATACCGATGCGAAAGCGTACTGCCGGTAAAATCTGAGTATACCTGATAATTTACGGTGCACTGTACCCATGCCATCAATAGCTGGATGTCTTTTTCTTTTTGCTGCGGAAGTCACCACGTTTCCATGCCTGGATAAACTGGGCCCAGGCGATAGGGCTCATAATCTGCATCGGGGGGCGCATGCCTTCGTAAGAAGCACGCTGCGCGATACTGCGCATTGCATAGGATGCTCCTTCGTGTCCGTCAGGGTTCATGGTGGTGGCCATCATGCGCATCATCGCCAGATCACTGTTTTTACGGGCGATCTCATATTTGTCGTCTTCCGGCTGGAAGTGTTCGAATACATACCGGAAACTTTCTTTGGAAGGCAGGGCATGAATCACTGTCTCACTCAGGAAGAATGTGTCCTGGCTCAGCAGCTTCACCATCGAAAGCGTATTCGATTTAAAATCTTCGGGGATCACATATTCGGATGGGGTATAGCCCAGGCTGCGGAATTGTATGGTATCACCTTTGAAACATACAAGCACAAAAACTCCGGATTCACTTGTATATACACCGCGGTTCTGGTTTTTAACCGAAACGATCACGTCAGGAACACCGTACAAACTGTCGCTCGTCATTACCACGCCGTTTACCTGTACCACACGGTCGAATGCCAGCTGAGCCTTGCCTTTGAAAGGAATAAGCGCAATTAAGGCAAGAACACAAAGCGGTAAATGGAAAATTCGGATCATGGTGTGACTGGTATTGGAATCAGTAATACGTTTATTAAAAAACAATTCGGGGATATAGCTACAAAGGAAAACGCTTATGCTTAGTTTTGCACATTATTTGTCTAATTTAACAAACGTTTTTGATGATAACAAAAGAGTCTGTACTGGACGCGTTGCGCAATGTGGACGACCCGGATTTACGTAAGGATATTGTGACGCTGGGTATGGTGAAAGACCTATCAGTAGAGGGAAACCAGGTGTCGTTCACTGTTGAACTCACCACTCCTGCCTGCCCTATGAAAGATATGATAGAGAAGGCCTGCCTGAATGCGGTTCGCATGATGGTAAGCAAGGATGCGGAAGTGCACATCAATATGACTGCGCGCGTAGTCTCAAACCGCCGTGACCGGCAGGATGTACTTCCCGGTGTGAAAAATATTATTGCAGTCGCATCCGGAAAGGGTGGGGTTGGTAAATCCACCGTATCGGTAAACCTGGCTCTGGGACTTGCCGCACAGGGTGCGAGAGTAGGGCTGATGGATGCCGATATTTATGGCCCGTCGATACCGATCATGCTCGGTATACGGGATGAGCGCCCTAAGATGGCGGATGTGAATGGCAAGGGAATGATCGTACCGGTAGAAAAATTCGGCATTAAAACAATGTCTATCGGCCTGCTGATCGATGAAAAGCAGGCTGTGATATGGAGAGGCCCTATGGCAAGTTCTGCGCTGAAGCAATTTGTTACGGATGTGCTTTGGGGAGAACTGGATTATCTGATCATTGATCTGCCCCCGGGAACAGGAGATGTGCACTTAACTATCGCACAGACGATTCCGGTTACCGGAGCGGTGGTCGTATCGACACCACAGGCAGTTGCGGCCGCAGATGCGCGCAAAGCCGTTATGATGTTCAAACAGGAACATATCAATATCCCTGTTCTGGGAGTGGTGGAAAATATGGCTTACTTCACTCCGGCCGAATTGCCTGAAAATAAATATTACATCTTTGGCAAAGGCGGTGCCGCTAAAATGGCCGATCAGTTTGAACTGCCTTTCCTGGGAGAACTGCCGTTGATCCAGAGTATCCGTGAAGGCGGGGATATGGGTATCCCCGCTGTTATTGACGAGGATTCTCCTGCGAGAGCACGTTTCCTCGAGCTAGCAGGTCAGGTCGCACAGCAACTGGCGATCCGCAACGCAACAATGGCACCGACTCAGGTGTTGGAGATCAACTAAGCAATGAGATCTGTTTTATTAAAGGCATACCATATATTGGTATGCCTTATTTGTAAATACACGTTTTGAGGTTATATTGCAGATATTGTTTTGTATAAATAACTGCTTAGTCCATGAAAAACATAATACTCTTTTGTTCCATTATCCTGTTATCGGTTTTTGCTTCCTGCAAAAAGAAAGAAGACACCAAGCCAACTATCAACCCGGTATTTACAATAACGGGCCTTGTCGATCAGAACCTCGTAGTGCCCGACACGGCGGATATGTCACTGAGTGTTAAACAAAGTCAGGGTGCGTCCGAAAAAGTGACACTTTCTGCTGAAGGATTGCCGGCTTACATTACAGCTGCTTTTACGAATGTGTCCGGAACCCCACCTTTTGAATCCGGGTTGTCTTTGTATGCGGATAAAGGGGCTGTTATGGGCACCTACGCCGTCAAGGTAAACGTAAAAGGGGATGTAAGCGGCGTTGTCGGAAGCTTTACAATGAATATTACCGTTGGAGCAAATAAGGATGGGACTTTCGGAAGAGATACGACGTATGTATCCGCTCCCGAAAGCCAGCAAAGCCGCAATGTTTTTTTTGAACAGTTTTCCGGCGCGTCCTGTATTAATTGTCCCGACGCAAATACATTAGCCTCAAGCCTGAAAAGTACATGGGGGGATCGACTGGTGTTGGTAAATTATCATACGTACAATGCAGGAGCGATTTTTGCTCCGGTGAGCGGAGTAAGTAAGTATGACTTCCGTGATTCTTTGGCTACGCAGATCAGTTCATATCTGTTTGGCGGCCTCTATGCTATACCGGCAGCAAGTATTGACCGGGTAGCAGTAGGAGGAAATATGCAGATATCCCAGGATAACTGGACCTCGCAAACGGGCAGCCGCATTGCGACAGTGGCGCCTGTGAATCTGACATTGAATGCGACCTACAGCGCATCGGAAAACACGGTTACTGTCAAAGTGCATATTGCCTATACTCAAACTGTATCAGCAGATAATATATTGACCATTGGCGTTATCGAAAGCGGTATCGTCGACGCGCAGGCGGCTACCGCAGGAGTGGTTCCCGATTACGTGCATGATTATGTTTTCAGAAAAAGTCTGCTTCCGTCGGCAACGGGATTGGCAATTCTCAATAAATTGAATACAAAGGAATCCGGACGCGTGTATGAATGTGCGTTCAGATTTAAACCTTCCGGTGCCTGGAATCTTGATAAATGCCGTATTGTTGCCGCGGTAAGTAACAATTCATCAGCCGGTAAAGCGGTCTTGCAGGCTCAGTCTGTGCCACTGAAGTAACGACCTTATTACTGAGAATCTCACCGTATCTTTTTCTGCACAAAAAAGCAGGCGCCCAGCTGAACAGAAGGCGTGAACAGCCATTCGTATGAATTTTTCGCATAGACATCGCTTTGGACCTGCCGGTATATGCTGTATTCATTATAGCTTATCCGGACGCCTCCTCCTACAAAAGCACTGAAACCAAGGTTGTAGCGCTCATTGGGGTTTCCTAACAGCCATTCCCTGCCCAGGAGTTGTTTGATTCCGGTGACGACAGACTGGTTTCTGTCGTTAACATAATAGGTATATCCCGGATCACCGCTTTTTTCGGTCTGCTCCCAGTAGCGTACAAAAAGATCAGATTGCCAGAAGCTGCGTCTTTTTTTGCCCATGCGGTATTTCGTGCTCGCGCCGGCCAGAAAGCCCTGTGCTTTATTTTCTAAGAAATACGGATTGCCCCATTCGAACCCATCGAGATCCTTGGCTGCATCTACGGGAGTCCAGGCTTTATACCTGTAACCGGCAGAAAGACCCCAGTCCCATCGCCGGTTCAGCGAACGGAAATAATGCAGCCGGAATTCACCCATGATGATTTGTGGGATATTGAGTTCGAGCTGCCAGTGTCTGGCCATCGAAATGCTGTCCGTATCCGGGTGTGCATTTTCCCGGGCCGTATCCTGCGCGCTTGTAACAAAGCAGATGCAGTTACAGACAAATAATGAAATTAGTTTTAAGCGATTGTTTTTCAATTGTGACGGTTGGAGGTTGTGGCAAATATGTCTGTTTTTAGCCACACTTCAAAATAAAAAGCAACGATTATTTTGCCGAATTTCATCGGGAGGCCAGATTTTTCTTTTGCGGACATAGCATCCGGTGACGGCTTATTTTATAACGGATTAGATGTTTCAGGAAAAAAAATTATTTTTTTGGTAAAATATTCTTACTTTTGCAATCCCTAAAAATATGGCTAAACAGTCCCTAATTAAACAAGACGGTACGATCGTTGAAGCAATGTCTAACGCTATGTTCCGCGTGAGGCTTGAAAATGGTCACGAAATACTGGCGACAATCTCCGGTAAAATGCGTATGCACTATATCCGCATTCTGCCTGGTGATAAAGTAGGGGTGGAGATGAGTCCGTACGATTTGAGTCGCGGGAGGATTATTTATCGTTATAAGTAGTTATTTCATAATAAAGTAAACAAAAATGAAAGTAAGAGCAGCAATTAAAAAACGCAGTGCAGATTGCAAAATCGTACGTCGCAAAGGCCGTCTGTATGTGATCAACAAAAAGAATCCCCGTTTCAAGCAACGTCAGGGATAATTAATGATTGCGAAAGCATTATTGAAAATTAAAATCAACACACATAAATGGCTCGTATAGCTGGTATAGATTTACCTAAAAACAAGCGTGGCGAGATAGCGCTCACTTACATTTACGGAATCGGCAACTCTACTGCCCGTTACATTCTTGAGAAAGCTGGTATCAGCATGGATAAGAAAGCAATGGAGTGGAACGACGAAGAGCAGACTGCAATCCGTAATATCATCAACAGTGAGTTTAAAGTGGAAGGCCAACTGCGTTCTGAAGTTCAAATGAACATCAAGCGTCTGATGGATATCGCTTGCTATCGCGGATTACGTCACCGTAAGGGCTTACCCCTGCGCGGTCAACGTACCCGTACCAACAGCCGTACCCGTAAAGGTAAGCGCAAAACTGTTGCAGGTAAAAAGAAAGCACCGAAAAAATAGTAGCGATACTATTCGTTTCGTCGCCGGATCTGTCCACTGGTGCTACAGGGAGGGGCGAAACAATGCTGAGGCAATCAGCATAATGTATTTAACGATTACCTTTTTGAACAAAAAATGGCAAAAGCACAATCATCTGCAAAAGTCGCTGCTAAGAAGCGCATCGTGAAGGTAGACGCACACGGAGATGCACACATCAACGCTACCTTTAACAACATCATCGTGAGCCTTACCAACAAGGCAGGACAGGTTATCTCCTGGTCTTCTGCCGGTAAAATGGGTTTCCGCGGTTCTAAGAAAAATACACCGTATGCCGCTCAGATGGCAGCTGCGGATTGTGGTAAAAAAGCAATGGACGCCGGCTTGAAAAAAGTGGACGTTATTGTAAAAGGACCGGGTTCAGGCCGCGAAGGTGCGATCCGTTCTCTGGCTGCAATCGGACTGGAAGTAACTTCCATCAAAGACGTAACTCCGATGCCGCACAACGGATGTCGTCCTCCGAAAAAACGCAGAGTATAATATATTTCTGAATTTAGTAACCGGGTGGGTCTGCGACTCACCCGGATTCAACTTTTTAAATATCCGGCCGTATCTGCTTTTACGATTTTTAGATGAAACGTCCGGCATTAATGCAAAAATCGACAAATAACTTACAATGGCACGTTATACAGGACCAAAAAACAGAATCTGCCGTAAATTCGGCGAGCCTATCCTGGGATCAGGCAAAAACCTGCAAAAGAAAAGCACACCTCCCGGTATGCACGGCGCAAGCAAAAAGCGCAAATCACAGTCTGAATACGCTATTCAGCTGAAAGAAAAACAAAAAGCGAAATACACTTACATGGTGTTGGAGAAACAATTCCGCAACACTTACGTGGAAGCTTCCCGCCTGAAAGGTGCTACCGGTGAAAACCTGGTAAAACTGCTGGAAAGCCGTCTGGACAACGTGATTTACCGTATGGGTATTTCTCCTACGCGTCCTGCTGCACGTCAGCTGGTTTCTCATAAACACATCACTGTTAACGGTGAAATCGTGAACATTCCTTCTTACCGCGTAAAACCGGGAGATGTGATCGGGCTGAAACCTAAGAGCAAAGTAAACACCGCTATCCTGAGCCTGATTCGTCCTAAAAACCCGAAAATCAGCTGGGTTGAGTTCAACGAAAAAGATCTTCAGGGAACTTATCTGGCAAACCCAGAGCGTGAAAGTGTTCCGGAAAATATCAAAGAGCAACTGATTGTAGAGTTGTACTCTAAATAATAAATACCCGTGAATGCTGCAAAGTGTTCACGGGTTTACTTCCCAGGCGCGTAAGCGGTCAATATTTGTTTTTTTTACAGATTTTTGTTATCTTTCGCCGCTAAAAAATTAAAAACGAACACTAAACAATAGCATTATCAATATGGCAATATTGAATTTTCAAAAACCAGATAAGATTGTTTTACAAAAAGCAACTGATTTTGAAGCGCAATTCGAGTTCCGTCCCCTGGAGCCCGGTTACGGCGTAACAATCGGAAACGCGCTGCGTCGCGTATTGCTGTCTTCTCTGGAAGGATACGCCATTACAACCATCAAGATCGCCGGTGCGGATCATGAGTTCGCTACCATCAAAGGTGTTCTGGAAGATGTAACAGAAATCATTCTGAACCTGAAGCAGGTGCGTTTCAAAAAAACAGCTGAGCAGGAAGTTCATTATGACAGATGCGAACTGAACATAAAAGGTGGTGAATTCACTGCCGGTATGATCGGTGAAGCATTGCCCAACTTCGAGGTGATGAACCCCGAACTGGTTATCTGCAGCATGGAGCCGGGTACAACATTCAATATTGAACTGACTATCGGTAAAGGTCGCGGTTATGTGCCTTCAGAAGAAAACCGTCCTAAAGACGGTGCACTGGGTATCATCGCTATCGACTCTATTTTCACGCCGATCAAAAACGTAAAATATACGATTGAAAATACCCGTGTGGAACAGCGTACGGATTTCGAAAAACTCATTATGGATGTAACCACTGATGGTACCATTCATCCTGAAGAAGCGGTTAAAGAAGCTTCCCGTATCCTGATCCAGCACCTCATGATCATCACAGACGAGAATATCTCTCTGGACAGCAAGAAAGAAGAGCGTGAACACGTGGTAGATGAAGAGACACTGCAACTGCGCAAAATCCTCAGCACTCCGCTGGAAGATCTGGAGCTGTCTGTTCGTGCATTCAACTGCCTGAAAGCCGCTAAAATCAATTCTCTGAGCGAACTGGTGAATTATACCCAGGACGAACTGATGAAGTTCCGCAATTTCGGTCAGAAATCACTGTCTGAAATCGAGCAGGTGCTGCACGAGCGCGGATTACATTTCGGAATGGATATCAGCCGCCTGAAAAGCCTTTCTAAAGATTTCTAGTAAGTAACCGAATACTTCCGGTGCGTGTCCCGCGCACCGGAGTTTTTATAACAACGTGTACCCGGTGATACGGGAGGGATGCACAGCACCATCCGTAATTCTTTGACACGGTGCGGAAGGTACGGCCGGAAGGTCTTTTTTAAAAATTATTGTCACAATGCGTCACGGAGACAAAATCAACAACCTGGGTAGAAAAACGGCTCACCGCCACGCCCTGATGAGCAACCTTACTAAAAGCCTCATCGAACACAAACGTATCGTCACTACTTTGGCAAAGGCAAAAGCACTGCGCGTATATGCAGAGCCGCTGATCACCCGCTCTAAAGTAGATAACACACACAACCGTCGTATCGTATTCTCTTACCTGCAAAGCAAAGAGGCCGTTAAAGAACTGTTCGGTGTTATCAGTGACAAAGTTGCCAGCCGTCCCGGCGGTTATACCCGTATCATCAAACTGCCTCGCCGTATGGGTGATGCTGCTGATATGGCTATGATTGAACTGGTAGACTTCAACGAAATTTATGTAAAAGGCGGAAAAGCTGCTGACGCTAAGAAAACACGTCGTAGCCGCCGTTCTACAGCTAAAGCAACTACTGCACCTGCTGCTGAAGAAACAGTAAGCACTGCAACAGAAGCGCCTGCTGCTTCAACTGAAGAAACCTCAGCTGAAGAAAATGCGTAAGCTATTAAGAAGTTGTTTTTAAAAAAGGCGCCCAAACGGGCGCCTTTTTTAATGATATGCTGCTTCTGCCGGAAAATTGTTTGTTGACCCAATAACCTCCCGGAGATCAGTTGCTGCTTTACAGGCGTGTATGCGGCCTTTTGAGGCGTTTATATGGAGAAATGCCTCAGAGTCTCCGATAAGGCAAAAAAATAGCGGGCATTCTTAAAAGAATGCCCGCTATGGTATATTGGGGAATAGCTTAATTCGCCAGAATCATTTCGTATTGCAGCGACGCTTTACAATTCAGAGGTACAGTAACCGCGCGACGTGTATTGCCATAGAAACGGTAGCGGATACTGTCGCATTTGAAATAAGACGCCAGGTTCGGGTCATACCATGTGGGAAGACTCAATGTGTAGGCGGCAGTGTCAACGATATCGTTTGCAACAGCAATACGCAGGAGATTACCATTTGCTGCAGAAGAGATACACAGGTTGGCCATATGGAAGTTGCGGAAATTGTTGTTTGCATCTGCAGTTGCTGAAGTAAGGATACAGGATTTCAATTTCACGGATTGAATGCTGTTGAGCGTATAGTCCTTATTGAAGCTTTTCACGAAGCTGTCCATGTTGATCATAAAATCAAACCCCTGGATGTTATCGTATTCTCCGGCTGCAGGAATGAGCGGCACCTGGAAGGACAGGTCGGCCACCAAAGCCTGCGTAGATTCAGACTTATTGTAGTTGCCTTTGTCTTTGTTACAAGCTGTAGAAAGAGACAATATACCCAAAGTGGTGACAGCAACAAAAAGGCCGATAATGGTTTTTTTCATAAGTATGGAATACTAGCGTTGTTAATGCACTGGCTTCAAAGTTAATGTTGCAGAATAACTTTTCAAAGCACTTACTGAAAAAAAGGTTAAAAAAACGAAACGCTTGCGGAGCAGCTATTTTACGATTTTTAGTTCTTCGATAAAGAATTTGCCGGACCGTTCTTTCACATAGAAGTATAGCTTGAACGTACCGCTCTCTGTAAGTGCCGATCCGAGGATATAGCGGCCATCACCCAAAGGCGTCGACCCGGTATAATCTACCTTAAACGACTTCGGTTTGTGCTTTTCGTAAAAATCATTCAGAATAAGCAGCGCGTGCCCGCGCGTAAGCGTGCTGTGTGTGTTGATGTAAGTAAACTCAACGGTGTTATCGAAAAACGTGGAAATCTCTTTTGTATCCAAAGCGTTGATCGAAGAGTGGATGTTTTGAATCAGCCCATTCATACTCTGCTCCGGCATATGCGCTGCAACCGGTGAGCACCGGAAAAGCAGCATAAGCATCGTGTAGAGTAATCGCTTCTTCATGTATAGCATTACTTTAGCCAAAAGCGTGCCACATTTTACAAGCTTACCAAAAAACTTTGCAAAAATACATTTGCATCAATTGTATATCAAAGCTGGTTTATAGGTTGATATTTTATAAGTTGATGATCAACAATGGTTTATTTTGATTATCATCTACGCAGTGATGCTGCCCGTGCGCTGCCAAAAAAGTAATATGGTGATTATAAAGTTATTCACAATGCATTTTCGTAAACTTATCGCACATTTTGCAAAGTAAAAAAAACAGGTTTAGCCCTGAACACGGCTTGGTCATGTTATAGGGATTACACACCTTATTCCGCTTAACGGAATTTACGAAAGCTACCGGCGCATGTTTACCCAAAAAATATCATGCGCCGGGGAATTCATTTTCGGGGGAGACAGTCGCGCTCCGGCTGTGTGATTCCTGCTCTCCGCTTAAACCGGAGGCTTGAACAACTGCTGAGGAGAGGGTACTTTTTCAGGCGTGGCCAGCGAGCTGCGGCATCACCGGGTTTATGCCTTCGATGTGCAATCCCGTTTTTGAGCTTTTTGATACGGCAGGACTTTTCTTTATAATGCACTTTGTTCCAGCGCCTGTACGATATCCGCCAGTATATCTTCTTTTGCTTCCAGTCCCGCGCTGATGCGTATAAGTCCCGGCGTGATACCCACAGCCAAACGCTCATTTTCGCTGAGTTTCGCATGCGTGGTGCTTGCCGGATGTGATGCAATGCTGCGTGTGTCGCCCAGATTGGCGGTCAGCGACAAGAGCTGAAGTGCGTCCAGAAAACGTCTGCCGCTTTCCGATCCGCCTTTTAGCTCGAAGCATACGATCCCGCCTCCGTTTTTCATTTGCTTTAGGGCAATATCATACTTGGGATGACTTTTCAGGAATGGGTATTTCAACGATGCGATAGCAGGATGTTGTTCGAGTGATTGTGCGAGGAACAGTGCATTGGATGCATGACGCTCCATACGCACGTCGAGTGTTTCAAGGCTTTTGCTCAGCACCCATGCATTAAAAGGCGATAATGCAGGTCCGGTGCTTCGGGCAAATGCGTAAATTTCTTTTATCAACTCTTTCCTGCCCACAATCACACCTCCCAGCACACGACCTTGTCCATCCAACCATTTTGTAGCGGAATGAACCACGAGGTCTGCTCCCAGTTCAAGAGGTGTCTGTACAACCGGCGTGGCGAAGCAGTTATCTACATTCAGCAAAACGCCATGTCGCTTTGCAACTCTGGCGATCATCCCGATATCCAGTATGTCCAGTCCGGGATTGGTCGGGCTTTCCAGGTAAATCATTCTGGTATTCGGACGTATTGCCTGCTCCCATTCCGCTTCTGAAGCGCCGGCAGGTATATAAGAAGCATCTATCCCGTATTTGGGAAGATATTTTGTAATGACCGTATGGGTGCTTCCGAAGATTGCATCGCAGGACAACAGGTGATCCCCTTGTTTGAGCAATGCCATGATCGATGCAAAGATCGAGCTCATACCGCTTGCCGTTGCGTACCCTGCTTCCGCGCCTTCGAGGGCCACCATTTTATCCGTAAATTCCTGTACGGATGGATTGCTGAAGCGGCTGTAAATATTATCGTCCGTTTCGTCTGCAAAGGCTGCACGCATTTCTTCGGCACCGTCAAAACAAAAACTGCTGGTGAGAAAGAGGGGAGTACTGTGTTCCATCTCTGCGGTACGGGGCGTCTGGATGCGAATGGCACGTGTGATTTTCTGCATGATATTTCCGGTAGTTATGGTATCTCTGACAATTATCCTTTATGTTCTGCTTTCCATTCGATAACGCAGCCGGCTGCACGTAAAGTTGCCGCAACGGAACAGTATTTATCTATCGAAAGAGCACAGGCCTTATGCGCCTTATCCATATCCACATTACCACCGAAACGGAATGTGATGTGCACATATGTCCACAATGCGGGTTCTTTATCTTTCTCGCGCTCCGCCTCTATGATCATCTCAATATCTCCGATCTCCTGACGTTGCTTCTGCAATATCGAAACAAGATCTATTCCGCTGCATCCGCCCATGCTCATCAGCATAGCCTGCATAGGTCGTACACCACTGTTATTGCCGCCGATCGTTGCCGCCGCATCCATGCGCATAGTATGCCCTTCAGCGTCTTTCGCCTCAAAAGCGAATGCATTATCTGCTCTGTGTAATTCCAGACGAACCATTAAAAAGTATTTCCTGCAAATGTAATCGATTCATGTCCTTACTTTGCCCTCAATTGAAAGGATGCTATGGCTTTATTGCATTACACGGAAGGTCTTACGCTGGAAAGCGGTATTCATCTGTCCCATCTGGACATTGCCTATACCACTTACGGGCATTTTACTGCCGGAACCAGCAAGGTTGTATGGATATGTCATGCACTCACTGCTGATTCGGATCCCGCGGAATGGTGGAAAGGACTGGTGGGTGAGGACTATCTGATCAATCCGGACACCTACTTTATCGTGTGTGCAAACATCCTGGGTTCCTGTTACGGAACAACAGGACCGCTGAGCAATAACCCCGCAACCGGAAATCCCTATTATTCCGACTTTCCGGCTTATACGATCCGCGATATGGTGCGGGCACATCAGATATTATGCCGCCATTTAGGGATACAGGAGATTTACCTGCTGGCCGGTGGTAGTATGGGAGGATATCAGGCGCTGGAATGGTGTATGATGGAACCAGAGCTCATCAAAAGGGTATTCCTGATTGCCACGTCTCCGGCAGAGAGTGCATGGGGAATCGCGATACACACGGCGCAACGCCTTGCTATAGAAGCAGACCCCGGTTGGAAAGAGCATCATGCAGCGGCCGGAGCAAACGGTCTCAAAGCGGCAAGAGCTATCGGGATGCTTACCTATCGGGATTATGCGGCATTTCTGGCATCGCAGTCAGACCCGGATACAGAGAAGACGGATGGTTTCCGGGCTGAATCCTATATCATTTACCAGGGAGAAAAGCTGGTGCGTCGTTTTCATGCATACAGTTACTGGTTGCTGACAAAAGCTATGGACAGCCATCAGCTGGCGCGCGGCCGCAATGTAACGCCGGAGCAGGCGCTTCAACTGATACGTCAGCCGGTGTTGGTCATCGGCATTACCAGCGATATGCTTTGCCCGCTACGGGAACAGCGGTATATGAAAGAACATATCCCGGATGCGAAGCTGATCGAGATTGATTCTTTATTCGGTCATGACGGATTCCTGATTGAGACCGCGCAGATCAGCCATCATCTCGGTGAATGGCTGCGCAATAACTAAACATGTACGATAAGACGAAAATAAGGGAAGACGCTGGTCTTCCCTTATCTGCAAAAGTTGTTTTAAGCTGAGAAGTGCGAAGCAAATTCCTGTGCATACGCTTCCAGTTTCGTTGCGCCTTGGAGTGGCTTTCCGGAATCGTTGAAGTGCTGCTGTATAGAGCCATTGCGTAACCCCGCTCCCATTTCCGTGTACAGAGCGGCAATCTCTTCAGGCAGACCGGCCTGCGTCATTCCTCCCATCGATTGCTCATCAGTGAACTGCACCCAGGGAAGTTCCGGTTTGCCGATAGCAGCACCGATCAGGCGGGCGTAATCATCTGCACTGCGCAGATCGCTTACGATATACTGCACATCTTTCCCATTTCCGGGTTGCACCAGCGCCTCAGCTGCGGATGCTGCGATATCTTTAGGGTGTACGAAGGGGATCAGCGTAGATGCCGGGTAGTTGGCGCCTACAATACCCGCAGTTTTGATCAGTGGAATATCGTTATGACTGTTCGTGTAGAAATAGCCCGCACGCAGAAAAGTTACGTTTACATCTTTGAGTTGCCCGTACAAACCTTCGATCTGGTGAAGACCGGCAATAGGACCATTGCCGCCGGCCTTGTCCGCTCCAATGCTGCTGAGCATAACCACTCTTTTCACATTTGCGGCACCGATTGCCTGTGCAAAGGCTTTTCCCGCAGCCACAGTACCGGCAATAATATCCGATCCGCCCATATTAGGAGGGGTCATGGCAAATACGGCGTCTGCTCCGGTAAAGCTCCGGGTGAGAAAGTCAGCATCTGTCACAGAACCAACCGCGGCTTTGGCGCCTGCCTGTTCGATTGCTGCGCTGCGTTCGGCATTGCTGGTGACAACCGTTACATGATGGCCTGCTGCTGTAAGTTGCGGTACGAGATGGCGGCCGATGTTCCCCAGGGAACCTGTAATTGTAATGTTCATTGTTTTGGAATTTTTAGAACACAAAGGTATTTTTGTACTTACTTTTATACAAGTACTTACCCTAAAGTAGGTATAAGTTGTGAGAGCAGTATCTCCGGAATTACTTCAATTTTGAATTTGTATACCTGACTTTTTATGACAGCAATCAAACCGAGTTCCACTATCCAGGAAAATAAGCAGCAGCTGCTTGGACTATGCCCTGTGACGTATCTTATGGAGCGTATAGGAGCGTACTGGAAGCCTATCATCCTGTATCACCTTTTCACCGGAGATAAGCGGTACAGCGAATTGCGCCGCGCTGTTCCGGCCATTACGGAAAAAGTACTGATCCAGCAATTAAAGCAACTGGAGGCGGACGGACTTGTTACGAGGAAAGCGTTGCCTGTAGTGCCACCGCATGTCAGTTATGCACTTACCCGTTCCGGAAGGGGTTTAATGCCGGTGATCGAAGCGATGGCGCAATGGTCTTTCCAGGAGCAGGCGGGCTTATTCAAAGAGTCTTAACGCAGCGGCGCCGGGACGACGGTTCGTGTCCGGCGGGTGAGCCTAATAGGGGACATTGATCTCGAAGCCGCCAACCACTACGCGTGTCTGTGCGCCGTTAAAAGAACCCGACAGGGCTACCTCGAATGTACCGGTTATACTCTGACTGTCGATGGCGCTGATGATGATCTGACCGCTTACCAGACTGTCGGGGTAGAAATCGTAATAATCCGTAGTCTCGCTCAATGCTATGTTGTGTATTGACGGATTTTTATAGATTCCGGTATCTGTAACGTTCGGCAGGTACAGGTTGAAATGCTCATTGTGGTATCCGTCGGCCTGAAGTGTGGCCGTTCGCGTCATCGGGTCATAATTGCCGTTTATGGTTTGCATATTTATAGGGTATACATCTTCTGAAAATTTTACATTCAGGAACGATCCCCGGTGAATCGATTTATCCTTTTTGCAGGAAGCAATTCCGGCCGTCGCAATGAGAACGAGCAGTACAACATATAGCTGACGGGGTGCAATTTTCAGGAATAACGGATGAAAGCTGGTTTTCATAATCTTAAGGTTTTCGGTTAATGTATCGGTTCATTTTCTTTGATGTCGTCTGTGGGATGCAGCATAACCGGTATGCCTCCGGACAGCTGACCAAATATTTCGGAGGAGTCGCCTTTTCTCAATCCTTCCCGCACATCCACGAGATGCGCCTTTCCGTTTTTTTCGGTTACAACGTACATGCGCTCCGTGGAGCGTACAATGGCGGATGACGGGACGATCAGCGATTGGGTGGGAGAGGATAAGGGAATATCTACTTCGGCATACATCCCTGCTTTCAAAAGCTGCTGTGCGTTGGGCACGTCGATTTCTATTGCTTCCGAACGCTCACTGCCGAGGGCCTTTGCCATGCGGCTGATCTGGGCGGTAAAGGTTTTTCCTGTAAGCGCATTGAATGAAAAGCTGACCGGATGTTTTGAATCGATCTTGTCGACATAATCTTCCGGTATCATCACTTCCAGTCTTAGTTTGCCGGAAGCCTCCAGGATAAACATCGGGGGATCGCTGGCTTTGTTACCGCCTACGAGCGCTCCTTCAGATACATTGCGTTGCACGATGATCCCGTCAAACGGTGCCGTAATGGTCAGGTATTTATTGATGCTCCCGGAAGAGAACAGGTTTGCTTTCTCTGACTGTACGGCTGCCTCGTCGGCTTTCATACGCGCTTGGGCCATGTCCAGCTCCAATGGAGCTACGGCTCCGGGTTCTTTTGCGGCCTCCTTCAGCCGGGTATACCGCTCCCGGCTTGCGGCGGCTGTTTGCTGAATCTGGTCGTATTTGGACATGGCTGTTTGCAACTGGGATTCTATTTCCGGCGCTTCCAGTTTGGCCAGCACCTGTCCCTTATGTACAAAGTCGCCTCGATCGACGAGCAGTTGTTTTACAAACCCGCTGACCTTTGGGAAAATACTTACCTGCTCATAGGGTTTTAACTGACCGGGAAGTTTCACCGAAGCCGCGAAAGAACCACAACAGATGCGGCCCAGCTGTGCTGTTCCTGTGGATTTTTTTTGCTTGCTGGAAGTTAAGTCGGCAGGGTGCTGCTCCACGGAGCAGGCTTCTGTAAGAGAGGTGAAGATCAGTATTAATGGAATGAGATATTTCATGAGTTTGCTACTGTTTTTTTGAATGGTTAATGCTGTTGTTCATTTTCCGGCATCAGTGATGGGGATGTATAGGTGGTTTTGCGCTGCACCAGGGCAAAAACCTGCGGCAGAATAAATAAGGCTGCTAAGGTGGACGCAGCGAGTCCTCCGATCACCGCACGGCCTAACGGAGCACTCTGTTCTCCGGCTTCCCCCATACCGGACGCCATCGGTATCATCCCTGCTATCATCGCCAGACTTGTCATCAATATCGGGCGCAGACGGATGGAAGCGCTGGTAATTGCCGCTCTTGCAGCATCACGATACTCCAGACGCAGTTTTTCTGCATTGGTGACGATCAGTATCGCATTGGCGACAGACACGCCGGTGGACATAATCATACCCATGTATGATTGCAGGTTCAGTGTGGAGCCGGTAAGCAGCAAGGCGATGAGTGATCCGGCGATTACTGCGGGAACGGTGCTGAGTACGGTAAGCGAGAGTTTGAAGGACTGGTAGTTCGCTGCAAGCAGCAGGAATATCACGAGGATCGCAAACAGCAATCCTTTCTGCAGGCTTCCGAGTGTTTCGGTGAGCAGACTCGACATTCCGCGAACTTCTGTAATGGTGCCTCTAGGAGGTGTTCCGGCTGCTTTTACTGCTTTCTGCACCGCTGCAGTAGCAGTGCCCAGATCTTTTTTGAATATATTGGCGCAGACCGTCAGGTACCTGCGTGGCCCCGACCGGTCGTATTCTCCCGGTACATAGTCCGTGGTAAATTGCGCAACGTCTCCCAGTACCGGAGTGCTTTGTCCTTTTACCAGCGGTATCTCACGCAGCTCGTTCAGGTTGTTCATCACATACTCCGGTACCTGCACCTGCACCTGGTAAGTGTAAGCTTTAGCCTCATCCAGCCATTGATTTTTTTCCGTAAAGCGGCTTGATGAAGTACTTGCGGTAACCGAGCGGGCAATATCCTGGATGTTCAACCCCAGTTGTGCCGCTTTGATCCTGTCTATGCTGATCGCGATAACGGGTACCCTGAGCGGTTGGGCTATCTGCACATCGCGCAGATAAGGTATTTTTAAAAGCTGCTGTTCGAGTTTGCCAGCAAATGACTCGATATCGTGCTGGTCTTTTCCCGCCACCCTGATTTCTATAGGTGAAGTCGCACCCTGGCTCATGATCTTTTCAGTCATGTCTATGGGTTCGAAGGATACGCGCAGGGACGGTAGTGAGTAAGCAATATTTTTACGCAACATATCTTTTAGCTCATCCATGTTTACTTTGTAATCTTCTTTCAGATTTACCTGGATGATCGCTTCGTTGGTTCCTGTATTGAACAGGTAGAGATTGCTGGTTCCGTAGCTGGAAGGAATCAGTCCTATGTAGGCGGAGCTGATCGCAACACTGTTATCCACCGTAGCGCTGATGATCTGAAGTACTTTTTGAGTGGCCGTTTCCGTGCGCTCAAGACGGGTACCCTCCGGCGCTTTGATGCGGATCTGAAACTGCCCGTTATTGATGCGGGGCATCATGTCTTTTCCGATAAAAATGAATTGGAAACCGGCCAATAATAAAACGATGATCAGATAACCAGCCACGGTTATTTTGCTGCTGCTCATGATTTTTGTGAGCAGCCGGGTATAACCTGTTTTCACACGTTCGAACATGTCGTTCTGCCCGGGAAAATCCTTTTCCTGCTCGGCATGGCGTGTAACCTGTTCTTCTTCGTTTTTGTCTAAAGCCTCGCCCGCATGGGCATGCACGCGGCCATGTTCATAGTGCTGATAGCGATCGGGTTTAATCATCCAGTTGGCAAGAATGGGAACCAATGTTTGTGCCGTAATAAAGGACACGATCATCGTAAAACCTATGGAAAGCGACAGGGGCAGGAACATCGCTTTGGGCACACCGGTCATTAAAAATGAAGGAGCGAACACCGCGAGGATACACAGTAGTATCAGCAGCAATGGGAAGAAGATTTCGGTACAGGCATCATAGATCGCCTGCCGTTTTGTTTTTCCCATTTCAAGATGCTGATGAATATTCTCTATCGTAACCGTAGCCTGATCGACAAGAATACCTATTGCCAGAGCCAGTCCGCTTAAGGTCATGATATTGATCGTCTGGCCCGCCAGGCTGAGCATTAGTATGCCGGTTAAAATAGATACGGGTATGGTGATAACCACAATAAGGCTGCTGCGCAGATCCCGCAGAAAGAAAAGCACCATAAGGCCGGTCAGCAATGCTCCCAGGGCTCCTTCGGTAACGAGGCTTTTTACCGAATTGATCACTGCTACGGACTGATCGAATTCATAGGAAATTTTCACATCGGCAGGGAGTAGCGTCTGTATATCCGGTATTTGTTTCTTCAGGTTTTTCACGACCTCCCAGGTTGATGCATCTGCGGTCTTCACGACAGGAAGATATACGGAACGCTTACCATTGATCAATGCATAATCGACCGTAATGTCCGCCGCATCCGCCACGCGGGCAACATCCCTTACCAGCACCGTAACGCCGTTCCTGTTGACCACGGGTATATTTCCGAATTCGTCTACGCTTTTGATCAGGGTATTAGTGGTGGTAATGTACATGGTGTTGTCCATCCGCAGGTTGCCGGAAGGAGACATGACATTGAATTTTGCAAGCGCGGTAACAACCTCGTCTGCAGTGATTCCATAGCTACGGAGTTTTGCCGGGTCAACGCTAATCGTGATTGACCGAGAGTTGGCGCCGAAAGGAGGAGGCGCGGAAAGTCCGGGTATGGTGGAAAAGGTAGGGCGTACACGTGTGGCGGCCAGGTCGTAGATTTCTTTAAGGCTGCGTGTGGGACTGGATAAGACAAGCTGGCCTACCGGCAGTGAAGATGCATCGAAGCGCACAACCTGCGGCGGTAATGCACCCGGAGGGAAAAATTTCATCGCCCTGTTTACCTGCAGCGCCACCTGCGCCGAGGCTTCCGCCATGTTCGTATTTTCATAGAAGGTCATTTTGAGCATCGTCAGACCCTGTATGTTTTTTGTCGAGATGCTTTTTACTCCGTTCACGTACAGGAACTGGTCCTGAAGCCGCGTCGCAAAGAAGCCTTCCATCTGTTGCGGCGACATGCCGCCATACGACTCGATCACATATATTGTCGGCAGGTTGAGCTGCGGGAAGATATCAATAGGTATATTGAACAGAGTGATAACAGAGAACAGCAAAAGGCTGAACGCAATAACAATGACGGTAATGGGTCTTTTCAGAGCCCCCGAAACCATAGACATACTTGTGGATTTTTTAAATGATTTATGTACTGCTTCGCGTGGAATGCTGCGGGATCATTACAGCAGGTTAACTAACTCCTGCAGGCGCCCTTCCGTCACCACACGCTGAAGCAATGTTTCACTGTATTTATATCTGGCCAGGATTGCATCCGTTTCTGCCCGGTACAACAGGTTGATGGCGGCGTTCAACTCCAGTATGTCCGTAAGTCCGTTGCGGTATAGCGCCAGCTTCTGCCGGTACGCAGCATTCGCCGCTTCCAGTTGCAGGGGAATCAGCTGCAAACGTTGTATGCAGGTCGCGAGATCTGCATTAATACTATTGAGTTGCAGTGACAAGGCGCTCCTTTGTTCCTGCAGTTGTCTGGCTACATAGTCAGTGGTGGCTTTTTGTACCCTCAGCTGCAGCTGTTTTCTTTTCAGGTCGAAGATGTTGTATACGAAACCGACGCCTACCAGATAATTATTCCGCTCAAAGCCGAATCCTGTCGGCAGGGGGCGGAAGTCTCCTGTAGGGGTGAGGGATGACCCGCGGCTCCATGCAGCAGCATCAAGTGTGATTTTTGGGTTGTAACTCCGGCGCACCATAGACTCCCGGTTCAGGCTGTTTTTATAACTCAGTTCGAAGGGCAGTACAAAAGGATTATTTGCAGCGTCCGCCGACCAGTTGTCAATAGGTGGGAGTAGCTCAGGGAACTGACGTATTACAGCCGTATCCGCAATCAGGCGCCCCGTGTCCAGTCCGCTTAAGGCGCTTAATTGCAACTGGGTCCGTCTGAGCATATTGTGGAGGTCGATATAATTTAATGTAGCTTTCGAGAGTTCGGCTTCGGCAATGCTGGTGTCTACGCCGGCTCGCACTCCGGCTGTCGCAAGCGCTTCTATCGAGCGTTTGATTTCCTCATTACGGGCGATGTTGTTTACCTGTACGGTTAACAGCTCCTGAAGCTGGCAAAGCCGCAGGTAATTGTCTATTGTGGCTGCCTGTAATTTATAGCGCGAAAGGGAGAGCCTGGCCTGTTCTATCTCCATATCGGAGGAAGCGACATTCCGTTGTGCGGCGTATGCCCCGAAATTGCAGATCTCCCAGCTAAAGGCTGCGATGCCGAGATCAGTAAGCAGTGTGCTTGCATTGGCATCAGTTTGTACCCTGGAGTTCCCGGGGACAATTCCGTAGGAGAAATATCCGCCGGGCAGATTGTTATTGGTGCCGATATCGGCCTGGTAACTGAGCTTTAGTGAGGGCAACCAATTGTAGGCTGTCGCGTCTACCTGCGTCTGGCGTATACGGACAGCGGCAGCGTCTGTGAGCAGCGCGGGTGCATGACGCTCAACCTGAACCAGCAACTCTCTGAGTGAGACAGGTTGTTGCGAAAAGCAATGGGACGCATAAAATGCGAATGGAATGAAAGCGCAAAATCGCTTTATGGAATACATAGCAGATACTTAACGGTAATAATGACGGAAGCGGCGTTAAGAAAAACGCAGATCGGTTTTGCCGCGGACGATTCATCGCAGCTTCTGTCTTTATCAGACTGTTAGTTTCTGTTCTTTGAGATATATTTTACGTTCCGGAAGGATGCGGTAGTGAATATTCAGCAGGTGCCTTGCCGCTATAACACCGGATAATGCAATCTGTTTTTTCAGATATCCTTTGTTGATCGGATCTATTTTGGGGAGGGAAGCTTTTGCACGGATTGTCTTAACCAGTCCGGTAGCTCTGCTGACATAATATTTGCTGCGCGAGCGGGAGAAGGAGTTTGTTTCGTGGCGATGGTGATGAACGGTGTGTGCCGTCAGCGGACGCAGCGCTATCCGAAGCGTAGGCTTTATCGTAACCAATAAGGTTAGCAAAAAAAGCATGCATCTGAAAAGTCGGGTAGCTTTCACGAAGCCAAAATTATACTTATTGGGAATCGGGCATGAAAGTTTTTTGTTAAGCGTTAGGTAAACGCCGGGAATGCGCTGAACGCGCGGCTTTCATTACCTGACATCCTCCGCTGGTTGAGTGGCTTTGTATGTTGTTCGCCTGGGTTTATTTGTAAAGGAGCAATTCTATAAAACAAAAATCCCCGACTGAAGGCCGGGGATTTTTTTGTAGCACGTACGGGAATCGAACCCGTCATTCCTCCGTGAAAGGGAGGCGTCTTAACCGATTGACCAACGCGCCGTTCGCCGTTAAAGGCAAATGCAATCAATCTTTCAAAGCAAATCCCCAACAAAAAGTTGGGGATTTTTAGTAGCACGTACGGGAATCGAACCCGTCATTCCTCCGTGAAAGGGAGGCGTCTTAACCGATTGACCAACGCGCCATTTCCCGTTTGGGAGTGCAAAGATAATCAACCTTTTGTTCCCTCCAAATTTTTTCGGAAAAATATTTAGCGTGTGCTGACCATCGCACGGATGATGCCCAGGAAATCGTCGGCCAGTAAAGAGGCTCCGCCAATGAGTCCGCCATCCACGTCCGGACAGGAGAACAACTCCACCGCGTTGGATGCCTTACAGCTGCCGCCATACAGAATGCTTGTCTGCTGGCTGATGCTTTCGCCATATTTCGCTGCAAGCACTCCCCGGATATGAGCATGCATGTCCTGCGCCTGCGCCGCACTTGCAGTACGACCTGTACCGATAGCCCAGATAGGTTCGTAAGCGATCGTTACCTGTGCCATTTGCTCAGCGCTGAGGTGGAAAATACTCTCGTTCAGTTGTTGCTCCACAAAAGCATTCTGAGTGTCTGCATCGCGGATGTCCAGCGATTCCCCGCAGCAGAATATTACATGCAGATTCGCAGCCAGTGCGGCATCCACTTTTTTCGCGAGCAACGCATTGTCTTCATGGTTGTACATACGGCGTTCGGAATGCCCGATGATCACAGACTGAACACCTGCCGCCTGCAGCATGCCGGCAGCAATTTCACCCGTATAAGCACCCGATGCCTGGTGGTGACAATTCTGTGCAGCCACGCCCACATTTGCTGTATCCTTTGTCTGTGCAACAGCCTGGCATAAATGCAGAAAAGGGGTTCCGAAAATAACCTGTTTTTGTGCAGAAAGTTCCGGAAGCTGCTCCAGTACCTGCTGTACGAGCGCCTGTCCCTCAGTAACGGTGAGGTTCATTTTCCAATTGCCGGCAACTATTTGTTTACGCATATCTTGGTGTGTTTTTGTGTGTTTTTAATGTGAATGTTTACGATGGTCGAATACATATTGCAGCATCGCTTTTTCGGCTTCGCTCATTGTTTTTCCGCGGCGCTCCATCATGCGTCCGGCAGTTTCCATCGCTTTATCGAACTGGTACACTTCGGTGCTGTCGCAGGCGCCCCAGCTGAATGAAGGAACAAACTTGTCTGGGAAGCCGCTTCCGAAAATATTTGCACTGACGCCCACTATAGTTCCTGTATTGAACATGGTATTGATCCCGCATTTAGAATGATCGCCCATCATCAGCCCGCAGAACTGAAGACCTGTATTGATCAGCTTATCCGCATCTTCGTCCCATATCTTTACGAGGTCGTAATTGTTTTTCAGGTTGCTGCAGTTGGAATCGGCGCCGAAGTTGCACCATTCGCCCACAACCGTATTGCCGAGAAATCCGTCATGGCCTTTATTGCTGTTGGCAAAGAATACCACATTGCTTACTTCACCGCCTACTTTACAACCGTCGCCGATAGTGGTGGGTCCGTATACTTTCGCGCCCATTTTCAGCACCGCATGTTTTCCCAGCGCAAACGGTCCTCTTACAAGGCTGCCGTCCATAATCTCTGCGTCTGCGGCAATGTAGATGGGGCCGGAAGAAGCGTTCAGGATACAGGGCGCAATTACCGCTCCCGGTTCGATAAATATCTGTCCGGAATTCACCGTCGTTACATACTCCGGAACAGGTGCAGAACTGCGGCCCTGCGTAAGTAATGCAAAGTCTTCACCGATTGCTTTTCCGTTCTGCCGGAATATATCCCACACCTGTTGCAGACAAGCAGCGGAGCCATCGTATACGACCATGTCGTTTGTCTGTGCAAAAACTTCGAATGACTCATACGGTTTTGTCCAGGACTCATCCGTGCATACGGCAACGATCATGGTGCCGGCTATAAGGGCTTGCCCGGCCTGTAATGATGAGACGGCTTTCCACAGCTGAGCATCTGCAAACACGGCTCCGTTCAGATAAAGACAGGCACCTGCTCCGGCATGCGGAAATACACCCTGCATATAATCCGGACACAAAGTGCTGGTGTCCGTCGCACAGAAATGTTCCCAACGTTCGCGCATGGTCATGATGCCGCAGCGGATATCTGCCACGGGACGGGTATGCGTGAACGGAAGCAGTTGCCTGCGCCAGTGAGGATCGAATAAAACGTAGTTCATTGTGCTTATAAAAAAAATCCCAACGAAAGTCGGGATTTAATAAATAACGGGAAAAAGAACCGTCGCTTAGGATTTCTTCGCGTAACGGTTTTTGAATTTCTCGATACGTCCTGCCGTGTCAACGAATACAGATTTACCGGTATAGAACGGGTGAGAAGTATTGGAGATCTCTATTTTGATAACCGGATACTCGTTACCGTCTTCCCATACGATCGTTTCTTTGGTGGCTGCTGTAGAGCGTGTCAGAAATGAAGTTTCATTAGACATGTCTTTGAATACTACAAGACGATAGCTTTCCGGATGGATACTTTTTTTCATTGCTAATAATTTGTTTTATGTATGGATTTTGCCATACTGTTTACGAAATCGTGTGCGAAGGTACGAATTTCTCTGCTGTTTGTTTGTTTATTTTAAATATTTTTTCAGTTCTTCAGCCGGTTCTTCGCCCATCTGGAATTTTTTGAGGATTTTTCCGTCGGGTCCTACCAGGAAAGCCTGCGGAATATAGCTCACACCGTAGATTTCCGCTGCCTTGGAATGCCAGCCACCCAGATCGCTCATGTGGTAAGGCCATGCCAGTCCGTCTTTTTGAATTGCCTGTACCCAGGCGTCTTTAGACTGATCGAGGGAAACGCTCACCACTGTGAATCCCTTTTTGGCATTTTTAAAAGTTTTGTCTTTAAAGTCATTATAGGTTTTTACCAGGCCCGGATTTGAGCGGCGGCAGGGGCCGCACCACGAAGCCCAGAAATCCAGGATGATATAGCGTCCTTTGTTGATTTCGGAAAGCGTAAGCTTCTGGTCGTTCGGGTCGTTGAAAACAAGTTCCGGAGCTTTTTGTCCTACCTGTATGGTTTCGTTGGAATACTGGGCCGAAACATGGAAGCAGGTAGCAGCAGTAAGGAACAGTACGGTCAGGAGTTTTTTCATTGTCGGTTGTCTGTTACAAGGTTTTAAGTCCGTAAATGTAAACAAAATTCACGCAGGACGATCAGACAACAGCTTTTTTCGAATGCTTGGAAACCACGATTTTTTATAATATCTTTCGTTTTTACAACCTAAAAGCAACAGCATAATGATTGTAGGTGTTTTAAAAGAACAGGCTCCGGAGACAAGGGTTTCGCTGGTCCCCGAAGTGGTGCAGGCGCTGCGTAAAATGAATATTACGGTATGGATGGAACCGGGGGCAGGTGCACAATCGTTTTATACAGATGCCGCTTATACAGATGCCGGCGCAGATTTGAAAGATGCCGCCGGTATCATTGAAGGTGCAGATATCCTTTTGTCTGTTCATCCCGAAAATCTGGATGAGATCCGTCGGGAAAACCTGGTTGTCATGGGCGTGTTTCAACCCCTGTTCAACGGGGCTCAGATGCGAGATTGGGCCAATCGTAAGTGGACGGTTTTTTCACTGGATACGATACCGCGCACCACACGCGCACAGAGTATGGATGTGTTGAGCTCCCAGGCAAATATCGCCGGTTATAAAGCTGTGTTGCTTGCCGCATACCAGTATGGTCGCTATATGCCGATGCTGATGACCGCTGCGGGCAGCATTCCTCCCGCCAAGGTGATGATATTGGGCGCGGGTGTGGCCGGATTGCAGGCGATTGCTACAGCACGCAGGCTCGGGGCGGTGGTGGAAGTGTTCGATACGCGGCCGGCAGTTAAAGAAGAAGTAGCGAGTCTCGGTGCTAAATTCATTGAAGTGGAAGGCGCAGCCGATGCTTCCGGAGCCGGTGGCTATGCTGTAGAGCAATCAGAAGCATTTCAGCAAAAGCAAAAAGAAAAGATCCACGAACATATCCGCAGGAATGACATCATTATCACCACCGCGCAGATTCCGGGACGTAAAGCTCCGGTGCTGATCACGCGGGAAATGATTGAGGATATGAGGGCGGGATCCGTGATCGTCGATCTGGCGTCTGCTACCGGAGGCAATACGGACCTGACAAAAGACCGTGAGACGGTGCAGCACAAAGGTGTTTCTATTATCGGCAATTCGGCACTTTCGGCTCAGATGCCGGCAGATGCCAGTCGCTTATATGCCAAGAACGTGCTGAACTTCATGAAACTCCTTATTGATGCAAACGGCGGACTGGTCCTGAATTTCGACGACGACCTTGTAAAGGGTACCTGTATTACGCACAACGGACAAATAACCAATGAACGCGTGGCTGCAACAATTGCTTCATCTTAAAAATTAATTTTATGGACTTTATAGAATCCCTGTTTTCCGATCCTGCAGCGTATCGCCTGCTTACGATCGTGATATTGTCAATATTTCTTGGTGTGGAGGTGATCGGCCGCGTCCCGTCGGTGCTGCATACCCCGCTGATGAGCGGAGCCAATGCAATTCATGGCGTCGTGATCATCGGTGCGATCATTGTTATGGGACAAGCTCCTCCCGACGATTATCTCGCCCTCATACTGGGCTTTCTTGCGGTGATCCTCGGTACGCTGAATGTGGTGGGAGGTTTTGTCGTAACAGATCGTATGCTCGAGATGTTCTCCAAAAAGAAAAACAACAAGTAATCTTTAAACTTCAACAGGCATTATGGATTTTCTTTCTAATTCCGGCGTTCCGCCTACGGACTGGGCCAATATCTTCCTGAATATCTGCTACCTGATCGGATCGGTCACGTTCATTCTCGGATTGAAAATGCTGTCTCATCCCGATTCGGCAAGAAAAGGTAATAAAGTCGCGGCCTTTGGTATGGGGCTGGCAATTGCGGCTACCATATTTTTATATAAAGACGATCACGGCTACCGTCTGGGTAATTACGGCTGGATTTTCGCAGGACTGGCAATCGGTACCGTATTAGGTACACTTGCAGCAAAGAAAGTACAGATGACCGCGATGCCGGAAATGGTGAGTCTGTTCAACGGAATGGGAGGGGCCTGTGCGATGCTGATTTCCGTAATCGAATACCATCATACGGAAAACCCTCCTACAGGTATGTTGCTGGTGATCGTTCTCGGTATGATCATCGGTACGGTTTCCTTTGCAGGAAGCATCATTGCCTGGGGTAAGCTGAACGGGAAAATAAAGGACAAGGTGATCCCCGGCGCGCAGGTTGTCAACTTTGTGTTGTGGGGAGTTCTTCTGGTGTCTGCTGTTGCGGTAATTGGCGGGTTCAGCCAGGAGCCATGGCTGTTTTACACGATTCTGGCAGTGGCAGCTGTTTATGGTGTGCTTTTTGTGATGCCTATCGGAGGGGCGGATATGCCTGTGGTCATTTCCCTGTTGAATTCTTTCACGGGCGTGGCGGCTGCTTTTGGAGGATTTCTGTACAATAATCCCGTAATGCTTACCGGGGGTATTCTGGTAGGTTCTGCCGGAACGATCCTCACCATGCTCATGTGCAAAGCGATGAACCGTTCTCTGAAAAACGTACTTGTGGGTGCATTCGGCGGTACAAAAGCAGGTCGACCTTCAGCGGCCGGTGAGCAGGGTAGCTATAAAGAAATATCACTGAACGACACCGCAACGCTTATGGCCTATGCAACCAAAGTATGTATCATTCCCGGTTATGGTCTGGCAGTGGCGCAGGCCCAGCATGTCTGCCATGAAATAGAAAAAATGCTAACCGAAAGAGGGGTGGAGGTCACTTACGGTATCCACCCGGTAGCAGGACGTATGCCGGGTCATATGAATGTATTGCTTGCAGAAGCGGATGTTTCCTATGATAAATTGCTGGAAATGGAGGATGCCAACGATCAGATGGCTTCTACGAATGTGGTGCTGATATTGGGTGCAAATGATGTTGTGAATCCCGCTGCGAAAGAAGATCCTTCCAGTCCCATTTATGGCATGCCGATCCTGGAGGTGGAAAAGGCCGATCATGTGATCGTGAATAAACGGAGTATGAAACCGGGCTATGCAGGTATTGAAAACGCTTTGTTTTTCCGTCCCAAAACATCCATGTTGTTTGGTGATGCAAAGAAAGTACTGCAGGAGCTCGCTTCAGAATTAAAGCAGATATAGTAAGATTTTTATTTGTGTGTAAAGGGTACGTGCGCTGCACGTGCCTTTTTTTATGATGATCCGATCCAAAAGCGCACAAAAAAAGCGGTCCTTAAGAATAAAGACCGCCTAACCAATAAACCGTATATAAAATGAAACTACTTATATCTAGCAAATACCGTGCCAAAGTCTGTATCTGTGATTCGATTAAAATATTTTTTTTGAATAAAATTAAAAAGCATTCAAAATAAAAAGGTCCCTAGGAATAGGGACCTTTTAAACCAATAAACCGTATATAAAATGAAACATATAGTATGTAGCAAATACCGTGCCATACTTTCAAATTGTTTTATTTTTTCTAAAAAATATTTTATCAGCATTGGCGATTTGGTAGATATAGGTACGTGGTTTAAATTGGCAATAGAAATTTATGGGAGATTACAACTTAAACGAAGAAGAAGAAAAGAAGCTCATTCTGAGAGAATACCGCGCTTTGCTCCGCGCTTTGAAATCGCGCATAAAAAAAGGGGACAAAAAGCTGATTCGCCGTGCGTTTGAAATTTCGGCCGATGCTCATAAGGATATGCGCCGCAAATCCGGTGAGCCGTACATTCTGCATCCGCTTGCCGTGGCACGCATTGTGGTGGAAGAGATCAGCCTGGGCGTGACCTCCGTTATATGTGCTTTACTGCACGATGTTGTGGAGGATACCGAGCTTACGCTTGAAGACATGCAGCAGGAATTTGGCACTACCATTGCCAAGATCATCGACGGACTCACAAAAATTGCCAACGTGGTAGACGGCAATGCCGAAACTTCGATGCAGGCAGAAAACTTCCGGAAAATTCTGATGGCGCTTGCCGAAGATCCGCGTGTGATCCTGATCAAGCTTGCTGACAGGCTGCATAATATGCGGACGCTCGGAAGCATGGCGAGAGATAAGCAACTGAAAATATGTTCCGAAACGACTTATATCTATGCACCGCTCGCACACCGTCTCGGTCTTTATGAAATAAAATCCGAGCTCGAAGATCTCGCGCTGAAATACACACAACCGGAAACTTACACTTCCATAGCGAACAGGCTGAAGGAAACGAAACGTGAACGCACGCGTTATATCAACGAATTCATCCGTCCTATTAAAGAGGAACTCGTTAAGGCGGGATTTAACTTCGATATATACGGCCGTCCGAAATCGATCAATTCAATCTGGAATAAGATCCGGACAAAACATGTGACGTTTGAGGAAGTGTACGACCTGTTCGCGATCCGTATCGTGCTAGATTCTGAATATGAAAAAGAGCGGGAAGACTGCTGGAAGGTATATTCGATCATAACAAACTTTTACCGGCCCAGTCCCGAACGATTACGCGACTGGCTGAGCGTACCCAAGGGAAATGGCTATGAGGCGCTGCATACAACCGTAATGGGCCCGGGAGGGCGCTGGGTGGAAGTGCAGATAAAGTCCGAACGCATGAACGCGATTGCGGAAAAGGGACTTGCAGCTCACTGGAAATACAAAGAAGGCGTTCCGAAGCCACAGGAAAATAAACTGGATGCGTGGCTGCATCATCTGCGCGATGTGCTGAACAGTCCCGATACAGATGCGCTGGACTTTATGCAGGATTTCAAGCTGGATCTGTTTACCGAAGAGATCTACGTGTATACGCCGAAAGGTGATATGCGTGTATTGCCGAAAGGGGCCACGGCACTTGATTTTGCATTTGATATCCACTCTGAACTGGGCGCGCGCTGTATCGGTGCGAAAGTGAATTATAAACTGGTGCCACTGAGTCATGCGCTGAAAAGCGGAGATCAGATAGAGGTGATCAGCTCCGGCAAACAGAAGCCGGGCGAGGACTGGCTGAACTTTGTGGTAACAGCGAAAGCCAAGTCGCGTATCAAATACTACTTAAAGGAGCAGAAACGTAAGATCGCCGAGGGCGGCAAAGAAATTGTGGAACGCAAATTGTCTCACATGGGTGCGGCAATGAATGCACATAATATTGCCGAACTGGTAACACATTTTAAAAAGCAATCGGCTCTGGATGTATTCTACGCGATTGCCGTAGGAAATATCGACATCAAAGAACTGAAAGACTTTTCAGTGAACGGAGACAAGCTGGTGCCCCCTGCAAAAGTGCAGGAACTGAAGCATGCCGCACCTGCTCTTTCCAATGAAGAAATACAACGCCAGAAGCCACCCAAAGGGACGGAACTGATTATATTCGGTGAGTCTTCTGATAAGATATTGTACAAGCTCGCGCAATGCTGCCAGCCTATCCCGGGAGATGATGTGTTCGGATTTATTACCGCGGGCGAAGGATTGAAGATCCATCGGGCCGACTGTCCGAATGCGGCTCGCCTGCTATCACATTATGGTCACAGGGTTGTCAAAACCAAATGGGCTAAAAACAAAGAAATTTCTTTCCTCAGCGGTGTGCGCATCACAGGTCTTGACGATGTGGGCGTTATCCGTAAGATCACGAATATCATTTCCGACAGTCTGAATATGAATATGCGCTCCATCAGTATCGACTCGCAGGACGGTATTTTTGAAGGAACGATCATGGTGTATGTGCATGATAAGGACGAATTCGAGCGTCTGTGTCATGAACTTGCAGGGTTAGAGGGTATTATAACGGTGGAACGTCTGGAAGAAACGCCGGAAAAATAAAAAACAGCAACATTTGTCACTACCGGGCCGGAACGATTATTATCTCGAGGCGCTGACGCCATCCGAGCTCGCTTTTCTCCAGAAGAAGGCCGGTAAGCAGGTACGCACATACCGTTTGCTGGTGCGGATATTGCTGATAGGTGCCGTCTGTATCTCGTTTGCCGGCGGCTGGAAAAATGTACGCAGTGACAAATGGCCCTTTAATACGGTCACGGTTTTTTCCTGGGAAAATTACTTTATCACACTCCTGATTTTATGTGTGCTTTTTTTGTTTGCCGTACGCTTTTCCCGGCGCACGGAACTCTCGAAGATCATCAAGGATATGAAGCAGCGGGTAAAAGTGGTGGAACGGGTGATGATCGAAAAGAAAACGTTCCTCCCGCACAACAATACGTTCCATTTTTACCTGAATTCTGCCACCAGGTTGAGTATACAGGTGGAGGAGCAGGACTTTATGATATTGAACGAGGGGGATGAGATAAATATAGAATATTCCCGGAATGCGGGAGTGTACTTCGGATATTTTTAGATCACTGAAGCAGCCGTTGCTTCGCTGCTTCATATAAAATCATTCCCGCAGCTACAGATACATTGAGCGAATCAAAAGAGTTGGCCATAGGAATATGTATGAGCTGATCGGCACGTTTAATCACATCTTTGCCGATACCCGTATCTTCTGCTCCCATTACAATCGCTGACGGAGCCGTAAAATCTGCTTCAAAAACAGGCACGCTGGCTTTCAGATGTGTACCCAGTACCTGTATCCCATTCAGGCGCAGAATATCTATCGCCTGCGGTACGGAAGGAATGCGGCAGAGCATGATCTGCCTGAGTGCACCGGCGGATGTTTTAATGGCTTCTTCCGTAAGCGATGCGGCGTGGGATGTGGGAAGGATCAGTCCCTGGGCTCCGCAGCAAAGCGCGCTGCGTGCAATAGCGCCCACATTACGTACATCAGTTACTCCGTCAAGCAATACGAAAAGCGGCACTTGTCCTTTATCGGTAATAAAGCTGATCGCTTCCTGCAGGTCTACATACTCCAGCAGGCTTGTCCAGGCGATGACTCCCTGATGCTGCGTTTTTGTCAGGTTGTTCAGTTTCTCTACCGGTACCTGGCTTACGGGGACGTTCCGTTCTTTTGCCAGTTGTTTGATATGGCTGATATCTTCGCCGGTGGCGCTTCTCAGCAGGAAAATCTTTTCTACGGACTGCCCCTGCTCCAGTGCCTCTGCGACAGGCTTGCGACCTACCAGCAAAGGCAATGGAGATTTGGGTCTCGGGGAAAAATGTTTTTTACGGTGTTCCATCAATACGGTTAATGGTTAAGCCATATTGTGGAATACGAGCTGTACGTCATCATCTTCTTCCAGGCGCGCGATCAGTTTTAAAACGTCCTCAGCCTGTTCGTCGCTGATGGCGACCGTATTTTCGGGGATCCACTGGATTTCTGATGAGACAGGAATGATATTTCTTTCCTCCAGTGCTTTCTGCATATTGCCAAAGTCGGTAAATCCGCAGCGCACGATCAGGTTGCCTTCAGAGTCTTCACCTAGTTCTTCCAGTCCGGCATCAATGAGTTCCAGCTCAAGGTCTTCCGGATTCAATCCCTCCGGATTCAGCTTGAAGGTTCCGAGGTGCTTGAACATAAACCCTACGGAACCGCTGTTGCCGAGGTTTCCGCCGCCCTTATTAAAATGGGAACGTACGTTTGCCACGGTGCGGGTGGTATTGTCTGTAGCAGTAACCACCATCAGCGCAATGCCATGAGGCCCGTATCCTTCATAGATAACCTCTTCGTAGTTGCTGGTATCTTTTCCGAGTGCGTTTTTAATAGCCGATTCGATGCGGTCTTTAGGCATGTTCACGCTCTTCGCATTCTGAATGATACGGCGCAGCGCAGGGTTGGTGTTTGCGTCGGGGCCGCTTTTTTTAACGGCGATCACGATTTCCTTTCCGATACGGCTGAATTGTTTTGCCATACGATCGTAGCGGGCAAACATGGTGGCTTTCCTTACTTCAAATATGCGACCCATAACTCTGTGTTGTTAATTTGTCTTGATTTTGGACGGCAAAATTAACGGTAATTCTCCAAAAACGGAAAGGTACTTTACCAACTCAGGTCACTGTCGGTGTCGCGATTGGCCGGGTTTTCTTTTTTAGAGCGTACCGACGCCAGGCGCCTGTCCAGGATGAGTTTTGCAATTGCCAGGTTCACATCCTGCTGAAGCATCGCCTCACGCAGCAGATCTTCCCGGACGTCTATTTTGTACATCAATTGAAAAAAGACACCGCTCTGGTGCTGCAGCATATACGCCACGCGGTCGGCAAGTGCAGCCAGCAGTTGTTCTTCACTGATATAATCCAGCACTGCCGGTCGCAGATCTTCCGGGAGTCCGGCATTTAGCTGCTGTTGTTGCTTTGCGTTCAGGTCTGACATTGTCCGTTTTTAGTGTATACGGTCTCCTTTAATCTCCAATTGCTGCATGATCTCCGCTTCATAGTCAAGATACTCCTGCCAGCGTTGTTCCACCTTTTCCGGTGCCATATACAAAGCTGCCAAGTCGATCATCAGGCGGTAATGGCCTGCTTCGGCCACCATGAACTTGTGATAGAATTCACGCAGCTGCGCATCGTTTACGTATAAAGATAAAAGGCGGAACCTTTCACAGCTCCGGGCTTCGATGAGCGCAAATCCGATCAGACGTTCCGCAACGCGGTCCATGCGCTTGTCGTGTTTCCGTTCAAACGCGCGCAGCGCATTCACATAATGGTCCTTGCGCTGTCGCCCCAACGGAAGTCCCCGTTTATCCAGCTCTGCGAGCACAGCTCTGAAATGGCCCCATTCTTCCGTCACCACAGGTGCAAGCGCGCGTACCATCTCGGTACATTCTGAAAACGTCTGTATCAGCGAAATGCAGGAAGTAGCCGCCTTTTGCTCACAATAAGCATGGTCTGTGAGTATGTCTCCGATGCTCAGCTGGGTAAGATCCACCCAGCGGGGATCGGTAGGCAGTTTCAGGCCCAGTACGTGTTTGTGATCTTCAGGAACAAGTGGGGTAGTGCTCATAAGGCGAAATTAGTAAAGCGCGTATAAAAAAAGACCACCGGCATATACCGGTGCTCAAAAAGATATTCAAAGGGCATTACAGTTTCCAGCCAACCGTAATCACGCCATAAGTAGGGCTGTTCCTTATTTCGGCTACCTGTGGCTGGTTGTAGCCATTAGCCAGCACGTAGGGCTGTTCGTATGTTTTGTAATAGCTTTTCGTGATTGCGAAGTCTATGAAAGATTGCTCAAAGCGATATCCGATCCCGAACGAAAAATCATTGCGGTCGCTCATGTACAGTTTTTGTTTGAACGGAGAACCGTAGAAGCCATATCCGCCGCGAACCATGAATTGATCAAACCGCAATTCCAGTCCTGCACGTAAGTTGGATGCACCGGTATACAGCGATTTGATGTAACTGTTGTACTGCTGTTGCTCGGTCGGAAAATTTTCAAAGTGATAACGCATGGTATTGTAGGTTACGTACTCATAATCCATCGACAAAAAGCCATATTTACCAAGGATGCCTGTTGCGCTCGCAATCACTTTCATTGGAGATACATAAGTATACTCAAACTGGTTCTGAGGCGAAGAAATGCCATTCGTTCCGAATACGTTGCTGGTAACGGAAATATCGTTATCCGATGTTTCTTTGAGCGTATAGAGCGTAGGAGTATGCACTGCCAGACCTGCTCTGAAGTAATTGTTGAATTTGTAGATCATACCGAGTTTCAGGTTGACTCCGGTTCCGTTGGTACGAACGGATTCATTGTAGCTGAAGTGATCAAAACTGTCGGATGTAGCTGCGTTAATCGTTTCCTCATACATCGTTGAGTAGGATTTGTGATTCAGGAAGTCGATTCCCAATGTACCGCCGATCAGTAATTTGTCCCGGTAATTACCGCCTGCGGATATCGCCATTTCGGTAATACCGCCTTTTTCCTGTACGGTTCGTTGCTGATTGATGCCTGATGTGTAAGGGACCAGCGAAAGCAAATTGCCTGAAAGCAGGTACGACTGGTATCCCAGATAAGCAGGGGTGCCCGCGCCCTGGTTCGGACCTACATCATCCGGATGAGATAAGGCATCCGCTTCAAAATACTGGCTTGCAGATCCGTTATAGCTTGTCCCGTTATAATTATAGGTCCTGTTGAAATCAGCAACACGGTTCAGTCCGAAGCCGAAGCTGGTGGACTTCCAGTCGGCGCGGTCGTAATTTTTTGAAGAAGCAGCATCCGTGAACACCGCACCCATATTGTTGAATCCGAAACGCACGTTGTTGTCGTCGCTGGATTTTCCCTGCCATATGCTGTTGTTGCTGCTGAAACGAAGTCCAGGTGTGAACATTACTTCCGAGCTTCTGTAGATGCCTATTCCGGCAGGGTTCACGCTCAGGGATGAAAAGTCTCCGCCTACGGAGCCCAGCGTATTGCCGAAGCCCATTGAGCGTGCCGTCCCGAACGAATTGTACTGTCCATACTTGCCGAGGTTGAGGACGTCCTGCGCATATGACGACTGGGACAATGCCAGCGCGGCAGTCATCATACCTATTCCTGAAAATGCGCGTAATTTCATCTTGTTGAGATTATTTAAGGTGAGACATAAGAACACAACTTATCCTGCTGCATAGCGCAACCGATAAAAAGGAAATACGTTGAAATACTGAAAGTTTTTAGCGACGACCTCCGCCGAATCCGCCCATGCGGCCACCACCGCCTCCGCCACCGCCGAATCCGCGGGCAGGAGCGCTGTTGAATGAAGGAGAAGCCCCGCGACCGCCACCGAAGCTCGGTGCAGACTGACGTTCGAAACCTGCATCAGCCGGACGGGAGCGGAAACCTCCCTGCTGTTGATCGGGCATCGTGTTCTGAACACCTCTTCCACCCATTTCGGTCATTGCAGGACGTCCGCCACCGGAAGGCATATTCATCGAAGATCTTTGCGGAGCCACATCATTATAATTGTTGTACTGGCGTCCGCCACCTACGTTACCAGCATTGCCGCCGCCGAAAAATCCTCCTCTGGGGCGCATTCCGGATGACTGGTTATCCACCTGACGCGGATTTACATTCATGCCTGAATTCGGACCTGCATTGCGCATAATCGCACCGGACATTCTTCCCCCTCCTGGTACGGAAGAATTGTACGTCCTGCCGATGTTATTGTTCGCAATATTATTCATGGAAAAGCGCGGACCATAAGTCACACCGCGGCTCGCAGCGCCGCCCCAGCCGTTGTTATATCCTGAATATAATCCGGCGTAGTAACCATTCCAGTAGCTGCCGTAATAACCACCGCATCCCCAGTTGCTGTAACCCCAGCCACCGTAATAGGAAGGATAATAAAAGCTGTTGAACGGACTATAACCATACCAGTTCTGCCATCCCCAGTAAGAACTCCAGTAAGGACCGCCACCGAAGCTGATGCCAACGCCTACGTTATTCCAGGGGCTCCATCCCCAATAAGGATCCACCCAATAAGGGTTATACCAGTAAGGGTTGGAAAAAGTGCTGAAATAGGGACGTGCATAAAAACTGGACGATCCAAAGCGGTTGATCGAAGACGAATAATAATAATTATCGTCGTCGTTGTAATCAACGTAATTGTCGCCGCTGTATGCAGAGGTGTTATTATTGAAATTATCATCCGACGGACGATCATAGTCTGATGCATCCGATGACTGATAATTGCTGCGGTCTTTTTTATGTTTCGAACTCACCGGTCCGTTCGAATAAATATCATCCTGATAAGTATTGCCACTTTGCGCCTGCGCTCCGGTAGCCAGAGTGAGACCGAGTACTGCTGTCAGCATTAAAGTTTTCATCGCTAAAAAGAATTGATGATTATAGGAGCATTTAAAACTCAACCCGAAATTACTACATTTGCCGCGCAGTAATTGCAAACTAGGATATAAAATCAAAAGGAAAGTTTAAGGATGGGCAATTCATTAACAAGTCGTTCACAGGACTACTCCCAGTGGTATAACGATCTGATATTAAAAGGCGGACTTGCCGACTATTCGGCGGTCAGAGGTTGTATGGTGATCAAGCCTTACGGCTTTGGCCTCTGGGAAAATATGAGGGATGTGCTGGATCGCAAATTTAAGGAGACCGGGCATCAGAATGCTTATTTCCCTTTGTTCGTACCCAAAAGCCTGTTTGAGGCCGAGGAAAAAAATGCCGAAGGTTTTGCCAAAGAATGTGCCGTGGTTACGCATTATCGTCTGAAAGCGGACCCTGACAACAAAGGAAAGCTGATTGTAGACCCGAATGCGCGTCTGGAAGAGGAGCTGGTGGTACGTCCCACATCTGAAGCCATCATCTGGAATACTTATAAAAACTGGATACAAAGCTATCGCGATCTGCCGATCCTGATTAACCAGTGGGCGAACGTAGTGCGCTGGGAAATGCGTACGCGGCTGTTCCTTCGTACGGCCGAATTCCTTTGGCAGGAAGGGCATACAGCCCATGCTACCAAAGCCGAAGCCATAGAGGAAACAAAGAAAATGCTTGATGTGTATGCCGACTTCGCCGAGCAGTACATGGCATTGCCGGTACTGCGTGGTGTGAAAAGTGCAAACGAGCGTTTCGCCGGCGCGGAAGATACCTATTGTATTGAAGCGCTGATGCAGGACGGGAAAGCTTTACAGGCGGGTACTTCACATTTCCTGGGGCAGAATTTTGCCAAAGCTTTTGACGTGAAATTTGCCGATAAGGAAAATAAGCTTGAATATGTATGGGCAACTTCCTGGGGCGTTTCCACCCGTCTGATCGGTGCGCTGGTAATGGCGCATAGTGATGATGAAGGACTGGTGATTCCCCCGCGTATTGCTCCTTTACAGGTGGTGATCGTTCCGATTTACAGTAAGGATGAAGCCATGAAAGCCCGCCTGGATGCAAAAGCCGGCGAGATCATCAAAGAACTGCGCGCCAAAGGCGTTTCTGTGAAGTATGATAACGACGACAGCAATCGTCCGGGGTGGAAATTCGCAGAACACGAATTGCGCGGCGTTCCCGTGCGTATTGCTTTAGGTCCCCGCGATATGGAAAATAACTTAGCCGAAGTGGCGCGCAGGGACACAAAGGAAAAACTGTCTGTTTCGCTTGACGGTATCAGCAATTATGTAGCTGATTTGCTGGAAGAGATCCAACAGCAAATGTTCAATAAAGCATTGAAGTTCCGTGAAGAAAACAGCAGAAATGCGGATACCTGGGAAGAGTTTGTCCGTCTGCTGGATGAACAGCCTGGCTTTATTTACGCACATTGGGACGGCACTCCGGAAACGGAGGAAAAGATCAAGGAGCTTACCAAAGCGACGATCCGTTGTATTCCTCTGGACAATCCACAGGAAGAAGGAAAATGCATCCTTACAGGAAGTCCTTCTGCTCAGCGCGTAGTCTTTGCGAGGGCATACTAATCAATACTGCCTTTTTCAGATTGAGAGTTGTATCGTTCGGTCCACCGGGCATACAACTCTTTTTTATGCGCCACATCCAATCCGCCACCGCCATCATACATGCCCGCAGCCTGACGCTGCCGGTATGCTTCATAAAGTGTCACAGCACAGGCGACGGAAACGTTCAATGATCTGATCATGCCTTTTTGCGGTATCATGAAATTGTCTTCGCAGTGATCCAGCAGTTCATTGGAGAGCCCGTATCGTTCATTGCCGAAAGCAAGCGCTATACGGCCTGTCAGATCCATTTCGTAGAGAGAGTGCGCACCGGAGCCGAGGTGGGTACCCCATATTTTATATCCCCTGTTCCTGATGGCCGCAACGCAATCCGGGAGATTATTGTACGAATGGATACTGGTCCATATTTCGGCGCTTCTGGCAGCGCGGCGTCCGGCAAGCTCGATTTCCCTGTTGTCCGTATCCAGCAGGTATATATCCTGAACGCCTACAGAATCTGCGCTGCGGAGTATGGCAGCTACGTTGTGCGGGTCTTTCACGTTTTCCAGCAACAGTACCAGGCTTCCCTGTCTGTTGGCTAATACTTCCTCAAACCGTGCTTTTCTTTCTGGTCGCATGAGATGTAGATGTAAGCAGATGAAAAAAGCATCCCTGGAAGAGATGCTTTTCTGATAAATGGTAATTGTTTTTCTAGTAGCGGTAACGACTTCCACGGTAATGATACGGATCTCTTCCGCCTCTGTGGCCGCGCCAGTCGGACCGATATTGGTTTTTGTAATTTTTTCCTCTGGAAGAAGTCCGGATAGCTTTACGGTTATAATTTATCGTGGTGGTGCGTGGGGGCGGTGCCTGACGGTATTGCGGACGACCTCTGTGCCTGAATAAGAAACAGGAAGAGAACGTCGCAGACATGGCGAAAGCAGAGAGTACCAGCAGGAATATAGTAAAGAATCTACGCATTGTGTTGTTGTTTAAAGGTGGTGTCATTCAATTTCGTACGAAAGGATGATCACCTCTTAAGGACGAAGATAAAAAATAAATTTCCTGAAAGCAAAACTTTAAAGAAGGTATTTTTTGCTTTTTTATAACGCTTGTTCCGCTCCTTCGTACACCTTAAGTTCGTTGTAACGTGTATCGCGCTCTACAGGCACTTTACCAACCATGCGGATCAAATCGCAAAGGTCGTCGGTGCTCATGGTGGGGATCTGTTCTTCAGAACCCGCCATTGAATAGATCCTGGTGGTATCGTCTATAGTTCCGTCCAGGTCGTTTACGCCGAAAGAAAGACTGAGTTGCGCATTTTGTCTTCCGAGCATAGGCCAGTATGCCTTCAGATTGCGGAAATTGTCCATAAACAGGCGTGATATGGCATACAGGCGCATGTCTTCCACCAGGCTGATTTCTCCCAGATGACTCATGTCATTGTCACCGCTGCGGTATTTAAGCGGAATGAAGCAGTTAAACCCGCCTGTTTTGTCCTGTAATGCGCGTAAGCGGCTCATATGGTCGATGCGATGCGCATAAGTCTCATAGTGACCATACAACATCGTGGCATTGGTAGGCATATCCAGCTTATGCGCGGTTTCGTGAATCAGCAGCCACCCATCAGCATCCACTTTATCCGGGCATATTTTTTCGCGAATTTCTGCATCGAAGATTTCAGCTCCGCCGCCCGGCAAAGACTGTAACCCTGCTTCTTTCATTTTTTGCAGGCCTTCTTCCACACTGAGTTTTGCCTTGCGGAACATATAATCCAGCTCTACGGCGGTAAAACCTTTAATATGTAAGTCGGGGCGATGTGCTTTGATTTTCTGCAGCAGTTCACAGAAGAATTCAAGGTTCATTTTAGGATGTACACCCCCTACGATGTGCACCTCGGTAACGGGCTGGCCATCATATTTACGCACCATATCCATCATCTGCTCCATACTCAGTTCCCATCCTTCATCACGATGCTTGTACAGTCGTGAGTAAGAGCAGAAATGGCAGGTAAATACGCAGACATTGGTAGGCTCAATATGAAAGTTTCGGTTGAAATACACTTTATTGCCGTGCAGCCTTTGTGCCGTAAAATTGGCCAGGGCGCCGACAAATGCCAGTTCTCCTTTTTCAAAAAGGGCTATTCCGTCTTCTTCACTGATGCGTTCGCCACGGTATATTTTCTGTGCAATGGTTTTAAGTTGCTGGTCCTGTGTCTGATCTATGATCGCTTCTATTCCGCTGTTAGGTTGTTGCATTTTATTGCAGGATTATTTTCTCTTGAATATTTTGGTTGTTGCAGATGCACTGTACAAAGTAAACGCCTTTGGCCAGATGGCTCATATCGATTGAGACAATATTGGCTTCGGTCGTTTCTATTACTTTTTGTCCCATGATGTTGTATACGACCACGGATTTAACGGATGTACTCGCGTTATTGTAAGTCAGGTACAATATGCCCTTGCTGGGGTTGGGTCCTATATGTATTTTTTCGGGAGCAGTTACCTGCGTGTCGCTCAGGTAAGGGTTGAGCGTGAGCGAATAGGAATGACCGGTTTCTGCTACCTCGGACTGCATCACATTTGCCTGCTCCTGTGTGAACATATACATTGCGGTATCATCGGTATAGTCCATATAGTTCATGAACATAATACCGTTATCAGCCGGAGTGCATACATCGTAACGGGGGAATTTCGGGTTGCCGGTGGCCGCATCTCCTTCAAGCGGAGTGTCGCTGATGCCATCATCACCGTCGCAGGTTCCGCCATCGTCTCCCCAGGTATGCCAGATGTAGAAATAGTGGCCCATTTCGTGGGTGAGTGTACGGCCATGATCAAATTTGTTCAGGAAATACTGCGATGCACTTGTGCGCGCGCCGAATATTCCGGAATTGATCGCAATGCCCCATTCGGGAATAGTGAAATCTGAGTAGTAGGGTGGTGCAGTAATCCCGAGCACGGTTGCGGACGAAGCAGTGAGATTCGTCACCCATACATTGAGATACCGTTTCGGATCCCAGGCTTCTGTGCCGCCCGTAGCGGTGAATTTTACGCCTTTGGCAGCATTGATTGCTGAAAAGGAAGTGCCGCTTGCCACAATTTTTACATCATAGCCGGGCGTATATCCTCCGGTCGGATCTACATGAGCCGAAGCGAAACGGATGCCCACATTTGCATACAATGAGCTCCATACCGCCGGAACTTTGGATTTGTCGGCATTGGCGCCGTTAAAGTCGGCATTCAATACTTCGAGCTGACTGCGCACGCGCTCGGCAATGCCTGCGTTGCTGCCCAGTTTGATGTAGGTGTTTGTATCAACGACGATATGAAATACAACCGGAATCGGACCCGGGTCGGTAGCTGTTTTCATCAGCGCCTGCTGCATATTACGTGCCTGAATGGCTTTTTGAGCGGTAGCTTTCTTCAGATCCGTTTCCCGGAGCTTAAATCCCGGGAAGCTTTGCTCCATGCTGCTGCTCATGATCTCCTGGCCGCAACGGATCACATCCTGCGCTTTTGTGCATACTGCAAACAAAAGGGATGCGGTGATTAACAGGGATGATTTCATAGGTAAGCGTTTAGTCTTTGTTAGCCCTTGTATTCAACTCGTCTCTTATCTGGATCGCTTTCACATAATCCTCCTGCTCCAGCGCTTCATTCAATAATTCATTCAGTGTTTCCACGCTCATTTTTTTCAGGTCGCCCGAAGCGGCCTCTCCGGCCGACTGTGCCTGAATGGCTCTTTTTGACGGTCGCTCTTCGCTGTTGAGGAAGATGCCCGCCGACTCGATTATATTGTCGTATGTATAAATGCGGCAATGCGCCCTTACGGCTAAAGCCAAAGCGTCTGAAGTCCTTGAATCGATTTCGATATCTGCGCCGCCTTCCTGCGCGCAAACCAGCTTCGAAAAAAAGATACCTTCTTCCAGCTTGTAAATAATCACCTCTTTCAGTTCGATATCAAATTGTTTTATAAAGCCGAAAAAAAGATCGTGTGTCAGCGGTCGTGTCGGTTGCATACGTTCCAGAGCGACTGCAATGGCCTGTGCTTCAAAAGCGCCGATAACGATAGGTACGCGTCGCTGACCATCTATCTCTCCCAATACGATCGCATAGGAATTATTTTGTGTAATGCTGTGCGACAATGCAATGATCTCCAGTTCAATTTTTTTCATGAATCAAAATATTCCTTTCCTCAAAATTCCGAGTGACTATATGTATGTATAAAGGTACTGCTTTATTTAAAATAATGTTGGCCGCTCCGCGCTCGATTCCTCATTGGGTATCAACGTTATTTCCTTAACATCCGCGATGCCGAGTTTCTTGCCGACGGCTTTCCAGCCGGTTACCTCCGCGAATTCCGAAAGGGCAATCTGCTGCTCTGTCCATTCGCTTTTCTTTTTCCCGCTGCGCACGATGATGTTCGGTTCGCTCGCTGTACTTACTGTAGCCAGGTAATTGCCGGTGCCTTCTTTAATAAAAGAGAACTTGTTCTTCAGCGTATGTGTTTCCACCACAAAACGCTTTGCATAATACTGTCCGCTGGCAGCATCGTAATACACCGCAGAAACCACATCCTCCGGGTGGAACTTCTGAATATGCAGGGTATACTCCGTTTCATACCGGTTGGTGAGCTCAAAATCAGTGAGTTCATAGCTTCCGTCTTTATAGAATGCAATGATTTTGTCATCGTCTGCGAAGCGTCCGAGCAACATACCGTTCTCGTCTTTGTTGAGACGGCCGGTATTGGGGTCATACCATATTTTAAGGGCAGAAAGGGTCGATTTCCCTTTTTCCTTAAGCTTGATATTTTTGATCGGGTATTTGGTTACCTGGTTTCCGCCGGCGCTGCGGTTTTTGATATCAAGCGTTTCAAATGAAAAATCAAGGTTCTTTACGCGCGCCTTACTGCCCGGAGACAGGTTGATCGTCACCACCTCCGCTTCTCCGTTCGGATTGGCGCTGAAGTACAATACTTTGCTGGCGGGGTTCCCTTTTGTAAGATCGTATTCCTTATCGCGCGTAACCCCCGTAACATTGAAGCGTTTTGCAAAAGCAATGCCCGTTTTACCATCGAGATAAATCATGTTGTAAGTGGTGCGCTCGTCATTTTTACGGAAAATGTCCACATGCTCGATGTCTTTACCGATAAAGTTCTTATCGCTCACTTTCGTTACCTGCATGGTCCCGTTTCTGCGGAACACGATGATCTGATCGAGATCGGAGCAGTCAAAAAGATATTCGTCTTTTTTCAGTCCGGTACCGATAAACCCTTCTTTGCGGTTCACGTACAGCTTTACGTTGGCGATAGCCACCACATTCGCCTGGATCGTTTCAAACAAGCGGATATCTGTCTGGCGTTCCCGGCCTTTCCCGTATTTTTTAAGAATGCCCTCATAATATTTGATGGCATAATCGTTCAGGTGTTCTATGTTGTTTTTCACTTCTCCGATAGCATCGTTTACGCCTTTGATATGCTCGTCGGCCTTAAATGCATCGAATTTGGAAATACGTTTAATGCGTATTTCTGTAAGCCTTACGATGTCGTCCTGAGTGATTTCCCTGCGGAATTGCTTTTTGTATGGTTTCAATCCTTTATCGATCGCCTCCAAAACGCCTTCCCAGGTTGTTTCCTCTTCAATGTCGCGATAGATGCGCTTTTCGATGAATATTTTCTCGAGTGATGAAAAATGCCAGTCTTCTTCCAGTTCCGAAAGCTTTATCTGCAGTTCGCGGAGCAGGAGTGCTTTGGTGTCCGCAACCGACTGTTTGAGCAGGTCTGAAGCGCTTACAAAATGAGGTTTGTCTTCAACAATCACGCAGGCATTCGGTGAAATGGATATTTCACAGTCAGTGAATGCATACAGGGCGTCGATGGTCTGGTCGGTAGAAATGCCTGTAGCCAGCTGCACCACTAATTCCACTTCTGCGGCGGTATTGTCACTGATACTTTTGATCTTGATCTTGCCGGAGTCATTCGCTTTCAGGATGCTGTCCACGAGCTGGGAAGTCGTCACACCATATGGTACACTGCGGATCGCGACACTTTTCTTATCGATGTCCTCGATTTTTGCACGTACACGGACTTTGCCGCCCCTCGCGCCGTCGTTGTAATTGCTTACATCGACGTATCCGCCGGTTGAGAAATCAGGATACAGCTCAAACGGCTTATTTTTCAAATGCCTGATGCAGGCTTCCAGCAGTTCGCAGAAATTATGCGGTAATATCTTAGTGGAAAGTCCTACCGCAATACCTTCCGCCCCCTGCGCGAGCAGCAGCGGAAATTTCATCGGCAGTGATAATGGTTCGTTCTTGCGACCGTCGTAGCTCAGTTGCCATTCCGTGGTCTTGGGGTTGAAGGCTACTTCCAGTGCGAATTTAGACAGGCGGGCCTCAATATAACGGGAGGCCGCCGCGCCGTCCCCGGTACGCTCATCTCCCCAGTTACCCTGGGTTTCTATCAGCAGGTCTTTTTGCCCGAGGTTCACAATGGCAGCGCTGATGGAGGCGTCTCCATGCGGATGGTACTGCATGGTTTGTCCGACAACATTGGCGACTTTATTAAATCGCCCGTCGTCCATTTCCTTCATCGCATGCAGGATGCGACGCTGTACCGGTTTCAATCCGTCGGAAACCGCAGGTACCGCGCGTTCCAGGATTACATAACTGGCGTATTCCAGGAACCAGTTTTCATACATGGAACCTATCATTACCGAATCCTGGTTATCTGAATATTGTTGTTGTGGTCCGTTCTCTTTGCTCATACAATTCCGCTTTCACTAATACGTTTTCGTGGTAGTGCGCAAAAGTATCTTTTTATCCGCAAATCTGCGACGATACCCCGGAACGGAAGGCCGGGTTAAAATTGCGTCAGGTGTTTACGACCGGATTTCTACTGTGTGAGCTGTCTACCAGGAAAATACATAAAACAGTAAAACCAGCATGAGCAAAAACAGTAAGGCTTGAAAGATACCCAGGACCAGTCCTGCGACTGCCAGACCCTGAAATCTTCTGTTGGTTTGCAAGCCTATGATACCCAGTACTATGGCGGCTGGAAAAATGCCCAGAAGCCCGGTTACAAAAGCAAGTATCCCATATATGCCCGAGTCATTTTCCCGCACGGGCATATTATAGGAATGCTCTGTACTTGTTTGTCTGATCTCCTGGCTATTTGCGGCGTTGAGCAGTATTTCTGCTTTCTCCATGCGTTTTTGCAGCTTTTGCGCACGGGTGGTTTCCTGCCGGCTTAAAGGAAAGGCTGCCTGTGAAACGGTAATACAGCAATGGATCGCCAGCAGAGCGATGAAGATCAGTTTTCTAAGGAATGACATAGTGAGTGGATACTGCCGCTAAAATAGTCTAATAGTTTATATCTTATGTATTGTCGTCAAATGAATTTTCTTGAAAGTTTCATTTATCTTGCTCTTCATTTCCGAAATATGCGCGAAGGACGCTTTATCAGTAAATATAAAGACCGTTGGAATCAATATCAGGCAGAACCGACAGATGATCCTGATGTGCTCGCCCGTCGCTTTGCCTACCTGGTAGACGATCTGGCATTCGCGCGTACCTTTTATAAAGACAGTAATACCACCCGGTATATAAACGGGATGGCTGCCGATATCTATCTGAGTATTTACCGGAACAGGAAAGAAAAGGGAAATCGTTTTGTAACTTTCTGGACGACTGAGCTGCCGCTGATCCTGTTCCGTCATCGAAAAGCGCTCTGGTTTTCTTTCGGACTGTTTCTCGCATTTTTTCTTCTGGGGATGGCGTCTTCTGCGGTTGAACCGGACTTCGCCCGTGCGATTCTGGGGAATGCTTATGTGGATATGACGCTGGAGAACATCGAAAAGGGAGACCCGTTCGGTGTTTATAAGTCCGGCGATTCGTTTACCATGTTTCTGCTGATCGCGTGGAATAATATCCGCGTGTCGCTATTGTTGTTTGGTATGGGGATCAGCTATGGTGTCGGTACGTTTTATTTTTTATTCCGCAATGCGCTGATGGTAGGTGTTTTTGAATACCTTTTTTACCGGAATCACCTGGGCGGGGATTTCTTTCTTGTGGTGTTCATTCACGGAACGCTTGAACTGTCTGCACTTGTTATTGCCGGAGCTTCGGGGTTTATGATTGCACGTGCGCTGATCTTTCCCGGAACCTATACAAGACTGGCCGCTTTGCGCCGGTCTTCACTCGATGCGGTAAAAGTAAGCCTGTCTCAGGTTCCCGTATTGCTGATCGCCGCATTTTTCGAAAGCTACGTCACCCGTCACACCGAGATGCCTGTATGGCTGAGCATAATAATTCTTCTGTTGTCGTTGCTGCTTGTGGCGGGCTATTTCCTGTATTATCCCTACAGGGTTTTTCAAAAAACTCAATCCCGGTTACTTGAGCAGGCTGCGTAATATAATCTTCTGTTGGGTGATGATCCTGAGCTGCCTGCATTCCGCGAATGTAGCCGCAGCTGTTGAGGAGCAGAAAGAGCAGGAGGTACAGACCGAAACAGTTTTGTACACTCCTTCAGATTCCGAATGGCAGTCACTTACACGCGATAAACACTTCAGCTATGCGCATGAGCGGGAAGGTGCGCTTGAAAAGAAGCCTGCAAATCACTTTCTGAACGGATTTATAGAATCGCTTATTTCTTTTTTTACTTCCGCGGCGGGGAAAGCGATCATATGGCTGCTGATTGCAGCTGTGGCCCTGTTCATTATTGTGCGTGTTGTGATCCCGGAATTCCGGACGTCAAAAAGAAAGAAGCAACAGGATAACAGTCTGGCCGGCGATACCGGGAATCCGGAGAGTCCCGAAGACCTGGAAAGCGGGCTTTGGGAGGAGAAAATGGCACGGGCAGTGAGCGAGGCGCTTTACGCTGATGCAACGCGTTTTGCTTACCTCGCAATATTAAAGTTGTTATCGCAGAAAGGTCAGATCACGTTCCGTTCGGAAGCTACCGATTTTGATTATTACCGTGAGCTGACGGAAGGGACTTTAAAGGAGTCTTTTCGTAATCTGCTGCTGCGTTACCAGTATGCATGGTTCGGACGGTTTCCGGTTGCCGAAGCGGAGTGGCATCAGACCTACGTTTTGTATCAGAGTCTAAAAACCGCGATCAGATGAGTGTACGCTTAAGCCGGTACCTGTTGCTGTTTGTTCTGTTCCTGTCGGGCGGGTGTAAAAACGTATCGCGCACGAACTGGTCGGTGTCATTGAACCGGGAGGGAAAAGATCCCTACGATCTGTATCTGGGCTACCATTCTTTGCAATATTATCATCCCGAATCCGAGATCCGTATTTTGTCGGGATCGCTGGAATCGTTTCAGTCCGCTTCCGATTCGGCCAGGGAAATGATGTTGCTGATCGGCAGGGTAGTAAATTTTTCAAAGCAGGAGCGGGAACGACTTTACCAGTTTGTTTCTGAGGGGAACGACCTGGTCATATGCTCTTCAGGAATAGATCCGCAACTGCTGAACGACTTTCATCTCAGGCAGGAAGGCATACCGGAGAGCGATCCGCTGTCTGTGCTGAATCCGGCTGCGCCCAATGAAAAAGCCCTGTCTATTGAATCGCTGCCCGACGAGCGTTTTGGTATTTATGGCCGTAATATACGGGGGTATTTTGTGCGTACGACAGAGAGCCCGGACAGTACAGAATCTGAAGTGACGGAAGAAGGCTATGTACATGAAAGAGATACAACGCATCCGGACATTATATGCATCGCGCTGGGAGAAGGCCATGTGGTGCTTACCTCCACTCCCTTGCTGTTTACAAATTTTTTCCTGCTGCAACCGCACAACCGCAGGTATCTCGATGCATTCTGGAAGCACATAGGGCCTGATATTGCGCGTATTTACTGGGGCAATTTCCGGAATCGTAATCCTGAGATGTCTGATTGGGATGTATTGCTGCGTCATCCCGCTGTGCGAACTGCGATCCTGCTGGGTATTTTTCTGATGATTGTGTATCTGCTTGTTGAACGCAAGCGTAAGCAAAGGATCATTGCAGAGATACCACCGGTAGAGAATACATACGCATCTTTTATAGAAACGGTAGGCTTGTTGTATTACAATCATAAAGATCATCACAACCTGTGTGTGAAGCTGGAACAGCATTTTCTGGAATGGGTACGCATGCGTTTCCTGTTGCCGACAGAAGTGCTGGATGAGCATTTCATCGATGCGCTTTCCGCAAAAGCAGCGGTGCCCCGTTCGCAGGCAGCAGATGTCGTGTCAATGATTCATCGCATACGCTTAGGTGATGAGCCTTTAACCGATGCATTTTTGTTTGAATTTTACAGAACAATCAATTTATTTTACAGAGCAAATGGAACCGATGGATATAATGGATGATCAGCAGAACGCACCCGCTATGGGCGAAGCGTTCCGGATCGCCGAACTGCTCCGGCAGCAACTGGGTGAAATTATCGTAGGGCAGCAGGATATGCTGGAGTTACTCCTTGCCGGATTGCTGGCAGGCGGGCATCTGCTCATTGAAGGAGTTCCGGGCGTGGCCAAAACACTTACTGCAAAACTGCTTGCGAAAAGCCTGGATGTTGAGTTTTCACGAATCCAGTTCACACCCGACCTGATGCCCTCGGATGTAACCGGTACCAGCGTGTTCCATGCGCAGCAGGCCAGTTTTCAATTCCGCCGCGGACCCATATTCGCTAATGTTGTGCTGATCGATGAGATAAACCGTGCCCCGGCTAAAACGCAGGCAGCTTTATTTGAAGTAATGGAAGAACGGCAGGTAACGGTAGACGGCATCACGTATCCGATGAACAGTCCGTTTATGGTAATTGCCACGCAAAACCCGATTGAACACGAAGGAACTTATCGCTTACCTGAGGCACAGCTGGACCGTTTCCTGATGAAGATCAACGTCGGCTATCCTTCGCTTGAGGAAGAAGTGCAGATTCTGTCCCGTCAGCAGCAAACAGCCGTTGCACACCAGTTGGCAAGTGTAAACCCGGTACTGCATGCGTCCGATGTGCTGCGCGCTCAATCTGAAGTGCAGTCGGTACATGCAGAAGCAAACATCCTTCGCTTTACCGCACAGATCATTCATGCTACACGCAATCATCCTTCGCTGTTTGTGGGCGCCTCTCCGAGAGCTTCCATAGCATTGTTGCAGGTGGCTAAAGCAATAGCTGTTATACGTGGCCGCTCTTTTGTGATACCGGACGATGTGGCTTATGCAGTTGCACCGGTGTTACGGCACCGGGTAATGCTGACCCCTGAAAGAGAAATGGAAGGCGTGTCTGCCGATCAGGTATTGCGTGAGCTCCTGTCACATATTGAAGTGCCTCGCTAGGATTGCGTTTTTTCAATACGCCGGACCATACACTGAACGTCACGATCGTTTACATACCATTCCACGCAAATGCCGCTGGGATCGATGTCGGGTTGTTTCAGTATTTCCTGAAACGCATCGGCGATCTCATTCATTTTCTCCGGGAAATTATGAATAGTGATCTGGTAATAGCGACCTTCCTGAATGGTGTACTCGTGCAGTCCGAGAATATCCGCTTCCGTCGGATCGAGCTGCTCCGCAGCAGCATTATATCCGATCGTTCCGTCCGGTCTGGATTGTGACAGGCCAAAAAAGCGCCGCTGCGGATGCATCGGCATCATTTCGCGCAACTGATGATGTGTATCCTGAATCGTGTCGGGAAATTTCTGCGCCGGCAGACACAACACGTTTATATTTTCTGAAAGCAATACCTTTTCCATGACTCCTGATTTGACTTAAAGTTACTGGTGTATCCGACGTGTTGTTGCGGCAGCAGGCGGTTTTAAGGTATTCTTATCGATGCTCGGTAAAACGGCGGAATGTAAGGTTGATCCGCGCTTCGCGAACCGCAGCCATGCGGGGCAGACAGTGCTGCCAATGCTGCTGCAATGGCGGATACATCATAAGCAGAGAACCGGGTTCCAATAATACCGTTTCCGTTGTTTTGTCCCCAAGGTGCCTGAACCGGAACCGGCGCTGGGCTCCGAAGCTCAGAGAAGCGATCGGAAATCCGGGATCCATCACCGGTTCATTATCGCTGTGCCAGCTCATGCTTTCGGAACCATTATGGTACAGATTGGCAAGGCAGGAATTAAAGTAGTATCCTGTTTCCTGCAAAAGTCTGTCGCGGATCGACTGTAATTCCTGCGGAAACGGAAGCGCTTTTTTTACTGTTCCGGAATAGCGGTATTCGTACGATTTGTCGCCATACCATGCGGTTTTGCGCGCTGTGATAATCGTTTTTCCAAAGAGTTTTACTTCGTCCGGCTGCCAGTCGATTTCGTCTGATAATTTCCTGAAAATATCCTGTGCTGCAGCATCCGGAAAGAGTGCAGTAGTATAGGTGACAGATCCGTCCCTGTCAATGATCTGCAACGGGTTATTCATGCAGCGGGCGTTTTTTGATCATACCGCCTTTAGTGCTTTTAATACTGCTCATGACCATAAATGCATTCGTATCGATAAGCTCGATCTCGGTGCTCAGGCGGTTCAGTTCCAGCCGGGTGATCACCGTGTATATGATATCTGTATTGCGGGTTTCCCCGTTTTTGCCGTAGCCTCTTTTGCCACTGTAAACCGTTACGCCGCGTCCCATTTTTTCGATGATCATCTTACGGATCTCTTCATTATGCGAAGAGATGATCGTAACGCCGGTGTATTCTTCAATACCTTCCACGATAAAATCAAGCGTTTTAGACGCTGCGAGGTAGGTAATCATCGAGTACATCGCAATCTCCACAGACAACAGGTAGGCTGCAGCGGAAAAGATCAGTACATTGATCGCGATGATGATATCGCCGATCGTAGTACGCAGTTTACGACTCAGGTAGATGGCCAGCACTTCTGTTCCGTCGATCACTGCGCCGCCTCTCACCGAAAGGCCTATTCCCGCACCGAGGAAGAAGCCTCCGAAAACGGCGACCAGCAGGTTGTCGTTCGTAACGTCGGGGAAGTGGATCGTCGCGACGCAGAGCGCAAGACCACAGATCGCAAAAGCGGTTTTAACCGCAAACTGCTTTCCGATTGTGCGGAACGCGAGCAGGATAAACGGAATATTGATCAGTATCAGCAGCACGAACAGGGGGATGCCTGAAAGTGCGGATATCAATAATGAGATACCCGTGGCACCTCCATCTATAAAATGGTTGGTAAGCAGAAAGCCCTTGAATCCAAACGACGCAGAGAAAATTCCGGCGGCTATCAGCACGATATCTTTCAGCGTGCGCCGCGTGGATATTTTAAACTCCAGATAAGCTTTCGCCAGCATAAAAGACGAGAAAGTACGGGGTGCTTTCAGGCGATATCGCCGGGTGAGCCGTTTCGTAAAAAAATTCTGGAGCAGTCTGCGCATAGGCCGGTTTCTATTGGTAGGTTCGCTAAGATACCCGATTTCGGCCGAAGCATTTTGTGCCGGGCGCTTTTTTAGAAACTGTTATGATTTCCGCCGCTTATCTGGGGTATGCCGGGAATTGTGTCAGCCAGCGGATATCATTCACGTCGGTGGCGTCTGCGCAGCAATTGTCGTGTCCGTTACTGAGCAGCCAGAACGGAGCCGGAATACGCGAACGGTAATGCAGCAGCTGATGCAGTACTTTTTCGGATAACGGCACTTCGGGTGCTTTACACTCGGCAAGCAGCCATGGTTCACGGTGGCGGTCGTACACTACGAGGTCGTAGCGTTTTTTCAGCAGGCCGTAGCTGATCTGCCTTTCAATAGCGATCATGCCTGCCGGGTAAGCACACTCACGGATCAGGTAATGCACTAATGCCTGTCGTACATGCTCTTCGGGCGTGAGAAGCATCCACCGTTTGCGCAGAATATCCCATACACGGGTTTCCTGGCCTTCGGTACGTATGTTGAGCTGCAGGTTTTGCAGCAGATCGGCGGCAATCATAGAATGGCTGCAATTTACAAAGCCCTTTGCGTATCTGTATGTGGTACAAAAAATGTTACCTTAGCGTCGTCTATTTTTTATCGGTTATGGTTTTGTCTTACGGTATCTGTGTTGTCAGCGTCAGTCCTATGCATAAAGAGCCCCTGCACCGTTCGGAGCAGGTGAATCAGTTGTTATATGGAGATCGTGTCGAAATACTGGAATTAGATAATTTCTGGGCCAAGATCCGTGCTTTCGATGATGATTATGAAGGTTGGTGCCTCGTTAATCAGATTATGCCGGTGACGAAAAGGGAGTTCACCAAACCCGCCAAATACCTGAATGTATCGCATAAAGGGAGGCTTGTTTCCGAATACAACGAAATTCCCCTGCCGGTAGGTGCGGCATTACGGACACGCAATATGCTGCCTTCAGGCGAAAAGGTGAAGTTTAAAGGTAAAAAGGCGTTTGTGCCGGAGCTGAAGCCTTCGATGGAAAACATCGAATCCTGCGCCAGACGTTTCCTGGCTGCGCCGTATCAATGGGGCGGTAAAGTATTGCAGGGGGTGGATTGTTCAGGTCTTACCCAGGTGGTAATGAAGATCAATGGAATTCAGATAGCGCGCGATGCTTCACAACAGGCTATGCAGGGCGCTCCTGTCGCTTTTCTGCAGGAGGCGCGTTGCGGGGATCTGGCTTTTTTCGCAAACGAAGAAGGACGCATCAACCACGTAGGCATTCTGCTGGATGAACATGCAATTCTGCATGCTACGGAAACCGCCGGCTGTGTGGTGATAGATAAGATCGATCAGCAGGGTATTGTAAGTCGTACCCTCCGCAAGCGTACGCATGCGTTAAGACTCATCCGCCGCTTTTTTTAAGATCAGGATCCTGTTGATACCTATACTGATTACAGTTTCAGTGATAAAAAGGCTACCCGTCAGTTGTTGCAGGGCATTCCAGTCCTGCTCATTATTAATGATATAGTTGAACACAAGCGTTCCGCTCGTACTCAGCATGCGGGCGCAGTTTTTCAGGAAATCCTGTGTACATACAAAATGCGGTACAACCCGGTCCTGGAATATGTCCAATACAATAAGATCCCAGGTGCCCTGTTCTCTGCGGACCAGGTTTTGCACATCTTCGCAAATCCAGCGCACATTGGTTCGGTTATTCAGCTCCCGGCCCAGTCTCAGTATTTCTTCGTCAATATCCACCAGCAGGGTTTCCGGTAATGGCACCTTCAGGCTTTCCCATACTGATATAGCACTTCCCAGGCCGGCGCCGAGCACCAGCATATTGCGACAGGCAGGAAGCTTGCCCCTGATGTATGCGAAAGCTTTGGTTAGTGGCTGGTAATGGTCGCCATCCGAATACAGCGCCGACTCTGAAGCGAGCTGCCAGCGTCCCCGGAAATGATATAGTTTCATTTGCGGACTGGTGCGTCCTTCAAATGAATAGATGCGAACGGGATAAAAACGCGACAGCAATTTCTGAAATCGGCTAAGCTGCATGATATAATTTCCAGGCGTTCAAATGTAACGGATTTCGTGCTCTAATGAGATACGGCTTTTAGTCCCACAATAGAGCTGATCAGGGTAAACAGGAAAAATATACGCCAGAACGTTGCTGGTTCTTTGAATACAATGATGCCCACGATTGTTGTTCCCACTGCGCCGATACCGGTCCACACCGCATAGGCAGTACCCATCGGTAATGTCTGGGTGGCTTTTACCAGTAAGCCCATACTCAGGCTCAGCGCAGCAAGAAATCCTGCATACCACCATACGGCCAGGCTTCCCTGACTATGTTGTGCCTTGCCCAGGCAAAATGCAAATGCCACTTCAAATAATCCCGCAATGATGAGTAAAAGCCAGTTCATAATGGTATCGGTAATGAGTGCGTTATACACAGGAATAAAAAAGCCAGAGTGGAATGCTCTGGCTTTCTGATTAGGCTTCTTCTTTGTCCCGGCGCATTTTGCGCTTTTTGAAGATCGGTACTTTACTTTCGTTGCCATTCAGCAGCCGGCCTATATTCTTATGGTGCGTAAGCACTACCAGAAATGCGGTGCCGATAGCAAATATTTTATAGCTCAACTCGGGTTCACGGAAGATAAACAGGATGAGCAGCGGAAACGCAATGCTTGCACTGATGGAACTCAGGGATACATAACGTGTGGCTAATAACATCAGAAGAAATACTCCTACCAGGCTCACGGCAACAAGCGGCTGAATACCCAGTATCATTCCGAATAAAGTAGCAATTCCTTTTCCTCCTCTGAAGCCGGACCAGATCGGGAAGATATGGCCCAGAACAGAAGCAATCCCCAAGATCACCTGCAGGTTCACAAATTGCACCGAAGGTGTGGGGTGCCAGGAATATTGAGAGAGTAAAGACAATTTAACGGCCAGGAAGCCTTTTAATATATCTGCCGCCATAACGATGACGCCGGCATTCTTGCCTAAAACCCGGAATGTATTTGTTGCTCCGGCATTTCCTGAGCCATGCTCACGGATGTCAATGCCGTAAAATCGTTTACTTACTAATACTGCTGTTGATACGGAACCAATCATGTAAGCAAGTAACACGAGCAAAAAATCAGGCATAGTTATTAAGTCGCATTTAGTAAGTTACAAATATAGCGTTATTTTTGAAAATCGGAGGACCCGGAGAAGGATGCAGACCAATTTATAAATGGTTTATATGTTGCGACAATTCAGAATTTGCCTATTGATGCTGATGCTGTGTACCACGGCTTCTGTACGCATGTCTGCACAGGCACGTTCCGGTGCGGACTATGTAGAACGGTTCCGGCCCACGGCTGTGCTGTTGATGGAAAAAACAGGTATCCCCGCAAGTGTGATACTGGGTATTTCGATGGTGGAGTCGGCAATGGGGACCAGCAAAATAGCCCGGCTGCTGAATAACTATTTCGGTGTGAAGGGTAAGAACCATGTCAAATTCCGCTCGGCTTACAAGCAGTATGAAACGGCAGAGCATTCCTTTAAAGACTTTGTGCGGATCGTGCATACTAAAAAGTATTACCATCTGCTGAAAGGCACTAAAGATTATAAAAAATGGCTGAAGGCCATGAACGCGCATGGATATGCGGAAGCCAAAGGAAAATGGATCAAAGACGTATCGCAGATGATCACCCGTTATCATCTCGACGAAATTGATAAAGAAGACTATGTGATAGACGACGACGGGGACTACCTCTGGGGTGTGGATTCTACGCTACTGAAGTTTCAGGAGTAGTTTCGGTATGCTTGATCATCCAGAGCAGGCAAAATAAATACACAAATACCCCGAACTGCACTTCCAGCATCGGTTCCACCTGCATAGAAGCTAAAAGCGCAAACCAGGTGGCCAGACCGTAAAATCCGTTCCTCGACTTCCGTATGGTTTTTAAAGGGGCAATTACCCATATGAAGAAGGGTATCAACGTAAGTATACCTCCCACAAGCGCAACTTCAAGAAACTGATTATGGGGAACAATCCGTTCTTCGGGTCTCGTTTCCGGAGAATATTGCTCATACTTTTCCTTCATTTCAAGGCGCACATCCCCGGCTCCCACACCTGCGAGCGGGTGTTCCTTAAAGATTTTCCAGCCAAGATCATAAGACAGGAGCCGTCCCAGGTCTGAAACATTCGAAGCTACGTTGCCTGCACGATATTCGTTAAAACTGAATACCACGTAATAGAACTTCGCTTTAAAGGAAGGTACTTTCTTCAGGGATACATAGAAGGCCGTTCCCGCAATCAGTGCAATCGCCATTGCTACACGCCACCTTTTTTTCAGCAGCAAGTAGATAAAATAAAGGAAGGCAAAACTGTATAATACGAGCAAACCGCTCTTTACCGCAAGTACATGCAGGTATAAAGAAAAGAATAGAATCGCACCGATCAGAATGGCTTTACCTGTTTTCGTCAGCATTTTCCGGTACATGAAAAAATACCAGAATATTGTCCATGCGGTAAAAATGCTGAAGCGGATATGGTCTTTATAGGCAGGTGTGGGAAGCACTTTCGAATAAGAATATCCCCTGAGCACCTCTTCATAGTTACGGAAAAGGAAGGAAAGAGAGTAGGCGCATCCCCCCAGCATTAATACCAGCAACCCGTAAGTGAACACTTTCAGGTGTTTTTCGGGTAGTGCCGGCATCAGTCCGAATGCAAGCGGGAACAGCAGAAACGGAAGTTTTACCTGGATACGTTCCAGATAATAAGGAATGTCTTCGCTCCAGAACCAGGATATAAGATAGAGTCCCGTCCATGCAAGTCCCCAGAGCCAGTAGGTATCGCGGAACCATTTACGGGGTGAAGTATCCCAGATGGCATTCAGACAAAACAGGAACATTCCCAGGGAAAGGATCGCTCTTCCGCATAAAAAGCCGAGCACCATCATCAGTGCGGTCACGACAGCGAAAGTCGCCTTGTTTTTGCTGAGAAAATATACAGTTTTACTACTTTGCACCAGATTAAGCTTGCGGAAAAGAACGCAAATGTCGTTAACTTATTTTCTAAACAAAAGAGTATTTGACCGGAATCTTTGGCACGATCAGCAGGTATTATCATACCCTGCGTTATCTGCGGGCAGAACAGATTTTTTACAGATTATATTATCCTGTCAAGAAGATCGGGTACCGGCCACCTCGTGCAGTACCGGTTCCCCGGGACGTTTCTCCGGGACTCGGTATTCCGGTCTGTGAGCTTCATAAGGGCATTTACCGGGCAGAACGGCAGACCTTCCATCTGCTGAACAGGGAAATCTCATTCGGCAGGGAGATCAATTGGCAATTTCGCGGGTTCGGCTTGCTGTGGCAATTCCATTTATACTATTTCGACTGGTTGAAAGACGCGGATCTCTCATTGAGTGATCGTTTAAGCACCATTATTCATTTCATTGATAATTATAAAGATAGGCAAGTTGAGCAGAGTTCGTATACCACTGCATTGCGTACGCGAAACTGGATTGCGTTTTGTATTGAATCGCAGATATCCGATCCTAAAGTAACGGCGTTCCTGTTCCGGGAGTTGGACCGCCTGTCTCATTTTCCGGAATATGAGATCGGCGGAAATCATTTGCTGGAAAGCGGGATTTCGCTGGTATGGGGTGGCATATATTTTAAAAATAGCCGCATGCTGCAGATCGGCAAAAAAATAGTGACCAGAGAACTCCGCAGGCAGATCCTCCCGGACGGTTCTCATTATGAAAGATCAGTAGGATACCACACATTTATCCAGAAAAATATATTTGACCTGCTGCTTTTTTACAAACATGTTCTTGCGGAAGATGTTTTTTATAAAATTTTGAAAGATAAGTTTTTGCAAAGCTTATCTTATCTAAAACTTTTATCTGGTTCTGATGTTTTATTGCCCCAGTTCAGCGACTCTAATCCGGAAATGAATTATTGGTCGAACGAAATGACGAGTTTGGCACAAGATTTGTTTGATAATGAGATCGGAAGCGGTGTGCCTGTTGAGGAACCTATTGCAATAAAGGTTTTTGATCGTTCGCGTTTCCGTTTGTTCTTTTTTCGTGGGGAGATATTGGCAAAGGACCAACCCGGTCATGCACACGCCGATGCTTTTACTTTTTGTTTGCATGTAAATGGTTTGCCCTGTATCGTCGATCCGGGTGTTTCCACATACGATCCGGGTAGCAGCAGAAGCGCGCAAAGATCTACGGCAATGCATAATACGGTATTTGTTCCCGGTTATAATTCTGCGGACGTATGGTCGGGTTTCAGGGTAGGGCGCAGGCCTTCTGTTATTGCTTTAAATGAGTCGTTTAATACAATTGATTATAAGCATGATGGATACTTTAAATTATTTAAGTTCCAGCATCGCAGAACAGTGGTTTGTGAAACGGATGAGATTATAATCGGCGACGAACTGGAAGGTGTTTCAGTTTGCGACGGTGCTTATACGGGGTTGCATTTTCACCCTGATGCGCAGGTGACGTTATTGGAAAATGAAATTCTTGTTCGAGCGTGCAACATGCGGATTATAGTAGAAGGGGGTAGTGCCGAATTGAGTTCCTACGACTATTGTATTGGTTTTCATAAAACAGTATCTTCACAAAAAATAAGAATAAAATTTAACCGTAATAAAATAAAATTAATAATAAGATTTTCGGATGGATAAGCTGATTGACATAGTGGTGGGCGCGCGGCCGAACTTTATTAAGGTTGCAGCCATTATCAGAGAATTACGTACCAAATTTCCGGAACCCGGAAATGGGATCCGTTACCGTCTGATTCACACCAGTCAGCACTACGACAATAAAATGAGCGGCGTATTTTTTGAGGAATTGGATATTCCGCAGCCGGACATTAACCTTAATGTAGGTCATCTGAAAAGTACGGAACAGATCGCTACCATTATTTCGCGCTACAGCAGGGTGCTGATCGAGTCTAAGCCCGATATGGTGATTGTGCTCGGAGATGTGAACTCCACCGTTGCCTGTGCGCTTGCCACAAAAAAGACATATCCCGATTTACCTTTGATTCACGTGGAGGCTGGCCTGCGCTGTGGAGACCGGCAGATGCCCGAGGAGATCAACCGGATTCTCACCGATTCGATATCTGATTATTTTTTCACCACTTCGCGCCGCGCATCCGACAATCTGATGAACGAGGGCGTTTCCCCGGGTAAAATATTCTTCGTCGGAAATACGATGATCGATACACTTTACACGAACGAAAGCCGTCTGAAGCAACCCACATTCTGGAATACACTCGGTCTCGCCAACAAGGGATATTATGTACTTACCCTGCATCGCCAGGCAAATATTTCCAGCGGCGAAATACTGGGAACCTTACTTGAGTCGGTAGCAATGGCCGCCGAGGGTACAACCGTGGTCTTCCCGGTGCATCCGCATACGGAGAAAATGATCCATAATTTTGGTATTGAAGTGCATCCGAATATTGTGATGACCGATCCGATGGGATACCTGGAATTCAATTATCTGATGAAAAACGCACTTGCGGTGGTTACCGATTCCGGGGGTATTTCGGAAGAAACCACCATTATGAAGGTGCCATGTATTACACTCCGCGACCATACCGAGCGTCCTGAAACATGTCAGCTCGGAACCAATCTGCTGGTAGGTTCCTGCAACCCCGGGAATATTTTTGATGCATTCGATTGTCTGCGCGCAGGCAAATGGCGTATGGGCAAGGACCCGGAATTGTGGGACGGTAAGGCTGCCGAACGCATTGTGGATTTTGTGGCAGGTATACTGAGAAGCGGGAAAGAAGATAAGCACACTATTTATACACTACGCCCTAAAGCATTCGGAGACATCAGCTACAATACGATATTTCTGAATTAAGGTTCATTTAAATTTTGCTGTATTGCTTGTAAAAGCATTTTATACAACTATCTTTGTTAAAATTCTCCCTGGGCTGTTTAGCGGCTTGAACCAATATGAGTGGATTTCTACAAAACCAACATTCTGTCTATTTATATATTGCGGCCGTAATCCTATCTATGGCCCTCTGTGTAAGTGCGATTCCCAGGATTATATACATCAGCAAAAAAAAGAAATTGCTGGATCAGCCGGACAGCGACCGGAAAATCCATAAAGAAGTCATTCCGAACCTTGGTGGCATTGGTATTTTTCTGGGCTTCTCTGTTATCTCTTCACTGCTTATCAATTCTGCTGAATTCACGCAATGGAATTATGTACTTGCCGCGTCGCTCATATTATTTCTTACCGGTATCAAGGACGATCTGATTAATGTGAATCCTTCCAAGAAGCTGATCGCGCAGATCACGGCCTCCATGATTGTGGTGATGCTGGCAGATTTCCGCCTTGAGCACCTGCATGGTTTTTTCGGAATTTATGAAATGCCTTACTGGCTCAGCGTGCTGCTTACTGTGGTAGGTTGTACTTTTATCAGCAATGCCTTTAACCTGATTGACGGCATTGACGGGCTTGCGGGTTCTATAGCGGTTATCTGCACATTCTTCCTGGGTTTGGCTTTTGCCACAACCCATAATTACAGTCCTGCGATTATCTCCTTTGCTTTAATGGGAGCGATTATCGGCTTTCTCCGGTTCAACTATCAGCCTGCCCGCATCTTTATGGGTGATTCCGGTTCGCTTGTGATCGGTTTTGTCATTGCGGTTTTGTCTGTCGTGCTTACTCAGAAAGTAAAGCATTTCGAAGGAAATGTATTGTTCCACAGTCCGCGCGGTGTGCTGCTTGGTGCGCTTTCCTTACTGTTTATTCCTGTTTTCGACACTTTCCGTGTATTCGGTACGCGCCTTATGAAAGGTCGTTCACCATTCCAGGCAGATCGTACGCATCTGCACCATTACCTGCTTGATCTCGGTTATTCGCATATGAAGACTGTGATTATTCTTTCCCTCTGCAGCCTGGTGATTATCGGTATTACCTTTTTTATCCAGGACTACCCGGTTAACGTTTCGCTTTGCGTTATCATCCTGAGCGCATGTGCTTTGTTTACGTTGCTGTTCTTTATGCGCAAAAGTCGTATGAATCTTCCGGTAGAAAACAAAAGCAAAAAGAATAAACTGATTCTGTAATATTTGCGACAATATTCTGCGCAGCCGGGTGGCGTATATATCTTCAGTACCGTTAGCAAAATGAATGTGGGAATGTCGATATTTTGGCTACTTTTGTGCGCACATCAAACAAAAACTCTAAATAAAATCACAGCATATTATGTCTTATGATGTTATCGTAGTAGGAAGCGGTCCCGGTGGTTATGTTGCCGCCATTCGCGCTGCCCAATTAGGTTTCAAAACTGCTATTGTTGAAAGAGAGAGCCTGGGTGGTATCTGTCTGAACTGGGGATGTATTCCCACGAAAGCCCTGTTGAAGTCGGCGCAGGTGCTGGACTATGTGCATCATGCTCAGGATTACGGGGTTTCTGTAGACGGCGTTAAACACGACTTTGAAGCGATCATCAAGCGTAGCCGTGGTGTAGCCGATAAAATGAGCAAGGGTATTCAGTTCCTGATGAAAAAGAACAAGATCGATGTGATCAACGGCTTTGGAAAACTGAATGCAAAAAAAGAACTCGAAGTAACTGCAGCAGATGGTAAAACCACTGCTTATACAGCAAAGCATATCGTACTGGCTACAGGCGCACGCAGTCGTGAACTGCCTTCGCTGCCTATCGACGGAAAGAAAATTATCGGATACCGCGAAGCGATGACGCTGCCTAAACAACCGAAATCAATGATCGTTGTAGGTAGTGGTGCCATCGGGGTGGAATTCGCTTACTTCTACAGTTCACTGGGTGTTCAGGTTACAATCGTTGAGTTTATGGATCGTATTGTTCCCGTTGAAGATGCAGATATCTCCAAAGAACTGGAAAAATCTTTCAAAAAGAAAGGAATCACGGTAATGACTTCTTCTTCTGTGGAGAAAGCCGATACAAGCGGAGCGGGCGTTAAAGCTACCGTGAAAACCGCAAGCGGAGAAGTGGTTCTGGAAGCAGATATCCTGCTGAGTGCAGCGGGCGTGAGCACCAATATCGAAAATATCGGATTGGAAGCCCTCAATATCAAAACAGATAAAGGCCGCGTTACAGTTGACCCTTATTACAAAACAAATGTTGAAGGTATTTACGCGATCGGCGACATCGTTCCTGGTCAGGCGCTGGCACACGTGGCGATGAAAGAAGCGGTTATCTGTATTGAAGCTATTGCCAATAAAGAAGGTAAATTCGGACACGTACCTGAAGCACTGGATTACGGAAACGTTCCGGGATGTACTTATTGTACACCGGAGATCGCGTCCGTTGGTATGACTGAAAAGCAGGCGCGTGAGGCGGGTTATGAAGTGAAAGTAGGTAAGTTCCCGTTCAGTGCGAGCGGAAAGGCAAGCGCGGCCGGAGCATCCGAAGGCTTCGTAAAAGTGGTGTTTGATGCAAAATACGGCGAATGGCTCGGTACACACATGATCGGTGCAAACGTAACCGAGATCATTGCGCAGACAGTTGCTTCCCGTAAGCTGGAGACTACCTACCATGAGCAACTGGATGTGATCTTCCCGCATCCTACCATGAGTGAGGCTGTTAAAGATGCTATCGAGGTAGCATTGGGCGAGGCAATTCACCTGTAACTATTCCATTTTTAATAAAGAGCGCGCCGTGTCTGTAAAGATGCGGCGCGCTTCCGTTTCGTAAAGATCGATAAAAAAAAATAAAGGCTGCCTGTGGAAACAGGCGGCCCCTTTCACCAAATCATCACCATTAAAAACATCTTACAGGGAGCAGTTATTGCACAACGGCAATAACTGCGTTACCTGAGTATTCATTTTATATCGTTACTAATGAGTAGCGTTAATCGTCAATAGGCCACATCATTTTAATTGGTTGCTAATCGAAGATAGTTAACGATGCGAACTATCGATTTACATAATTCCCATAAAAGTTTACAGAATTCCCATATTTTGCAAATAAGCATAGGATATAGCTTCCGTAAACTTTAATATCAGGCAACATACAGTCGTTCGTCTACCTGGAACGCATCGAAGATACGCTTGCGTAATTCTTTACTCAGTGATTTGTGCCCATTCTCTATCTGTGTGATGGTCACGTTCGGAATGCCGGTTTTGGCGATCAGTTGCTTTTGTGTGAGGTTTCTTTCTGAGCGAAACTCTTTTAGGTTGAAGCGTCTCATAACATATAAGATTTGATACAAAAGTGCAAAACGAAGGACTGATGTTGTTTACAGGATTTTCTGATGTTTTTATATTTATTACAGCATTTTTTTAGCAATTGCTGAAAATTGTTCACTCAAAAAGGCGTAACTTTCTCATACTCCTCTGATTATAATAGTATCATCAAAATGGCCGGCTTATATGCGATAGTGGATATTGAAACGACAGGTTCTTATGCTGCCGGTTGTGGTATCACGGAGATCGCTATTGTGATTCATGATGGAAAAGAAGTGGTGAACCGGTATGAGACACTTGTGAATCCGGGCCATTCGATCCCTTATTTTATTCAGTCCCTCACCGGTATCAATGATGCCATGCTGGCGGACGCACCTTCGTTCCGCGAAATTGCACCTTATGTGTTTGAGCTGCTGGCACCCTGCGTGTTTGTCGCACACAGTGTGAACTTCGATTATTCCTTTGTACGCCATGAGTTGTCCAAGGCAGGATTTACGCTGAACACACCGCGTTTGTGCACAGTGCGCATGAGCCGGAAAGTACGTCCGGGGCTTCCTTCATACAGTCTCGGCAAATTATGCGACACGCTTGGTATTACAGTTGCCAATCGTCACCGGGCAGGGGGAGATGCCGATGCAACTGCTATCCTGTTCGGTCGTTTGCTGCAATGGGATGCGGCAGGGGATATTCCGAAAATGCTGGAGCGCGGATCAAAAGAGCAGATGTTGCCACCTAATGTTCCGCGTAAAGATTTCGATGCGCTGCCCACTTGTCCGGGTGTGTATTTTTTCCACGACCGGCAGGGCAAAGTGGTGTATGTGGGTAAGGCAAAAAATATCCGTAAGCGTGTTGCTTCACACTTTACCGGAAATAACACCGGCGCGCGCAGGCAGCAGTTTCTGCAGGATATCTGTGGTATTTCCTTTGAGCGTTGTGGTACAGAGCTTGCCGCACTGATTGTGGAAGTAACGGAAATCAAAAAGCGCTGGCCTAAATACAACCGCGCATTGAAGCGTTACGAACCTAAGTACGGCTTGTTTCTTTATGAGGATCGTCAGGACTATTGCCGGCTTGCGGTAGGTAAATACAATAAAAGTCATGTGGCGCTGCATGAATTCGGATCCCAGGAAGAAGGGCTGCGTATGTTGCAGGGCCTGTGCCGGGAATTCAGTCTATGTCCGGAATTGTGCATGATGGGTGATTGCGCCGGGCATTGTCAGGACCCGGACGGATTGCAGCTTCCTGCGCGCGATTTCCACGGACCTTCTGCCTCTTACAATGAAAAAGTCGTGGAAGCGCTCGCGTCAATGCGTTCTGAGCTTCCTTCGTTTTATATACTCGATAAAGGCCGCAACCGCGAAGAACGTTGTTGTATATGGGTGGAGAACGGCCAGTTGTACGGAATGACTTACCTGAATGAGGATGAAGTTTTTTCCGATGCGGCATCAATGCGTGAGCGCATAGAGCGGTATCCGAGCAACCGGTATGTGATGGATCTTATTTTCCAGCATGTGGAACGCTTCCCTTTTAAAATGCACCGTTTACAGCTAGCGGATCAGGAACAGGAAGCAGCCGGTTTATTTTATGAGGATTAGAACAGACGGCATACTGTTTCCGGCAATATGCCAAATGCACTGTCTCCTTTCTTTTGCTCCATGATCGCCAGACCCGTGAGGCTTCCGAAGGCTGGTAAGATGAAATGCGCTCCCTGCCTGTAAAAGCAGGCCAGTCTCACACGCTGGCGGGCGGGACCGTTCAGGACCACTCCCGGATGCAAATGTCCGCACAGGTTGATAAAACCTTCCGGAATGTTTGTGGCCGGTTTATGAGTGAACAGGAATATCCCTTCTGACAATGCATCCAGTACCTCAATGCCTAATGTTTCAAAAAGCTGTTGGTCGATGATGTCGTGGTTGCCGCGCAGCAATACAAAATTCAGGTGCTGATGGCGCTCAATCAGCGCGCGGAAACTGTCCCAATCCCTGTTGAAAGTACTGTGAAAAAGGTCGCCCAGAAACAATACCTGTTGCGGACTGTATTTGTCGATTAATGCAGCAAGCCGTTCGTAGTCGTTGTCCTGTGCCGATAACGGCATGGGCAGTCCTTCCCTGCGGAAATGACGCGCTTTACCCAGGTGCACGTCGGCGATGGCCAGCGCTTTCATATGGGGAATGTAAATCGCTTTTTCCGGGAGTAATGTAAGGATATAGTCGTTGATGCAGAGCTGCATAAGGGAACGCAAAGGTACTATTCTTCGAGGTGCTTCAGCATTTTCCGTATACGGTCTTCGAGTTTTTCGTTGCTGAATTTTTCCCTGAACCGTTCAGTCAGTATCGGGAAGCAGAAAGGGCTGAATTTCTGAAGCGTTACAATTTGTGCCTGTTGCTCCTGCATTCGGAGCAAAGCGTTCCGCAGTCGCTGTTCTTCCATCTGGAAGGTCATCACTTCGTCGAAAGCCTGTTGCAGCAGCAGGTTGTTTCGTTCCAGTTCCTCAAATACCGAAAAGAACAACTGTGCGGAAGCCTGTATATGCCTTGTCTTGATAGCTTCTCCGGGATAACCGCTGAAAATAAGTCCGGCAATATGCGCGATATCCCTGAAGCGACGTCGTGCCATTTCTGCGATATTCACGCTCTGCTGTATATCTGCCGAAAGATTGTCTGTGCTGAATAGTCCGCGCTGCAACGCTTCCGCGATCGGTATTTCCTGATCGCTGAGTAATTCGAATCCATAATCGTTCATCGAAATGGAAAAGCTCATAGGCTGTATCTGGCTGATACGATAAGAAAACAGCATGGCCATTCCTTCGTGAACATTCCGACCCTCAAACGGGTACACAAATAAATGATACCCTTCCTGACTGCGTGCTGTTTCAATCAGTAAGTCATTGGTATGCGGCAGCAGGGAGCGCTTTTCCTGCTCCTCGAACAGCGGTTTTAATTTCTCTATTTCGATATCGCGCGCGGCGTTCGTGCGGTGCTGATCGATCTTGTTGCGTATGGTTTCGGTAAGCTGCGACGACAAAGGCATTTTGCCTCCTTCCCAAGAGGGGAACACACCCTTTTTCGCATTGCTTTTGCGCACGAAGGCAGTCATGTCTTTAATGCGCACCAGTTCGAGGTTTCGTCCCGCAAACCAGAAGCTGTCTCCCGGTTTAAGCCTTGCAATAAACCACTCTTCAATAGAGCCGATCCTGCCGCCGGAAAGAAATTTCACCTGCATCATATTGTCGCTCACAATGGTACCGATGCTCATGCGGTGCCTCATAGCCACGCGCTTGCTGGTAACGCGGTACAATCCATCCTCTTTCACCACCTTATGGAACTCGTCGTAGTTGCCCAGTTGTTTCCCGCCATGTACGACGAAATCAAGGCACCAGTTGAATTCTTCGCGTGTAACGGACTGATAACAGAAGCAAGTCGTGACCTCATCGTACAGCCTGTCTGCATCGAAACCTTCCGATACGGCAAGGGTAACCATATATTGGATCAGCACGTCAAAAGAGCGGATGTATGGGATGCGCTGTTCAATCCTGTTTTCTGCAATGGCAGTACGCAATGCGCTTCCTTCAACGATTTCAAGCGAGTGCGTAGGTACAAAGTAGATCTTGCTCAAGGCGCCCGGCTGATGACCGCTCCGGCCTGCGCGCTGCATAAATCGTGCAATGCCTTTTGGTGAACCGATCTGGATTACGGCATCCACCGGCCGGAAATCCACGCCAAGATCGAGACTGCTGGTGCATACCACTGCTTTCAGTTTTCCTTCGTGCAGCGCATCCTCCACCCACAGCCGTAAGTCTTCGCCCAGAGATCCGTGATGAATCGCTATCTGACCCGCAAGATCCGGTTCCGCATCGAGCAGCCGCTGGTACCAGATTTCACATTGAGAACGGGTGTTGGTGAAGATAAGCGTTGAATGATTCGCGGCTATCACCGGTAACACTTTCGGCAGCATCTTCACGCCAAGATGCCCGCCCCAGGGGTACTCTTCCACTTTCTCGGGGATCAGCGTCTCTATCTCTATACGCTTGTGCAGGGGCGTACTGATCAGTTTTGATTTTTGCCGGTTCGAGCCGAGCAGAATGTCGATTGCTTCGTCGAGGTTGCCTATGGTGGCGGAAATGCCCCATATCATCAGATCAGGGTTCAGCGCTCTTAAACGCGTCAGTGCGAGCGCTACCTGTACACCGCGTTTCGAACCCACGAGTTCATACCACTCGTCAATGACGACGATTTGTACGCTTCCGAGCCGCTCCGGGTACCCTTTTTGTGCAAGCATCAGGTGCAGGCTTTCCGGAGTGCTGATAAGACCGTTCGGCAGCTTTTTTCTTTGCTTTGCCTTCTCCGACGCAGTAGTATCTCCCGTTCTGAGTCCTATGCTGTAGTCGAGTCCCAGCTCATCGCTTACGCGTTGTGTGGCCCGGAAAATTTCTTTTGAAAGCGCGCGCAGCGGGGTGAGCCAGAGGCAGTGCAAGCCAGAGTTATTTCTGTGATGATCAAAATACTGCTGCAGTATTCCGAACCAGAGCGCGTGGGTTTTCCCGAATCCGGTAGGAGCGTTCAGCAGGCCGGAATATCCCTTTGCAATAGCGTCCCAGCAGGCTTTTTGGAAGTCGTGCGCCTGCCAGTTATTGCGTGTGAAATATTCCAGCGCAATCGGATGGGATCGTTCAGCTTTGCTCATGTTGTTGCAATATAGCCAGTAAATCTTCTTTTGTATTGGCGGCGGCGGCGCTTTTGTCCAGGCGCCAGCGGGCAATCCGCGGGAAGCGCAACGCAATGCCTGATTTATGCCGGGGAGAGGGTTGAATGCCTTCGAATGCGATCTCAAACACCAACTCGGGTTCCACAGCCCGTACCGGACCGAATTTGTTCAGCGTGTGTTTTTTGATCCATGCATCCACCTCCGACATTTCTTTGTCTGTAAGCCCTGAGTAAGCTTTACAGAAAGGTACAAGGTCTCCCTGGTCCCATACTGCGAATGTGAAGTCGGTATAAAGATTTGCCCTTCTTCCATGTCCTTTCTGGGCGTAGATCATAACGCCGTCTATAGTGAGCGGATCTACTTTCCACTTCCACCAGGAACCTTTTCTTCTGCCGGTGCCATACGCGCTGTCGCGTCTTTTCAGCATCAGTCCTTCCGAAGATGTTTCCCGTGCGCGGTCGCGTTCTGCGGCAACGGTGTCCCAATCCGCACAGGCGAGATCCGGCGATAATTGCATGGGCATGCCAGGTGCGCTTCCATGCAGCTGATCCAGCAGGGCGGAAAGTCGCATCCGGCGTTCCTGTAGCGGCAGTGTGCGGATATCATTCCCGTTTTCTTCGAGCAGATCGTAGCAGATCATTTGCAGCGGTGCATCCGAAAGGGCTTTTTTAGTAAGCTGTTTGCGACCGATACGTGTCTGCATCACGTGAAATGGGAGGATCAGATCTTCTTTCACCGGCAATATTTCTCCGTCGATAACGGTACCGGAAGGAAGTAGTTTCGAAAGTTCGTGGAACTCCGGAAATTTATCAGTCAGTAGATCTTCACCACGGCTCCAGATAAACAGATTGCCTTCCCTGACGATGATCTGACCCCTTATGCCGTCGTATTTACGTTCAACGATCCAGTCGCTTACCTCACCCAATTCCGAAAAATCCTGCTCCAGCGGATAGGCGAGATAGAAAGGGTAGGGCTTCGAAAGGTCTGTTCCATGGTACTCTTCAGACATGAGTGCGGCAAGGTCTGTTGCTGCAGGATTCCATTGACCGCTGATGCGATGTGCAACTGTACTTTCATCGAGCTTATATACCTGTGCCAATGCCTTAATTATGATCTTCTCAGAAACACCTACGCGGAATCCGCCCGTGAGCAGTTTGTTGAACAGGAACAGGGACGAGCCGCTGAGACTGTTCCACATACCCGTTACATACGTCTTCTTCTCTTCTTCCGATGCCTGATGCAGCGATTGCAGTTCGTTAATAATCGTGTGCAGTGGTTTTTCGGAATGATCGGCTGCCGGAGGAAGTAACAGGCTCATCGTTTCTGCAAGATCTCCGGCTACATGGTACGATTCTTCAAGCAGCCATGCAGGAAGTTCGGTAAGTTCATATAGCCATTTCCATAACAAGCCTGTATTCACAGCCCTCTTAGGTCGTCTGCCGGATAAAATCGCAACGGCCCACACAGCGTCCTCTGCCGGAGCCCCGATCAGGTAATCGCGCATTGCGGCTATTTTTTCATTGGTCTTTGTCGTCTGATCGAATCGTTCGTATAGTGTACTAAACCCCTTCATAGTCTTTTCCTGTATCGTTATTGCTTTCCTCGAGCGATTCGCCGGTGAATTCCGTTTCGAGTTCCACTGCGTTGAGCCCGTATGCTTCATTGAGCCAGCGGCTGAAGGCTGATTTGTAGCCGTGCGTGGCATAAATATTCTCCGCTCCGCTTGCTTTAACTGCTTCGTTCAACTGATCCCAGTCGGCATGGTCGGAAAGGACAAATCCCCTGTCTGAACCTCGTCTGCGCCGGGCTCCCCTCAGCTGCATCCAGCCGCTGCAGATACCCCATTCCAGCGGCTGCAGGGATCGCATCCAGGAGCTGCCTGCAACGGAAGGCGGAGCAACAATCATTGCACCGCGGATGTCTTTCCGCGAGAGATCCGGTGTGATCCTGGTTGTTGGCGGGAGCTTACCGTCCAGGCTGAGGTACAGCTGATTGATATTGTCTACCGCGCCATGTGTGTAAATGGGCCCTATGTCCGGGTTTAATTGCCGGATCACCCGTTGCGCCTTCCCCAGCGAATAGGTCAGCAGGAGTGAATTTTTTCCGTTAAGCCGGTTCTGCTCCCACCATTCATTGATATTTTCATGTACCAGTTGCGCTTCAGGAAAACGGTATATCGGCAGGCCAAACGTGCACTCTGTGATAAAACTGTGGCATTTTACCGATTCAAACGGCTCGGAACATCCGTCGGGAGACAGTTTATAATCACCGCTTACTACCCAAACCTCACCCTTGTATTCGAGTCGCACCTGTGCAGATCCCCATATATGACCGGCAGGGTGCAGACTCAGCTTTACGCCGTTTATATCGATAATGGTTCCGAAAGGCACCGTCTGTACCTGTATATCGCTTCCAAGGCGGAGTTTCAGTACCGGGGCCGTGGGAGGAGAGCACAAATAGCTGCCCATCCCGAAGCGCGCATGATCCGAGTGGGCATGCGTTATCACGGCCTTTCCGACGGGGCGCCATGGATCGATATAAATGTCTGCCACCGGGCAGTAAATTCCTTTGGACGTGAACTGTAGCAAGCTTTCTGATTTGTTTAAAGATAATTAAACAACAAAAGCCATTGCCGGGAATGAAGCCCTGAAAGCCGATTTCAGTCCTTTTTTAACACAGTGACTAGCTTAGCCGCGCCATAGCTGTTTACGGGACAGTAGTATATAAAGCGACAGCGAGAGATAGGGCAGCGTGGACGCCGCTTCCATCCAGTGATGACTGAGCAGGTTAATCAGCAGCACGAAAAAGGCCAGTAATCCGCAAAGTAATAATGCTGACAGGGTGAGCAGAAAGCGGGGCCGGCGGCAGAAGATGGCATACAACAACAGCACCTGCCCGGCAAAAGGAATCAGGAGCGCCGGATGCAGCAGGTCTTTCCGGAAACCCCTCGCGAGTATGCCATATTCAAGTTGCGCGAATGTTCCTCCCCCGGACCCGTTTCCCCAGGAAAGAATACAGCATAAGAAGCTGAGGAAGGCAAGCAACAGCAATAGTCGGAGTCGTCTCATTACCTGTCAAAATTAAGGTTAAACGCTACCCGCGCAGTTCAAAGTCAATTGCCTGCTGTCAATTTGTCTTTCAGGCTTGCTTTGGTATGGAACTTGCTGGCAGTATATCATTAAAAAGCAATATAAGTATATGATACAGGAAAAAGGTACGATTTCAATTCACACGGAGAATATCTTCCCGATTATTAAAAAGTTTCTTTATTCCGATAATGAAATTTTCCTGAGGGAGCTGGTGTCCAATGCTGTCGACGCTACGCAGAAGATCAAACGACTTGCTTCCCTGGGTGAATTCAATGGTACACTCGGAGACCTTAAGGTGCAGGTGTCCGTGGATAAAGAAGCTAAGACCATCACCATCAGTGACATGGGTATTGGCATGACGGCCGAGGAGATCAAGAAATATATCAATCAGGTGGCATTTTCCGGTGCTACTGAATTCATGGAACAGTTCCGGGAAGCGAAAGATGCGAATGAGATCATCGGTAAATTCGGTCTGGGCTTTTATTCAGCATTTATGGTGGCGGATAAAGTGGAGATCAATACACTTTCTTACCGCGAAGGAGCAAGTGCTGCGCGCTGGATCTGCGACGGTTCCACTTCTTTTGAGATCTCCGAAGGCGACCGTACAAATAGGGGAACAGACATTATCCTGCATATCAATCCGGAGAGTGAAGAGTTCCTGGAAGAATACCGCCTGCGTGAGATACTGAAGAAATACGGTCAGTTCCTGCCGGTGCCGATCCAATTCGGTATGCGTACAGAGCGCACACCCGACGGTGAGGATGAGGAAGGTAAACCGAAGTTCATCGAAACGGAAGTTCCCGACATCATCAACAACACCAGTCCCATCTGGACGAAAGCGCCTTCTGATCTTACTGATGAAGACTACCTGAATTTCTACCGTGAACTGTATCCGTTCTCTGAAGAACCGCTGTTCTGGATACACCTCAATGTTGATTATCCATTCACGCTTACAGGGGTATTGTATTTCCCGAAGGTGAAAAACGAACTCGAACTGCAGCGTAATAAGATCAAGCTGTTCAGTCGTCAGGTATTCATAACCGATGAAGTGAAAGATATCGTCCCTGAATTCCTGATGCTGCTTCACGGCGTGATCGATAGTCCGGACATACCGCTCAACGTATCACGCAGTTTCCTTCAGGCAGACGGCAATGTGAAAAAGATCAACAACTATATCACTAAGAAGGTTGCCGATAAGCTTTCGGAACTGTTTAAAGCTGATCGTAAATCGTTCGAGGAAAAGTGGAAAGATGTCAATCTCTTCGTGAAGTACGGAATGATCTCAGACGAGAAGTTCTACGATAAGGCTAAGGAGTTTGCATTGCTTGAAAACGTGCATCAGCAGTATTTTACCCTGCCGGAATACACGGATAAAGTAAAGGCAGAACAGACTGACAAATCCGGTAAAGTGATCTGGCTTTACAGCAATGATCCTGCCAGACAGCATACCTATATTACACAGGCGGAAAAGCGCAGCTATGACGTGCTGACAATGAATGGTCCGCTGGACAACCATTTCATTGCGCAATTGGAACAAAAACTGGAAAACACCGCATTGAAACGTGTGGATTCCGATGTGCTGGATAAGCTGATAGAAAAAGATGTGAAGATTGAATGTGTGTTAAGCGAAGAACAGAGCGCGTCTGTAAAAACCCTGTTTGAACAGACAATCGCTAACGGCACAATGAATGTACAGGTGGAGGGGCTGAGTCCTGATGAAATGCCGGTTACCGTTACTATGGATGAATTCATGCGCAGGATGAAAGATATGTCTAAGATGGGCGGAGGCATGATGGGCTTTTACGGAAGCCTGCCGGATAACTACAAGGTGTCTGTAAACGGTAATCATAAGCTCATCAAGCGTATCCTCGATACAGACGATCAGGAAGTGAAAGCACGGCTGGCGAAGCAGGCATTCGATCTGGCGCTTTTGTCGCAGGGCATGCTCTCGGGAGCAGACCTGACTGCATTTGTGGAAAGAAGCGTCTCGCTGATCGACTAACTATATTTAGTTCCATAGCCGCTATTTTTATGTAAAAATAGCGGCGTTTTTATTGGAAATTAGAGATAAAGGTATTATTTTCATGATAAAATTAACCATATCTAATTCCGATACGCATGAAACACACTTTATACAAAAAGCTCCTGGCAATCATGTTTGCCGGCAGCATAAGCCCGCAATTGTCGTTTGGACAAACGATATCCGCTGACGCCAGGTATCTGGATATAAACCAGATCAAAGCCATACATATGGTGCACGGCGATATGTGGTATAATACGTCCACATTTGCATCCGAATTTGAATATCCTCAGGGAACCGGTAAAACGGCATCTTATACAGGCGGGCTCTGGGCAGTGGCGCGTGATGCGAACGATACATTGTATGCCGCGACTACTTTATACAGGTCGTTGGGTATTGATTTCTGGCCAGGTCCGTTGGATAATACGGGTTCCTGCTCTCCTGCCACAAGCGCTGCATGGGGAAGGATATGGAAGGTGAATCAGAGTGATATTGCTACATTTCGTGCGATGAGCAGCCGCACGGTGGCAACTACACCTGAAGATATATTGCGCTGGCCTGCCAAAGGAAATATGTATGCCCAGGGTGCGGCCGGTGCCGCACTTTCTATTACAACAGATATGGCGCCGTTTGTTGATGTTGACGCGAACGGTTCATATGATCCGATCAAAGGTGATTATCCGGATATCAAAGGCGATCAGATGCTCTGGTGGGTGATCAATGATAATACAGAAAAGCATACCATGTCGAGAGCGTATCCTATGGGTATAGAATACCGGATCAGTGCGTACGCTTATAGTCGGGGTACAGATATTGATCGTGTACTCTATTATGAGTATGAGATGTATAATAAGTCGACTATCAAGTACAAAAATTTCCAGTTTGGTCTTTTCTCGGATGCAGATCTGGGTTGTCGTTACGACGATTACCTGGCTTTCGATTCTGTTCACCGCATGGGTATAGAATATAACGGAGAGATTCCCGATTGTCCAGACCCCGCTTACTACGGTAGCCATCCGCCAATGGCCGGCTATTCACTCTTGGAAATTCCGGGTGATGTATACCCGGGTTCAATGCTGCCTGCAGGAGGATTCAATACGTTTTCCGGCACCTTAATAGGTCCTGACAGGAATCCCAGAAAGGCCTCGGAATTTGAAGCGTACATGCAGGGAAATGATGCGGATGGTCATCCGCTACCCGGATCGCCCTATCTCTATTCCATTAAAGATGGTGCCGTAATGTGTGATTCAAAATACACCTTAAAAGATCAGCGTTTTGTCATTTCCACCCATGGCTACGATTTTCAGCCGGGAACAAAGGCCAAAGTGGCTATGGCAGTGATGCTCACAGACACGTTGGGGTATGCCTGCGGTACGATAACAGACTTTACGCCCATAACGAACCTTGCTGATAGTGTATGGCAGGTCTACTGGCATCCGTTAAAGCCTTTAAGCGTTGCAGAGATTGCGTCATTGGACGGTCGTCTGCGTATTTATCCGAACCCGGCCCAGCAAAGCTTATACCTTAGTTCATTTACAGGTAAGCGTCTGGACGCAGACCGTATGCAGGTGTACGATATATTGGGACGCCGTATGAGTGTGCAGGTACAGCAGCAGGGTAATGGTTTACAGATAGGACTGGAGCATCTTGCATCCGGGACTTACCAAGTGATTTATCAGGATGAGGAAAAGCGCGCGGGCGGCAGCTTTGTAAAGCAATAAAAAGACAAGTGTTAAAAAGCGGGCCGGTATAGGCCCGCTTTTTTTGATTACAGTAATTGCCGGATCAGCGACTCCTGGCTGAGCCCTTCTGCTTCTGCGCGGTAATTGCGTACCACACGATGCCGCAAAACGGCTTCTGCCATTGCTTTCACATCCTCGATGTCGGGGGAATATTTTCCTTTCAGCAGAGCATGGCATTTTGCCGCCATCACCAGGTATTGCGAAGCACGTGGACCTGCTCCGTAGGCGATATATTTTTGGGTGATTTCCGGTGCCGTGTCATTTCCGGGTCTTGTTTTCTGAGACAGGGCCACCGCATATTCCAGCACATTATCCGCTACAGGCACCCGGCGTACAAGCGCCTGGAACTCCTGGATATTCGCGGCATCCATCACTTTATGCAGGTCGGCAGTATAAGCACCGGTCGTATTTTTTACAATGTCCACTTCTTCCCGGAAACTCGGGTAATCAAGCCGTATCATAAACATAAAGCGGTCCAGCTGCGCTTCCGGAAGCGGGTAAGTTCCTTCCTGCTCGATAGGGTTTTGTGTGGCAAGTACGAAAAATGGCGCGGGCAGCTTATATATGGTTCCTCCGGCGGTCACATTTTTTTCCTGCATCGCTTCCAGCAGTGCCGCCTGTGTCTTGGGGGGAGTACGGTTGATCTCATCAGCCAGAACAATGTTTGCAAAAATGGGTCCTTTCACGAAGCGGAAATTCCGGCTTTCGTCCAGTATTTCAGCTCCCACAATATCGCCCGGCATCAGGTCGGGGGTAAACTGGATGCGCTTGAAGGAGAGATCCATCACATCGGCAACCGTTTTGATCAGCAGTGTCTTGGCCAATCCGGGAACGCCTACAAGCAGTGAGTGTCCGTTGCACAATATGGAAATAAGCAGTTGGTCCACCACCTGCTCCTGTCCTACAATCACCTTGGCGATCGTCTTTTTCAGCGTTTCAAATTGTACCTTTAGCGCGTTGGCCGCTTCCACATCAGAAGAATATACAGACATACTTTGGTCAGGGTCTTTTAAGTGAAGCGTAAGGTCATCATTTTTAAGAATACTAACAAAAAACTTTACTTAAAAAATGCAGGATCTCAGCTTACGCGAAGCGCAGCAGGAAGTTGATCAGTGGATCAGAACCGTGGGCGTCCGGTATTTTTCGGAGCTTACGAATCTCGGTATCCTGATGGAAGAGGTAGGCGAACTGTCGCGGCTGATGGTGCGCAGTTTTGGCGAACAGTCTTTTAAAAAGTCTGATGAGGGAAAAGAACTGTCCGACGAGATGGCCGATGTGCTCTGGGTGCTGCTTTGTCTGGCCAATCAGACGGGCGTGGATCTGAGCGAGGCTTTCCGTAAGAACATGGATAAGAAAACAAAGCGTGATGCAGACCGTCATGCGCAGAATGAAAAACTAAAAAGCGATCAGTAACAGGATGCGAAACGCAGTGATAACGGGAGGTTCCCAGGGAATTGGAGCGGCTGTGGCCATGAAACTGGCGCAACAGGGTTTTGCTCTGGCCATTTGTGCCCGTAATGAAACCGATCTGCAAAAGATCGCTTCTGAAGCACGGGCCGCCGGAAGTCCGGCAGTACACGTGTTTTCTGTGGATCTGAGCATGCCGGATGGTGCCGGTCGCTTCGCAGCCTTTGTCCGAAGCCACTTTCAGCAATTGGATATACTCGTCAATAATGCCGGACTTTTTTTGCCGGGTCAGCTCCGCGATGAGCCGCAAGGGCAGCTCGTGATGATGCTGCAATTGAACGTGATCAGTGCATATGATCTTACCCGGGAAATGATTCCGCTGATGGGAAATAAAGGACATATCTTCAACATGTGCTCCGTTGCCAGCCTGAAAGCTTATCCGAACGGAGGATCTTACAGCATCAGCAAATATGCGTTGCTTGGCTTTTCTGATAATCTTCGGGAAGAATTGAAGACATCGGGTATCCGGGTAACGGCGCTTTGTCCCGGCGCCACACACAGCCGCTCCTGGGAGGGCAGTGGTGTGCATGAAGATCGGATTATGGCGGCATCGGATATTGCCGATACGCTCTGGTCGGCTTATACGCTTTCGGCGAACGCTGTAGTGGAGACGGTAATTATTCGGCCGCAGCTCGGCGATTTGTAGGCGCTTTTCATTGCGCGGGATCGCGAAACATATATCTTTGTATCATCAAATTTTAAAACAAAAACAGACACAATTATGAAAAAGGCATTACCGGTTTTGCTCGTTCTGCTCGCAGTTATTTTTATCGGCGGGTGTATGTCCTGTAACATTCAACGCAACCTGGTTACTTTAGATGAAGATGTAAAAGCCAAATGGAGTCAGGTGCAGAATCAGTACCAGCGCAGATCTGATCTGATCGGGAATCTTGTGGAAACAGTAAAAGGTGCGGCTAATTTTGAAAAAAGCACACTTACCGCTGTTATCGAAGCGCGTGCAAAAGCCACCTCGATTAAAGTGGATCCGAATGATCTTTCTCCCGAAAAACTGAAAGAATTCCAGTCTGCGCAGGGAGAACTGAGCCAGGCTCTGGGCCGGTTGATGGTAGTGAATGAAGCTTATCCCGAACTTAAGACAAATGAAAACTTCCTGAAACTTCAGGACGAGATCGCAGGTACGGAAAACCGTATTGCTGTTGAGCGCAAGAATTATAACGAGTCTGTTCAGGCGTACAACGTGGAAACGCGTAAATTCCCGAACAACCTTTTCGCGGGAATGATGGGCTTTAAAGTGCGTGGTACTTTCGAGGCAGATGCTGCTGCGCAGAGTGCTCCGAAAGTGAAGTTTTAATCAGTTAATCATCAGGCGTAACGTGCTGCCCTAAAAGGTAAAACGTTGCGCCTTTTTACTTCTGTTATGTTCTCTTTTTTCAAAAAAGACAAAAGTCTGCTGCCCTCCGCCGACTGCGCGGTTGTGGTGAGCGCGGTGAAAGAGGCCGAGCGTCTTACCACCGGTGAGATACGCGTTTATATCGAGTCTCACTGCCCGATGGTGAATCCCATTGACCGTTGTGAACAACTGTTCGTGCAATTGAATATGCATGAAACAAAGGAGCAAAACGGTGTGCTGATCTATCTCGCGCTGCGCGACCGTCAATTCGCTATCGCGGGAGACCGTGGTATCAATGAACTCGTGGGCGGCAATGCTTACTGGCAACAGGCGGCTGAATCACTAAAGGGATTTCTGAAAAAAGGCGCCATTGCAGAAGGAATAGCATCCTGTGTCCGCTCTGTCGGCAATAGTCTTGCGACACACTTTCCTTACAAAGGCGGGGATAATATTAATGAGTTACCGGATGAAATCGTGTTTGGGAAATGAGGAATAAACAATACTTTTTTACAAAGGGCCTGAAGCAGTTCTTGCTGCTGTTGCTCCTTGCGCTGCCTTTTTGCTCTAACGCAGCTGACGGCGATTTCCCCGCGCAACCTAACCCGCCTGCGCTGGTAAACGACTTTGCACATTTTCTTTCCGACCAGGAGCGCGGGACCCTCGAGCAAAAGTTGCGAAGTTACCGCGATTCAACTTCTACTGAAATCGCCATAGTCACCTTACAGAGTATCGGTCAGTACGATATTGCCGACTATACGGTGCAATTATTCAATAAATGGCATGTCGGCGGGAAAGAACACGATAACGGCGTGCTGATCCTCGTTGCCAAAGAACAGCGTAAGATCTGGATAACCACCGGGTATGGCATGGAAGGCGCACTGCCGGACGGGTTGCTCGGACAGATCATACGCCGGGAAATGGAACCGAATTTCAAAAGAGGGGATTATTTCATAGCATTTGATAAAGCAAGCGATGCCATTATTCTTGCGGCACGCGGAGAATATAAGGCTGATCCTTCCGATGATGATCAGGGCCGCAAATCCAAAGGAGGGCCTGGTACAGCTGTCATCTTGCTGATTGTTGTCATCGTGATCATTGCTGCTTCCCGCCGTGGCGGCGGAGGTGGCGGCGGCGGACTGCTGAACAGCGCAGGGTGGATCGCCGCAAGCATGCTCAGTAATCGTCATCGCTCCTCCGGTTGGGGTGGCGGCTGGGGAGGTGGATCTTCCGGCGGTGGTGGCGGATTCGGCGGCTTTGGCGGGGGATCTTCCGGTGGCGGTGGCGCCGGCGGCGGCTGGTAATTATTAATAGATACCGATCAGGTTTTTCTTTAAAGTGAACCTGCGTGCAAAAGAAATGCGGAAATTTCCCGCTCCGAATTCCTGTCTCGTGTAGATAAGCGGCGCGCTGCTGCTCAATAAGGTGCCGTAATACTGTATTCCTGCAAAGTACCTGCGCGAATTATAGCCCATGCCTAATCGCGCTGTGCTGAATGCGTCTGTGCCGATTCCCTGCGTACGTTCACCCGGTCCGTTAAGACTGCTGAAGTTGACTCCTATGCCGGCGGTGACTGCAGCCGTGATGAACAGGTGCAGGGGCAGTACAATCGTATATCCATATCCTGCGTGCACCTGCGAGCTCAGAATGGAGGATCTGTTGAAATGCAGATTGTCGAAATAATTGTCCTGACTCGGGTTTCCGGGAATAATGGAGGAGTCGGCAGCGATACGCGTAAGGTTCACACCGCCCCCGATGATCGGAGATCCTGCACTGCGCAACTGGGTTTCATTTTGCAGAAACGCCGCACGGATCGAAAATTTCTTGCCATTAAGCAGGTATTGGGCTGAGAAGCCTAAATTGGTAAAGCGTATATCCGGCCTTATGTACACCGGATCCTGCGCCGTTCCGTCCTTAAGAAAATTGTATTCCGGCATGTAAAATCCACGGTAGTGCTGAAACAGCACGTCCATCGTGAGTTTTCTCCCGTAAAAATGGGTTTGTAGGTCGAGGAACCGGGTTTTTCCATGTTCTTTGGTATCGTTGATCAGCGGTAGATTAAATCCTATATTGAGTCCTAACACACGGTAGTTGAATCCCGCTCCTATGTTGAATGGCGTGTTGGGGAAATATTTCGGGTTGTAGGCGAATCCTTTGTCATGCAGCCCGTAACTGTAGTACCGGCGTGCTCCAAAAACGCGTAATGTGAGATCGCGGTGATAATCCCCTATATATTTTCTGTTGGGAGGTTCCGGAACAGGCAGCCGCAATACTGTAGCTGTATCCGTTTTTTTTTCCTGCGCGTACAGGGCAGAGCAGGAGGTTGCCAGGCAGATTAAGGTGAAAATTCTTTTGTGAAAAGGCAATTGTTTACGGTTTAGCACGCAAGATGGTCTTTTTTATGGGTTTTGCCTCGGCGGTTATTTTAATGATTCTTTAAAGCGTGTATATTTGAGGCAATCAAAATCCGATCAACATGCACGCTTCCTTTCTGAAAAAGACAGTATTGTCCGCCATTTTCCTGGTTGGAATGCTGGCCGACGCATCTGCGCAGCTTTACCCCGGACAATTTGCACCATCTTTTTCGGCAAAGGACATTGACGGCCGTTTTCACTCGGTGGAGCAATACAAAGGCCGTAAAATACTGATGACCTTTTACCGGAATATTAGCAGTTTTCCGTCTTTGGCGCGTTTTCTGGAAATAGAGCAGCAAAAAGAATATTTCCGTTCCAAAGATATTGTCGTTCTGGCCGTTTTTCCTTCAACGAAAGAAGTGCTGCAGCGTTTCCGTGATACGGCTGCTTACTACCAGATAATCATTTCTGATTCCGAACAGGCTTTGTACCGGCTTTTTGAGATCGGTGACCAGGCATCGTTCCGACCTAAATTGCTCGGTCATAAAAAGCCCGCAATCAAAGTGGAGAAAAGTAAATTAAAAGGTATAGAAGAAAAAGGTATGTCTGATAAAGCACCTGCCGATATACTGATTGACGCCGGAGGCAATATTTTTAACAGTTATTACGGAAAATATGAATCTGACCATATTCCGCTTTCGAAATTGAAAGAACTCATTGATTCTCTGTAGGCGCGGTTTCACGCGGTAAAATATTTCGTAAAAAAAGCAGCATTAGATTTTTCTTTACAATTATAGAATCTTCCTTAAATGTCTCGCGCATATGTGTAAGCATCTTTTTATGAGGTGCTTACACATTTTTTTTATACCATAAAATAGGGTTTTGGTTCAGCTATATGCGGTTTGGTGAATTGTTTATGCATTTTGGTAAACTAAATATGCGTTTTCACAAAGTTTTGGAACGGTTTTTGCATGAAATGGGTCAAAGCATAAACGTTTTATTTTAATCCCAATTGTATGAATGAACTGCCCCAAAACCTTAATCAAATCTCGCTGGAGAAAAAGCTGGATTTGATCGAAAGTTTCCTGAATGCGTCTACTATCGATTCCGGCGCATCCGAGACAAACGAAATATTGGTATTCAACAGCTAATATTTTAAAATTCGATCTTATTTAATTTTTTTGACAGCAACCGTATGAAAAAACTTTTATTCATTTTAACTCTTTGGGTTTTTGCCAAAGACGTCTCGGCCCAATGTCCGAGTTACGTAGCAAGGAAGAAAATGGCTTCCTCATTTCACAGTTCCGTAGTTATAACCAACGGAGACTCCGTTCGTTATTGGGGAGAGGCTTCCAATGCCAGTGGTAGTGGGGCAGATGTGCTTTCCCCGCTCACGCTCACCGGCTATTCCGGAACTCCTGTCAGCGTAGCTGCAGGTAGTGCATCCAGTACAAACCACCAGTTGTTCCTGCATACCACCACTGCTATTTACGGTTGGGGATACAGTAACAAAACTATCCGTGGTAATGTAACTGGTAATATCGGCCTTTCTACAGTTCCGCTACCTTCCGGTATCACTATCTCAGATGTCAATTTCATTGAGGCATCCTGTGGTGCGCTGGCCATCGTTACGAACTCCGGTTCAGTGTACGTACGTCAGGGTGGTGATAATGCTTCCAGTGCACAGACCTCTCTCATTTACGGAGATTCCACAACAGCGCTTGATACGGCATGGCACCAGGTTAAAACGAGCACCGGTGCTACATTCCTTACCGGCGTAACCAACTTTTCGCTGGGTGGTCGTGCAGCAATGGCACTCACCGGCTCCGGAACAGTTTATGTGTGGGGAGATCAGGTATTTAAAGGAGATGGTTCTGCGGCCGCTGTTTTCGGTTATGCGCGAGCCGTAACGTTGCCTGCCAGCGTCTCTGCATCTGATATAAACATCAATACACGTTTCGTGTATGATGCGAACCTTGCTACTGCGGCCCAGTATATTCTCGGTACCAATGGTAAGATGTATGCTCTCGGAGAGGGTTACCGCGGAGCGTTGGGACAGGGTATTGAAACCGATTTCACCACCTGGCAGACGGTAAAAGCTCCGGGCGGAGCTTCGGATCTTTCCAATATCGTACAAATCGGTACCAACAACCCTTATGTAATCGGAGGAACCGGTAATACCAACTACAATGCCGGTGCATTAACCTCTTCCGGTAATCTGTACCTGTGGGGCGATAACCGTCGTCACATGCTGGCGTCTGATACAATTTATGCTGCGGACAGTCAGCAATATCTCTATCCGCATTTGCCGGCGAACTTTACATTGAATAACGCTACGATCGGTTACTTCGAAATGGGTGGCCACACTACAGCGGCGTTCCTTGCTTCAACGAGTAAATTCTGTTATGTAGGTCACAAGATCAACGGTAGTATGGGTGACGGTATCGTTACCAATGAAGACCGTTACACTTTCGACTGTATCAATACCCCTGAAGAATATATTTGTCCTCCGCAGACGGCAATCGGTTGTCCGCTGCCTTCGGCCAAAGATATCGTGGCATCTTCCATGCACGCAACCCTTGTAATTAACGGTCAGCCCACTGTCGCATTCTGGGGACAGGCAGCCAGCTCGGCAGAACCTGGTGTGGATATGGATGCACCCAAAACTTTATTCGAATATAATGGTACGCCTCTCGCCGTTGCGGCGAGTGGTACTTCAGAATCCACTGCCCCCGCTGCAACGCAGATGTGGCTGCAAACCACTCAGGGCATCTGGGGCTGGGGCTATTCCGGAAATACAATCAAAGCTAACCGCGCCGGCGTACTGCCGATCACTGAATCGGATCTTCCTTCCGGCGTGCTGGCTTCCGACATCAGCTTCATCCGTTCCAGTCGCGGTGGCCTTGCCCTCGTAACAACAAGCGGTGCGGTATGGATTAAGGCGGGTGCGGGTAGTGCCTGTTCAGGACGTGTTTATGGTACAGGTGTTACATCGCTTGATGGTGCCGGTTCTACCGTATGGCATCAGGTGAAAACAGGTGCGAGCACAAACCTTTCGGGTGTTATCGAACTGAGCTTCGCCGGAACTTCCGCACTGGCAATTACCAATTCCGGTACGGCTTATGTATGGGGTGACAACGTATTGCTGGGTAACAGCACTTCCGCTGCCGACCAGGCATATGCTACTCTGATGACGCTGCACTCAGACTTCTCTTCTTCCATGGTTCCGCGTTCTGCAGAAATCATCACCTCTCCCGGTATTGAAGCTGTTGTGCTGATGCTCGGTTCCAACAATAAATTGTATACACTCGGTCGCAACCTGAACGGTGCTCTGGGTACAGGTTCTTCAACTTTCACTACCGTAAGCACCAGCTGGAATGCCCTGTCTGCGCCAATCGGTGTACGTAAGTTGTCTTCTAACAACCCATATGCAAACGGGTTCTACTCACTTGGTGCGATCACCCTTACCGGTAACGTTTACCTGTGGGGTTCAAACAATGGTGGTATTATCGGTGCCGGCGCAACAGCCAACGTAACCACACCTACCACTGCTTCTACCGTTCCTACCAATGATGCGACTGCATTTGAGATCGGCGGTCACCACACAATTATCTATTCTAAGGCCTCGTCTCCTGCTTTTTACTTCTCCGGTCACGTACAGGGAGGTTCTAAAGGCGATGGTACGGCAGACGGTAACATTACTTCGTTCGCATTGGGCGGAAGCGTTACCAACTGTGCAAACGTTACCTTCAACATTTCCGGTAACTTATATAATGATGTAAACGGTCTTACCGACAACCTGGTAAACGGAACAGCCATCAGCACCGTGCGCACTACAGCGATGTATGCGAACCTGCTCGATGAATCAGGATACGTGATTGCGAGCACCCCGATCAGCGGCGGCGCTTACACATTCAATGGCTATCCTTTTGCCAATTACTATGTGCAGATTTCTCCGACAGCAGGAACAATCTTCTCTCTGGCGCCCACTACACCGCTGCCCGACAACTGGACTTATGTAGGCGAGCAGACCGGTACTACAGCTGGTTCAGGTGTTGATACAGGCTCTCCGGACGGTCGTATCCTGGTTGCGCTTTCTGCAAACAGAACAAACGTAAACTTCGGTGTGGAACAAAGACCTACTCCGAATGCGGCGACAATGCCTACACGTACCAATCCTAATGGTACTGCTACTTCCAATATCTCTGCCGGATTCACCGGTACCGATACCTCAGGTTCTATCTCTAAAGTGCATATCATCACCTTCCCATCAAATGCAACAAGTATCACGATCGGAAGCACTACTTACACTTCATCCACATGGCCGGCGGGCGGTGTTACTTACACCGTTTCCGGTACGGTAGTGGCAATTGATCCGGTTGACGGGGCTGTTACCGATACCCTGAGCTTTAAGGTCATCGACAATGCAAATGTCGAAAGCACGAATGCTGCAACGCTTCAGGTTCCGTTTATCCTGATACCACCGGTTGCAGTGAACATAACTTCGCAGTCGATCAACAGTCATAATGCGGAAACTGCGATACCGCAACTGCAGGCTTCCAGCCCAATGGGTACAGCGATCAGCAGCTATACAATCACGTCCCTGCCTACGGGCGCACAGGGTGTACTGTATTACTGTGCTACGTTCCCTCCAACCTGTACTTCCGGTGGTTACACTGCCGTTACTTCAGGTATGAGCCTTACCCCAAACCAGGCTGCGAGCCTGTTCTTCGATCCGGTTCAGACATTTACAGGTACTGCTACCTTCACGTACACTGCAACCGATGCGAACTCCCTGGTAAGTAACTCGGCTACCTTCACTATACCTGTGTATAACGAGAAGCCTGTTACACAACCTATCCGTACCACGCAGATCATCGATACCATGCACGCGGCGCCATTGCCTAGTCTGCTGGGTGCTGATGCTGACGGTACTGTGGTAAGCTATACGATCAACTCCGTTCCGTCTTCCACACAGGGTGTGCTTTCTTATTGCTCTTCTTCTGACGAGCCATGTACCGGCACCGTGACCACGATCACTTCGGGTACTACGATCACTCCCGCACAGATGGCTACGCTGAAGTTTGATCCTACATTAGGATTCTCCGGCGACTATACCTTCCAGTATGTTGCTACAGATGACAACGGTAATGTTTCTGCTTCCAGTCCGTTTACCGTTCCGGTGGTGCCTGTAGGTACAGCCAGCGGCAACAAACCTCCGATTGCGGAAAACGTAAAAGCCCAGGTGCTGAACAGCAGCCTCGGACGTACGGCTATCCCGAACCTGATCGCTACAGATCCTGACGGTTCAGTGGTAAGCTATACGGTCACCAGCGCTTTACCCAATGCTTCCACGCAGGGAACATTGTACTATTGTGCGTCAGGATCCTGCACCGTGGGAACACTTACAGCCGTACCTGCCGGAGCAACGCTTACTCCTGCTCAGGCAACGACCCTCTATTTCGACCCGGTTCAGACCTATACAGGAACACTGAGCTTTACATACACCGCTCTTGATAACGGTACTACTCCGCTTACGAGCAATACGGCTACTTACAGCATTCCGGTTAACAACAATCCTCCGATTGCCAATCCGACCAGTGTAAGTCCGATCCAGAATACAAAAGCAACACCGACCTTGCTGCCAACGCTTACCGGCAGCGACCAGGATGGTTCTGTAGTAAGTTTCAATATCACCAGCGTTCCGGCTGCTGGTTCCGGCACCCTGAAATATTGTGCTGCCGCTCCTTCTTCCTGTACTGCGGGCACGCTCACTACAATTTCCGGCCCTGTTACAGGTCTTACCCCTGCACAGGTTGCTACTTTGTACTTCCTGCCAAACAGCAGTTTCACGGGTAATTATGTGTTTAATTTCCAGACTGTGGACGATAACGGACTGGTAAGCCAGCCTGCATCAGTGACGATCCCTGTTGTTTCCGCTGCATTCGGTTCCGGCGAACCTCCGGTTGCGCTGAGCTACAATGCCGCTCCGATCAACAATACGAGTTCGGTAGCTCTGACTTCTGCGCTGAGTGCCACGGATCCGGACGGAACGGTGTCAAACTACACTATCAGAAGTATTCCTGCCAGCAACAACGGTGCTCTTACTTATTGCGTAACGCCTCCGTCTACCGGTTGTGGTACCGCGGTTACAGTAGGTACGGTAATGTCTGCTGCACAGGCTGCGACTATCACGTTTACACCGTCCACATCGTTTATGGGTGTTGCTTCATTCACTTATACGGCTACGGACAACGACAGTAACCTGAGCAACACGGGAACCGTTACCATTCCGGTGGTGAACAATCCTCCGTTCTCTCTGAATATCTCTAATCCAAGTGTTTCCCGTATGTCCGGCGCTTCCACACTGAACCCGCTGTCTGCCACAGATGCTGACGGAACGATCGCAAATTATGTGATCCAGTCAATCCCATCTGCAGACCAGGGTGTGCTGACGCTCTGTACCACGCCTCCTGCAACAGGTTGTGTGCCGGTAACAGTCGGCCAGGTGATCGCTCCTTCTGCGGTTAACCGACTTGCATTTACTCCTGATACCAATGCTTATGTTCCGGTAATTTCCTTCATGTATTCAGCTGTTGACAATACAGGAAATATCAGCAACCTCGCAACGGTAAATATTCCGATCATCAATGCTTTGGATCTGCCTGTGGAACTGATCAGCTTTACTGCTGTGAAACAAGGCGACCGCAATGCGCTGATCTCCTGGATTACCGGCGTGGAAACACCTGGTGTCCGTTATCAGCTGATGCACGGTACAGATGGTAAATCCTGGTCTTTACTGGATGAACAGTCTGCGCAGCTTGCGAAAGCCAACAACTATTCTTACCTGCATCAGAATGTTTCCAACGGAACTCACTTCTATCGCCTCAAAATGGTAGAAGCCGACAATTCTGTTGCGTATTCACCGGTAAGATCGCTGAGCTTCAGCAATGCACAAAACCTGTCTGTGATTTGTCAGCCAAACCCGGTTTCAGACAAATTGTACCTGACAACCAGCGATGGTTCCGCGCTTACTGCTGTTGCGGTATTCTCCAACGAAGGCCGCAAAGTGAAAGAAGTAGAAAATCTTGCTTCCGGTTCTGCTGTTGACCTGTCCGGTTGTGCTTCCGGTCTTTACCTGATCAAGGTAACCGATGCACAGGGACAATCTCAGGTGATCAAAGTAAGCAAGCGCTAATACTTTTGTTGCATATTTTATCCGAAGGGTCGACCAACTGGTCGGCCCTTCTTATTTCTGTAAAGATTTGCTATTGTTTTTACTGGCGGTTGCCAGGATTGTTTTCAGACCTACTTTTACAGCAACCATATTAATATGAAATACCTCATCGTATTGCTCGTCGTTACGGCTGTTATTGTGTTGCTGCGGAAGCGCAGAAAGGGTAGTGCAGATCCGGTCTCAGCGGAAGCGTCGGTCGAAATGCAGCGGCAGCTTGAAGAACATGTCGCTTTTTACCGCGAGCTGGACGATACGGGCAAGACCTTATTCCGGCAGCGGGTACAGCATTTCCTGGACACCACGCGCATCACTCCCGTGAAAGACGTGGTCGTTACCTCCTTAGATCGTTTGTATGTGGCATGCAGCGCGATCATTCCTATTTTTCACTTTACAGACTGGGGCTATAATAACCTCGATGAGGTGCTGATTTATCCCGGTGTATTTAATAAGGAATTCAGTATGGAGGACGCCGAGCGTAATGTTATCGGTATGGTCGGAGACGGCGCAATGCATCGTATGATGATCCTTTCGCAACCTGCTTTGCGTGCCGGTTTTGAGCAACATGGCGCCGGCAATACCGGAATACATGAATTCGCGCATTTGCTGGATAAAGCAGATGGCGCCACCGATGGCGTTCCTGAGTATATGATCCCTCACGAACTGATACAGCCCTGGATGCGGCAGATGCACCGCACGATCCGGGAGATCCGCAATGGGGAGTCGGATCTTAATCCTTATGCGGGTACTAATGAAGCCGAATTTTTTGCGGTTTTATCGGAATATTTCTTCCAGAAGCCGGAGCTGTTACAAGAACATCATCCGGAATTGTACGATGTGCTCGAAGCAACCTACAAAGTGAACAGACAGCGCGAATAATACGTTGCTGATCACCTCGTCTGCTCAAAAAAAAAGCCGGCACAAGGCCGGCAAAAATCTCTTCGGTGTATCATCAGAAATAAAATCCTAAGCGCAGCGAAAAGCTGTTCATGCGGGTATTCCCGTCGGTAAACTTCGGAAGTTTGTTGTTTTTAGTGGGATCTGTGGCATTAGGTGCAAAACCGTTATTGAAGAATACACCGATGTATGCATCGACGTTCTGGGATACGGCATATTGTATACCGGTTCCCAGGTTCATCTGGAACATTACCGGAGCCACGACACCGATTCCACCGGTCAGCTTTTCCTTCACGTCTGTTTTGTAAATGCTGTCGCCAAGCGTGCTGTTTTTCTGTACGATTTCATAAGTGGCTTTCTTGCCGATGTTAAATCCAATGGTAAGTCCGGCCTGTCCGAAAATGCGGAAATTGTTGATGCGGTCGGTCTTCAGTTTTATAGCAACAGGTAATTCTATATACTGTAAAGAATAATTCATGTGTGTTTTTGATGCCCACAACTCGGCTGCTGATGGGTTGGACGTTTCTATAATCCCACCTGTGCTGTTGATCTGCAGCCCGGTGGAAATAGCGTAATTGCCGGCGAATTCATAGTCAAACATCAATCCGTACATGAAGCTGAGCTTATTTCCCGCGCTTCTTTGTGTCTGGTTCCCGTCTTTCTCCGCTGAAGGCTTCATCCAGGCTAGTCCGGGAGCGACCACGGCACCGATACGCAGGCGGTTGAGCCTTTCTTCTGGAGCCTGTTCCGGTGCGGGGTCATAACCCGTCTGAGCATGGGTATGGAATCCGCCAAGCAGTGCACAGCATAGCGTAAGTAATTTTCGTTTTTTCATAGTCGGAAATCTTTTTTTATTCTGCTTAATATGTTCGATAACAGGCAGGGCTTACCTATTTTTGCGGTCAAAATTAATAACTTAAAAGAACTATATGCTGCGTATTCAATATAAAGATACCCTATTATTAAAGGGAATGGTATTTGCCGTGTTGCTTGGGTTGAGTGCCTGCGGCGGCGGCAATTCATCTGAGCACGTGCCGGATGTTTCCCGGGTGAAAGTGGATTTGCAGACACGTCGTTTCGATCGGGATTTTATCTCCATAGATTCAAATCATATCAGTGCGGGACTGGAACATTTGTACGGATCTTATCCCGAATTCCTGGACTTCTACCTGGATACCATACTGGCCATAGGCGTAATGCACCATTACACAGACAGCAGTGTGGCAGTATCCCGCGGCGTGCGCAGTTTCCTCACTTACCCGGATTACCGGAACCTGTTCGATACGATTGCTGTTCATTATCCCGATACGAAGAAAACAGACGAAGACCTCCTGAAAGGGTTTCAGTACATGCAGCATTACTACCCGGAATTTAAAATCCCCCGCGTTATTTACTTCAACTCGTTCCTTGCAAACTGGGGCGTGGTGTCTTACGAGGGAGGTATCGCTATCGGACTGGACATGTTCCTCGGACGCAACTTTCCATTCTACACATCGGTAGGGCAGCCCGACTACATGCTGATCAATTTCCGTCCGGAATCGATCGTGCCATCGGTATTCAATACGATCTATTTTGATTTTCACCCTTTCCGGGACGAAGAGCGTACGCTGTTGGATATGATGATCCAGAAGGGTAAGCAGCAGTATTTCCTGGAAAAAATGTTGCCATTTGTACAGCCGGAAGACCGGATCGGTTACACCGCTGATCAGCTGAAATGGTGCGAAGCAAACGAAGCGATGATCTATAATTTCTTTGCCGCCAACAATCTGCTTTTCGAAAAGAACTGGTCTAAAATGCGTCGCTATGTGGTGTACGGACCTACAACGAACGGTATGCCTGCTGAGAGCCCCGGTAATATCGGCACCTGGCTCGGTTACCGGATCGTAAAAGCATTTGCAAAAGAGCATCCCGAAATGACACCCGAACAGATATTCGCAACGGAACAAGCCGATCAGTTCCTGAAACAATCCAAATACAAACCAAAATAGCGTCAGATGAAAAACGTATCCCTTCTTCTACTAAGCATCACCACCGCTTTTGCCGCATCTGCACAGGTAATCACCGATTCGGATAAAGCCAAACCTGAATTCAAATATTACGGCACCGCCGATTCTCCGGGGAAATGGACTTACGGAGGCATTTTCAATATCGGCGGAAACCAGGGACTGCTGCACAACTGGGCTGCCGGCGGTGAGCTGGCTTCGCTCACCGTCAATGGTATCTTCAACGGATTTACCACTTTTACCAAAGGAAACCATGTCTGGGCAAACAACCTTGACCTTAACTACGGTCTGAACTACGCGTATTCCTACAGCTTCATTCCGCGTAAAACAGA